>JAZRXL010000069.1:0-66372 GCA_045600225.1 Paludibacteraceae bacterium
CGATACGGGTTGCATCAACTCGCATCCGTTGTCATCTTTGTAATACACATTCAACTTGCTGTTCTCCGAAATGGAAGTTTCGTTATGGATAGTGTCTGTACCCATCACTGCACATTGATACTGAGGGTTAGTTCCTCCGTAAACCGCCTTGGCCAAATCCTCCATCAAGTTGTAGGTGGCTGGTTGACATATCGTATCTGGATTGTTCCAACGGATCCGGATTTGTGGATGTACATTCACCGTCATATTAGCACGTTTACTGATACAACCTGTATTGCGGTCGGTCAATTCAACACGATACACTGTAACCCCATCTTCAGTGATGGAATGCTTCATATTTTCAGTAGATTGCAGATCGGCACCATCTTTATCATACCATTTGATCGAATATCTACTAATTTCAGAACTATTTCTATTGAAATTGACAACCATAAGATCTGCCAAAGTATCCTGACAGAAATTGATAGTAGTATCACGTAGAGGTGTAGGTAATGTATCTACTACTACAAGATGTTCAACCATAGATTTACAAGTGGCAAGATCTTTCAAACTTCCAACGATAGTAAATTTGGTGTCTTCCCTTAAGTTATTTTGCTTGTAACTTACATCCGTAGATAATGATGTACTCTCCAAATACCAACTATAAGAAATTGGTCTATCATCACCCTCCACTTTCAATGTGATGCTATCATCGTAACATACCTCCTTTTCTCCAGAAATAGTAAAATGAGGCAACTGATGGAAGATAACCGTCACCGTATTCGTAGCAGAACAAAGAGTCAACGTATCCATCACCTCGAAGAGATAAGTAGAAGTATCTTGAACCGTAGACGTAAGTTCTTCGAGAGTTGATTGCAACACATTTGTAGTACCTTTCTTGGCACTAACAATAGAGAGTGAAGAACGATCTTTCAAATCTGCAGTGAAAGATTTGAAAGCCATAGACCACAAGTCTATGGTATCACCTCCACAATAGATCAACGTATCCTTGCCTCCAATTGGTTTTGTGGCTATTGGCTTCGCAACAATAGCCGTTACATAAGATAGGTCACTCTCACAAGAGGTTAATGTGTCTTGAAAATAAGCACTCAATTTAGAAACAGGGATCGTTTCGTCCAAACTATAAACTAATCCTTTCGCATTATCTTGCCATACCAATTCTTGGTGTTTAGAGAAAGTGGTATCAGTCGCATTCACTGACAAAGGAGCATTGCTCTGACAGAAGAAAAGGGAATCGGCACCTTGCTCAATAAGTGGAGCAGCAGGTTTCGCATTAATCGTAACTGTAAATAGATCTTCAGCAATACATACTCCTTTAGAATCTGACATTACATATCCATACTCCACCTGTTTCGATGAAGGTTGGAATGACAAACTGCTCATATCAGAAGCAGTCAACTCCTTTCGACTTGGGTATAGTGTAAAGTAACCCTTTAACGAAGGCTCATTTCCTCCGATAGATGCTTTATTTTTTGATATGTACTGATTAATATACGTTGTTGCATCGAACATATCTGGTTGACACAATGGTGTTGGGTCATCAATACCCAAGGATAGTTTTTGAAGAATGGATACAGTAATATCCTTACTATTGTGACAGTTGGTGTAGGTATTTGTAACCACCGCTGTTACTTTCTCTTGTAGGTTCTTCACCTCAAATACTGTGTCTGTATTGAAAAGAGTGAAAAGGGTACTATCAGCCTTTTGCCAAGAAAGGGAGATATCGGTCAATGGATTTAGTGCCGTTGGAACCAACTCGTATTTCAAAGTATGATCACCAGAGAATTGACACAAAGCAGTGTCATTAACCAATGGTTCGGCCGGTATCTCATTAATATTGATTCTCACCTTTACGCTGTCCACGCAAGATGGAATTTGCTTAGTAGAAGCAACCAATGTGAGGGTTTCACTTGATACCAATGTGAACTTATCCGTAACAACAATAGGTGTGTTATCTTCACGCTTCCAACTGAAATTGTAGTCCGTTTCAGGAGTTGGCAATCCAAACTCTTCATACTGACACTTAGTTATTGGATCTATTTTGTCAATCTTTGGAAGAGCATTAAACACCACAACCACAGTATCTATTTGTGAGCATCCGCTAATCTTCTCTGAAATAGAGAGTAAGTAGCGTTGCACACTCCTTACTGTTGCCTGCTCTACAGAGGTCACTGATTTAGCCTCAACCTCCGACAATTTATGCTGAGGTGTAGTGCCCAATAGATACTCGATCGTGAAGGTTGGATCTGCATCTACAATAACCGAACTACTTCTTGAAATAGCATTATCTACCTTAGTCCACAAATCAACGCTTTCACCGTAGCAAACTTGGATAGTATCTATAGGCTGATAAGTGAATGTTTTTTCTACAAACACCTCTATCGTATCCATATCTCCCACGCAATCCGTCACAGTGTCTCGCTGGTACACATAATAAGTAGAACGAAGGTTTCTATCGGACACGAAAGAAGAGGCATCTTTCCAAACTAGTTCTGTATTCACATCCAATGGATGAACAGTGGCACCAGTAGAAGCTGTTAAATCAACAACCTGGTTATCGACACAGAAGTAGAGGGAATCATTCAAAACAACTGGCATCTGAGGTTTGGTCCTCACCATCGACTCAACACCTACATAACGACCTTCACATTTGGTATCGGAGTTAACCAGCGCAACATAGAAGAGGTTGTTCTTTAATGTGGTAAAATTGGTTGAAGGCTTCTCCGCCGTCACGATGGCCTTTGATATATCAATAACCTTCTTCTCTGCATCATAATAACGAAGGTTCAATGTCGTTGTATTAGTTACATAATCTGAAACCATAACCTCTTTGTCGTATTGGCAAAGACGAATCGTATCCACCGAAGGAACCGATGTAACAGAATCGTGAACAATCATAGTGATAGTTGTCCAAGGGCCGTGGCATCCCATTGGCGTGCTTTGACGAATACAATAGTAGGAAGTACTTGCACTATCTGGTACCAAGATTGAATCCCATTTTTTAGAATTCCACTCCAAACGTTTTGGATCCTTTTTCAATAAAGTGTCGCAATCATCGGTAAAATTCTCTTTTTTGATTGCCTCCATTGTATATCCGTCAACAGTAGCCTTTAATGGAAGGATATCCTTCTCGTATCGATGTTCGCCACGACATAACTCTATCAACGCAGCATTGTTAGTATAATCAACCTGAGTTGTGTCCCCAACAAAAGGAGTGGACTGAATAGAATCACCTACCACTACACGGAAACGGGAAGGATTACTGATACAAGAACTACTATCCACACGCACCAAATAGAAATCGTGAGAATAGGTTGCAAGAGTATTATAACTTGGTGTGATACCTGTTACTGGGACAATCTCTGTGGAGTTGGTTGGCACATCCGACTCATCGAAGAACCAAGCCCATTGTGAATTTTTCGGATAAAGGGAAGTATCGATAAAGGTCGTGATATCTTTTGTTGCATCACCTATACAAAACAATACCGAATCAATCTTATTCTTAAATTGTGTTTTGGTAGAATCAAACGGTATTACGTTTATAGTAAGAAGAGAAGTATCTCCTATACAACCAAACTTACTCATAGGAGCAACAATAATATTCTTCTCACCTTTCTTTGTGAAATCAATATCTACATCCAAGATGGATGTAAGGGAAGTGCTATTCTCAGCTGTGAAATCAAAAGCTGTGGCAGTAGCATTATATGGGTACCATAGTAAGGAACTAAAATCAGTGCGGCCATTATTCGCTTTCATTGTCGAATTAGCGATGAAAAGGGAATCAGCCTCAACATACTGGCAGAAAGAGATGTTTGGAACAGATAACTTGGCAGGAAGAGGTTTTACTTCAATGACAATAGTATCCATCTCACTCTCACAACCTAAATAATAGAAGGTAGCACCATAACCGAACTTACCAACACTATCCTTAGGAACCTTGATGGAAGTGACATCCTTAATAAGCAAACTATCATTATGAGTATTTGTGTCGTCAATAAGATACCAAGCCACATCGAATCCTTCATTACGCATCGAATCAACCACAAGAGGATTGATAATAACAAGCTCTATGGAATCCTTATCCTCAATACATACAATGGTATCCTTAGACAATTTAGGTTTAATCGTAGATTTGACATCTAACACCTCTATGTAATAAGTAAATGTATCACTGACACAACCTCCATTATTTTTCTGAACCACCTTGAAAGAATCAATGCCCTTCGTACTGGTATTCATTACAGGCATATAATGGTAAATGGTATCCGAGAGCAGTTCATACTCAAAAAGTGCAACCTTACTTAAAGAATCCTTCAACTCTAAAGAGTAATTCTTCTTCTTTTTTATCAGGTTTAATGTCTCCAACTTAGCATCCAAACAATATTGAATAGTGTCTCCAGAATTAATTTTTCGAGCACCCTTGTAGAGATGAGGAAGATCAACTTTTTCTGGGTTGACATGAACAATAAACTCATCTTTACAATTGGAAGTGGATGTTCCTACACTTGAACCTCCATTATACGGTGTAACGAAAGAAACTGCGTAATTACCCTCTTTTATTACAATACCCGTATCAAGTACACCATCTACCACATACTTCCAATCACTATTAATCTCTAAACGATAATCCAAATGTGTTACATCAAATGGGCGCTGGATAATTGCATCAATTTTAGGATGAAGAATCATTTCTAAAAAAGTTGTGTCCAACCTAAACTTGTAGGTAAGGGTATCAAATAGGACATCCCAATCATAACTATCCAATGGTTCTGACTTCTCCCAGAAATCCTTCATGATAAACCAGTTAGATGAGTCCGAACAGATTAGTCCGGCACTATTGTCTTTAGGAAAATCCTTTTTTATAGTTAAAGGATCAATGGCAAGTTGACAAAGCTTAATCAAACTATCTCGTTTGATTTCCATCCATCTTATGGTATCTTTCTTGCGCAGCTTCTCCATATCCACATTATGCTCCTTCAACAATAGTTGTTCAATTATTGTTATAGGCAGTGTGTCGCCCTCACAACCATCAATGTGAACAGAGTCTGGTATTTGATTACATCTAAAATCAAAATGCGTTCTGATGGTTGTAGGTTGTCCATTACGCTCGTCGATACCAGAGCCGCCTCCGCCACCTCCGGAACCGCCTCCGCCACCAATGCCACCTCCGCCACCAGCCATATCAAAGAACATCTCACAGTCTAACAATTTGTCAAGTATTGGAGAATCATTACTGTAAACCACAGTTGAATCCCTAGAGATAGATCCAGACATACTCAATTGAGATTGAGATGTAATTTCAGAATCGGTTCCTGTTATAGCACTTTTTTCTGCATATGCATCTGGATTCAAACAAACCGTATATTCAATCGTCAAGACTGTTTGATGCTTCAACTCCTTAGGAATTGTACCTGAGAAACTAAGCGACAAGGTCATATTCGTAGAATCCTGTCCTTTAATGTGAGAATTTAAAGCAGATTGTATACTCTTCTCTATCGCAGTAGAGTCTTTCGCTCCGTATTTCCAAGACTCTGTAGCTAATTCTCTACATAAATAGAATCCTGAAGAACGATCGCTGGAACTATATTTTTTATTACCGTCTGTTTTTTTATTTAGACCTATTGCCTGTGTGTAATAGACTTGGTCTGTTTTGGCATTCTTGTAATAATCGTCAAATAACTTTCCATAAATCTTGAAATCAGAAATCTTATTGGTATAATCAGGCAACTGGGTTGTAATATTGAAATTGGCTAGATCCTCAACATTGTCTCCGGTGTTAATGTCTATGATATAATTAAGGCAACTATCACCACTAACCTTTTGCACAGCCTCCACTTCGTGTGGTTGTGGCAATCCGGTTTCCACTACTATATCAGTTAATAGATGGTGCTCTGAGTTATGTGTAAGCAATAAGTTCGCATAGTTATCACCCGACTCAAAATATTTACCCGATGGATTCTCCTTGTACAAATTCACAACATGCAAATCGTATCCTCTAGTATAACCGCTGATGGCATCATCTTCACAAGCTCCCTTGCAAGGCTGGATATAATTCGAAAGGAAATTGGTCTCTTCAGAAGTATCGTACTTTCCTTTCACTCTGTAATATTGGTTTATCAAATCTGCTGAATCTTTTGCACCAAAATAGAATCTTTCTCCATTCTCCTTTTTGTAACCTCCAGCAATTGTCATACCCAAACGAACATCACCAATTCCAGTGTATGTAGTTCCAAGATCAACGGAGTCCAAAAGCTCTAAACCAACTTTACCATTAGCAGAGCCATAAGTAAAAGTATGCTTGGGACTATATTGAATAGTAACCTTAGGTGCTTTATTGTTGCGATAAATGACAGTTAAAGTCCATCCCGAGAAGCGGGAAGGAGAATCGGCCGAATAAAGGTATTCTGAAACTATATTTCCTACATAAATCAATCCATTTGTAAGATCAACGGACCTTAGGTAATTGGTTACTTCCGCGTGACATACATAAAAACCTTGTGGGTCCGTATTTCCATCTACTTCGCCTGTGATAAATGGAACTGCCGTAATATCGTTGTATGTAGCACCTTGGTCAACACTCAGTTTTACAGTTCCACATTTACTTATGCTATCACTACTTTTTACCTTTCCACTCCACGATAGATATGCAGCAAAAATTCCATCTTCAGGACAAACCTCTTGGGGAATACATACCTGAGCAGAACTCGAATTATATGTCGATGAGTTACCATCTTCGTCTACCACAAAAAGATTCTGTGCATTCTCCTCCAACGACGGATTAAAATTCATATTGTGATTAACATTACCAACCATTGCAAAACCACCACGACCAGAAAATGTGGGACAGTCACCCAATTGCGCATCCACGGAGAAACACAATAAAAGGCCTGCTAACATAAAAATGGTTCGCCTCCTAAAAAAACTCGTAAAACCCATAACCTTTAATAAGATTTTTCTTGAGATAAAATCTATAATTAGTTAATATAAAGTGTAATGTAACTTCGTTAATGTCAAAATTCAAAAACCATGCCAAAAGTACAATTAATCTGAACGTCCAAAACCATTTTAACAAATTATAACTACCTTTGCAGAAAAATTTCGATGAAAAGTACTATATCAGTCATCATACCAACTTTTAATGGGAAAGGTCTACTTGAAACCTATCTCCAAAAAACCATAACCATACTTGAACAAAGCGAATCCATCGATGACTTCGAAGTTATTATTGTAGATGATGCTTCTTCTGATGATACAGCATCCTACCTTCAAAGCCTCAACCACCCGAAAGTTTCTTTCCTTTCCAACGAGCAAAATAGCGGATTTTCAAAAACAATCAATAGGGGCATTCAAAATGCCAGGATGAATCTCTCCTTATTACTCAACAATGATATGGAGATCTCGTCCGATTTCTTTGATATTGCGATTCCTTATTTTTCTAATAAGAACCTATTTGGTATCAACTGCGAAATTCGCGATATAAGCGGAACAAAAGTTACTGAAGGCGCTAAGATCCCTGCATTTAAACATGGAATGATACACTATAAGGATTTATGCGAAAAGAGTGTTGATGGTTATACTCTATATCTATGTGGAGGTAATGCACTTGTCAGCACAGAGAAACTTAAAGAATTAGGTGCATTCAACGAACTTTTCTCTCCTTTCTACTTCGAAGATTTTGATTTATCACTTCGTGCCTGGAGACAAGGATGGGAGTGTCTATACACCAGCAAGACCTTTTGTAAGCATTGCCACTCCATCACTATTAATCGAGAGAATAAAAAAGAGTATGTTGAAACCATCTTTTTGAGGAACAAACTACTTCTAAACTATCTTCACGGATTGTTTTCTCCATCATCTCCCAAAAACATTCTGAAAAAGATTCTATTCACAATGGTTCCAAGTCGTTCTCACAAGAAATACCTAAACTCCCTCAAAGAGTTTAAGAAGATAAAGGGTATAGCCGACCAACAAAAAAAGGGAAAACCATACAGGTCTTCCCTTATCGAATCATTATCTACTTATTTTGATTTCTAATCATCCAATAATTCCCGATAGATCTCAATGTAACGACCTAAGTGTTTCTCGTATGAGAACGATCTGGCGTACTCTTCGTTTCTTATCGCCAAAGAAGGATCTGTCTGGAACTGATCGATAGCAGTTCTTACCTTTTCAGCTATATGCTCTGCTTCGAAGTCTTCCATAAAAATGGCGTGTCCAGCCCCAATCTCCTTCAACGAAGTCTTATCCGATGAAAGCACCGGTTTTTTGAAATACATTGCCTCAATAATTGGAAGTCCAAATCCTTCAAACAGTGATGGGAAAAGGAATGCATCGCAATGGTTATACAACCACACCTTCTCAGAATGAAGTATCTCTCCCAAAAGAACAACATTATCTATGTGTTCCTCTTCAATTCGTTTCTGCATCATATCTGCATACTCCGTATTGTTCTTTCCTGCGATGAAAAGGGTATATTCTGGCAATAACTTCATTGCATCCAACAACACATGGAAGTTCTTTTTAGGCATTAACTGTCCTATTGTGAAAAGAAACTTACGACCCTCTTTGCCATGCATATTGGGTTGTTTCTCATCTCGTGATGATAGAAACTCAACACCATTGTAAAGCACCTCTATCTCTTTTGATGGATGGAAATGTTTGACTACATCATCTTTAGCAAAATTGGAGATACACATCAACTTGTTTGCACGATCAATCTTCTTTTGCAATCTTTTTGTGTACTTCACAAGAGTTGCTCCCTCTTTTTCATAAATGAAATTAAGATCATGTATGGTAAGAATATTCTTTGTTGACCTGCGAGAAACCTTAAATCGGCTCAACTGATGTATAGAGTGCCACACGTCAAATCGGGGCAACAAACAAGGGAAAATCGTATAGAGCTCTTTCGACTCATGATAGAAGACATCGCTACCAAAAGAGCCTTTATAGGCCTTTGGAACCAATAGGTGAACCTCAAAATCTAATTCTTTGGCATGCTTCTCAAAATATTTGGCATAGTTGTAAGCCACCTGCCCCAAACCGCAATTGAGGTGCTTCAAAATGGACAAATCTATTAATACTTTTTTCATCTTCTCTATCTAATCGTTGCCTACAAAAGTACGAAATTCCAAGAATACTATGTAGGTACGCTATGAGAAAAACGGAGGAAATAAATTATTATTCGTAAGTTTGCAAAAAAATATATGTGAGATGAAAGTGATTATTAACCCCGACTTCCAGAGATATGCCTCCTTTGTAGAGTCCATACCTTCCATCTTTGAGAAAGAGGGCACTAGCATTTACAAAGCTCGTAATGAAATTAAGATATTTGATGTGGATGGAGTTACACTAAATGTGAAATCATACAAAATACCCATTTTCATCAACAAAATTGCCTATACTTTCTTCCGTCCAACCAAAGCCCAAAGAGCATACGAATATGCACTTGAACTGCTTTCAAGAGGTTTTCTATCACCCACTCCTATCGCATATATTGAAGAGAAGAAAGGTGGATTGCTTTCCAGATCCTACTTCATAAGTATACATACACCGATGAGAGGTAATCTTCGCATTTTTGATGATTGCCTTTCTCCCGAAGGTGAAAAGAAAGAACTAGCAATTGCCTTCGGACAATTCTCTGCCAAACTTCATAATAGCAACATTTTGCATAAAGACTATTCGCCAGGAAATATCTTATGGGGAAGAAAAGAGAATGGTGAATTCATCTTTTCATTGATCGATATTAATAGAATGCAATTCAAAGAGGTTGATATGGAAACAGGATGTGAAAACTTCTGCCGCATGTGGGCTCATGACGATTTTTTTAGTATCGTAGCAAAAGAATATGCAGAGGGAAGAAAGATGGATGTGCAGGAATGTACCCGACTTTTCTTCAAATACAAGCAAATAGATAGAATAAAACGAAAGAGAAGAGAGAAACGAAAGGAAAAGATAAAACAATGGAAAGAAAAATGGTTGGCGTAATCACCAACCATTTTTTATTTCAAATATCTCGATCAATCCCTTCTTTTTAACTGATTGACATCTGTTGCATAATTCCACAAAAGAAGCTCGAACATAAAGAATGTAGGTAAAAGATGTGGACCTAGCGATTCAAAAACGCCTTGGAATGCATACGCAAAAAGGAAGAGCAGAAAGAAGAACTTGTTCTTACAATTCTTAAAACATACAAGTGGAGAAAATAGACACGCCAACAAGATCAGTAAACCTATCACACCAAACTCTGTCAATGTTCCAATATACATATTATGCGGGTGCATCTGCATCATATCTATAAAACCCTCTTTATTCATTATAGGTTGATCGTTTATGTAGATGGTTGCATATCCATTATAGAAATCTGCATCGTTCATTCCTCTTTCTACCAAAAGCTCTCTTGCCTTCACAGCTCCGTGTCCATACACAGGACTATCTTTAATCAGTGTAGCACAAACATTCCATATCACGCGACGTGGATCGTGTGTAACAGATTTGGAGAATTGAGGGAACAATGGCAATAGAACGACAGGCACTAAAACCAAAATTAAAAGCATCCATCGACGTTCTTTTCTCACTTTAAACCATAAACAATAGAACGCTACGGCTAATTCAATGACAAACATCGTAATCACACCAGTACGACCAAAAGACACGGCAAAGGCGATTAGAATAAAAAATAGCGCGACAAGCGACAACACCTTAACCCACTTCTTCACGTCCTTCGCTAACCATAGATAGGCATTAAAGACAAGGGTGATATTCATAAACATATTGAATGTCATATGTGCATTTACCTTAACAGCCGCCCAATAAACATAGATGGAAATATTCTCAGCATAGGTCATCTCAGGAATATAAAGCCGCCACTGTATCGCCTGAAAGAAAACTAAAAAGGAGTAAATAACCATCACAATGGATGATAGGCAGAGAACAACCGTGAAATCTCTAATTCTAAACTTATCATTCAAACCAATTATACCAATCACGCCATAAGCAATGAAAGGCATCCTCGACTCGATGCAGTGCATATAGTAATTGGAAGATGTTGGATTTGAATTCTCAAAAAAATGCCATATAGGTATCAACGCAAAAAAGAGAATACAAAACAGAAAAGGTAACTTGTCATTACTCCATTTCCATCCCTTCCATCGGGAAGAAACAAGAAGATCGAGCACAAATCCTACGCCCATTATAATTAATGAGATGCGTTGAAATTTAGAAAATCCGAATGGTAATGAGGCAAAAACAAGCATCATACCCAAAACAGGTATGTAGGAGATTACCTTCTGAATGAAAGCGATTTTGTCTTCTATTTTCTGATCCATTTTATATGTATATTCTATGATCCCCACCTACGCTTAATAACATATCCGCACGACATGGCATCTCCCTAAGCATATAACGGGTTAACCTTTCAAAATGAGAGATAAAGCGTTTCAGTTCATCCTCACTCATTATTCTCAAATTCTTTTGATCGGAAGTCTGCATACGCAACTTCGTTTCTTGCAATTTTCGCCACTCGTATACTCTATCGAAAGAGGCAATTTTCAACATCACCAAGATATCAATTTTATCGAACAAAGGGCGATAATTATCTTTTAGCTGACTATTGACATATCTACGCCAAACACAATATGGATCTTCATTACGCTCCAAATCATTTACAGGAGTCAAAAGCTCAGTTTCCTTTTGTTCCACTGCACCTACAAACCATCCATCAAAGAGAATTACATTGGGTTTACCAACAAAAATATCCCATTGCGTTTTTGGGAATGGATCATCCGTTGCTTTGTTAAATCGAGGAATAATTGTCTCAGTCTTAGAAGATGCTTCACAAAGGGATGAGATAACCTGCTCGCACAATCGTACATCGTGTGTACCTGGCACTCCTCTTGTGAACAAAAGAGGGTGTACTTCCTGAGCAAGTCTCTCCCTGTCGGAATGAGACAAATAAAAATCATCTATGCTAAAACTTACAACCCTCATCTTATATTGCTCTTCAAGCACTACTTTCAGAAGGGCACAAAAAGTAGACTTCCCAGAACCTTGAGCTCCGTTAATTCCTATGATCTGAGTCTTATCTTCAGTATTAAGTCCCGTATGAATAAGATTGGCTAAAGGAAGGTAGACACGATCCAAATCTTCCATAAGGACCTCATCCAACATCAACTCTTCTAACTTACGCTTGAAGGCTGTTTGCAAATCGATTTTTTTCAATCCAAACATAGGAGAGAGGGTTTAGTTAGACTTGAAAATACGCTGCAACAACATTCTTAATTCATCAGTCGGTTCTGCCCCCTTCGTCATAAGGAAGTTTCCTTCTTTATCGATCAAGAAGAAACAAGGAATACTCTTGATGTTATACAGATCTTTTAATGCGTCAGGATCCTCGGCTAATAAAAATCGCATACCTTGATAACGCTGCGACAGTTTCAAAACAGACTCTGGCGTGTCGTACAAACCAACATTAAGAATTACCAAATCATTCTTATAATCGTTTTGAAAACGAACCAATACATCCAAATCCTTTTGGACCTGATCGATCATGGAATTTTCAAAGTTCAAATAGACATATTTTCCCTTAAAATCGAAAAATTTCTTCTTCTTACCATCCAACGTTCTCAACTTAAAATCAGGAGCAGAAGAACCTATCATATTAGAACTTGAATTATTCAAAATATAAGTCAAAAGGTCTCTATTTTGCTGAGACGAAACTCCCGAACCTACTTTTTGTAGCAAATCAACCACTTTGAACTGATTGAACTGGTTTTGATTAATTAAGTCATAAAGCCACTTGATGGCCACCAACTCTCTCAACTCGGGATCAGTAATTCCATATCGTTTGGTTATCAGCATGAAATACATCTTTACATTTCCCTCCTCAACAATTCGCTGGAAAGCAAGATATTGTTCTCTATCAGCTTGCGATTGGATAATGAATTCTTCAAATAGATTATTGAAGAGATCCCAAAAAGCAGGATTTTTCTCATCAACTCCCAACTTATTCATTCTAGAAATAAGACTATCCTGATAGATTTGAGAAGAAGAGTTTAGAAGCAAAAGGAAACGGTATTCCATATACTTCCCAAGATAATTATCGGCATACAGATCATTAAAGATTTCCTTCATCTGATCAATAGATCCTAAAATAGAATCAGCGGTTCCACCGTAAATAACATGCTTCATAGAGTAGAAATCGAAGGCATCTTCAAACTCCATCAACTTAAAATTGAAATCGTTTTGCTTCAATCCAACAATATCCAATAAGATATCAGCAGGTTTAAAATAAGGATCCAACTTTTGCGCTAAGGTTCGTTCGGTATAAGAAGGGATTCTTACCTCATACTTCCTTCCCGGTTCCAAATAGATGAAACCATTGAATGTTTCAGTGGGAACAAAGACCTGTATAGGAGAGGCAATATCAACAGATAGAGAGAACTTTCCAGAGGTATCAACCTTACAAGAATCCAACGTGCGTTGGATATTAGCGATACCATCCATATAATAATTAAGCTTAAGAGTCTTTCCAGCATACGATCGATCCACTCCTGAAAGAGTGGAAGTAGCTGCAAATACTCCCAAAGAAAGGGCCAAACTTACTATCGAAAGAAGTAATCTCTTCATTTTATAGATATTGAAGGTACAAATTTAAGAAATTATTTAAGGAATTAAGAATTAAGAGATGATTTAGTCGATTTTAGAGATGATGTATATTATTTTTTAAGGAGAACTAAACAATCACAGACCCCGAATATTTATAAAGAAAGTTTTGATGCCACATATTTTTTTGTAATATCCACAATTAATTCTAATCTACAATTAAACTGTATCTTTGCACCATCATTTATTTAATTTTACAAAACACCATGAATTTTAAAACTAATTTTCTATTTCGTTTCTCGCTTTGCGTTTGCCTCATTCTGGGAATGTTCGCATGTAGCAAAAAGGGTGCTTCGCTCGAATCAATGACAGGTATTGTCAAAGATATTGATGGTACACCTATAACCGGCGTTGAAGTATCTTCCAACGGACTATCTACAAAAACCGATGAAAATGGTATTTTCTACATAGAAAACATAGAGCAAGTGGGCTCTCGTTTTGTTCTAAAATTCGGTAAAAAGGGATATTTTGATGTGGTTCGCTCTGGTGAATGTACCTCTACCGGCATAATGGATGTTACTCTTATCAAAAACAACGTGAAGGATGTCAGCACCTCCACAAACTTTGTTTCGAGCAAAGGGGCACAGATCACAGTGGGTAATATGGAGGTGAATATTCCAAAGAATGGTCTTGTTTACGAGGATGGAACAGTTTATAACGGGAAGGTAAATATTGATGTTATATACCTCGATCCAAGTAAACCAGAGTTTCAAGCTGCGATGCCTGGAGGTGACCTGTTGGCACAAAGAGAAGATCTGAGCGAGGTGCCTTTGGTTTCATATGGTATGGTAAACGTAGTAATGAAAGATACCAAAGGGAACAAACTACAATTGAATGGCGATGAAAAGTCGAAAGTTGTTTTCCCAATCCCTGAGAAGATGAAAGCAAAAGCCCCTACCACAATGCCTTTGTGGCATTTCAACGAAAGAAGTGGTATTTGGGAAGAGAGCGGATTAGCAGTTAGAAATGGTGATGTATACGAAGGTGAAGTGGAACACTTCTCGTGGGTGAACTTGGATGATCCAAAAGAGTTTGTAGTTCTACACGGAACGGTAAAGGATGCCAACGGAAATATTCTTCCAGGTGTAAAAGTAACTGTCGAGCAAGTAAGTGCATACACAAAAGAAGATGGTACTTATAGTGTACGCATTCCAAGTGAAACAGATGTAGAAATTACCGTTAAAAGCGAAGATTTTCTCAACTACTCCCCTGTTTTCTCAGTGATCGTAAAAGGTCAAGCTGGTGGTTCGAAATACGAACAAGACATCACCCTACCCTCTTTCCCTCAAATAAGTGGAGTGATTAACAATATCTGCGGTAAAGACCTTGTATTACCACTATACTGCACATACGAGGTCAATGGAAAGAGAACTAACACCCCTTTCACATTATCACAAAAAGACGGATCGTTCTCTATTAAGATACCTAACAATGCACAGAAGGTTTCACTACGTATCAACCTACCAGACAATCCGATTGTGAAAGAAGTTGAGTTTGATGGAAGCGATGTTCGCATATTAGATGGAACTCTACAAGTCTGCTACATGAAACTAGCAGAAAGAGAGGCTCCACACCTGACATACACCGATGGAACCATTGAATATCTAGAATTGGAAGAGGCAGATCACACTGATTTTGATAAGAGTGGTGAGGCCACTGCAAGCAGTGACGACTGGCTACTAAACATTAGCAAATACGTAGAAGATACAGTTACGATGAAAGGGGAATTTACCCTAAAAAAACTGAACTTTACCTCCGGAACTGCACAAGTAAAGAAGCAGAGATTAAACAATCAGATAAAGATTAGTGTCATTGCATCAGGCAAGGTGGAAAACGAAAAGACTGGAACGCGAGATGCTGTATTTGAAGGTACACTGATTGCCCCTTATATGTACAAAGGCAAATGCAATGATTTCAATAAACTATGTTGGGATGAGGCAATACCAACCATGAGAACACCCGTTACATTTGTGGAGCAAAGCATAACAATAGGAATGCCAACCCACATATTCGTGTATGAGAAGGCAACCGATATGGATTTCAGAAAGTTATTGAAAATGACTACCAATGTAGAACCTCTTTTCTTCAACATGGGTTATAAGAGTGCTAATGAAGAGACCTACAAAAAGATAATAAAACTACTAGAAGATGCTGGTTACACCAAAGAAAAAGAAGATACTTCATTTGGTTCTTGCGAATATTCAAAAGATGGCGTTTTTGTAGAAATAAACTATAAGAAGGGAGTTACATACGAATTCCGATCAGAAGGAAAACAAAAGATGCAAATGGTTGTTCAAGTAGGAACAGGTTTTGAGAAATGGATTAAAAACCTAATTAAGAAATATCTGAATCTTGATTGGTTTTAAAAAAACAAAAACCACAACTGACTCTTCACAGAGTGATTGTGGTTACTATTTTAAAGTATAAATGTTTCCTGAGAACGAAATTATTTCTTTTTCTTTCGATGCAAAGATAGAACCATTCTCTTATTCGTTATGGGTAATAATATTTCATATTTGGTGGAATTTTGTTTCATTTAGCCATTTTATCGCATTTATAGGCATTTTTCACACGATTTTTTCCCTAGCACTAGGAACATCGTCATATAAACCGGTAGCAAATTTATTTGCTAGTTTTGTCGATATCCACCAAATCAAGACAGGAATTCTTAATTTATACCTCTTACCTCATAATTCTAAGAAAATTAGTATTTTTGCATTAAATTAGGAGAAGTTATGAATTTTAAGTACGACGTTATTGTCATTGGTGCCGGACATGCAGGTTGCGAAGCAGCGGCTGCGGCTGCAAACCTTGGATCAAAAACACTTTTGATCACAATGGATATGCACAAAATTGCCCAAATGAGTTGTAATCCTGCAATCGGAGGAATTGCAAAAGGACAAATTGTAAGAGAGATTGATGCCTTGGGTGGTTATTGCGGTATCGTGACCGATATGACAGCTATCCAATACAGAATGCTTAACCGCTCCAAAGGTCCTGCTATGTGGAGTCCCCGCTCTCAAGCAGATAGACAAAAGTTTAGTGAGAAATGGAGAAGCATACTTGAAAATACAGAAAACCTAAGCATTTGGCAAGACTCCGCCATTCAATTCATAATGGAAGGAAATCGCGTAAAGGGAGTAAAAACCTCGATGGGTGCGACTTTCGAAGCAAATGCAGTGGTGTTGACTGCCGGAACCTTTCTCACAGGTCTAATCCACTGTGGTAAAACACAAATCAACGCAGGCCGTATTTCAGAACCTGCCTCCTACGGACTTACCGAACAATTGAAAGAATTGGGTGTGACAACAGGCAGAATGAAAACAGGTACTCCTGTCAGAATCGACGGTAGAACCATAGATTTTTCTGTTATGACCGTTCAAGATGGCGAAGACGATTTCCACAAATTCTCTTTCCTAGATTTCAAACCAAGACCCCTTCAGCAGAAAAGTTGCTTTATCACTTATACAAGCGAAGAAACTCACGCTATTCTACGTGAAGGTTTACCAGATTCTCCCCTTTTCAACGGACAAATCAAAAGTATAGGTCCTCGTTACTGTCCAAGTATCGAAACAAAAATTGTGACATTTGCAGAAAAAGAGAGACATCAACTATTTCTAGAACCAGAGGGAGAAACCACACAAGAATATTACTTGAATGGATTTTCATCTTCTCTTCCTTTGGATGTACAAGTTAGAGCTCTTAAAACTATCAAAGGTCTTGAAAACGCCAATATCTACAGACCTGGTTATGCAATTGAGTACGACTATTTTGATCCTACCCAACTAAAACATACTTTGGAATCGAAGGTAGTCGAAAACCTATTCTTTGCTGGACAGGTAAATGGTACAACAGGATACGAGGAGGCAGCCGGACAAGGTATCATCGCTGGTATCAATGCACACCAAAAATGTTGCGGTGGAAAGGAATTTATCCTTAGCCGAGACGAAGCTTACATAGGTGTACTTATCGATGATTTGGTTACTAAGGGAGTGGACGAGCCTTATAGAATGTTTACCTCGCGCGCCGAATATAGAATCCTACTAAGACAAGACGACGCAGATGCGCGCCTGACACCTAAAGGATATGAAATCGGATTAGCTACCAAAGAACGCTATGATCTTTTCAAAACAAAAGAGGAAGAAGTAAACAAATTAAAAGATTTCATCGAGAATTATTCTATCAAAACAGCCTATATCAATGATTTCTTAGTTCAGCACGGAACAACAGAATTAAAGAACGGTTGCAAATTGGTAGATTTAGTGACTCGCCCTCAATTAAACATCGATCTACTAAAAGAAGGCATTCCTGCTTTGAAAAATGCCATCGAGAAAATAAAGAACAGAAGAGAAGAAATTGTCGAAGCAGCAGAGATCAATATCAAGTATAAAGGATATATCGAGCGTGAAACATTGATTGCCAACAAGTTACATAGACTTGAAAATATAAAGATCAAAGGTAAATTCGACTATTCAACCATTCAATCTCTTTCAACAGAAGCAAGACAAAAGTTGGAGCGAATCAATCCAGAAACTATTGGACAAGCAAGTAGAATTCCAGGTATATCTCCAAGCGATATCAACATCCTACTTATACTATTAGGAAGATAATATGCAAAAAGAAACATCTCATCTTAAACAGATTGTATTGTCACTCCCGGATAAACCTGGAGTATACCAATATTTGAATGATAAAGATGAGATAATTTACGTTGGAAAGGCAAAAAATTTAAAAAGAAGAGTTTCATCCTACTTCAATAAAGAGCAACAAAGCGTTAAGACACGAGTACTTGTAAAACAGATTGTAGACATCAAATATATCGTTGTTGAAACAGAACAAGACGCATTGCTTCTCGAAAATAGCTTGATAAAAAAGCATCAACCACGCTACAATATTCTTCTCAAAGACGATAAGACTTATCCTTCCATCTGCATCAAAAACGAATACTTTCCAAGAGTTTTTAAAACAAGAAATATAGTTCGTGACGGTTCCAAATACTATGGTCCCTACACCTACGCACCAGCATTAAAGACCATACTGGAACTTATTGAGCAACTCTATCCCCTTCGAAACTGTAAACTTAATCTTACGCCAGAAGCCATTCAACAAAATAGGTATAAGGTATGCTTGCAGTACCATATAAAAAAATGCAAGGGTTGCTGTGAAGGATTGCAAAGTTGGGAAGAATATAAAAACAACATCAGCGAGATCAAGCAAATATTGAAGGGAGAAATCGGTGAAATCGAGAAAAATTTAGAAAAAGAGATGATGAGATTGGCTGAAGAGATGAAATTTGAAGAGGCTCAGTCCATCAAAGAGAAACTCTACATTTTAAGCCAATATAGATCTAAATCGACCATCGTTAATCCCTTGCTTACCAATATAGATACATTTGCTATTGAAATTGATGAAAATGACGCTTTCATCAACTATTTAAAGGTTACAAATGGTACAATAACGCAAGCATATACTTTAGAGTATAAAATCAGAACAGATGAAGAGAGAGAGGATATTCTTGCTAGTGCAGTTGTAGAATTAAGAGAAAGATTTAAAAGTCAATCAAAAGAAATTTTATTGCCTTTTGATATTGGTTATAACTTGGAAAATGCAACGGTTACAGTACCACAGAGAGGTGAAAAGAAAAAGCTCTTAGATTTATCCATTCAGAATGTGAAGCAGTATCGCTTTGACAGGATGAAACAGATGGAAAAGTTCAATCCAGAGCAAAGAGCCACAAGGTTGTTGAAATCGATACAAGATCTTTTGAAACTAGACAAACTACCTATACAAATAGAGTGTTTTGATAACTCAAACATCCAGGGTAGCGATGCAGTTGCAGCGTGTGTAGTATACAAAATGGCAAAACCATCGAAAAATGATTATAGAAAATATATCATTAAAACAGTTGAAGGACCTGATGACTACGCTTCAATGAAAGAAGTTGTAAGAAGACGATATAGTCGCCTTATAGAAGAGGAAAGTCCTCTACCTCAACTGATTATAGCAGATGGAGGTATTGGTCAGATGGAAGTAATCAGAGAAGTTGTTGAAGACGAACTTCACCTAAACATACCAATAGCCGGCTTGGCGAAAAATGATAAACACAGAACCAAAGAACTTCTATTTGGTTTTCCACCACAGGTGATTGGTATGGATCCGAGTGATGAGACTTTTAGATTTTTTGGATCCATTCAAGATGAGGTTCACCGATTTGCTATCAAATTTCACAGAGAAAAAAGAAGTAAATCGCAGTTACACAGCGAGTTAGATATTAAAGGAATTGGTCCTAAGACACAAGAAAAACTATTGAAAGAACTGAAAAGTGTTAAGCGTATAAAAGAGGCAGACAAGGAAAGCATCACAGCTATTATAGGTGCAGACAAAGGAACCATTCTATACAATTATTTTCACGATGAAAAGGAAAAAAATTAAGATATGAGAGTTGTAATTCAAAGAGTAACAGAAGCATCGGTCACTATCAACGACGTAATAAAATCGGAGATAGGAAAAGGACTTTTAGTACTAGTAGGTATAGAAGATCGAGACAGAGATGAAGATATTGACTGGTTGTCAAACAAGATAGTCAATATGCGTATTTTCAACGATGAAAACGATGTTATGAATCGTTCTGTGATAGATGAAAATGGAGAAATTCTTGTAGTAAGTCAGTTTACTCTTCAAGCATCTACCAAAAAAGGAAATAGACCTTCATACATAAAAGCTTCCAAACATGAATTTGCCATACCGATGTATGAAAAGTTTTGTGCTAAGATAAGCGAACTTTTAGGCAAAGAGGTAAAGACAGGTGAATTTGGAGCAGATATGAAAGTTCGTCTTTTGAACGACGGACCAACAACAATAATTATGGATTCACAAAACAAAGAGTAAAAACAGATCAAATATGAATTATAAGAGAGAAGAATTTGAAATAATGGCGCCTGTAGGTTCGTATGAAAGTCTTATGGCGGCCATCAATGCAGGAGCGAATTCAGTCTATTTCGGCATTGAAAAACTAAATATGCGTTCACGATCTGCCAGTAATTTTACTACAGATGATTTACGTGAGATTGTTAGAATATGCAAAGAACATAATGTTAAGAGTTACCTTACAGTAAACACGGTTGTTTATAATAACGACATAGATTTAATGCATGAGATTATAGACACTGCCAAAGAGGTAAAAGTTAGCGCCATCATTGCAGCCGATGTTGCTGTAATGTTGTATGCGTATGAGAAAGGAGTGGAAGTTCACCTATCCACTCAATTAAATATTGCCAATGTTGAAGCATTAAAATTCTATGCTAGATATGCGGATGTAGTTGTTCTTGCTCGAGAGTGCAATATGGATCAGGTTGCAGCCATATACAAAGCAATACAAGAAGAAAAAATTTGCGGACCAAAAGGTGAATTAATAAAAATTGAAATGTTTTGTCACGGAGCACTTTGTATGGCAGTATCAGGTAAATGTTATTTAAGTTTACATGAGTTAAATGCATCGGCCAATAGAGGTGCTTGTTACCAGGTTTGTCGTCATGGATACAGATTAATCGACGATGAAAGGGATATTGAAATCAAAGTTGACAATCAATATTTGATGTCACCAAAAGACTTGAAGACCATACATTTTTTGAACAAGATGATGGATTCTGGAGTTCGTGTTTTAAAAATTGAAGGAAGGGCAAGAGGGCCAGAATATGTAAAGACAGTGGTTGAATGTTACAACGAAGCAATACTATCCTATATAGATGGTACATTTTCAGAAGAGAAAATCAACAACTGGGACGAACGATTAAAGACAGTATTTAATCGAGGATTTTGGAATGGTTACTATCTTGGTCAACGACTTGGAGAATGGAGTTCTACATATGGATCAGAATCCACCAAGAGAAAGGTTTATGTTGGAAAGGGAATGAAATACTATTCAAAGTTGGGTGTTGCAGAATTTTTAGTTGAGACAAAATATGGAGTAAAGAAAGGGGATGAATTATTAATTACAGGACCAACAACTGGAGTGATAGAACTAAAGGCTGATGAAATTCAAGTTGATTGTAAATCTGCAGAAGAGTGTGAAAGAGGTGAACTATTCTCCATTAAAGTTCCATCAAAAATTCGTCCTTCAGATAAACTATATAAGATAGTTGATGCATCTGAAGTACCAAACAACCAATAATGTTCCACGTGAAACATCATAAAGTATGAAAATAGGAAATATAGAATTTAGCGAATATCCACTATTTTTAGCACCAATGGAGGATGTAACAGATCCTGCATTTAGACTATTATGTAAAAGATTTGGTGCTGATATGGTTTATTCTGAATTTATATCTGCTGATGCATTAATAAGGAGTATCGATAGTTCTACTAAAAAATTAACTATATATGATAAAGAACGTCCAGTAGTTATTCAACTTTATGGTAGAGATCCGGAACCTATCCGTGATGCAGCAATAATTGCAGAAGAAGCTAATCCAGATATTATAGATCTTAATTTTGGTTGTCCAGTAAAAAAAGTAGCAGGCAAAGGAGGTGGTGCAGGATTATTAAAAGATGTGCCAAAAATGCTTGAAATAATAAAAGCAGTAGTTAATGCAGTAAAAAAGCCAGTAACTGTAAAAACTAGACTAGGTTGGGATGAGAATAATAAAATCATAACCACTTTAGCGGAACAAATTCAAGACTGTGGTGCACAAGCCTTAGCCATTCACGGAAGAACAAGAGCTCAGATGTATACCGGATCTGCTGACTGGACACTAATCGGTGAAGTAAAAAATAACCCAAGAATTAAAATTCCTATTATTGGAAATGGAGATGTAACCACACCAGAAAGAGCAAAAGAGTGTTTTGAAAAATATGGTGTTGATGCAGTAATGATAGGTAGAGGAAGTATAGGCCAACCATGGATATTTAAAGAGGTGAAAGATTACCTTTTGACTGGAGAAAGAAGCAAAAAAGAGAGTTTTAGATTTTACCTAGATATTCTAAAAGAACAAGTAAATAATAATATTAAAATGTTAGACGAAATCAGAGGTATTCATCATTCAAGAAGACATCTAGCAGCATCACCTATACTAAAAGGACTAAATAATTTCAAACAAACCAGAATAAAACTTTTAAGAACCGAAACAAAAGACGAACTTTTCGAAATTTTAGATAATATAGAAAAAGATTATAATTTAGAATAGTTCCACGTGGAACAAAAAGTAAAAAGGCGAATTATAAAAAATTCGCCTTTAATTTTACTATAGGGTTATGTTCCACGTGGAACTATCAATGTGCTTCCAACCAATTATCTCCAATACCACATTCTGCTATTAATGGTACACTTAATTGAATTGCAGATTCCATCTCTTCTTTTAATATCTTCGACAATATCTCTATTTCAGAATCAGGAACATTAAAGTTTAATTCGTCATGTATTTGTAGAATCATTTTAGATTGGAGAGATTCAGCTTTAATTCTATTAAAAATTTTCACCATCGCAATTTTTATAATATCTGCAGCGGTACCTTGAATAGGAGCATTAATTGCATTACGTTCAGCAAAACCTCTAACTGTTGCATTACGAGAGTTAATATCAGGTAAAAATCTTTTTCTATGGAATAACGTTTCTACATATCCATTTAAACGAGACTCTTCAATAGATTTTTCCATATAATCTTTTATGGTAGGATAAGTAGCATAATAGTCATCTATTAAAGTTTTTGCTTCTGACCTTGGAATAGATAAACGCTCTGCTAATCCAAAAACAGAGATACCATAGATAATTCCAAAATTAGCAGTCTTTGCTTTTCTTCTCATATCAGAAGTAACATCTAACAAATTCACTTTAAATATTTTTGAAGCAGTAGATAGATGTATATCAGAATCTGAATTGAAAGCAGTAACCATATTTTCATCTTGACTCAAATGAGCTAACAATCTTAATTCAATTTGAGAATAATCTGCGGATACAAACTTACAGTTGGAATCAGCTATAAACGCTTTTCGAATTTCTTTTCCTAAAGCATCTCTAACTGGAATATTTTGTAAATTAGGATTAGAAGAACTTAATCTGCCTGTTGCAGTAACAGCCTGATTGAAACTTGTATGAATCTTTCCACTGGATGGATTGATTAAAGTAGGCAAAGTATCAACATAAGTAGAAAGAAGTTTTTTAATACCTCTATATTCTAAAATAAGATCAATAACAGGATGTTTACCTTTTAAAGATTCTAATACCTCTTCAGAAGTTGAATACTGACCAGTTTTAGTTTTTCTTGCTTTTTCAACTAATTGAAGTTTTTCAAAAATAACTTCACCAACCTGTTTAGGAGAACTTAAATTAAAACTTTCACCAACCAATTCATACACCTTCTGCTCAATTTCAGAAAGTTGCCTTGTGAGATTAACAGATATTGTATGAAGCGCTTCAACATCAATACGAACACCTTCCCATTCCATACCAACTAACACATAGATAAGAGGCATTTCAACTTCATAGAATAGATATTCTAATGAATTCTCAGACAATAATGGTGAAAGAATATTTTTAAGTTTAAGTGTAACATCCACATCTTCACATGCATAATCTGATAAAACAGAATGTGAAACCTCTCTAATTGGAAGTTGATTTTTTCCTTTTGCTCCACAAATATCTTCGTAAGTAATAGTCTTATATTGTAAATAGATCTCTGCAAGATAATCCATATTATGTTTCAACTCCGGCTGCAATAGATAGTGCGCAATCATTGTATCAAATAAAGGACCATCCATCTCAATTCCATACGACTTCAAAAACAAAATATCAAACTTTACATTCTGTCCTACTTTTGTAATTTTCGGATTTTCGAAGTATGGCTTAAAATAAGAGAGATATTCAATCGCTTTTTCTTTTTCAGCAGGCAAATAAATGAAAAATGCCTCTCCTTCCTTGAAACAAAAAGAAATTCCAACTAAATGATTAGAAAAAGGTGAAATACCAGTTGTTTCTGTATCAAAACAGAAAAAATCCTGTTGCTCGAAAAGAGGTAGAATTTTTTGTATATCTTCTTGATTTTCAATTAGTTGATAAGTATGATTTATATCTTTTAACTCGCTGAGATTTGAATATTTATTTTCTTCCGTGTCAGATATCGAAAAATCATCAAAGAGCGACAGTTGAGTTGCCTGTTTTTTTAATGATGAGGAATCGTACTTTGAAAGTAGAGTTTTAAATTCTAATTCTTTTAAAATAGGAATAAGTTTTTCAAAAGAAGGAGATTTCAAAATTAAAGCATCAGCCGAAAAAGAATATGGTACATCCAATCGAATCGTTGCTAAAAATTTTGACAACTTAATATTTTCAACATTAGATTCAATTTTAGTTTTTAATGCACCTTTTAAATTTTCTGTTGAATTGAGCAAGTTGTCAATTGAACCAAAATCTTGTAATAACTTAACAGCAGTCTTCTCCCCTACTCCAGGACAACCAGGAATATTATCTGAAGAATCACCCATCAAACCAAGAAGATCTATAATTTGATCTGTTGAAGAGACAGCCCACTTCTCTTTGACCTGTTCAACACCCATAGTTTCATAACCAGCACCATGCCGCGGACGATACATAAAAATATGATCATTCACTAACTGCGCATAATCCTTGTCAGGTGTTACCATATAAACATCGAAGCCCTCTTTAGCTGCCAAATGAGAGACTGTACCAATTACATCATCAGCCTCAAAATCAGGCACTTCAATAATTGGTATATTATAAGCTTCCAACAACTGTTTAATGATAGGAACAGACAACTTAATATCTTCAGGAGTAGCTTGACGCTGTGCCTTATAGGGCTCATACATACGATGTCTGAAAGTTGGTCCGGAAGGATCAAAACAAACCGCAAAATGTGTTGGTTTACAAGTTTTTAGAACATCTTCAAGAGTATTAACAAAACCTAAAATGGCTGAAGTATTAAAACCTTTTGAATTTATTCTTGGACTCTTAATTAAAGCATAATACGCACGATAGATAATAGCGTATGCATCAAGTAAAAAAAGTTTATTTTTCATAAGAAGAATTTATCTATAGCAAAGATAAAAAAGTAATTATAAAGAAAGATGTTGGAAAGAGCAAAATCACATAGAAGAATGGAAAAATATTACTAATTTTGCAAAAAAATAAATATCCACCGATGATAAGTATCGACCAAATAAAAGAACCTATTCAAAAAGAATATGAACAATTCAAAACCAAATTTAAAGAGGCTTTTGAAAGCAACAACGAACTTATCAGCGTTGTAAACAATCATATACTTAAAAAAACAGGTAAACAAATAAGGCCACTACTAACACTTCTATCTGCTAAAAGCATAGGTACAATCAATGAGAATACCTACCGTTGTGCAATATCAATGGAAATGCTTCATACTGCAAGTTTGATCCACGATGATGTAGTTGATGAAAGCAACGAAAGACGAGGTCAAGAATCAGTTAATGCAAAGTGGAACAATAAAATATCTATACTTGTAGGTGATTATCTTCTTTCTCAATCATTAGCTATTGCTAATATGACCGAAAGTACAAAAATATTGGCTAAAATAACAAATTTAGGTAAAGAGCTTTCAGAAGGAGAATTGCTTCAAATATCTAATGTAAAAGAAGTTAACTGCAAGGAAGAAAAGTATATCGATGTCATAAGAAAGAAAACTGCTGCCCTATTCGAAACATGCACATACACAGGTGCCATATCTGCAGGTGCCAATAAAGAACAGGCAGAAATACTAAGAAAATTTGGAGAAATATATGGTATTTGTTTTCAAATAAAAGATGACATTTTCGACTATATTTCAACAGAAAAAGAGATAGGAAAACCTGTTGGCAACGATATTAGAGAGGGAAAAATTACACTTCCTCTTTTATATGCCCTTAATGTAAGTAACGATAGAAATGTTTTTTTAGAAATAATAAAGAACAAGAATTTCACAAAAGAGAATGTTGAAAAACTGATCAACTTTGCAATAGAAAATAAGGGTATTGAATATGCCAAACAAAAAATGGAAGAGTATAAAGAGAAAGGTTTTCAGCTATTAAAAAACATAGAAAAAAATGAGATAAAAAAATCGCTCGAACTAATATTACAACATACTATCGAGCGAGAAATGTAATGATAAAAGCGGTTGAAAAATTCAACCGCTTTTATATTTTAGAAATAGGATATTTCTCTTTTAGACAAAGTGGTTAATAAGTTATTAATCAGTCTACTTGTTCCTATTCTGAATAAAGACGAATTAAGCCATTCTTCACCTAAAATGGAAGCAACTATAGTATAGTAAGAAACAGCTGTTTGAGTATCGGAAACACCACCAGAAACCTTAATTCCAACTTTAGCATTGTTTAGTTCATTAAACTCTTTAGCAGCCTGACACATCACATAAACTGCTTCGTAAGAGGCACCTTTTGATATTTTTCCTGTAGATGTTTTAATAAAATCAGCACCTGCTGCCATGGCAAGAATAGAAGCTTTTTTAACCATAGAAAGATCGGCATAAAGACCTGTCTCCAAAATTACCTTCAATTTTGCGCTCTGACAGGCTGATTTAACTTCAACCAATTCATCATACACCTCAGCATAGTTATGCGAACAGAAGAGAGATAAAGGCATAACATAGTCAATTTCTGTTGCACCTTCCATTACAGCCATACCTATTTCAGCAATTTTTACTTCAATAAAGGTATTTGAATGAGGAAAACCTACCACAGTAGCAATCTCGACATCTTCTTGGAGATTATCTTTAACTGTAGATATGAAAGAAGGATAAATACAAATAGAGGCAGGATGAGGAAGAATTTCAAACTTCTCATCAAAAGAGTTAACCTTCTCTACCATTGAAGTTATACTTTGGTAAGTATCATTTGAATTCAAAGAGGTTAAATCAATGCAACTTAATATGTTGCTATAAACAGCATTTACATTGTACGAACGAAAATTATCCGCTAAAAGTGCTTCCACTTGTTGATTAACAGAAGTAGTATCTAAATTTGAAAAATCATATTTAGAGAACAACTCTTCAAAACGATCCATATTATTTTAATTTTTCATTATTTATGTGACGCTGTACATCACGATTAGTCTTTTTTTCAATATTATTTTTCAGTGCTTTTTCTAAATCGACACCGGTTTGATTAGCAATACAAACCAATACCCACATAACATCAGCCAATTCATCTTGTAAAGAATATGTCAAATCAGATTCTTTCGATGATTGTTCGCCATATTTACGTGCCATCACGCGAGCTAATTCACCCACCTCCTCCATTAAAATGGCAGTATTAGTCAGTTCACTAAAGTAACGAACACCGTATTTTTTGATCCACTGATCTACAGTAGACTGCAATTCATTTATAGTCATACTAAAGACCTAACTTCTCGCTAATTTCAAGCATTCTAACAATAGGCAATTTCGCTCTCTCAATGATAGAACTGTCAACTGTAATTTCAGGAGAGTTATTCAACAAACAATCTCTTAACTTAGTTAGAGTGTTTAATTTCATATAAGCGCAATCATTGCAAGCACAAACGCTATCTTCTGGCGGAACAGGAATAAATACTTTATCAGGAGCTTGTTTTTTCATCTCATGCAATATTCCACTCTCAGTTGCTACCAAAAACTCCTTAGATTCAGAATTAACAGCAAATTTAAGCAATGCAGCAGTAGAACCTACCTTATCAGCCAATTGAACGATAGGACCTCTACACTCAGGATGAACCAATACCTTAGCAGAAGGATATACTTTTTTCAACGCAATCAATTTCTCTACTGAAAATTGTTCGTGTACATGACAAGCACCATTCCATACAACCATATCACGACCTGTGATAGAGTTGATATAATTTCCTAAGTTTCTATCGGGACCAAAGATGATCTTTTGATCTTTAGGAAAACTCTCTACTATCTGAACAGCATTAGAAGAAGTTACAACAACATCAGTCAAAGCCTTTACTGCCGCAGTAGTATTTACATAAGATATAACCTTGTGACCTGGATGTTCTTTAATGAATTTTGCAAACTCATCAGCAGGACAACTATCGGCAAGTGAACAACCAGCATTTGTGTCGGGCACCAAAACTGTTTTATCAGGACATAATACCTTTGCAGTCTCACCCATAAAGTGAACACCACATAATACAATCACATCTGCTGTAGTTTTTGCAGCCATTTGTGCCAAATACAAACTATCTCCTATATAATCTGCTATATCTTGAATATCACCAGTTGTATAATAGTGAGCCATTATTACAGCATTCTTCTCTTTCTTGAGTTTTAAAATTTCTTCCTTTATGTCCATAGTTTCAACCTTTTCTTTATTATGATTAATAAATTTATATAAAAAGATAAAAAGAATATAATGATTATAATAGGCTGTTAGTTATGTTTAAACAAGTCTAAAATAATATTTGCAATTTTCATTCTTAAAATTTCATACACAATTAATACCATATAATGTTAAATTATATTTTCTGATATTCAACCTTTTAAATAGTTTATTAACAGAATTAACATTTAAGCAAATATACAAATTATTAAAAAAATATTAGAGTTGAAAAGTGTAAATAAGTGGTTAAAACTTCTCTAAAAATTCAAAGTAAATAATTTGGAACTTATTGTTCATTGATTGTATATACAGATTTATGAAATATGAAACTTTATTTTTCATTTTTTTCTCTTTCAATTTTTACAAGTTATTAACAGGGTTATCAATAGCATTGTAAACAAAAAAGGAGGCAATTTGCCTCCCTTTATCGTATTAATAGTAGATAATGTGGATTAAACATTAAATCTAAAATGCATAATGTCTCCATCTTGACCTATATAGTCTTTACCTTCTATTGATATTTTACCTGCTTCACGACAAGCTGCTTCTGATCCAAGTGATACATAGTCATCATATTTGATAACTTCAGCACGGATGAATCCCTTCTCGAAATCTGTGTGGATAACACCTGCACATTGAGGAGCCTTCATACCGCGTCTGAATGTCCAAGCACGTGTTTCGTCGCTTCCTGATGTGAAGAATGTTTGAAGATCCAAAAGTTTGTAAGCTGCTTTGATTAGTCTTGAAACTCCTGATTCTTTCAATCCTGCTTCTTCAAGGAACATTTGTCTCTCTTCGTAAGTTTCTAATTCTGCAATGTCTGCTTCTGTTGCTGCTGCTACAATAAGCATCTCTGCATTTTCCTCCTTTATAGCCTCTGCTACTGCTTGAGTATATTGATTACCATTAACTGCACTACCCTCATCTACATTACAAACATAGAGTACAGGTTTTGTTGTCAATAGGAAAAGATCTTTTGCAAGTGGTTTTTCTTCTTTGGTAAGTTCTACCGTACGAGCAGATTTACCTGCTAAAAGAGCCTCTTTATATCTAAGAAGAATATCGAGAATTACCTTTGCGTTTTTATCGCCACCTGCTTTAGCTTGTTTTTCAGTTTTTTGAATACGGCTTTCTACAGTCTCAAGATCCTTCATTTGAAGTTCCATGTCAATGATCTCTTTGTCACGAACAGGATTAACAGAACCATCCACGTGTGTAACATTTGGATCATCAAAACATCTTAAAACATGCAATATTGCATCTGTTTCACGGATGTTAGCCAAGAATTTATTACCTAAACCTTCACCTTTACTTGCACCTTTTACAAGACCTGCAATATCTACTATTTCTACAGTTGTAGGGATGATGCGTTGAGGATTGTCTATTTCTGCAAGTTTGTTTAGACGCTCGTCTGGAACTGTGATGACACCTACATTAGGTTCAATAGTACAGAATGGAAAATTTGCTGCTTGTGCTTTTGCGTTAGATAAGCAGTTGAAAAGAGTCGATTTACCCACATTAGGCAAACCTACAATACCACATTGTAATGCCATATTTGTATTATATTTATTTCAAAATTGTATGGAACCGAGTTGGGTTTCCAATCATTTGCAAAGATACTTTATTTTAAGAACAAAAATGTAAATTATAGCGTGTTTTGCTCTTTATCATTTAGTATGTGGCCACATTTCGTATGGTGTGCGTGCCAAACTTGCATTAGTGTAGCGTTTGTCATTGGATACTTCTTCACCAATCCATTCTGGTTTTTCGAAAGGCTCATCCTCGCTTTTCAGTTCTATTTCTGCTACCACTAAACCACTATTCTTTCCTACGAATTCATCCACTTCCCAACAATGGCCTTCATACATTATCTTATGTCTGTATTTTTCTACGGTTTCGGTTTTGGCAATGGTAAAAAGTTGTTCAGCATCTTCCATTGGAATATCGTATTCGAACTCCATACGGGAAATGTTTTTCGCTTTACTTTTAATGGTTAGTTTTGCCTTATCTCCTTCGACACGAACTCGAATTGTATTGTCTCCCTTCTCGTTTAAATAGGCTTGTTTATAAAGAATTCCAACAGAATTTTTCTTCCAGGAATCGTTTTTTAAAAGAAATTTTCTCTCTATTTCTAAGTTCATTTTCGAAATTTTTTTGGACATACAAAATTATAAATTATTTGTTGCTTGCGATAATATTTGTAATTTTGTTCAGTTTTAAAAAATTGTTATTATGAATAATATGGATCAGCAAGAGATGAACATATTCCAGGTAATGGGAAGAATAGGCCGTTCGATAGGTCGATTTTTTTGTTCAATTGCTTCAATGTTTGGTGAAATAGCCCGTTTGGCATATAAGTACAAATATCTATTTTTGATATTTTTAGCTTTAACGATTGCGCTTTGTGTATATCAGCGTCGTGATGAGGCAAAGATGTATCGTGCTCAGATGTATATGCTAATCAATGATGGAGATGTTTTTACGTATAATGCTATGTTAGAGCAGTTGTCTCAATATCCTATGAGAAATGATACAGAGGGATTGGCAGAGGCAATGGATGTTTCAGTAGAGGTAGCATCAAAAATCTATGGTTTCCAATTGTTCCACGTAATCGATATTAACCAAGATTCAGTGATGGATTTTGTGGATTACAAACATGACATTGATTTAGGTGATACGTTAAACTATATTATGCCTAATCAAGCAGTTGTTCGTGCTAAGTTGAACGACTTGTCTTGTTGTGAAGAGGTTCAAAAAGCTTTGTTAGCTTATTTTTCTAAAAATGATTATTTGGCATCGTTGAATATTGCACGTCTATCGTCATTGGAAGAGCGCGAATGGATGTTCCATAATGCTTTGATGAACCTTGACAGTTTGCAAAAGATAGAATTACTTAAGGGTCCTTCATATGCTATGGAGTTTGCCTCAAAAAGGCAAGAGTCAAAGCCATTTATGACAACGAAACGCGAGATGTATTACAACGATATGAAGGCATTGTTTGATATCAATGAGAAAATTGCCGTTGATATGTCTACTAACCTTGAAGTGGCAACTGTCGTTTCTAACATGCAACCTGAATATAAGTTAGAAAATCCAACTTGGAAAATCGTATTGTTTACTTCTTTGCTTGGTTTCATTTTATTCGCTCTTTCAGCCTTTGTTTGGGACAGAAAAGATCAGATAGTTTCTTATTTGAAGAACGAGGAAAAGAAATAGTTTTAAAAGATACAAAACAAAAGGGAGCATCATCGATGCTCCCTTTTTCGTTATAATCAATTTTTTATTCTTCAATAACAGAATTCTTCAAGAAAAATTCTCTAATCTTAGATTCATAGATCTGTGGATGATTTAGAAATGACTTAGCGTGGGCTGTACCTTCTGTAATTAGAAGATCCTTGCTTCCTGTTTGTTTGGCTTCATATAGTTCATAGACCATTGATGTAGGGACGTAATCATCCGAATCGCCATGGATGAACAACATTGGTAACTTACATTTAGCTACTTGATTTACGGCAGATGCCTCATCAAAATTCCATTTAAATCTCCATTTTGTGACGATAGATGCTACATCGATTATAGGATGTTTAGGCATTCCAAAGTCTTCTTTCAATTCCTTCGTAAATTGGTCTTTAACGGAAGTGTATCCGCAATCATCAACAATTGCCTTTACTTCTTTTGGAAGTTCTTCTCCGGATGTCATCATAACAGTGGCACCACCCATAGAGACACCATGTAGTATCATCGTGTTGCTTTTCCATAGATTGTTAGCCACATCAATCCATTGAAGAATGTCTAATCGGTCTAACCAGCCCATTCGGATAGATTTTCCTTCACTCTTTCCATGGTATTGAAGATCAGGTAGAAGGATGTTAAAATGAAAATTATCATAGTACATTTTTCCTATTGGCAACATTCTTAACGAGCAATCAGTGTAACCATGCACCATAATAGCAGTTCCCTTTGCCGAGTCATTGCTTAAATAAAGGGCATGTAGCTTCACTCCATCTTTGTTTTCGATGAAAGTATCCCTTAGAGCAGAGGTTTTCATCAATGAATCTTTCCATTCTAATACTCCATTGTATTGTGTTAAAAACTGGTCACTTTTCTGATCGTACTGTGACACTTCGCTTGGCTGTAGAGCATAGATAGTCATTGCGAAACTAACTATGAATACCATTAGAACTAAAAAACTAATGATAGAAGCTACAATGATAATGATTTTTTTCTTTTTCATATTTTAATCTTTCCAATTAACTAAATACAATTTTTGGGTTGCTCGTGTAAATGCGGTGTAGAGCCATCGATAGTACTCTTTACCTAACGACTCTTCTGTGATGTATCCTTGGTCGAGGAAGACGGTGCTCCACTGACCTCCCTGTGCTTTATGACAAGTAACAGCATAGGCAAATTTTACTTGTAGGGCATTCAGCCAAGGATCTTCCCTCATCTGTTTAAATCTTTCCCTTTTATTCCCTATGTGCATATAATCTTCTAACACAGAGTTATATAATCTGTTATTCTCATCACGTGTTAATGATGGAGATTCGCTCTGTAAAGTATCCATCAAAATTCGTGCCTCAATTTCCAAGTCGTAGTCAGGAAGCGAAAGAACCACATCGGCAAAACGAAATCCATACATCTCATAAGTATGTCTAATTCGTTTTAATTGTGCAACATCGCCATTGGCAATGAAGTCTAATTTTCCCTCTGTTTGTTTCGACCAGAAATAATTATTTTTTACAATCATCAACAAGTCTCCGGAAGAGAGTTCCTCTTCTCTGTAAAGTATACGATTTCTAACGCCATTATTGAAGATGTTTGCTCGTTTGTTGGAGCGGGAAATGATGATAGTGTCATCTACCCCATTATGACTATAGGCTGATGAAATCTCTTCGATCAGGTCCTCCCCGGATATTTTTTGAATATCGGGAAATTCGAAGTTTACTTTTGGAAAATCAAAGAATTGTTCTTCTGCAATAAGTTGCCTTAGTTGTGTGGCATTCCAAAGTATTCCTGATTCATTGGATTGTCTGACAACATCTGTTAGTTCGCAGCTAATGGTTCTTAAGTAGCTTCCCCGAAAATAATTGGGGTCGAGTGCCGGACTAATCTCTTGTCCGATAGGAGGTAACTGTGCAGTATCTCCCACTAAGATTAGTCTGCATCCTTCTGTCCCGTAGATGTAACTTATTAGATCCTCCATTAAGTTACCAGAACCGAAAGAACCCTCATTGTAATTGGCTATCATAGAAGCTTCGTCGACAATGAAGAGAGTATGTTTATGGAGGTTAACATCAAGGGAGAAGACGCCATTCAATTCACCAACTGTTTGTTGGCGATAGATTTTTTTATGTATTGTATAAGCAATATGGTTGGAGTAGGAACTTAGTACCTTAGCAGCCCTTCCTGTTGGTGCCATTAGGATTACAGGTTGTTTAAGTTCATCCATTGCCTGTATCAGTGCACTTACGATAGATGTTTTACCTGTTCCTGCATATCCTTTTAGAAGAAAAATTGTGTCAGATGAGGAAGTTACGAACTCACACATATTCTCTAGTACCTCCTCTTGTTGAGGTGTTGGGATGTGCGAAAAGTAGGACTTAACCCTCTCTAATAAATAATTATTCATCATTTTTTAAAAATAAACTGACAGAAAAAGCAGTCGGTAAAACCTTTTTTTTTATTTTTGTACGATTTTAAGAACAAAAGTAATAATTAATTCAATATGAAAATTGTATTTAAAGCCCTATTAGCATTGGCTTCTGTATTTTTAGCATATATGTGCTACAGAAGTATTATGAACCCAATTGAGTTCGAAAGAGAGAAATCAGTAAGAGACAAGGCTGTAATTGCCAGATTGATCGACATCCGTAAGGCACAGATTGCATACAAAGATGCAAAAGGTGTTTATGCAGAAGATTTCAAAACTTTGATCACTTTCGTTAAGGAAGGTAGCGTGATGATGGTATCGAAGAAAGGTGAATTGACAGACCAACAATTGGAGAAAGGTTTGACAGAAGAGATCGCTCTTGCTTTGACAGAGGATCAAGCTGCACAATATGGTATTGAAGATTTCGCAGACTTCAAGGAGAACTTCCGTCGTGATACTTCATATGTAAGCGTTTTGAGTTCAGTTTTCGGAAAAGGATATAATGTAGACTCTTTGTCGTTCGTTCCTTATACTAACGGAGAGAAATTTGAGTTGTCGATTGGTGAGAACGAGACTAAGTCTGGTATCGTTATTCCTTTGTTCGAGGCTAAGACTCCATATAAGGTATATTTGAATGGATTGAACAAGCAAGAGATCATCAACCTTACAAAACAAGCAATTGCTCTTGGTAAGTATGAAGGTTTGAAGGTGGGTGATATTGTTAATCCTAACAATAACGCAGGTAACTGGGAGTAATATCTTAGGTATATGATAGAGATTTCAGACCCATCGTTTGATTTATCTCAAACACAATCTTATAAACTATCCATCCGGTTGATTCCGGATGGATTTTGTTTTGCCATTTTCGATATAGAAAAAAGGCTGATTCACTATTCATTTCACAAGCATACTGTTCCTGTTGATAATGAGTTCTTGAAAAGAAGTTACGAACAGGTTTTCTTTTGCTGTGATTCACCTTCCTATACTCTTTTACCTCAATCTATTTTTCAACCAGAGTTGCAGAATGATTATTGGCGCTTGAATTTTGGTGAAACAAACGATAAGCTGTTGTATGATAAAGTTAGGTTGACCGATATTGTTAATCTATATAGTTTGGATGAAAATCCAATCTTTCAACAATGCAACAGAATGTTTCCTACAATGCAGGTAGTTCATAGACAGAGCATCCATATAAATATGGCTGTGATGAAGAATAAGCAGATGAACAGACCTCAACTCTATCTGCATACGACAGACCATTCATTCGACGTTTTATATCTCGATAAAGGCAAGGTGATACTTGCTAACTCATTTAGCTTCCATAAAGAAGATGAATTTTTATATTTTGTGTTGAATATCTTCGATCAACTAAAATTAGACCAGTATCAAACAGAGGTCTTGTTACCAGAGTGTTTTGATGGTGATTTGAAGAATCAACTCTCTCAATATTTGAAGAATATTATAACGTATACTCCTCAACAAAAAGAGTTATCGGATACGTTAAACAAGGAAGAGATTGCAAAACAATATACTTTGTTGAATGTTCCTTTCTCTATCTCTAATAATTAATAATTTCAGATATGCGAATCATTAGTGGCGAATTTAAGGGAAGACACTTCTCTCCTCCAAAGAATCTTAAAGCAAGACCTACCACGGATATTGCGAAAGAGGGATTGTTTGATATCTTGAACAATAGAGTTGATTATGAATCAATCTCCGTACTGGATATGTTTGGTGGAACAGGAAGCATTAGCCTTGAATTTGCATCGAGGGGATGCCAACAAATCACACTGATCGAATTAAACAGCATCAATTATTCGTTTATCCGAAAGATTATAGAGGAGCTAAAAATAGAGACGATACATACTTTCAAGGCAGACACTTTTAGATACATCAATTCGTGCAAGGGTACTTTTGATTTGATTTTTGCAGATCCACCATATGCGCATAAAGAATTACCTAACATTCCTGATTTGATTTTCGAGAAGAATCTGTTGTCAGAAGATGGATTGCTGATCTTGGAACATCCCAAAGAGTTTGATTTTTCCGAGCATCCTCATTTCATGGAGCATAGATGTTATGGTCATGTAAATTTCAGTTTCTTTCAATAAGAACAGGTCTCTATGAATTATTTGGTAATAAACAATATGCGCTTTCATGCATTCCATGGAGTTATGTCCAATGAAGGTTTGGTAGGTGGGGAGTATAGTGTATCTTTCAATATAGGATACGATTTTTCGGAGGCATGTTCTACGGATGATATTAGCAAGGCAGTAGACTATGGTCACATCTATGAATTAGTGAAAGAAGAGATGAAAAAACCGAGTCGACTAATCGAACACCTTGCTCAGCGCATTCAAGATAGGATTGTTGCAGAGTATCCCGTTATTCTAACAATGGATACTTCAGTGACCAAGTATCGTCCGCCAATAGAGGGAGAGATGGATAGTGCGACAATCATATTGTCTTATGCAAAATAATGGATAAAATAAATGGGGTTTCGTGTGCAGGAAACCCCTTAATAAATTATTTGAATATTAGTTATGGCTGAAATGAAGAATTTGGCAAAACAAACTGCCATTTATGGAATAAGCAGCATTCTTGGTAAATTTTTGAATTGGTGCTTAGTTCCGTTGTATACATACATACTAACAAGTTCTTCCGAGTATGGTGTGGTTACAAATTTATATGCTTGGACTGCCCTACTTCTTGTGTTGTTGACCTATGGTATGGAGACAGGCTTCTTCAGATTCATCAACAAGGGAGAAGATGAACCACAGAAGGTGTATAGTTCTGTTCTTTGTTGCGTAGGGATAACATCTATTCTCTTTGCTATTTTGACTACAATAGGTTCCCAATCGATTGCCAATCTCCTTGGGTATCCATCTCATCCAGAGTATATCACTATTATGTGTGTGATTGTTGCGATGGATGCTTTTGGATGTATTCCGTTTGCCTATTTGAGATATGAAAATAAGGCTGCTCGTTTTGCCATTATTAAACTGATAATGATATTGATAAATATATTCTTCAATATATTCTTCTTGCTTATTTGTCCTAAGTTGATGGAGCAGTCGCCTTCGTTAGTGGATTGGTTCTATAATCCGGAGTATGGTGTGGGTTATGTTTTTGTTTCCAACCTTTTCTCCACTATTGCGGTGACTATAATGCTACTTCCTCAGATCTTGAAAGCCAAGTTGCGAATAGATTGGGATTTATTAAAGAAGATATTAGGTTATTCATTGCCTTTGCTGATTTTGGGTATAGCAGGTATTATGAACCAAACAGTTGATAAAATTATCTTTCCATATCTGATTGCTGATCGTTTGGAGGCTGAGAGTCAATTGGGAATTTATGGCGCTTGTTTCAAAGTTGCAATGGTTATGATGGTCTTTACCCAAGCATTTCGATATGCTTACGAACCATTTGTATTTGCTCAAAACAAGGGTGGAGACAAGAAAAAGGAGTATGCAGATGCTATGAAGTTCTTCATCATCTTCTCTCTTTTGATAATATTGGGAATGGTCTTCTTCCTGGACATACTTAAATACCTTATTCGCAGCGATTATTGGGAGGGATTGAGAGTGGTTCCTATCATTCTTTTCTCGTATCTTTTCCAAGGTGTCTTTTTCAATCTTTCGTTGTGGTATAAGTTAATAGACAAGACCTATTTTGGAGCCATTCTTTCGCTTATCGGTTTATTGATCACATTGTTGGTGAATATTTTTTTCGTTCCAACTTATGGGTATATGGCTTCTGCTATGGCTTCGTTATGTTGCTATTTTGTGATTATGCTGATATCTTATTTCTTGGGTCAGAAATACTATACCATCAATTATGATTTAAAATCCATAGCCATCTACCTTGTAGTAGCCTTGGCTATGTTGGCTATTCAACATTATTCTCCGTTGGATGGAGTGTTGATGTATGTTCAGAATATCATATTGCTATCCCTATTCGTCTGTTTGATTGTGAAGAGGGATTTGCCATTGAAGAGCATTCCTGTCGTTGGAAAGTTCTTTCGTTAGATTTCCTTGCATAGGTCGTTGATGACCTTGCAGGCAATATAGTTTCCGAAGGTGGCTGGCATATAGGAGATAGTTCCAGTTGTGGAGACTTTGTTTTGTTCGTTGTTGATGAGTAATATTGCGTTCTCATCAGCAAGTTCAGAACTGAATACGCAGGGAAATCCTTTTTTGATACCTAATTTAGATAATCTTTTTCGAACCGCTTTGGCAAGCGCGCAGTTGTAAGATTTGGATATGTCTGCTAATTTGATTTGTGTAATATCTTTTTTGGCACCTGCACCCATAGAAGAGATAATGGATATGTGTCTCTCCAAGGCCGATTGGATAAGAAAGACCTTTGGGCTTAAAGTGTCAATTGCATCGACAATATAATCGTAGTGAGCTTCATCTAAAATCTCATAGGTTCGTTCATCTTTCAGAAACTCGGTATGGATTGTGATATTTAAATCCGGATTGATATCTGTGAGTCGTTGTTTTAGAATCTCTGTTTTTGCTTTTCCTATTGTAGAATGAAGGGCTACCAACTGTCTGTTTATGTTACTCTCGTTGACAGTGTCGGCATCAACTAACGTTATGTTTCCAACCCCCGCGCGAACAATCATCTCGGCAGCGAATGCTCCTACACCACCCACGCCTACAACCAGGACGTGTTTATGGGATAAATTCTCCAATGTTTTTTCTCCCAGCAGAAGCATAGTTCTCTCTTTCCAACTCATAACAAATCGATTATATTTTGTTGAATGACAACATCAATCCTTAATTTTGGTTGCAAAGATAATTATAAAACCAATCTCGCGTAAAAAATAAAAATCATTTATTAACTTTGTACCTTACAATGAAGTTTTTATGGAAGTAAGGATAATTAATAAGTCGAAGCACGCGTTGCCAAGTTATGCAACAGCACAATCTGCTGGTATGGATTTGCGTGCGAATATAGATGCACCGTTAGAGTTGAAACCATTGCAGCGAGTAATGGTACCAACGGGTATTTTCATTGCATTACCAGAGGGATATGAAGCACAGATCAGACCTCGTAGCGGTTTGGCTGCTAAACATGGTATTACAGTGTTGAATACACCTGGAACTATCGATGCAGACTATCGTGGTGAGATTAAGGTGATTCTTGTTAACCTTTCTAATGATACCTTTGTCATTGAGGATGGAGAACGCGTTTGTCAGATGGTTATTGCCCGTCACGAACAAGTGACTTGGAGTGAGGTGGAAGTATTGGATGACACTGAGCGTGGTGACGGAGGTTTTGGTCACACAGGTAAAAAATAATTAGTTTGAGCAGAAAAACTCATAGGAGTATTGCTATTTGGGGACTCGTCTTTATGATGTTCTCAGCTCTTCCTGTGTCTGCCAAGAAAGCAAAGGTTGCATCAGTAACCGAACCAACTCCAAAGGAGGAATATGTCTTAACAGACAAAGAGCAGTTCAAATTCAAATACTTCTATTTGGAGGCTCTTCGCAATCGTGAAGCAGGAGATTTAGCTTCTGCTTCAGATAATCTATATCGTTGCCACTTGATCAATCCTAAAAGTGCAGTTGTCTTTTTTGAATTGGCAGTGATTAGTTCCATGCAGCAGATGTATAATTCTGCAATGTCGTATGCACAACGCGCTGTAGCACTCAACCCATCGAATGTTAGGTATAAACGTGCCCTTGCAGAGTTAGTGGCTAGAAACGATAATTACAATCTAGCCATTGAGATGTATAACGAATTACTACAGATCGACTCCGAACATAGTGAGGCTTACTACCCTCAGTTGGCCAGTCTTTATTCAATCACCAAACAATACGACAAAGCTTGTGAGGCTTTGGATGAATATGCTAAACTGACTGAGCTATCATCTGCAATTGTTGAAGAGAAGTTCAAATTGTACTTAAAGGCAGGTGATAAAAAGAAAGCATTCCAACAGGTGGATGAGTTGATTAATCAGTATCCTGAGGATTATAGTTATGTTTCATACAAGGCAGAGTTGTATTATGCTTTGTCAGATTCTGTTTCTGCAAATAAAACTTTTCAAAATGCATTTAAGAGGAAACCCAATGATCCGAATTTGCAGTATGTATATGCTCAATATCTGAACAAGTTAGGAAGGGATGAAGAGGCGCTTTCTTACTACAAGAAGATTATCGACAATCCGGCTTCTACTTACGATCTTCGCTCTGGTGCTATTTTGACTATAGCGATGGATTCTTCTGTGGTGGTTCCCGACTCCATCTTCACTAAGTTTGTTGATGATTATCCGAAAGAGTATATCCCATATCTTTGTCATGGTATGCAGATGTATGTTAAGAAGGATACTTTGTGTTATGATAAGTTCAAGCAATCTTTAGCTATTAATCCGGCACAAGAGGAGGTTTGGAACCTTTTGATTGGTTACTATGAAAGCACATCACAGCCAGACAGTTTGATACAGGCTTGTGAATCTGCGTTGAAGAGTTATCCTCAGAATGTTCGTTTCCGTTGTTCATATGGCTCAGGTCTGCATCAGTTGAAGAGGGATAGTCTGGCAATTAGTCAGTGGGAGCAAGCAATCTCATTGTCGTTGAAACAAGCCAATCCTGTTACGGCTTCTGCTATTGCGGGACTTATAGGTGATTGTTACCAAGAGTTGGGAAATACAGAGAAATCGTATGTTGCTTATGATTCAGCTTTGGTTTATGATAAATCCAATGTTTTGGTTCTAAATAATTATGCCTACTATTTAAGTTGCGAGAATCGTGATTTAGAGAGAGCGGAGAGAATGAGTGGTAGAGCTGTTAAGTCAGATCCAAATAATTTTGTATTTTTGGATACGTATGCTTGGATTTGTTTTAAATTAGGTGAATATACAATGGCTAGTTTGTATATTGAACAAGCATATAATCATGGTGGTGGAGAGGTATCGGAGTTGTTAGAACACTATGGAGACATTATGTATAAGACTGGTGAGCCGAAAGAGCGTTATTTGTCGATGTGGAAAAAAGCTTTGGAACTTATAGAGAAGAACAAGGAAGAATATAAAGGCATAGAAAAACTGAAATTAAAAGTGAAAACAGAGTCTTATGTTGAATAGAATTTATAGATATTTTATTTTCCTTTGTGTTTCAGTGTGCTTAGTGTTCACTTCATGTAAGACAAAAGAGAAGACGGTTGTAGTTGATCAGAATGTTGAATCATTCGATGTTTCTTATCAGACATTGAGTCTAAAAACAGCTCTCTCTTTTTCGATGAGGGGAAGGTCTCTATTCACAACCAATGCTCAGGTTCGAATCAAGAAGGATAGTATCATACAGATTTCTGTTCAACCGTTGGCGGGAGTTGAGGTGATGCGTGCCTTTTTCTCTACAGAAGGCATGATGGTAGTTGATCGCATCAACAAGAGATACGCTACAATGAGCTATAAGGAGTTGCAAGACAAATACTCTGTGAATTTGAATTATCACTCTTTGCAGTCAGTGTTTTTTGATGTACCATTCGCTTATGAGAGCGATAAGGTGGCTAAGAAGTTTGATTTCAGCATCTCGCAATTAGAAGGCGGTCGCAATTTTATGCAACGTGCATATAAGGAGATTTCACAGGAGTTTGTAACCGATTCGATTTATCTGGTTCAATCAGGGACTATATTGAGTGGATCCTCATCTGTAAGATGGAGTTGCATGGATTTCTCAGGCTCTGTTGGCGATAGACGATATCCTGTGAAGATGCAGTTTACCCTTCAGACAGGGGGAAATGCGACAGTACCTTCGTGTGTGTTGGAGTTTGCGCACAAGAAGATAGATGCAGGAATACAGATGAATTTCTCTTATACTGTTCCAGAGAATTATGTGAAACTCTCTTTAGAGGAGATGATTAAAATGTATTTATGAGGTTGTTGAGGTATACATTGATCTTTCTGTTCACTTTGGGAATATCCTTGGTCGGAGTTTCTGAAGGAGGTGATTTGTATGCCCAAACAAAAAAGACAACTACCAAGAAACAGGATATCAAGAGCCTGAAGAAAGAACAGTCCCAATTAAAAAATCAGATCACTAAGACAGACAAACAACTATCGGATACCCGAAAGAGTGCGAAGCAGTCTTTGCAGGAGTTGGAGCATATAAATAACGACATTGAGTATCGAGATATGATGATTCGTCGTAGATCGAATGAGATAAGTCAGATCAATGAACAGATAGACTCACTTACTCGTAGTGTCTCATCTCTTTCAAAGCAGTACGATGGAATGAGAAAGAAATATGCAGACATGATCTATTATGCCTATATGACCAAGAGTCAACAAGATAAATTGTTGTATGTCTTATCCAGCAATAATTTTCAAGAGGGATATAGACGATTTCAATATCTGACCAGTTTGGCAGAGATGCGCAAGGAGCAGTCTGTGGCATTGTCCAATACGAGGAAGGATATTCAGAGTAGAAGGGATAAGATGAGTGAGCTCAAGTCTAAGACGGAGGAACTTTTGAAGAAGCAAGAGCAGGAAAAAGAGTACGCATTGTTACAGAAGGAGAAAAAGAGTAAGTTGGTAGAGTCACTCCGTTCCCGTGAAGCTGAATTGAAGCAGGTGTTGAGAGACCAACAGAAAGCAGCTGATAACCTCAATAGAAAAATTCAAGATGAGATTGCCAGACAAGCGGCTGCAGCGGCAAAGAAGCAACAGCAGAAGACACAAACTAAAACAACTACCACCCAAAATAAGACACAAAAACCAGTGGCTACCACTACATCCAATTACGTGATGTCTGCAGAAGAGAAGGTGATTGCTGGTGGATTTGCTAAAAACAAAGGCTTGTTAATGTGGCCAGTCAAAGGAAATATAACGGGTCGTTTTGGTACTCAACCACATCCTGTGTTGAAAGATGTGACAGTGAACAACAAAGGTGTTTATATAACAGCTGCTCCTGGTTCTAAAGCGTTGGCTGTATATGATGGCGTGGTGTCGCAATGTTTCTCCGTGCCAGGAGGAAATAATGCGGTGATTGTTCGTCATGGAAAGTATTTGACTGTATATGCTAACCTAACACAGATTTATGTGAAAAATGGAGATAAGGTTACAAGAAGTACTCCTATCGGTAAGATATATCAAGAATCAGATAATAATAACAGGACCACATTGTTTTTTCAAGTATGGGAAGAGAAGACCCTTTTGAATCCTCAGTTGTGGCTTCATAAATAAGAATAATAAAAAGTGTAAGATATGGAAAACGAGAAAAAGGAAATAGATTTGATAGACGCGCTAAAGAGTCTATTCGAATGGATTTGGAATGTTATTAAGAGAGCAGTTTCTGCTTTGGGTTGGATGACACGATTAATATTCCACGAGAAGAGGTTGGTACTGATCTTTATGGTTTTGGGCATATTGTTCGGATTCTATGTATCTCGAACGAAAGTCTATCGGGGGGAGGTAGAATTGAGAATAAATGCGCACGATTCATATTTCTATAAGAATATGATAGACCCATTGTATAATCAGTGTAAATACCGTGATATGGAGGCTATAGCAAAGCATTTTGGCATGTCTGAGAAAGAAGCTTCTAATATCATAAATGTACAATCTTTCTACTATGTGGATGTATTGTCTGACGGCACACCTAACTATGTTGATTACGAAGGAATCTTCAATGCATCTGATACAACAGATATGATTATGCCAGATCGTTTGAGAATCATTGTCGATTGTACCAATCTTTCTATGTTTGATAAATTGGAGGATTCGTTCAATTACTTCTTCTCTCAGAATCCTCAAATCGTGAAGGAGAATAATTTGAGAAAAAGACATTTGAATGAGAAGATCTCTGCGGTTGAGAAGGAAATTGACATGTTGGATAGCTTGCGTAAAAGAGAATACTTTGTTCGTAAGCGCGATGTGGAGCTATCTACTGACAAGATGGTGGTGGTTGAAAGGGAAATTAAACTTTACCACAACGAGATTCTTAGTTTGGAGAATCAAAAGCAACAGTTGGTTTGGGATCGTGATGTGTTTGAAGATGGTGTTAGTTTCTCAAGTCATTTCGAGACGAATCCGCATCCAATCAATAACTGGTTGAAACAAATAATCTTCTTTGGCTTGATATTCTCTATCTTAGGAACTATTGTTGCCATGTTGAAGGTAAATAGAAAGAATATTTCAGAATACTTGAAGAGAGGAGTATAGTCATGAAACAATATCGTTGGGGTATTATTGGCACAGGCCATATTGCAGGTCAGTTTGCGAAAGGTTTGAACTTTTGTGGGCAGGCAGTTCTTTATGCAGTAGCTTCGAGAACGGATGAGAGTGCTCGATCGTTTGCCAAAGCATATAATGTGTCTAAATGGTACGGATCATACCAAGAGTTACTAGATGATCCTCAGGTAGATGCTGTTTATATTGCTACTCCCAATCATCTCCATTATTCATTGACCATATCTGCATTAAAGGCAAAAAAGGCTGTTCTATGCGAAAAGCCTTTAGGTTTGAATTCATCAGAGGTGGCAGAGATGAATAGGGTTTCTGCAGAGAACAAAGCATTCCTTATGGAAGCTATGTGGTCTGCTTTCCTTCCATCTATAAGGGAGACTAAGAATGCTATGGAAAAAGGATTGATAGGCATGCCCAAAATTTTAAAAGCTGATTTTGGCATTCATCCTAAATACGATTCAACAAGTCGTCTTTTCAATCCTGCTTTGGGTGGAGGTTCTGTTTATGATATTGGCATCTATCCACTTTTCTTGGCTGTCTATCTTTTTGGATATCCCAAGGAGGTCTCTGTGGTTTCGGTTCCAGCACCTACGGGAGTGGATATGACAACGTTGATCTGTATGAAGCATAGTGAGGACAGAGTAAGTCTTCTTTCCTCGTCTTTTGCATGTAACCTTAAATCGGATGCAACCATTGCAGGAGATAAGGGTTCTCTTCGTTTGGACAGAATGTTCCATATGCCAACGAAACTATATTATCAGTTGGAAGGTGAGGAGCAAGAAACAGAAATACCTCTTTCATTTACAGGAAATGGTTACAACTATGAGGCTGACGAGGTGATGAGATGCATGGATGAGAACAAAATCGAGAGTGATATCTATTCACATGAATTCTCTCAGAAGTTGTCTGATTTGATAGATGAAGTAATTAGTAAATCTAAATAGTTTTAAAGGCGTGGTACTGAATTATATATGGATCTTTTTCTTTGTCGCAGCAATGGTTGTGGCTATGATTCAGTTTTTTATTTTTCAGGATTATGATGTTTTTGAAAGAATAGTCTCTAGCACTTTTGAAATGTCGAAATTCGCTGTAATGGATATTGCATTGCCGTTAGGTGGTGTTATGATCTTATGGTTGGGTTTGATGAATATTGGTGAACGCGCTGGTGCCATCAACTTCTTATCAAGAATTATTGCGCCCTTCTTCTCAAAATTATTCCCAGAAATTCCTGCCTCTCATCCGGCCAATGGACAATTGGTTATGAACTTTGCAGCCAATATGTTGGGGTTGGACAATGCTGCCACGCCAATAGGATTGAAGGCGATGAATAGTTTACAGGAACTAAACCCACAAAAAGAGGTGGCTTCTAATGCCCAGATTATGTTTTTGGCATTGAATACTTCTGGACTTACAATCATACCTGTTACCATAATGGCACAGCGCGCTATTATGGGGGCGGCTAATCCAACGGATATCTTTGTTCCGTTATTGATTACAACTTTCTTTTCTACCATCACAGCCATTCTTTATGTAGGTATCAGACAAAAGCTTAATATATGGAATAGAGTAGTGATTGGGTGGATAGTAGGTTTGGCTGCATTCATTCTTTTGTTGGTTTACTGTTTCTCTCAATTAGATAGCAAGACTGCATATATGGTTTCAAAGATTGGCGGTAACTTTTTGTTACTCTCCATCATAATGATCTTTATTGTGGTTGGTGCATACAAGCGTGTGAATGTGTATGAAGCGTTTGTGGATGGTGCGAAAAGCGGGTTTGAGACCTCTATTAAGATTCTTCCTTATTTGGTAGGTATGTTGGTAGGTATAGGAGTCTTTAGAGCTTCGGGTGCGATGGATCTTTTTGTAACCATGTTGCAAAATCTGTTTAGTTTTCTATTTAACGATGTTCGCTTTGTGGATGCTCTTCCTACTGCTTTGATGAAACCATTGAGTGGTAGTGGTGCTAAGGCCATGATGGCAGAGGCAATGAAGACCTATGGAGCGGATTCTTTTGTGGGAAGACTATCTTGTTTGTTCCAAGGATCAGCAGATACAACCTTCTATATTGTAGCACTTTATTTTGGTTCGGTTGGTATTAAAAGAACACGTTATGCTGTGACTGCAGGTTTGGTTGCCGATTTAGGAGGTATTGTTGCAGCCATCTTGGTTGCATACCTTTTCTTTAGTTAAAAAATCATAAAATTATTTTATCGGTAAAATCAGGGTTTTCACCTTGGTTTTTAAGTTATTGGCATATTTAGTATTAATTTTTGTCATCTAAGATTTGCTTTTTTCATAACTTTTTTTATAATTTGCATTAGTAGTATATTTGAATAGTGTTTGACCTAAAATCTAATGACTATGGGTGAGCTAAAAAAATTATTTTTAGGCTTGTCGCTGTTTTTCGCAACAACAGTTTCAGCCGAAATCACGATCAACGAGGTGATGCCTTGTAACATATCCTCATACATGGACAAAGAATCCACATTTAATTATTCCGGATACACCGAGTTCTATAATTCCGGAACCTCTTCAGTTGATTTGAAGGGTTATAAGATTGTTCACGAGAAGAGGACAAGCAAATCGGTTTACTCACTCAAATGGGAATGGAAGATTGCAGAATCAGTTGTAGTACCTGCAGGAGGTTATAAGTTAATCTTCTTTGATGAAGTTGAAAAAGCAGGTCACTCAAAATACAAACTCGATTCTGACGGAGGCAAACTCTATTTATATGACGCAAGTGGTAAGATGGTATCACAACTTACTTACCCTGCAATGTATACTCATATATCCTATGGTCCGGATGGTTACATGGAACCGTCTCCTAAAAAGAAGAATACTTTAGCTGTTTCAAATATATCTTTACGATGTGTAGAACCTACTTTCTCAGGTGCTACCCCTGGTGTTCAATCAGGATCTATTACCTTATCTATCGTGTCTACTACTCCTAATTCAACAATTCGATATACTACTGATGGAACTGAACCTACAGAGGAGAATGGAAAAACCTATAAATCGGCTTTAACTATTGCTGAAAATACCGTTATTCGTGCAAGGGCCTATGCTGATGGTTATTTGTCAAGTTCTATTCTAACTGGCTCTTTCTTATATTTGGATGATGGCCATAGAGAGTGTGGAGGTAAGTTTACCGTACCTATTGTCTCTTTGGTGGTTGATGAGGACTATCACTTTAAAAGTGACTCTTTCGGAATTTGTGTGAAAGGAAAGAACGGTGCTCCTATTGTATCTGCTTCTTGCTTGGGTACTGGTACTGCAAACTTTATGCAAGACTGGGATCGTCCAGTGAACTTTGAGTACATCGTAAATGGTAAGCAAGTGCTTACACATGAGGCAGAAGTTGGTGTCATGGGAGGTTGTTCTCGTGGTTATAATGTTAAATCATTAAAGATCAAGGCTGGTAAGAAAATGGGAGCAGGAAAGGAGATTTTAGATTATCCTTTCTTTGCAGAGAAATCAACTAATAAATATAAGAGTCTTCACCTTCGTAATGGAGGAAACGCCTACGATTACCAATGGGTTCGTTGTCGTGACGGATATATGCAATCGTTGGCAAAAGCAATGAATATCGATTATCAAGCATATCAACCAGTAGCTTACTTCATCAATGGTAAGTACAAAGGTTTGATGGGATTGCGTGAGCGTACAAGCGACGATTATGTTGAATCCAATTATGGTGTAGATGGTGATGACATCGATATGATGAAGCTGACTAACTCATTTGGAGTAGAGGTAACAGCAGGAGACGCAGATGCTTATAATGCATTGATCTCTTTCTTGCAAACTGCCGATCCAAGTTCTTCTACTTACTATAGTCAGGCTGCTCAATTTATGGATATGGATGAGTATATTGATTACCAAATCATGGAACAGTTTGTCGTAAATACAGACTGGCCAGGTAACAATTGCAAGTTGTGGAGAGAGAAAGATAATGGACGTTTCCGTTGGATTTTGTTCGATACCGATTTTGGTTTAGGACTATATGGAGCTTACGGTCCAAATTATTGTGATGTTGCCATGAACTCTCTTGAGTGGTGTACTAGTACTGGTTCTAAGATTAACTGGGCAAATGGTACCAAGCAATCAGATGGCGAATATGAGTACGACAACGAGGCTGTTTGGAAGACTATTATGTTCAGACGTTTGATGCAAAACGATGTATTCAAGCAAAAGTTCCTTAACCGTAACTTGATCCATTTGGGAACAACCTTTACTGCAGATCGTGTAGATAATGTATGGGACAGTTTGGTTGCGGTAGTAAAGGATGAGTATTGTGCTGCCGGTGGTGGAAATTTATCATCTTTGTCGAATGCAAAGTCGATGGTACAATTTGCAAAAGATCGTCCAAATTATATGTATAAATACTTAAAGAGTTTCTACGGATTAGGTTCTCTTATCAATTTGGATTTCTCATCCAATGTATCTTCTGCTCATTTTATGATGAATGATGAATTGGTTAATATGTCAAGTTTCTCTGGTAAATATTTTGCCGGAAAAGAGTTGAAGTTGGAGGCGATCGCACCATTCGGTTATCGTTTCAGTCATTGGGAGTTAGGTGATGGTGCTGTTTCTGATGAGGTATTGAATGATAATACTATTTGGAACTACTCTTATACAGCGGAAGGTCAGTCATCTGATGATTGGGCAAAGGCCTCTTTCGATGATTCTTCTTGGGATGAAGGTATTGGCAAGTTTGGATATGCAAGTAGTATCGCCACTTACAATACGGTATTGGAGTTTGAGGATCCAGAGGATAAACCCATTACCGCTTATTTCAGAAGTCAATTCAACTTAGTAGACCTTAGCTCTATTAAGAATCTAAAATTCTCTATGGTTTACGATGATGGATTTGTGCTTTACATCAATGGAAAAGAGGTGAAGAGAGACAATATGGAAGAGGGCGAGATTACAGGTACAACTCCTGCGATCACTTATAAAAACGATGAGGAACTTGGATTTAACATTGATAAATCGTCTGAATTCTTTAAGTATTTGGTTCGAGGTGTAAACACAATCGCTGTGGAGGTTCACCAAGACAAGCCTACAAGTTCTGACTTGACATTCAAATTGAATATGACTGTTAACTACGATGGAGGTGTTGCATCAAGCATGTTGAATGAGCCAATTCTTGTCACAACCCTTTCTGAGAGTAAGAGCATCAAGGCAGTATTCGAGAAGACATCTTCTTGTCCTGACTTCCCTCTACTTATTTCAGAGATTGCTCCTTCTAATAATTCAGAGTCTAACATTGTAGATGAGTATGGTAATCACCCAGACTGGTTTGAGATCTACAACAATGGTAATGATACAATCAACTTGGCAGGTTTGTATTTAACAGACAATATGGACAAACCATTTAAGAGCCAGATCCCTTACGGATACAATGAGACTAAATTGAAACCAGGCGATCGCTTCGTATTCTGGGCAGATGGTAAATCATTCAGAGGTGTACATCATGTCGATTTCAAACTATCCAACTCAGATGCCGAGTCTGAAATCTATTTGTTCAGCCCTTGTGACAAGCTAAATCCTATCGATTTGGTTGTATACTCTCCTATGGAGCAGAATGCGTCGTACGGAAGAGAGGATGATAACTCAGACAATTGGGTGACTTACCATTCAGTATGCCAAGGAGGCTCTTTGATTTACTTCCCAACTCCTGGTGCTGCAAATGGATCAGTATACGACTATTGTGATTCTGCTCTTCCAACAGAAACAGAAGAGGTGGCTACATCTAATGTGTTGATATATCCAAACCCAACGACAGGTATCTTGAATATTCGTATTGAAGATGCTAAGGATATTCAAATTAATGTGTATGATGCGACTGGAAGAATTTGCTCTAAGACATCTGTTTCAGGCTCAGAAACAACATTGGATGTGTCAGATTTGTCCGCCGGAGCCTATTCATTACAGATTGTATCTGATGGATCTGTCTCTCGCCAAACATTCTTGAAAAAATAAGGAATAAGCAATGTTTTTTGTGTAACTTTGCAAAAAATATAAGTCGATAATATTTATTAGACACAATGAGAAAATTATTGATGGCATCAGACCTTGGTGATTTGAACAAGGCAGTGCAAGAGGCTTTGGAGATAAAGAAAGATCGTTATGCTTATAAGCATTTAGGAGAAAACAAAACATTGCTTTGCGTTTTCTTTAATAATAGTTTGCGTACGCGTTTGAGCACCCAAAAGGCAGGTATGAACTTAGGTATGAATACCATTGTCTTGGATGTTAATCAAGGTGCCTGGAAATTGGAGACTGAAAGAGGTGTCATTATGGATGGCGACAAGTCAGAGCACTTGTTAGAGGCTATTCCTGTTATGGCGCAATTCTGCGATGTGATTGGAGTTCGTTCTTTCGCTCGTTTTGAGAATAAGCAATTTGATTACGAGGAGACAATCCTCAATCAATTCATCAAATATTCGGGTAAGCCAGTGTTCAGTATGGAGTCTGCTACAGCACACCCATTGCAAGCATTTGCCGATTTGATCACTATTGAAGAACATAAGAAGGTTGAGCGTCCTAAGGTTGTGTTGACATGGGCTCCTCATCCAAAAGCATTGCCACAGGCAGTGCCTAATTCATTTGCTGATTTTATGAACGAGGCAAATGTTGATTTCGTTATCACTCATCCTAAGGGATATGAATTGGACGAAAAGTTCGTTCGTGGTGCAAAGGTAGTGTATGATCAAGACGAGGCATTGAAGGGTGCCGATTTCGTATATGCGAAGAACTGGTCTGCATACCAGGATCCTAACTACGGACAAATTTTGAGCAAGGATATGAGTTGGACAGTAAGCACAGAGAAGATGGCGTTGACTAACAATGCATTCTTTATGCACTGCTTGCCAGTAAGACGTAATATGATTGTTACGGATGATGTGATTGAGAGTCCTCAATCATTGGTTATCCCAGAAGCAGCAAACAGAGAGATCTCTTGTGAAACTGTTTTGAAAAGAATCTTGGAAAGCAATTTCTAATTAAAAGAGTATAAGGAAAATGAAAGCAGTCTTCATCGAAGGCTGCTTTTTTTGTATCACTTTCTTTGCTCCAAATAGATCTCAGTCAGTCTTGAAACTGCATAATTGGAAAGTTGAGGCTCTGAAACAGGAATGTATTTTGAATTAAGGTTCTCCTCATATATGCCGTCAGCCTCTATGAACCAGGCATGTATGCATTGATGGCTAAGAACATGCTTTATTTCAGGACAAACTCGTTTGATTGTTAGAGAGGAGAACTCGGCAAGGTTTTCGGACAATATGGATAGGTCTTGAAGAGTATCCATAGATTGTGATAGTTCGACTAAAGGGAACTCGTATAATCCTTGCCAAATGTCTTTTCCTTCTCTTCTGTGAAGCAGGAGGTCTCCGTTCTTGTCTTTGATGATGAAGTAGACGAAGAACCTATCTTTTTGAGTTAATTTCTTTGTTTTGATAGGGAAATCGGTGGAACAACCAGAGTTACGTGCTACGCATGAATTGCAAATAGGACACTCGTCGCATTTAGGAGAGGAGGGTAGGCAGATGGTAGCTCCTAAATCCATCAAGCCTTGGTTGAATAGGCCCGGTTTGTCTTTGTCGAGTAGTTTTTGAGATAGTTCTGCGAATTCTTTTTTCCCTTTTGTGGAATCGATGGGAGTATCGATGGCAAAATAGCGAGAGAGTACGCGGAATACATTGCCATCCAGCACAGCGTGGGGTAGGTTGTAGGCAAATGAGGCAATAGCAGCAGCTGTGTAGTCTCCAACGCCTTTCAAAGATCTAATTCCTTCGTAGTCGGTAGGGAATTTGCCTCCAAAATCAGACATAATCTCTTGTGCGGCTTTATGCATATTCCTGGCGCGTGAGTAGTAGCCAAGTCCTTGCCATTGTAAAAGCACCTCATCCTCTGAAGCGGTAGCCAGAGATTCTACGTTGGGGAACTTATCTATAAAGCGTAGATAGTAGTCCAATCCCTGGACAATGCGTGTCTGTTGCAGTATAATCTCAGACACCCAGATTTTGTATGGATCGGATATCTCTCTCCAAGGCAAATCTCTTTTGTGGGCTAGGTACCAATTGATGACGCGACTGCTAAAAAAATGCTCCATTTGAAAACACATAATGATGCTTCAAAGTTATAAAAAATAGCGAACGGAGTATTAGGTATTTCATTCTATAATTTTTTCTTGTTATTAAATTAAGAATGAGAATGGGGTAAAAAGAAAAAATTTACAACTATCTGTTTTTTAATCAGTAAAAAAGTGCTATATTTGCACCTCGTTGAAACAAAAGTATTTAAACATAAAAAAAGTTATAAAAGATGACTAAGGCGGAGATTGTAAACGAAATTGGAAGATCAACTGGAATCGATAAGGTTGAAGTTCTTACAGTGGTTGAATCGTTTATGGAAGAAGTTAAGAAAGCAATGGTAGGTGGTGAAGAGGTGTTCTTGAGAGGCTTCGGTTCATTTATTATCAAGGAGAGAGCTGAGAAGACTGCCCGTAACATTTCAAAGGGTACTTCAATCAGAATTCCTGCACACAAGATCCCTGCTTTCAAACCAGCAAAGACTTTCTTGACAAAGGTGTCAAACTCAAACAAGTAAACAATTAATTTATTATAAACAATTAAATATTTAATAACCATGCCAAGCGGAAAAAAGAGAAAAAGACATAAAATGTCTACTCACAAACGCAAGAAAAGACTAAAGAAGAATCGTCATAAGAAGAAATAAGTCTTATTGCGCAACAAGACAAAGGACAAACTTGGGAGCATTCTTGAGTTTGTTCTTTTTTTACAAACAAAAGGGTACAGAGGTGCTCTTGAAAAAACATTTTTACGATGAATAGCGAATTAGTAATTGACGTTCAAGCATCGGAGATATCAATAGCCCTTTTAGAGGAGAAGAAGCTAATTGAAGTCAACAAAGAGAGCCGAGTTAGCACATTCTCTGTAGGTGATATCTACCTTGCGAAGGTAAAGAAATTGATGCCAGGACTCAATGCAGCATTCGTTGATGTAGGCTACGATAAGGGTGCATTTTTGCACTATCAAGATTTAGGTCCAAAATTCCTTTCTTTCAGTAATCTCGCTAAGGAAGCACGATTGGGAAGGAAGAAAGATTCTTCTCTTTCGAAATTTGTAGTAGAGAAGGAGATTGAAAAAGAGGGTCATATTACTGACGTTCTTGTACAAGGACAAGAGATATTGGTTCAGATTGCCAAAGAACCGATCTCAACCAAGGGACCACGCCTTACTTCAGAAATATCCATCGCAGGTCGTTTTTTGGTTTTGATACCATTTGCAGACAAGATTTATGTTTCACAAAAGATTAAATCTTCGGAAGAGCGCAGTCGTATCAAACAAATTTTGAAAGAGATAAAACCGAAAAATTTCGGAGTCATTGTTCGTACAGTGGCAGAAGGTAAGAAGGTTGAAGACTTTGATTTTGAATTAAAATCCCTTATCAAGAGATGGGAAGATTCGATCAACAAGATAAAGCCGGAGACTAAACTACCACTTCTGATGTATGAAGAGATGGGCAGGACTGTAAGTATCCTTCGAGATATCTTCAATCCATCTTTCGAGAACATATATGTTAATGACGAGGGGGTTTACAATGAGATTTGTGATTATGTGAATCTTATTGCACCTGAGAGGAAAGATATAGTCCAACTTTATACAGGAGACACGCCAATTTTTGACCATTTTGCGGTCACAAAACAATTGAAATCATCGTTCGGAAGAACAGTGTCTTTCAAAAATGGTGCTTATCTCATTATTGAGAAAACAGAGGCTATGCACGTTGTAGACGTGAATAGCGGAAATAAGACCAGAGCAGGAAACGATCAGGAAGCAAATGCGATAGAAGTAAACCTTGCAGCTGCAGATGAATTAGCAAGGCAGATGCGTTTAAGGGATTTAGGCGGTATTATCGTAGTGGATTTCATTGATATGGTAAAGCCTGAAAATAGGCAGGAACTTTACAATCGTATGCGTGATAATATGGCAAACGATCGTGCAAAACATAATATTTTGCAGTTGAGTAAGTTCGGATTAATGCAGATCACTCGTCAACGTGTTCGTCCTGAAATGCACATCGACACCGAGGAAGTGTGTCCTACGTGCTATGGCAAAGGTGTAGCGAGACCTTCAATTTTATTTGTGGATGAGTTAGAGAATAAAATTGATTATCTTGTCAACACACTCAAAACAACGAAGTTTAAACTTTATGTTCATCCTTACGTTGAGGCTTATATTAACAAGGGATTTCCTTTCTGCTCTCTGAAATGGAAATGGAGACGTAAATATAAGGCATCGTTTAAAATTATCCCTTCTCAAACATTGCCGTTCCTACAATATAGATTTGTGGATGTTAAGGGTGATGAGATCGATTTAAAGGAGGAGATAGAAACCGTTTCTCATTAAGTGCAAATGGTTTAAAAGAACAAAGCGGGGTAGTTTCAGTCGAAACTACTCCGCTTAATTTGTATATAGATCAATTTACCAGATCACAATCCTCTCCTCAGGTTTCACATACATTGAATCACTCTCCGTAATGCCAAAAGCTGTGTAGAAGAAATCTAGCAATGGCACTTGCACATTCACGCGATACTTGCCATTAGCATGTGGATCTGTGATTACTTGCTGGCGAAGGTATTCGTCACGGTAGTTTCCTGCCCAAATGCGTGAATAGGCGAGAAGGAAGCGTTGATCATAGGTTTGCCCGTCTACCAATTTATCAGACTCTCCCTCTTTCAATGTATTTAAGAATGCTTGGTGGGCGATGTTAAGTCCTCCAAGATCTGCAATATTCTCTCCCAAGGTTAGTTCTCCATTGCACCTCATAGAGTCGATCACCACCACTTGAGCGAATCTCTCTTTCAATCTCTCTGTCGCTTGCTTAAATTGTGTTGCATCTGAAGCAGTCCACCAATCGTGTAGATTTCCCTCCTTATCGAATTGTCTACCTTGGTCATCAAATCCGTGGGTCATCTCATGTCCGATCACAACTCCAATGGCACCATAGTTCACTGCATCATCCCCCTCTGCGTAGAAAAATGGCGGTTGCAAGATACCTGCTGGGAATACGATCTCGTTACTCAACGGACTATAATATGCATTGACTGTTTGTGGTGTCATGTGCCACTTGTTCTTATCAACGGGTTCTCCAATCTCTTTCATTGATTTTACGCTCAAGAAATAGGTGAGGTTGATATAGTTCTCCACCAAACTCAATTGCTTGTCTACCTGGGCTTCTGAATAGTCTTCCCACACATCTGGGTAACCTACCTTGACTGTGATAGCTGCTAATTTGTCTTTGGCTTGCAATTTGGTAGTGTCCGACATCCAGCTTAGGTTCTCGATACGTTGTCCAAAGGCAACACGGAGTTCCTCTATTAAATTAACCATTCTATTTTTCGCATTCTCGCTGAAATGTTTCTCAACAAAGAGTTGCCCCAATGGTTGTCCCAATCTGCCTTGTACCATGTCCAATGAGCGTTTCCACAGTGGTTTTAGTTCTGTAACGCCACTTAATTGTTTGCTGTAGAACTCAAATTTTGTCCACATAAAGTCTTGCGACAAATAGCCAGCCAAGCAGTTGATGGTGTTAAATGTTAGGTAGTCTGCCAATACCTCTGGGCTTGTTTTCTCCATCAATGGGAAGATACCTTTGAAGAAGCGAGGTTGACCAACCGTGACCTCCTTTGGTTTGACAGGGAAAGAGGCGAAATAGGCATCCCAGTTGAAGGATGGCATCATTGCTTTCATCTCCTCGTAAGACATCTTATTATAGGTCTTTTGGGGGTCTCGGTTCTCCACCTTTGTATTCATTAGGGCTGCCATCTCCTTTTCGAAGTTGTAGACCTTCTCGGCTCTCTGTTCGCAGTCTGATTCGTTTAGAAGCTGCAAATATTTTGCAATCATCTTTTTATAACCAGCAATGATCTCTTTTCCCTTTTCAGATTCATCGAAATAGTAATCTCTATTAGGTAGTCCGATACCATCTTGCCATAACTCTGCAATGTTCATAGAGCTGTTTTTGGCATCTGGTGTGCATCCTACACCAAAGAATGGATTTGCCAAGTGAAGATGTTGGTAGGCTATATGATCTGCGAAGGTAGAGTCGCTTAAAACAAATTTAAGTGACTTCACGCTTTCAAGTATTCCTTTGATGGGATGAATGCCCTCAGCGTCTCTTTTTACAGAGTCCATCGCTAATGCGTAATAGTCACCAATCTTTTGCTTGTTAGAACCTTGTGCATTAGATGTTTTTTGAGCCTCCTCAACGATGATTTTCAATCGTTCCAAGTTCTCATCGTTAAGAACATCGAACGTGTTTAGGCGACTTTTTTCGCCTGGTATTGGATGAGCGCTCATCCAACCGCCATTAGTATATTGGTAAAAGTCATTACCCACGGCTGTGGTAGTGTCAAAATCTGCCGAAAAGTGTGCTATGTTTGAAGCATCTTTATTGCAAGATGAGAGTAGCACAGAAGAGGTACAACCCATAATGATCCAATTTTTTAATTTCATATCGACTAATGATTATTGTTGAATATTGATAGTTTCCATTTTCAAAATGCCGTCGGAGGTTCCCCATATAGTTTTTGCAAAGTATCCAGCTTTAAGCTCCGTTTTATTATAGCATGCAGCCTCTTTAATGTTGATAGTGCTCAATGTAGGTGCCACCACTGCAAGGCGGCTTATAGGTTTGTTTGCATCAAAATCATTTCTATATATTAACTGATCATTGATGTAGAAGTATAGTTCGGATCCTCTCCGTTCGATTCCCAAGGTTGTATATTCATTTTTGATATTACAAACACCCGTTTTAAGAATCACCTCTGCAATCGGGTCCATGCATTTAGTATTGGAAGCATAACAACGATAGTCTCCATAGGTTCTGTTTTTTATTAGGGAGAAGAGGTGATAGTTTCGTTCTTCTTTCTCTTCGTAGGTGGCGACTAAACCTGTACACTCTCCGTTCCCGACCAAATTTCCAGTAAGTACGACTTCATAATAGAAATCGCCTGTGAGGTTAAGATCCACAAAAAGGGGAACTATGATATTGTTTTTCTCGTTGATGGAGATGGTGTAGTTACCATTGCTTATTTGGTATACATTACCATTTTGGTTGGTGGTCTTTTTCTCTTCGCTTAGGTCTAATTTAATAATTTGTTTTCCTTTTTCCCCTGAGAATTTTACTCCATATTCTGCCCAAGAGGGTTGGGGAGTTCTGGCGTTGAAGAGTTCGTCCAGATAGTATTGACGGCGTTCTCCACGAAAGTTTACTTGCCAGCTTCGTTCGTGAAAAAGGTCACCTCCACACATTAGGCTCTTCCATTCGGAGTTGTCGAGAGTCCCATTGTCGTGCTCTCGGTTGAGTAGCCCGTGAGCCAATTCGTGGAATACCACATTTTGTCGAAGGTCCTCGCAGTTGTCATATTCCTTCACCTTGTTCCAATAGGTGGGGTCTATTTGCACCAATATTGGATTGGAGTAGGTACAAAGGCCTATGGTAGGAGGGGTAAGGTTATCAAATTTCATTAACAGTCCGTTCTCCTCTACATTAAGGTTCATCCCTCTTTTGGAAGCCTCTTGCAAGAAGAGTTGCAAATAGGGGTCCAGCTCAGCCTCAACCTGATAGTTATCTTCCTTGCGACAGGAGAGCATATTCAGTATGATAAGGCAGTAAAGAAGAAATCGGTACTGCTTCATAGGCATTAATGTTTGTGATAGGTTCTTTGAGACTCTTCGTATTTAGGTTCACAAGTAAGAGTGATACCTAATCTCTTGAATGTTTGCTCGTCGATGGATGAAACCAAAACTGTGGTATGGGCAGTAGAGCCTTTTAGTTTTGGCAATTGCTGCATAGCGCGTTCGGCCAACTCGTTGTGTGCGGCAGAAGAGGATAGGGCAATCAAGATCTCGTCTGTATGAAGGCGAGGGTTGCTGCTTCCCAAGTAGGCCGTTTTTAGTGTTTGGATAGGTTGAATAGCCAATCTCGAAACAAGGTTGAACGATTGGTCTATGCCTGCCAACGATTTGAGTGCATTCAGCAATGCAGCAGCCAAAGGGCCAAGGAGGTCACTAGTCTTGCCTGTAACGATGGTCCCGTTAGGTAACTCGATGGCAGCTGAAGGGCGGCCATTGGTTTGTTCCTCTTTAGTACGAGCGGCTTCAACTACTTTGTAGTCGGTCACCTTAACATGTGCTTGTTGCATAAGAGATTCCAACTTCTCTTTGTTGTCGGAGCTTTCGCCATAGCGTTTCTTGTCGCATAGGCATTTGAAATATCTTCGGATAATCTCTTGCTTGGATGCTTCTTTACAGATCTCATCGTCCACGATACAGTTTCCTGCCATGTTCACACCCATATCGGTAGGACTCTTGTAGGGGCTCTCTCCGTAAATCATTTCGAAGGTAGCGCTCAACACAGAGAATGCCTCCACATCACGGTTGTAGTTTACGGTACTCTCTCCGTAAGCCTCCAAGTGGAACGAGTCGATGATGTTCACATCGTTTAGATCGGCAGTGGCAGCTTCGTATGCAAGGTTCACCGGGTGCTTCAATGGAATGTTCCAGATAGGGAAGGTTTCGAATTTTGCGTAACCTGCATTGATGCCACGCTTGTGTTCGTGGTAGAGCTGAGACAAGCAGGTGGCCAATTTCCCCGAACCAGGACCAGGAGCGGTAACAACGATCAATGGACGTTGTGTTTTGATGTATTCATTTTTCCCGTATCCGTTATCAGATACGATAAACTCTACATTGTTAGGATAACCTTCTATGCGATAGTGGTGGTAAACGGCAATACCAAGTTCTTTCAATCTCTTCTCGAAAAGGACGGCAGATGGTTGTTCGTTGAACATGGTGAGACAAACGCTACCTACGAATAGACCTACATTGTTAAACTCATCAATCAAACGAAGCACATCCTCATCGTACGAAATACCATAGTCTGCGCGGATCTTATTGGCTTCAATGTCTTCTGCATTGATGGCAATGATGATTTCAATCTTCTCTTTTAGTTTGAGAAGCATCTGAAGTTTGGAATCGGGGTGAAATCCGGGAAGGACACGAGATGCGTGGTAATCGTCGAATAGTTTACCTCCAATTTCCAAATAAAGTTTATTACCAAATTTTTCGATTCTCTCAGCGATATGAGAGGATTGCATACTTAAGTACTTGTCGTTGTCGAAACCAATTTTTACATTCATAGAAGTCTCATTTATATACCGCAAAGTTACAAAAAACTTGCATATCGTTTTGACATCAAGTTATGTAAAATTTCAACATTTCTTCAGTTTATTTTATGATGACAAATGAATTATCTTTTTATCTAAAATTTTGTTAACTTTGCACACTCTATGCGTGTTAAAGAGAGATTATAAATTAAAATTCAAAATATGTTCAGAATCGGTCTCGACATCGGCTCTACTACCGCTAAGATCGTAGTGCTCGACGAAACAGGGAAAGTGGTTTATTCTTCTTACAAAAGACATTTGGCTAATGTGCAAGGTGCCATTACAGCTTTCTTGGAAGAATTAAAATCTACACTGACAACTGAAAAATTCACACTCTCCATTACGGGTTCCGTAGGTTTGGGTGTTTCAGAAAGATACAATATTCCTTTTGTGCAGGAGGTAATTGCTGCCACAGAATTCACAAAGAGGGTTCATCCAGAAATCTCTACTATCATTGATATTGGTGGAGAGGATGCTAAAATCGTTTATTTGAAGAATGGACAGGTTTCGGACCTTCGTATGAATGGTAACTGTGCTGGTGGTACAGGTGCATTCATCGACCAGATGGCGCTTTGCCTTGGCGTGGAGGTGACCGACATGGATGGTTTGGCAAAGAATGCACAACATATCTATCCGATAGCATCTCGTTGTGGAGTATTTTCTAAAACGGATATTCAAAACTTGGTAGCGAGAAATGCTACGAAAGAGGATATCGCAGCTTCTATCTTCCGTGCTGTGGCTGTGCAGACTGCCAGTGCCTTGTCTCATGGTTGTGAGGTTCGTCCCAAGGTTCTTTTCTGTGGTGGTCCGTTGACCTTCATCGGTTCCCTTCGTAAAGCTATTGCAGACTATTTCAAGTTAGACCTTGAAAAGGATTGCGTGGTGTTGGATAATGCAAACATTATTCCTGCTTGGGGTACAGCACTCTTTCAGAACGACATGGAGCCGGTTGATGTGGCTGAATTGACAGAGATTCTTAGTAAGGAACCTGTTATGAAAGAGGAAACTAATCCAAATAAGAATAAGACCAATGTAACACTTCCTCCAATCTTCAAAGATGAAGAGGAGTATATGATGTGGAAATCCGAAAAGGAAAAATCTCACATCCCTGTTGTTAATCTTAATGAATGTAGGGGTAAAACCTTCTTGGGTATAGATTCTGGATCTACCACTACTAAGATTGTTTTGATCAATGAGGCGGGTGATATCCTTTACAAATACTATACTCATAATGGTGGTAATCCAATTGGAGCAGTTCGTCGCGGATTGGAGAAATTGAAGATCCGTTGCGACGAGGAGAAACTAAACTTGGAGATCACTGCTGGTTGCTCAACCGGTTATGGAGAAGACTTGATCAAGGCTGCCTATTCACTCGATCATGGAATGATTGAAACAATGGCGCACTATGTGGCTGCAAAGAATATGTGTCCTGAGGTCTCTTTCATCCTTGATATTGGTGGCCAGGACATGAAGGCGATGTTCGTGGAGAATGGCGCACTGACTCGTATGGAGTTGAATGAGGCTTGTTCTTCTGGTTGTGGTTCCTTCATCGAGACTTTCGCTCAAACATTGGGTTGTGATATCACTGATTTCGTATATCAGGCTTGTCAGAGTCAGAATCCTTGCGATTTGGGTACTCGTTGTACAGTCTTTATGAATTCGAAAGTAAAGCAGGTGCTTCGCGAAGGTGCTAAGGTGAGTGATATCGCTGCTGGTTTGGCTTATTCGGTAGCAAAGAACTGCTTGTTTAAGGTATTAAAGATTAAGAATTACGATGAGTTAGGTCCGAACATTGTTCTGCAAGGAGGAACAATGAAGAATGATTCTGTTGTTAAGGCATTCGAGAACCTAACTGGTAAGAACGTATATTGTAACAATGTGCCTGAATTGATGGGTGCATACGGTTGTGCGCTCTATGCAAAGAAGATGAGTGAAGCCAACAAGAAGGCTACTCCTTTGGAGAAGTACTTGAATGCGGCGGAATACGAATCAAAGGTTCTTTCTTGTAAGGGTTGCGACAACAATTGTCAAATCACAAAATATTTGTTCAAGAATGGTGGTGTCTACTATTCAGGAAACAAATGTGAGAAGATATTCAACAATGGTAAGACGGATGCCAAGCCAGGTATCGATATGAGTGCTCGTAAGTACCACGAGTTATTCGATCGCGCCGAGCAACCTTCTAAATTGGTGGCACCTCTCTTCAAGATGGGTGTTCCTCGTGCCTTGAATATGTACGAAGAGTTCCCATTCTGGCATACTTTCTTCACTGAGTGTAATATTCAAGTAGAGTTGTCATCCACTTCTACTTATAGAAATTACGAGAGGGGTGTTCACTCCGTGATGTCAGATAATATCTGTTTCCCTGCCAAGTTGGTTCATAGCCACATCTATGAATTGCAAGATAAGGGCGTAGATAGGATATTCTTCCCACGCGTGGTATATGAGTGTGTAGAGGATGACGCTTCTCACAATAGCTTCAACTGTCCAATTATCATTGGTTATCCAGATGTTGTGAATAGTGCCATTGATTCAGAGATACCTATCGATTCGCCTGTTATCTCTTTCAAAGACGAGAAGTTGCTTCTTAAGCAGTTGGTTCGTTACATGAAGGAGTTAGGCATCTCCGAGAAGGTAGTGAAGAAGGCACACGAGAAGGCTGTAAAAGCATATAGCGAATTTGGTTTGAATCTTCGTAAGATCAACGAAGAGGCATTCGAGCAATCACAAAAGGAAGGTCGCATGGTGATATGCCTTGCTGGTCGTCCGTACCATACCGATCCACTTATCCAACACAAGGTATCGGAGATGATCTCTCAAATGGGAGTGGATGTGATTACAGAGGAGATCTCACGAAAGAATAATTGTGATGAGAAAGAGGCCTTTATCATCAAGCAATGGTCTTTCGTAAACCGTATTCTTAACTCTGCACAATGGGTGGCTCGTCAAGGTAAGAATGTGCATTATGTGGAGACAACCTCTTTTGGTTGTGGTCCGGATGCATTTTTTACGGATGAGGTTCGCAGTTTGCTCAACCGCTATGGTAAGTCACTTACTCTTTTGAAGATTGACGACATCAATAATGTAGGTTCCATGAAGCTTCGTGTTCGCTCTTTGATAGAGAGTTTGAAGTTCGATGCAAAAGAGGCTACGGAAGTAAAGCCATTCGTTAAACCTAAGAGATTTGAGTTGGGCGATAACGAGCGAAGAACAATCTTGGCTCCATTCTTTACAGAATATTTGTCTCCATTATTCCCTGCTGCCTTCAAGTGGGCAGGTTACGATATGGAGTCGTTGCCATTGAGCAATGCCGAATCTAACGATGTAGGTTTGAAATATTCAAATAATGAGGTATGCTATCCGGCTACTTTGATTGTGGGTGACTTGATTAAGGCACTTCAATCGGGCAAGTACGATTTGGATAAGGTAGCTGTGGCAGTGACTCAGTTAGGACAATGTCGTGCTACCAACTATCCTCCGCTTATTCGTAAAGCGATTGTGGATGCGGGATTCGCACAAGTGCCCGTTATTGGTATTGGAGGAACTGACAATACGGAAGATCAACCAGGATTTAAGTTGAATCTGCTCAAGGCCGCTCCTCTCGTTATCTATGCTACGATGTATGGAGACTGGTTGTCTATTTTCTATCATGCGATTGCAGTAAGAGAAAAGAATAAGGGAGAGGCTCGTAAGTTGCGCGATTTATACTTGGAGAAAGCAAAGCCATTGGTTGAGAATAACGACACGAAAGGTTTGTTGAAGTTGACAGGAGAGGCTGCTCGTGCATTTAATGCAGTTCCAGTTTACGAAGATCGCGTATATCCAAAGGCGGGTATTACTGGAGAAATCTTCTTGAAGTTTAATCCATACGCACACCGTTATGTGCCAGATTGGTTGATGGAGCATGGTGTCGAGGTAATACCTTCTACAGTGCATAACTTCTTCTTCCGTGCATTTGTCAACTATAAATTCAATAAGGAGAACTTTGTAAAACGATTCAAAGTGCCTGAATTGGTGATAGACATGGCATACAACTTGATTCGTAAGATTATGAAGAAGTTGGAGTCTGAAGCATCTCAGTTCAAGTATTACAGACCAGAACCAGACATCAAGACTATCAGTGAATATGCCAAGGATGTGATTTGTTTGTCTGCTCAGTTTGGTGAGGGTTGGTTGTTGCCAGCGGAGGTGATTGCCTTTATCAAGGATGGATGTAACAACGTGGTAAGTATGCAGCCATTCGGTTGTATTGCCAACCATATTGTGGCAAGAGGTATTGAGAAGAAGTTGAAGCAGCAATATCCAGAGTTGAACATGTTGTCGCTCGACTTCGATGGAGGTGTGAGTGAGGCGAACATTGCCAATCGTTTGTTGTTGTTCACAAGCAATATGAAGTAATTCAGATTAAGTTTTATAAATTAAATAAAATAAGGAATGAAAAAGAGAAATTTTTTCCAATTATTGGTAGTGGCTTCTTTGGCTTTGCCAGTTGTTTTTTCTTCTTGTAAAAAGGATGAGGAAGATCCTACTAATGATGTAGTGCAAGAGGTTGCCGTAAATGGCGTGTCATTGAACGAGCACGAGTTAAATATTTATGCTAACGATGAGGTAACACTAAAGGCAACTGTTAATCCTTCTGATGCTACAAAGAAAGATGTTTATTGGACTTCAGACGATAAGAATGTAGCTAAGGTGTCTGATAAGGGTGTTGTTACAGGTGTAGGTGCTGGATGCACGTATATTTTTGTTACTACAGTAGATGGTAATAAGAAAGACTCTTGTAAGGTTAACGTAAGCAAGGGTATTAAGATCTCTGACGAAAACTTTTTGGCAGCACTTATTGCTAATTCAGACATCAATAAGGATGGTGATGATTTCATTACTCGTGTTGAGGCTGAAGCAGCAGAGATCCTTAATGTGAATGCGAAGGATATTGCATCTCTTGATGGTATTCAATTCTTCGTTAACTTGAAAGAGTTGAGATGTGCAGAGAATAAGTTGACTTCATTGGATATTAAAAATCTGACTAAGTTGAATACTTTGAAGTGTGACGAGAACAAGTTGACTTCATTGGTTGTGAAGAACAGCCCAGACTTGGTATATTTGAACTGTGCAAAGAACCAATTGGATTCTTTGGTGATCAGAGACAATGCTAAGATTGAAACTATCTTGTGTGGTAACCAAGCTAACAACCTTAAGTTGGTGATGTCTGTAGATCAATATAACAACTTGTGGAAAGAGAAGGGAAGCAGTAGCAGCAATGCTAAGGTTGACATCGTTATGAACGTGTTCGAAGGAGTAGTTTTCCAATCATCTAAGTTTGATGAGAACTTGAAGAGTGGCTCTTCTTTCTCTATCAGCAAGGATGAGGATTCATTCACATTCCGTATCTACAATGGTAAGACAAATGAGAATGTTTCTTTCTACGAGAAGACTGTATATGACCAATTGACTTGGGCAAGTTCAGACGAATCAGTTGCTACAATCAGTCCATCTGTTTCAGGATCTGCTGAGGCATACAGCGTAAGCGTAGAGGTTACACTTAAATCAGTTGGTGAGACAGTTATCTCTTCAGTTGATGGAGAGGGTAACAAGATCTCTTTCACATTGAATGTGACTAAGTAATTAGTATTTTATAATACATCAAAAAGGCCGTATACATTTTTTTGTGTACGGCCTTCATTATTGTCATTATTCCGTTTGTTTTTCCTTTTGGGATTCTTCTCCCTTCAATTCATCATGATCGTCTTCATACGCTGAGAAAATAAGCGTTGTGACAAACGATAATATTGTATGTAGAAATCTATTTTTCATATCAGAATATTTTTATTGGTTGACTTTTAGTTTGGAATTACTTTTTTTATTCCTATAATTTAAATTGAAAATAGTCAGAGGTTATAACGAAAAAGGTGAGGTGTGAATTCCTCGCCTTTTTCTTGTATCATAAGCCAATGCTAACCCTACTTCAGATCACAGACAACTTCCTCCGTTCCTGCTGTGATGGTATAATATAGATTTTTATACTCCCCGAAAATGCCTGCGAGCTGGTTGCTGCATACATAAGCGTGGTTGGTTGGAACAATAGCCTCTTGATCACAGATAACCTTTTCCGGATTAGTTTCAATTTTATCATAATCAAAGCGGTCGATGATTCTACCGTCAAGTTTTGCCACCACATTGCACTTAATAGCCCAAGGCGCCTTCTCCGCCATGTAGGTTTCGGCCTTTCCTAAATTAGCCTTAAAGCGGACTTTTGCTTCTGTTTCCTTGTCCTTCACGATA
>JAZRXL010000070.1:0-6498 GCA_045600225.1 Paludibacteraceae bacterium
TGTCAAAGGAGAAACACTAACGAGCGGTGCTTCGGCACTGCTGTGTGCAAATGTATAGATTTTCCTTGGAAAAACCGCATAATACCCAAGGTATGCAAAAATAAAAGAAGAAAATTTTTGTTTCAAATGAAAGAACCGTGAGACAACTTTATATTTTTCTCAAATCTTGCCTAGTTTGTTAAAAAATATTAATATCTTTGCCTCGTAATTGTAAAAACAGATGAATTTGAAAAAATTATTATTTGCTCTTCCGTTGCTTGCACTTGCGATGCCTGCTTGCATTCAAGATGAACCATTAAATGCGGAAGCGGATATTCTCCAATGCAATCTATCTTCAGATGGAGAATTTTTGATCACGAAATCAGATACTTTGATGGAGGTGACAAGTATTATGAACAACATCACGATTTTTGTTAAGCCGGGATGTGATTTGTCGAAACGTGCGCCTAAGTTCATATTGACGGAGGGTGCTACCATCTCTCCAGCCAGTGGTTCGGTGCAAGATTTCTCAGAAAATAAGACGGTTACCTATACGGTTACTTCTGAAAGTGGAGAGTGGCAACGTGAATATGTGGTTGCATACTACACCTTTATGGAGTTGCCAACCCATTTCGATTTTGAACATTATAAGTTGAACGAATCCAATAAGTACCAAGTTATCTATGAGAATGTTGAAGGCGTCGACGTGATGTCTTGGTGGAATTCTGGAAATGCAGGATACTGCTTGGCTACAAGTGGAGGACCGGATGCTTACCCAACCTATGTGGTAGAGGATGGCTATAAAGGACATGCAGTAAGACTTACTACCTGTTTTGCAGGTAGCTTCGGAAAAGCTGCTGGAATGCCAATTGCTCCTGGAAACTTGTTCTTGGGTTCATTTAATGTGCAACAGGCTTTGAAGGCACCTTTGGCTGCAACAAAGTTTGGTGTGCCATTCGTTCAGGTGCCAGATTCACTTGTGGGTTATTATAAGTATAAACCAGGTCCGCAAATGACGGATGGTAAGTACAATCCAATAGCCGGAGAGGATGATTTCAATATCTATGCTATTTTCTATGAGAATACTGATAAACAAGGAGATGCAGTGATGTTGGATGGAACAAACTCTTTGTCGCACGAATCGCTTGTGCTCGTGGCACAGATGGAAGCAAAGGATAGAAAAGCCACCAATGAGTGGATTCGATTTGCAATTCCGTTTAAGACCAAAGAGGGCAAGAGTGTGGATTTGGATCGTTTGGCAAAATATGGATACAATTTTGCAGTGGTGTTCTCTTCAAGTTTGAAGGGAGACGATTTCACTGGCGCGGTAGGTAGTGAGTTGTATATCGACGAGGTGGATGTCGTTTGTAAAAAGATTGAACAACAATAAGAGAAGGAAGGATGAAGAAAAAATTATTGATAATAACTCTAATGTCTCTATGTGCATCGATTGTATCGGCACAAGGAGATGAGGCAGAGATCCAGGAAGAGACAGTGGATGTCGCAAAGGTGGTGAAAGAGCGTCCGAACCCCTATTTTGAGGTGCGTGCAGGATTTGAAATGGGAGGAACCGTTCCATTTCCGTTGCCAGCTCAGATGCGTACGATAGAAGGGTTCTCGCCATTAGGTAATTTCTCGGTTCAAGCTTTGGCAAATATGCCTTTCAACAAGCGTTGGGAGATGTTGCTGGGATTCCGCTTCGAGAGAAAGGGAATGACGGCTGAGTCTACGGTGAAAGACTATAATATGTCTATTCAGAGTGACGATGGAGGTGCTATTACAGGTCGATGGACAGGTTTTGTGAGCATGTCGGCAGACCAATGGATGGTTACTTTGCCATTGGAGGCAACATTCAATATAACAGAAGTTGGTAGAATTCGAGGCGGTCTTTATTTCGGATATGTAACGAAAGGAAAGTTCTATGGAGAGGTAAAGGATGGATATCTTAGAGAAGGAAATCCGACAGGTGCAAAGATTGAAGTGGGAGAAGAACCTCAATCATTCGAATTCAATGACGATATGCGTCGTTTCCAGTGGGGATGGACCTTGGGAGGCGAGTGGAGAATATACAAAGGATTGTCAGCCTTCTTAGATTTGGATTGGGGGTTGAACAATATATTTGTTCCTGAATTTGAAACCATTGCGTTCGATATGCATCCGATTTTCGGGACAGTAGGTATAGGTTATTCATTTAAATAATCTTAAAAGAAAAGGGAGAAGCAACTTTGATTTTCAAAGTATGCTTCTTTTTTTTAATTTTGCATCGTTTTTTGATGAAATAAAAGGAGATGTTTCTCGTTCTTCTTTAAGATGTTTTTTGTGCGGGGAAACATAAAAGCAGATTTGTTTTGTAAAGGATTAATAACGAAGGAGATAGAAGAGTCTCCAATAAAAATAGAGGTTTTGAAAAAGATAATTTTAAGCATATTGCTATTGACGCTCATGGTAGGGGGAGCCTCTGCTCGCTCATCGGTTCGTACAAACAATTTGATTAATGCAGATAATCGTTTGTATCATTTCGGTTTTATCTTAGGATTGAATATGATGGACTTTAATCCAACTAATGCTGCATTGATGGATGAGGATGGAAAGGTGTGGTTCGGAGACGATACGAGGTTGACTCCTGGTTTTTCTGTGGGTATTATCTCTGATTTGAGAATATTTAGATGGTTGAATATGCGTTTTTGTCCTCAGTTGTATTTCAACGAGAGACGATTCCAATTCCGCGATGCAAATGGAGAGATGGCTCCAGTTGGAGAGTTGTCTATTCAGTCCAATATGATGCAATTCCCATTAGACTTTAAGTTTAGAGGACAAAGAAAGAATAATTACCGCCCATATTTGTTGGCGGGTGCAGCCTTCACATTGGATATGGGAAGAGACTCGGAATATACATTGATGTTGAAACAGATTGACTATGGAGTGGAGTTTGGTGTAGGATGTGATTTCTACTTGCCTTATTTTAAGTTAGCTCCTGAATTTAAGTTCTATATAGGTTTGGGTGATGTGTTAGAGAGGGATAGACCAGAGATTGTTGATGTGAGGGATTTGAAGTATACCAATACATTGTCTAAATTGACATCAAGGTTGTTTGTGTTGTCGTTTAATTTTGAATGATAATTTGTTGGTTCTATCTGAAATATTACAAAATAAAAGGTAACTATATACTATTAGACCCTACAAAGTTACGAGATTCACCAAATTTCTAAAAAACTGAATAGTAGCAGTTAACACCAAGCGTCTGTTAAGCAGCTACACCCGTAACCCTGTACATGGAACGAAGAGACATGTGCTGGGTTGATTCTTCCCTTGGGGTCAAAAGGAATGTACTTGCCTTGTTTTATTTGCTTTCTTGTCGTTGTTTGTATTGTTTGGTATTAGTAATCCATATGCGATTTTTTTATTCCAATAAAATATTATAAATTACAGAGCGTAATTTGAAGAATTGAATCTAGTTATTAATAGTTTGATGTTCAGTTTGTTACGGGATATTTCTAATACAAGAAAAACGAAAAAAAAGTAAGTATATGGACTTTAAATTCAAAAGGATGTGGCGATTTTGGATAGCATTGACACTGCTTTCGTCGCTAAATGTGAATGTGAGTTCGGCTCAATGTGTTTTGGCGGGTTCAAATTTTGATACCAGCGAGGAGTTGTGCTGTCCTATTCTAACCTCGGATGCTAAGGAAGATGGTTGGTATAATGAAGATCTTGAGTGGGATGCTTTGTGCAAAGGTAAACAGTCTGCTGGTCCAGAGTATGCAAAACAGATTGGAATCGGAGGTTCGTTTACTACGTCAGGTAGTGATGATTGGTCGAAAGCGGACAAGGTACTCTCCATGAATAGTATAAGTCCGAATAATAGTGGTATTCAGTATGGATACTCGACGGTTACAGCCCAACCTAAATTGTTGAATCCCTTTTTCTTGGCAAATGACGAACCTAATAATATGTTCGTGAATTTTGGCTCTGCAGAAAAGTTTCCGTTGTTGTCTTATACGGTTCATGGTTTGGCTCCGGGATCTACGGTTTCCTTGTCATTTACACTGTACAATTTGTTGGATGCTACATATTTTGATCATTTGATCAAGAAAGTTCTAACAAATAAATCTGATCTCCAAAAGTATATTTCTAGGTACGGGTATGATTCTGGTAAAATCAATGGTAATGCATTGAAATTGGATGTGACGTCAAACGCTGATGGTATTGCATTCAACACCGGATATTATAATCAACTTGATTTAGGTAAGGTAACCAATGTTACATCTACTACGGTAGATTATGGTGCGAAGAAAACAGTAAAACATGAAACCAAGGTGCCAGAATCTGGTTCTGTGACATTCTATTTCTATCGAACAAGTGAAAGTTACCAAATTCCGATTGGTATTGATGATATAGAGGTTTCTGGAGAGGTAAAACCATTGATTACAAGTACCGGTATCCCTTGTCCTGAAATGCCATTGCGCATATTGACTAAGCAACAATTCCCCAAAGGAACAGTCATAGAATGGTCTGAGAGTGTGACGGGTGCATCGGAAATCGGTGATGTTTTCAATTTTGAGCCAAAGGAGGAAAATGCAGATTATTTGATTACCTGTAAGGTAACTTTGCCAGGAGGTTGTCCTCCAGTCACTTCAGAAGTGTACAAAGTTCATTCTGGTATTTGTTGTCAAACGGCAGATGGAGCTCCGATGGCAATGACCAATATCTTTTATGATGATTTTGGAAATTTTCCGTCTGATGACACTTATGAATGGACCGACAGAACAGGTGTAGTTCACACGGAGAAGATTCCTGCTGGCGATGTGCATGATGCACAGTCTGTAAATGGAAGTCCTAAGATACCTTTTGTGAGAGCATTTTATATTGAATCGACTGGTGCAACATTGAATGTCCCTGCTTTGGCTGATCATCCGAAAAAGACTGACGGACCTTGTGCTGGGTCTCTTGCAACTCAAGTCTATTGTCACGGAGTGTATGCCATATCGAAGAATGGTGCCTATCCTAGTGGTGTGAAAAATGATAATTCTGGTACTTCAACCGGAGGAATGCTTCAGTTTGATTTGGAGGATGATGGCTCTCAGGATAATTTCTTTGAAATTGATATTGAACATGTTTGCACAGAGAAAACTATTACTTTTGGTGCTGATTTTGCATCCATTAGTCCATGGCCAGGTTCTATTGAGGTTAGATTGGAACATAATGGAACTGTGCTTCCTAATGCCTCGGAAATCATAGATTTCAGCTCTGGTGCGGATGGTTGGATATCTTCGAAAATTCCGCCACTTTATATTAAATCCAAAGATGTAGGTGATGCAGAAGAGATCACTGTGAAAATGAGGATTAAACATAATGCGGATAAATATCCTATTGGACAAAATTCGCGAGATTACGGTATTGATAATATTAAGTTCCAAGTGTGTACACCTCCGGATGTGAATGTGACATCTTCAGTGACCACAGGTAAGGATATCTTTAACTTGTGTACAGAAGATGTGTTGAGACTTACCTCCGTTACTACTGATGCTGTAAAGAAATTTTTCCTCTATAATGAGGGCGAGTTGGATCCAAGCAAGAAAATTGGTTATGTGTACCAATATACTTACGATGATCCTTCAAAAGAGAGTTCTACCTATCCAGTTAATTGGATTACTATTCATAAAGAAGCAGAGGTGTTGGAGTCTGATTTCTTTGATATAGAAGTGAAAAAATACATTGATGATGTTTTTGCTGAATTACAGGATGATCCTACTCATGAGAAGCGAATCTACTTCCGTGTGGTTGTCGGAGAAAAAACGATGCTTGAAACAAGTAATGGTTGGAAATCGAATTCGGCGTTCTCTCCTTGTCGTAATGTCTCCATCTCTACTATCCCTGTTGTGGCTGGTTTGAATTGTGCCGCTTGTGAAAAGGTCAAAGAGGCAAGTATTATTGCTGCTAAACCTTCGACGGTTGTTAAGATAAATGAAAAGAAAGAAAAAGAGGTAAATCTTTGTTTGGGAGAGATCGCATATTTGACGACGGAGAAGTTTGAACCAACAGATCCTACTGTGATGGGAGTGACTGTTGGCCCAACAACGGAACCAAGAAAGTATCTTGCTTCTTGGCATAGAGGATCTAAGAATGCAGCTGGATTCCCTGGCGCAGGTTATTCGGCAGGAGATGAGACTACGTCTTTCAATGTTACTTATGAAGATGCTGATTGGTATTATCTATTAGTGAAAGATATCGAATTTCCTGGAGAAGATGGACAGAGCTGTTGGGTTTATGATAGCGTTCATGTTATTGCCAATCCAACCCCAACAGTGAAGTTGGAAGACCCTGCAGCGTTCTGCGAGGGCCAGTTGTCATCCGAGCCGGATAAGACCTTGGCGGGCTACGATATTTTCTGGTATGCGTCGAAGACGGACACGACCGAGAAGGCGGAGGCACCGGTGGTAGTCAGCGTCAAGGCGGAGGACTCCAAGGCGGAGGCGTACTATGTCGTACAAGACAAGACGACGGGCTGCCGCAGCGAGG
>JAZRXL010000071.1:0-5495 GCA_045600225.1 Paludibacteraceae bacterium
ATCAATGGTTCTACCGGAAAATCCATTTGGCAATTTTGCTTGATGATACCGAATATCTTGCTCTGGCTTGAAAATTTTGTGCGTACAGAGTGTAATGAGTACCGTCATTACCGCTTTGAAAGACTCAGAATTTAAAACTAACAGACTAATCTGTTTCTCGGTTTCAACGGGAAGTGGGGTTGTAAAATCTTGCAACGCAACTTCGTCAAGAGCGGTTTTGTAAACAGCTTGGATTATCTCTGTATGTGTCATTATTTTGAAAAAATTTGGTTATTGATTTCATTTGCTACTGTCTCAATCATAGGTATGCAGACCGAATTCCCTAATTGTTTATATTGGTCACCTATGGGACTGATTTTTTTGTAAGATTCAGGGAAACCCATGATACGCCAACACTCGTTGACAGTAAGCTTTCTTACGCGATGATCTTCTGTTAACACAAAAAATCTTCCAGAAGATTCTTGTGATGGTAACGTAGGATGAACTCCATAGACTGAATAGATACGATTTGGCTGTTTGTGTACTCTTGACAAATGTTCTGTACCAGGACGGACTCCAGCTTTTCTTATTGACTTATTTCGGTATCCTGCAAAAATAAGTCCAGAATCAGGTTGCTCCTTTGGGTTATCAAGTAAAGTGTATTCATTAGGATTAAGATACTCAAAATTGCCCTCTTTGTCTAAAAAATCAATAAGACGAGGCCGCAGTTTCTTTTTGACTTTATCAAAAACAAATTCACCATTCTGAGTGCCTACAATAATGATTCGTTCTCTGTTTTGGGGTACACCAAAATCAGAGCCATTTAGCACACGCCATGTGACATGATAACCTAATTCCTTCAGTTTAGTTAAGATTGTTTTTAATGTATTACCTTTATCGTGATGTACAAGATGCTTAACATTTTCAAGAAAAATGACTTTGGGTTTCTTTGAGGAAACAATACTACAAATGTCAAAGAATAGCGTTCCCCGGGTGTCTTCAAACCCCTTTTGTTTACCCGAAATGCTGAATGGTTGACAAGGAAAACCTGCACAGAGAACATCAAAATTGTCTGGAATATAGTTTTTTGTAGATTGCTTTGTGATGTCGCCAAAAGGCATTTCACCGAAATTGGAAAGGTACGTTTTTTGTGCCTGACTATTCCATTCGGAGGAGTAGATGCATTTGCCACCAGCTTCTTGCATTCCGAGACGGATACCACCAACTCCAGCAAAAAGGTCAATGAAGGTAAATTTGGGATTTTGTGGAGTGGGAAATGGAATATCGAAAAAGTCAGAGAAGAGGCCATACTGTGCTGGATCTTCGGCGACCTTCAGCAATTCGTTATCAGTCATATCGTAATAGCTGAATCCTTGGCAAAATTCTTTTCTTTCCAAAAAGTCCTTAATGGACTCTATTATTTCTGCCCGCTCCTCTTTCGTCACATTCTTCCCGTGGTTATGCAACCAGTGGCTCAGTACAGCCATCTGGTTCTCGTATGAGGTCTCGCCGTAGAACTTCATACCGATGCCTGCTTCTTTTTTCTCTTCTTCGGGGAAATCAACAAGTGATATTTTCTTTACATTCTTTATCATAATATTATATTAGAAGCTGGGTAGTCCTCTCGGACTGCCCAGCTTAGGATGAGATTATTGATTAAATCTCGCTGAGTTTCTTGTAGCCTTCGTAGCGGAGTTTGGCGTTACGCTCGGTGGCGACGAAGAGTTCTTCGGCCTCCTGGGGGCACCCCGAAGGGGAACCGAACACCTTATTATCAAAATTAAATGCAGTGAGGAAGGTCTTTTCTCTACCTTCTCCCCAGGAGCATTCTTCGGCGCCGAGGTGTGGGTGGGCAAACTGCGCAGTGGGACTAGAAAAAGCTTTCATCTTTCCATCCTCAACGTGCGAGGTGCACCGACGGCTGTGCCGACGGTTTAGTCCCGCATTGGCGACAGCAGAGGACGGCCCCAGCGGGAACCATTCTTTTTGCCATTCATTATAAAACACTAGTTCCATTCCTATTTGATAACGCCATTTTTATAAATCCAATATTCCGCTTTTAATAACGCCATTTTTAAGACAAACATCGTAACCCAAGATATCTTCATTTTACATAAGCGAATGATTGTGGAGCATATGAAAGATTGAAATCTGATAGTTTTTTGGGCTTATTATAGCGTTTATACCTACCAACTTCTATTGCATTTGCTGTATCTTTAGAAGAGAAATACTCTTGATAGTATTCTTTGGTAATACCTGCTCCACACTTGGTCTCTTCCCAAATATTCTCTACATCATTAGTGAGAATGTTTGCGATGGTGAATTCTCCAAGGACTGCTTGAACAGGAGAAGATGCATATATAATAATTCGTTCAATATCCCGTCGTTTGAATAGTGTTTTACGGAACTCGAATTTTTTTGTTCCATCCAGGATTCGATAGGCGAATTCTGGTTTAATTGATAATAATACTTTCATCAATTTCCCCTTTCTTTAGAATTGCATCAAATTGTTCATCGGTTAATTGGAAAAAACCCCAATATTGAGGATTGATTCCCATAGATTCAACCATGTATTGTTTTGTCACGCGTTTTGTCAGAGCTATATTATAGGTCATTTTAATGGCAATACAGGTTGGAGAATCATATATCTGTTTGATCTCTTCGTTACTAAAAATACTATAGTAATTAGTGTATCTTGAAAAATCTTCATATGATTTAAAGCTATTTTTATCTTTCACCTCCTCAACCTGACATATAGAGGTTATTACACTTCTGTAATGAGCGGGACCTTTCCAATCGGTTGTTCTATATATTGCTAATAAATCTCCGCGATGAAGTTGAGCCGCACTATACATTGAACAAATATATACTTTATGTATACTGTTGGTGTATGACACATCTCTTATTAATTCATACTTGTCTTCATTTTTAAGAATTGAATCGGGAAACATTCGTGTGTGGAACTCTGGGTAAATAGATAGCACAAATTTTCTATTTCCTTTAGTAGTCAACAATGGATAGTTCTTCAATAAATCGGCTGAAAGTTGTTTCATATTTTTTATCAAGACAAGCTCCTCACCTTTTTTCCCCTCTTCAACAAAACCATATTCCTGTAGAAGTCGGATAAGGCTTTCGTGTTTTTGGAAAATTGTAACATAAATTTCCTCCGCATTCATATATAGAGAGGTGTCCATTATCTTCTTTACAAACCTCTCTCCGAGCCTTGTATTATGTGCATCTATTTTGAATGTCCCAACCTTGAGTCTCCTACAAGCTGGACGCTGAGGAGTTATATCATTTAGTGGTTCGCCACTCTCATTTTTCAGAAATAGAAAGGCTTGAAGAGTGCCACTTGTATATTGAACATAAGCTTTTCGCCCTTCAGAGGCTTTGCGAGTGAACCATTCTTCAAATCCGGGGTAGTCTGATTTGAGACTGTCAAAAAAGCCATCACTCAAATTTATCTCCGAAAATTTTCGCAAAGAGATTGTTTCATTCATGTTGTTCTGGTTTTCATATTTTTAGAATGGTAGGTCGTCGTCATTGTAGAATGCAGGAGTATCTTCTTTTTGGCTATATGTAATAAATGAATCATTCCATTCTGATTGGTTTATGTATTTTAGTTTGCCATTTTCGAACAACTCCTGTGAAATGGATATCGTTTGTGTCTTGTTATTCCACGTCCTTGTCCATGTATATCCCTCTTGTTTGTAGCCGTATGCTTGTAAAAGGTTTTCCAGATCTTTTTCTCCTTCTATGTAAAAATTGTATCTTATACCTACAATTTCACGAATTTTTCCCAATAGAGGATGATTGAACATGATTATTTTACGCACATCATCACCTTTCTCCTGGTTTTGTTGGCTTAGATAGTCAACAAGGCTACGAAGATTCTTGGCTGTGTTCTCAATGTCTTGCAATACCGAAGTTTGCTTTATACGGTTACTATCTGTTAAGAACTGCTTGAATAATCCAGCTAATTGCTCCCGTAAGTATATTTTTATATCATCTGCTGTTTCGAATCCCTTGATGTTATTATTGTTATGTAATGATTTTATCTCATCAATAAATTTGTAGATATTGATATTATCCACGAAATTATAATTTACATCTGGATTATCTTTATTTCGTCGGTAAGTCTCATACTCTGTGAGCACATCCTTTTCAATGAAAATAAAAACTTGTTTGTCTTCTTTCATTGCAGTTATTAACTCTTTCTGTGACACTGAATATTCTTGAGGATTTGTGTCTTTTAAAGATGGGCTTCCATATCTCCCTCCAATAATAGAAACCAGAATGTCTACGTTAGCAATTTCCTTATAACAATATGTTTGTAGTTCTTCATCCTTCCCGTAAGGAATATCACCCGTCTCGTTTCTTACTGGTTCGTATCCGAGACTTTCAATAAATTTATCAAGTTCAATACGAATTTGTTTTAAATCGTAAAAAGTTGAACTTATAAAAATACGTGGTTTCGCCATAAATACTTTCTTTATTTAAAAGAAATAACGAAAAAATAATTTTTTTATTATAAAAAAAGGAACAAATTTAAAATGATAATAATGTGGTATCAAACTCGAGGGCATGCCGACTGAAAAAGATATTCAAAAAAGGACTACAAAGATACACACTTGTTGGTATTCGTGGGCAACAACAATATATCGAACATCGAGTAGCCGTGACCCAACAACATATGTGTCGGGTTTATTTCTTTGGGAAACGGATAAATTTGATTAAGGGGAATGTGAGGAGGCCAATAATAAAAGTTATCACTATGGGTTTGATGGGGAATTTGGGGTTGATGGGTTGAATGGGGTTTGTTTTTGTGGTTTCCTTGGCGGTGGATTGGGTTTCGGTTTGGGTGGAGACGTGGGATTGAAGGGCGGTGCGGTCTTGGTTGGTAATTCTTTCGCGGTCGGTAATGGTGGTGAGTCTGGTGGTGTCGCCGGTCTCGTTGGTTTGGATGGTGATTGTGGTGGTCTCACGGATGGTGTCGTGGACGGTGAGGGTAACGGTCTGGCGGAGGGTGTCAGTCGCGGTCATCGTGCTGGTCTGCTGCGTCACGGTCTTGCTGCTTCTGCAACTCACAGTAAACAGGGCAAGCGTCGCTATGAGGGCAGTCGTTAATCTTCTGTATTGCATTTCTTAAATGTGTTATCTCGGTTCTTAATTCCCTGACTTCATGCCGCAGGGGATCGGCGATGTTTTCCTTGAACTCGTCAACGTACATCTTCGACAGATTCATGTCCTTTTGTCGATTGTCGGCACGGAGGCTTTCAACCTCCTGGCGATGGCGGCGGCGGTCGAACAGCCAGCCGCCACCGGCGACGAGGGTTAGGATTGATGGGATGATGTTCCAAAGGTTATTCATGAATTGAGAATTGAAATTGGGTCGGTTAAAGACTATTCTCTTTGCGCCATTGCTGGACATCGAAGCAGGGGCAGGCTTTGGCGGCGTATTCGTTGTGGCCGTGGATAGATGTTATATCGTGCTCCTCCATCAAGTCCTGCACCAG
>JAZRXL010000072.1:0-174462 GCA_045600225.1 Paludibacteraceae bacterium
CATTCGCTATGTTGCCATTCTGTGGTTACAACATGGGTGACTACTTCCAACACTGGATCGACATGGAGAAGTTGCCACAAGCTAAGGGTGGTAAGAACATGCCTAAGATCTTCTTCGTAAACTGGTTCCGTCGTGACAAGAGCAACAAGGCTCTTCCTGCAGGATTCTTGTGGCCAGGTTACGGTGATAACAGCCGTGTATTGGCTTACATCTTCGATCGTTGCAACGGTCAAGGTGAGACAGTTGACACTCCAATCGGAAAGGTACCTGCTAAGGGTGCTATCAACATCGAGGGTCTTGACTCTTGCTGGAACGAGAAGACAATGGAGCAAGTTTTGGCTGTTAACGTTGACGAGTGGAAGGACGAGGTTGAGCGTATCGAGGAGCACTATGCTAAGTTCGCTGGACACCTTCCAAAGGAGTTGAGCGATCGCTTGGCTATCTTGAAGCAACGTCTTGGAATGTAATTCCGTAAGGGTAACCCTCGTGGTTGACCGAGACAGAATATAACTTAATAAGAAAGCCGCATCCAAATTGGGTGCGGCTTTTTTATTGCGTTTTGGGTATCCATTTGGATATATCTTAAAAAAAATCTATTTTTGTAGGGAAGGAGGACTCAATTATGCCAGAAGAAGTACTGAATAAATACAGGCTGACCAGCATGGAAGAACCAACAGATGAGATGTTGGCTCATATTATGCATGAGGTTGCGGAGGAGGCGAAGGAAAAATCTCAGGAGGCTCACCGTCGTTTCTTTGATGAAATAAGGGCGTTGACAAATAGCTATGGTGACAAGAGAGCATAAACCCGTCTTGATTGTTATTGCAGGACCTAATGGTTCAGGAAAAACATCGGTCACTTCCAAAATTCTCAGACATGAATGGATGGAAGATGCTGTGTACATCAATCCCGACACTATTGCACAAGAGAAATTTGGAGATTGGAATTCTCCTGTAGCAATTCGTCAATCGATTGAATATTGTGAGAATCTAAGAGAAGAGTGCTTGAGAAATAAGCAAAGTTTGATCTTTGAGACAGTTCTATCTAGAACAGATAAAGTTGATTTTGTCAAACGCGCAATTGACAATGGCTTTTTTGTGCGGCTTTTTTTTGTTAGTACGCAGTCGCCAACAATCAATGCTAGTAGAATCGCATCCAGAGTGATGGAAGGAGGACATGATGTTCCTATCACGAAAATCATCTCTCGATTTCAGAAATCAATTGCGAATGCCAGTATTTTAAGTAAATTGGTTGATCGCACCTATTTCTACGACAACTCCATTGACAATGAAGACGCAAAATTGCTTTTCCGTCTTTCGGAAGGCAAGTTGGCGAAGCAATATACAGACAAGATTCCGGAATGGGCAAGTATAATTTTAAACTTGATTTAACGAAGAGGCGGAGAGACTGCGTATAGGCCAAAATTATCATACAAAAAGCCACATCTGCACAGGCGCAGGATTTTTTATGTTGCAAGATGTTTGGAAGTGTGTTGTCCTATTTGTACTTTTGCATATCATCCCAAAAACATCGAACTATGGAGACCTCAAATAAGGCTATGCATTCTAAAGGGACTCTTAGCCTCAGTTTTTTCAAAAAAAAGAAGTCTGAGAACACAAAAGTGCTATCCGAGGAAAACAAACTCTTTGTAGAAAATTCCCGCCGTAATGCGGCATTAACTTTTTCCAAGAAGATCTGATACGAAGCACCATCAAATGTCAGTTGTTGGTCGATAATATAGAAAACGATGTAAAAAAGATAGGAACGTTAAAAAAATTCTATTTCAACGTAGTTGTCAAAAAGATAAAATTGATTAATTTTTAAGAAACAGAAATACAGTCTTATTACATAGTATAATTTGAGCTTAACGCTCCTATTCTCGAAAAGATAAAATCCGCCAAATTTTAACGACAAGAGGATAAGCGATGCGGGAGGTTCACACCGTAGGGTGTGGACCGTTTCGTGCTTGTTCATTGTCAGCGGTTCTTGGCGGAGCCTTTCTTTTCTGAATAAGCAATTAACGAACGGTTCACGCTTTTTTTATGAACGCAAACGAAGAAATACACATAGGCGAAATCATCAAGCAAGTGATGAAAGACCAGGGGCGTAGTCCCTCTTGGTTGGCAAAGAACCTGTGCTGTAACCGAGACAATGTTTATAAAATCTACAAACGCAGTCAGATAGATACATCCTTGCTTTTTAAAATCTCTTTGTTGCTAGGATACAACTTCTTTGCCGTCTACCATTCAGAATACGAGAGAATAAAAAATAGATAAGATTTGTATTCTTTTTGGATACATGCGTTCCTTTCGTCTGCGTATTTTTCAGCATATCTTTGCTTTAGATCATTGCTTCTGGTGATTCTAGCGGATGCCGAAAAGCTTATAGAGTAGGTGGATTTAAATATATAAGATTATGTATATTGTATCATGGGATGAACCAGGCAAGCTATTTGGTTCTACAAGTCAAACAAAAAAGTTTAGTGATAGCGAAGAAGATGAAGCTTATAAGTTTTATGAACACAAGAAAAAAGAAGCTTCGGGATGGACTCTTAGTTCTTTAAATCCGTTGGGAAGTAAAGTAGAGAATGTCAGAATAAAAAAGCTATAATTTTATCATAAGCCGCATCCGCTTGGGTGCGGCTTTTTATGTTTCTGTTTTATACGTCTGGGGAGTCATTTGGATTTGTCTTTGAAAAATTTTACTTTTGTAGAAAAGGAGGACTCGATTATGCCAGAAGAAATACTAAACAAATACAGGCTGACCAGCATGGAAGAACCAACAGATGAAATGTTGGCTCAAATTATCTATGACAACTCCATTGTCAATGAAGATGCAAAATAGCTTTCCCGTCTTTCGGAAGGCAAACTAACGAAGCAATATTTATTGATGCATATTTTGAGCGATTATATAAATGTATTATCTTCGCAATGTTTTGTATAGGATAAAAGGTTGCGCACGACACAAAAGAGTGTAATGAGATATGAATAAAAAGTCAAAAGGTGTAGCGTACTCGCTTTGGTTGATTGGTTTGTTTGGTGTCCTTGGTTTACATCGTTTTTATTTAGGTAAGATAGGAACAGGTATTCTTTGGCTGCTTACTGGTGGCGTATTTGGTGTAGGAGCAATTATTGATCTATTCACACTTGGAGGAAAAGTAGATCAATATAACTTGAAGGCAGAAAATGAAGAGTTTAAAAAAGAGATGAGAGATACTCAGTTGAACACTCAGCGTATGGTGAATAATTTAGCATCTGTGTCTGTTGCTCAGGCAATCAATAAGAGTGAGAATGTGCAAAATGAATAAATGGTCAGAAGACAGAGTAGATTCTTCTATAGATTCTGAGAATATATTTTAGAGAGCCCCGAAAGTCAAACATTCAACTTTCGGGGCTTATAATTATCCATTATTAAGATTCATGAATGGCGTTATGTTCTGATTCTGAGGGCATGATCGAGTGTTTGGTCGATAATATATTCATGTTCGTCCAGAATAGTTTACGGTTTGATTTTAGATTTCTACATTTGGCTCGTTAAACTTCTAAAACAAATTGCTTATGGTATCGAAATTTTTAAAAGTGTTGTTTCCTTGCGTATTAGCGATGTTCTTTGTAACATCATGTTGCAATTGTGATAAAGAGGGTTGCAAGTGCCAATGTAAGGATAAAAAAGAGTGTGTAAAATCTGATGATCAATGTCCTTCTAAATGTGACGGGCCAATGATGCGTCCTGGTTGCCCTGATGGACCTCAGGAAGTCATGTGCCCTAAGAAAAAAGAGAGATGCGATAAATGGATGAAGTTTGATAGTCTTTCTGCTGATGAGCAAAAAGCCTTGCTTCAAGAAATGAAATCAGACATCGACAAAAGAGAGGCTGAGATGGCTGCAAAGAAGGCAGAAATGGAGCAAAAATGGGCTAATTTCGAGAGCTTGTCTATCGAAGAGCAAAAGATGTTGATAGGAATGAAAATGGGAGGTCCTAGGATGTGTCCTATGCAAGGAAAATTTGCTCCTCATCATGGAGACAGAGAAGGAAGGCATGGACATCATGGACATCGCGGAGAAAAATAGGAAGCGAACTAATACTGTACTGTAAAATAAACTACTTTTCTAAACTGTCATCCGATATTGGATGGCAGTTTTTTTTATTCTGTTTTGATTTTGTATTATCTTTGTGGGTGTAAAAAGTGTGAAGGAACTCTCTATGGTATCTGCATTGATTACACGGAGTTCCAATGTTAAACAATAGATTTTTGGGAATATTGCATATTCCTTTTAAAAGATTGTAACGATGCAAAAAGAATTGGAATACATCTCTTTGGAAGATATAAAGTCGATATTGTTTGAGAAAACAGATATTGCGTTCACTTCTGCTATTATGAATCGTGTCAAGAAAAGTTATGACTTCTTGGTAGACTTTTCTAAAAATCGTGTGATTTATGGCATTAACACTGGATTTGGACCAATGGCTCAATATCGTGTAAGTGACGAAGAGAGGGAACAATTGCAATATAACATTATTCGTAGCCACTCAGCTGGAGCGGGAAAGCCTCTTCCAAACATATATGTCAAGGCAGCTATGATTGCGCGTATTGGAACCTTTATTCAGGGAGAGTCGGGTGTGCATCCGGAATTGGTAGAGTTGTTGGCTAATTTTATCAATAAGGATATTTATCCGTTCATTCCAGAACACGGAAGTGTTGGATCAAGTGGTGATTTAGTTCAATTAGCACACATGGCTCTTACGCTCATTGGAGAGGGAGAGGTAAACTATGAAGGCAAATTCCAGCCTGCATCTGATGTTTTGAAGAAGTTGGGGTTAAAACCAATAGGTATACATGTGAGAGAAGGTTTGTCTGTTACCAATGGAACATCCTTTATGACTGGTATCGGATTGGTGAATTTGTTTGACGCTCAGAAACTATTGCAATGGGCAGTTATTGCTTCTGTAATGGTAAATGAGATAGCCTCTTCTTATGATGACTTGATGAGCGAGAAGTTGAACCTTGTACGTCGCCAGCCAGGTCAGAGCGAGATTGCCAAGATGATGAGAGAGTGGAGTGAAGGCAGCCAATGCTTGTTGAGTAGGGAAAAGGCCTTGTATGATGGAGGCCACCAAGACGAAGCTGTATTCAAGCATAAGGTTCAACCATACTATTCGTTACGATGTGTTCCTCAGATATTAGGACCAGTTCTTGAAACATTGCAAAATGTGGCAAGAGTGTTGGAGAATGAGGTGAATTCTGCAACAGATAATCCAATAGTGGATGTTGATACGCAGACAGTTTACCATGGAGGTAATTTCCACGGAGATTATGTCTCGTTTGAAATGGATAAGTTGAAGATTGCCATCACCAAGTTGACGATGTTGATGGAGCGTCAGATGAACTATTTGTTCCACGATCGCATCAATGGTATTCTTCCTCCGTTTGTCAATATGGGAGTGTTGGGATTGAATTATGGAATGCAGGCCTGTCAGTTTACTGCTACTTCAACTACGGCAGAGTGCCAGACATTGTCGAATCCTATGTATGTTCACTCTATTCCAAATAACAATGATAATCAGGATGTGGTGAGTATGGGAACCAATTCGGCATTGTTGGCAAAGCGAGTGGTCGAGAATGCGTTTCAGGTTATGTCCATTCACTTTATGTCGATCGTTCAAGGTGTGGATTGCTTGGATGCTGCAAATAGATTGTCTCCAAAAACAAAGGCGATTTATGATGAAATAAGAGCGTTCTTCCCTAAGTTCGTGGATGATACTACCAAATATGGTGAAATAGCAAGGATGGAGGAGTATTTGCGAGGTAAGAAGTTTTAATTAAAGAAATAAAAAATAGAGAAGGGAAGTGTGTTTGTTTGACGCGCTTCCCTTTCTTTTTGCTGAAATACGAAAAAAAGTGATAATATCCCTAAATATTTTAGGAGGATGCACGAGAAAAAACGATTTTCGCATAGAATATTTAATTTTTTTTTTACTAAATTTGCGAAGATAGTTAGGTCTACGCGAAGACCAATTCATCTGGAGAATATTAACAATTAAAATATAATCAATAAATTAAGTAAGCATGGCAAACTTAGATTTGACAAAGTACGGAATCACAGGTTCGACTGTGATTGCACACAATCCTTCGTACGAAGAACTTTACAAGGCAGAGATCGACAAGAGCCTTGAAGGATATGAAAAAGGTCAAGAGACAGAACTTGGTGCTGTTAATGTAATGACTGGTATCTACACTGGACGTTCTCCTAAGGATAAGTACATCGTAATGGATGCTAACTCTAAGGATACTGTATGGTGGACTTCAGAGGAGTATAAGAATGATAACCACCCAATGTCTGAAGATGTTTGGGCACAAGTAAAAGATATCGCTAAGAAAGAGCTTTCTAACAAGAAACTTTATGTAGTTGATGCTTTCTGTGGTGCTAATAAGGCAACTCGTTTGGCAGTTCGTTTCATCGTTGAGGTTGCTTGGCAAGCTCACTTCGTTACAAATATGTTCATCCAACCTACAAAAGAGGAGTTGGAGAACTTCGAACCTAACTTCGTTATCTACAATGCTTCTAAGGCAAAGGTTTCTAACTACAAGGAATTAGGTTTGAACTCTGAGACTTGCGTTGCTTTCAACGTAACTTCTCGTGAGCAAGTTATCATCAACACTTGGTATGGTGGTGAGATGAAGAAGGGTATGTTCTCAATGCAAAACTACTACTTGCCATTGAAGGGTATCGCTTCTATGCACTGTTCAGCAAACTGCGATATGGAAGGTAAGAATACTGCTATCTTCTTTGGTTTGTCTGGTACAGGTAAGACTACTTTGTCTACAGACCCTAAGAGAAAGTTGATCGGTGACGATGAGCACGGATGGGATGACGAGGGTGTATTCAACTTGGAAGGTGGTTGCTATGCTAAGGTTATCGGACTAAGCAAGGAGCACGAGCCAGATATCTACGGCGCTATCAAGCGTAACGCTTTGTTAGAGAACGTAACAGTTGATGCTAATGGTAAGATCGACTTCAACGATAAGTCAGTTACAGAGAATACTCGTGTTTCTTACCCTATCAACCACATCAACAATATCCAACCAGGATCATCTGCACCTGCTGCAAAGAACGTTATCTTCTTGTCTGCTGATGCATTTGGTGTATTGCCTCCAGTTTCAATCTTGACTCCAGCACAAACTCAATACTACTTCTTGAGCGGATTTACTGCTAAGTTGGCAGGTACTGAACGTGGTATCACAGAGCCAACTCCAACATTCTCTGCTTGCTTCGGACAAGCATTCTTGGAGTTGCACCCAACTAAGTACGCTGAGGAGTTGGTTAAGAAGATGGAGAAGTCTGGTGCTAAGGCATACTTGGTAAACACTGGATGGAACGGAACAGGAAAGCGTATCTCAATTCCTGATACTCGTGGTATCATCGACGCTATCTTGAGTGGTGACATCTTGAAGGCTGCTACTAAGAAGATTCCTATGTTCGACTTCGAAGTTCCTACTTCATTGCCAGGTGTTAACCCTGCAATCTTGGATCCTCGTGATACTTATGCAAGTGCTTCTGAGTGGGAAGTTAAGGCTAAGGATTTGGCTTCTCGTTTCCAAAAGAACTTCGTTAAGTATTGTGGTAACGAAGCTGGTAAGGCTTTGGTTGCTGCAGGTCCTCAATTGTAATTTCGAATTAGGTAGAATTTCAATATGTTATGGCGGTTGTCCTATGGACGACCGCCATACTTTTTTATAACAACACGATGGAAAATTAGGAATGTCGAATTTGTGATAAGGATGGAATCCTTCATTTTTCGGTAAGATTAAAAGATGTAAAAAGAGACAATATAATTCTTCGTTATCTGCTTTTTTCCTATCTTTACAAAAACAAATAAAAAGAACAATATGGCAAAATCAAATAAGAAATCAAGGGCAAGTTTAGCCTCTAAAAAGAAGAGAAGAGAAAAGTCTCCTGTTAATGTGCCAAGTATCACCAAACAAGAGATGATGAAGAGGGTTGTCAAGCTATTTGAAAGCAATCCTAATAAGACATTCAATTATAAGCAGGTGGCATTTGAAATAGGAGTAGACAATATGGCTTTGAAACGTCAGTTGGTTCAGATGTTGGATGCCATGGTGTTCCAAGAGTTCCTGATGGAGTCGGGACGTGGTAAATACCAGTTGGATGGCCGCTCAGGTTCTATTGTAGGAAAATTGGAGCGTCGTTCCGGTGGAAAGATGGTTCTTGTTTCAGAAGAATCTGCTCGTGAGGTTGTGATAACAGATAAATATCTAAATAAGGCAGTTGCAGGAGATACTGTTCGTGTTCGCTTGTTTGCCGGAAGAAAAGATAGTGAACAAGAGGGACAGGTAATTGACATATTACAAAGAGGCCGTGATATGTATGTTGGCAAGTTGGATTTGAAAGATAACTATGCATTCCTTCTTGTGGATGACAAATTGATGGCTAAGGACATTTTTATTCCGATGGATAAGATCAAAGGAGGTAGGGATGGAGACAAGGCATTGGTAAAAATTGTGGATTGGTCAAGTAGCGATCGTAATCCGGTGGGAGAAGTGATTGAGATTTTAGGAGCATCAGGAGACAATGAAACAGAGATGCACGCGATCTTGTTGGAGTTTGGACTCCCTTACTCTTATCCAAGTTCCCTTGAGGATTTGGCAAAAGAGATTCCTGATGAGATCCCTGAACAAGAGATAATGAGACGTATTGATTGTAGAAATACACCAACCTTTACGATCGACCCTAAAGATGCAAAAGACTTTGATGATGCATTGTCTGTTCGTAAGTTAGACAATGGCAATTGGGAGGTAGGCGTACACATTGCTGATGTCACATATTATGTAAAGGAAGGTGATAGTATCGATAAGGAGGCTTTCCATCGTGCTACATCAGTTTATTTGGTAGATCGTACTATTCCAATGTTGCCGGAGAGATTGTCAAATGAACTTTGTTCTCTTCGTCCTAATGAAGATAAGCTTTGCTATTCGGTATTATTCCAAATGGATAATGATGCCAATATTATCAAATATAAGATAGCACATACGATTATCCGCTCGGATAGGCGTTTTGCATACGAAGAGGCTCAAAAGGTGATTGAAACCCAAGAGGGTGATATGAAAGAAGAGATTCTTTTGTTGGATTCCTTGGCGAAGAAATTGAGAGAAAAGCGATTTAAGGTAGGTGGTATTGCATTTGAGCGTACAGAAGTTCGTTTCGATATTGATGAGAAGGGAAAACCATTGAGTGTATTCTTCAAAGAGTCGCAAGATGCCAACAAATTGATTGAAGAGTTTATGCTATTGGCCAATAGGACAGTTTCTGAGCATATTGGAATGAAGAAGCATGCAGAAGAGAAAGTGAAGACATTCATTTACCGTGTGCATGATAATCCAGATCCAGAGAAACTATCGAATTTGTCTCAGTTTATCGGTAAGTTTGGTTACAAGTTGAATACCACAGGTAAGACGAAAGAGGTTTCTTCTTCCATTAACCGTTTGTTGAGCCAAGTAAAAGGAAAGAAAGAGCAAAACTTGATCGAGATGATTGCCATTCGTTCAATGGCAAAAGCCATCTATACCACGGACAACAGAGGCCATTATGGATTGGCATTTGAGCATTATTCCCACTTTACCTCTCCAATTCGTCGTTATCCAGATATGATAGCACATCGTTTGTTGGATGAATATGCAGCTGGTCATAAGAGTGTGAATCCAGAGGAATGCGAAGAGAAGTGTAAACACTGCTCGGAAATGGAACAGTTGGCTGCTAATGCAGAGCGTGCTTCCATCAAGTACAAGCAGGTGGAGTTTATGCAGGATAAGGTGGGTCAAACTTATGATGGTGTCATATCAGGTATCCAAGAGTGGGGATTGTATGTCGAATTGAACGAGAACAAATGTGAGGGTATGATTCCTATGCGAGATTTGGATGATGACTATTACTCTTTTGATGAGAAAAATTATTGCTTGATTGGAAAGAAATACCATCGTACATATTGCTTGGGTGATAGCGTGGTGGTTCGTGTGAAGAAGACCAATCTAGATAAGAAACAGATGGATTTTGAATTGGTAGAAAAATTGTAAAATACGATGAGTTTAAAAAGATGTTTGTGGATCCTTCCGTTCTTGGCTTTAATGGGTTGTTCCCAGTCGAAGAACGACAGAACCGATATGAATTTGAAAGGCAATGTAAAAAGCGTCTGGGAACGAACGTATGTTGCTGATATCAATGATGATGTTGCTCTAAAGGGGAAACTGATGCAGTCGATAAAGTTTGTGTTTAACAAGCAAGGAAGGATGGAAGAGGTTGATTGGTTTGATATGGATGGAGATACAGTCAAGAGAGTCTGTTCGGAATATGACAAGAATAATGTTTTGGTTAAGCGCAGAATTTATAACGAGTTTGGGAAAGCAGATGGTTGCTCCATTTTCAAACACGATGAGAAAGGAAGAGTGATAGAAACATTATTTTTAGATGTGGATGAGTACCTGGTTGAAAGAGAGGTGATAGAGTATAATGATGACAATTTGATAGAGACTTCAATTATATACGGAAGTAAAGGGGAGATTGTGAAGAAAGAGGTTCGACAACTGGATAAGAAGGGACTTCCAAAAGAGATTAAAATCTATAATGATAAGCGAGAGTTGGTCAATTACCGAAAAGAGGTATATGATGAGAGCGAGAGATTATCTCAATTTACAGTCTATGCTGCTGATGAGCAAACCATTCTGTTGATGGCTGCATTAACTTATGATAATGGGGGGAACTTGATAAAGCAAGAGGCTTTGGATGAGAATGGAGAAGCTTACCAGCCTGATGTGTACAAATATAAGTTCGACAAGAAGTCTAATTGGATTTCTAATGTTCAGTATGTTGGTGATGTGGCACAGACACTTACAGAAAGAGAGATTGTGTATTATTAGTAGATAGATGCCATAAAAGAAGTAAGGGCTAACTCCAAAAGTGGGTTAGTCCTTTTCTTATGTCTCGATAACTGGAGACATTGCATGAAAAATTTGACAAAACGTGAAAGCATACCTAAGTTTTGAAATACCAATAAAAAGGTGTAAATTTGCACTTTATTTTTCAATTTGATACGTACGGTATGAGTACATTTAGAGAATTAGGGCTTAGCGAAGAGATCCTTCATGGCATTGAGGATTTAGGTTTTGTAGAACCTATGCCGATACAAGAAAAGGTAACTCCGTTTCTGTTAGGAGATAGTACAGAGGATTTGGTCGCACTTGCCCAGACGGGAACAGGAAAAACTGCAGGTTTTGGACTTCCCTTGTTGCAACTTACGGATAGCAGTGTGAAGAAAATCCAAGCGCTTGTTCTTTCACCCACAAGAGAGTTGTGTATTCAGATTTCTAATGATCTGAAGAATTTTTCGAAGTATATAAATGGAATGAAAATCGTTCCTGTATATGGAGGAGAAAGTATTGTAAACCAATTCAGGCAATTGGATGTTCCCCCTCAAATTTTGGTGGCAACTCCAGGTCGTTTGATTGATTTGATTGAAAGAGGGAAGGTCGATCTTTCTGGTATTAAGCATTTAGTGTTGGATGAGGCAGACGAGATGTTGAATATGGGATTTCAGGAGGATATTGAACGTATTCTTCAAGAGACTCCAGAAGAGCGTCGTACGCTTCTTTTTTCTGCTACAATGCCAAAGGAAATTGCCAATATTGCAAAGAAATATATGCGTAATAGCGTTGAGATTGCGATTGGTAGAAAAAATTCCGGAACTGAGAATGTGGAACATGTTTATTATATGGTTCAAGCAAAGGACAGATATAATTGCTTGAAGCGTGTGGTAGACATCAATCCTGATATCTATGCTATTATTTTCTGTCGTACTCGTCAGGAAACCAAGGATGTAGCAGATAAGTTGATGCAAGATGGATATAATGCGGATGCATTGCATGGAGATTTGTCTCAAGCTCAAAGAGATACCGTAATGCAACGATTTAGAATTAAGAACCTTCAGATCTTGGTGGCGACAGACGTTGCGGCAAGAGGTCTGGATGTGAATAATCTGACTCATGTAATCAACTACAACCTTCCTGATGACGTTGAGAATTATACTCACCGAAGTGGTCGTACAGGACGTGCAGGAAGAAAGGGTATTTCAGTATCCATTATCCATTCAAAAGAGAAAGGAAAAATCAAGACCATAGAGAGAACGATTAATCGTACTTTCGTTCAACAACAGGTTCCTTCAGGTTTGGAGGTTTGCCAAAGTCAGTTGTTCTCTTTGATTAATAAGATTCAAAACGCAAGTGAGAATGTAGATAAGACACAAATTCAGCCTTACTTGCCAATGATTATGGATCAGTTGAAGGATATTAGTCGAGAGGATTTGATTGTAAACTTTGTTTCTCAAGAGTTTAATAGGTTCTTGGAGTATTATAAGGATGCTCAGGATTTGAATATTCCAGAGAAGGAGAAGAGAGGTCGTGGAGAGCGTTCTTCTGGAGGAAGAGGAAGAAAGTCTTCTGGCGATATGATGAGATTAAAAATCAACTTAGGAACTAGGGATGGCTTTACTCCAAAACGAGTATTAGGGTTGATAAATGACACCACAGACAGTCACGATATTGATGTTCATGATATTGAGATTACTCCTCGATACTCTTTCTTTGATGTGGATAAGAGTGTAGTGCCTTCAATGATGAATGCTTTTGCCCGTAAGAAGAGTGAAGGTGTACAATTGATGGAGGTTTTCAAGGACAGACGCTCTCGCCGAGATGTTTCGGATAATGAAGGCGGCTGGAAGCGCGAAGGTGGCGATCGTCGCCGAGATAGAGACAGGGATAGAAGAAGATCTCGTGGCGGTGACAGAGATAAGGAGTGGGGAAAAGGTAAGGGAAGCGAATCGAAAGGCGAACACTCGTCAAAAAAAGAGTTCCGTCGCAATAAAGATAGTTTCCGTCGTAATAGATAATTTTTGAATATGCAGAAGCCCTTTTTTAGGGTTTCTGCAATTATTTGTTCTTTATGGAAGATACCTATTTGACCGTAGATGGTACATCGGAAGGATTATACAAAGAGAAGGGAAGTAAGTTCCTTTCTTTTGTTTTCCCTGTATCTACTAAAGAACAAGTGAAGCCTATTTTGGATGAGTTTAAGAAAAAATACCATGATGCCCGTCATGTTTGTTATGCATATAGAATAAATCCAGTTAATATTGAGACGAGGGCGAATGATGATGGAGAGCCTTCTGGAACAGCAGGGAAGCCGATGTTGGGTGTCCTTGTTTCGAAAGATGTTGTGAATGTACTATTGATAGTGGTTCGCTATTTTGGAGGTACACTTTTGGGTACAAGTGGATTGATCAATGCCTATAAAGTGTCTTCGTTGGACGCTTTGGAAAACAATACTATTGTAGAGCGTAGAATTGAGGTAGCACTTACCATCACGTTTGGGTATTTGGTCTTAAATGATGTGATGAAGATAATCAAGGATGATTCACCAACTGTATTGTCTCAAACATTTGATAACGAATGTAGGATGCAGTTGCAGATTAGACAAAGTGAATATGAAAGGCTGCTGAGTAAATTGCAAAAAGTAGAAGGTCTGAATGTAGAGGAGTAGAAGTTTTATTTTAGGGATTTAATCTGAATATTTGTTGTATCTCCTTGTGATAGAAGTTTTGGTCCGGAGATTAATGTTAATGAGCTGATTGTATCTCCTGTGAGGAATGTGTCTGTGTTGAAGATTCTCCTCAATGAATCTGTTAGATTGTCTGTAAGGTTCGCTTTGCACCAATCAGAGGAGTAGGGGACAATAATACCGTTAAAGAAAGGTGTGGAGTGAAGTTCTGAGACGTCGGAAAGAACATCTGTTCGAACTAGTGAGTTGTCGTCTGCAATCTCTAAGACAGCATTAGAGAACGATACTGTTTGAGATAGGTATATTTTGTTTGCGGCATACCGTTTCATCCAGTCTCTCTTTATTAGTGGAAGGAATTCATTAGTTGGGTCAGCGAATCCTTTCTTGCTTGAAGAATCATATAGGCTTCGTCGTAAACCTTCTCCATTACGTCCATGTTGCGAGTATACCATGCTAATGAAGAGTCGAATTCTGCTTCTGTATATCCGTATTTCTCTAGAATTTGAGCATAGTAGTAGGTTCTCCTTTCTGTCTCGGGAACTGGGAATTGAGAAAGGGTGGATTGTATCTGATGATAGTCGGCAATAATCACGGCCATCTCCTTCTCTTTGATGGCAGGATGTCCTTTGGCGGGATGGCAACCTGTTAGTGCGCCCAAGAGTAAGGGAAGAAGGAGTAAATATTTTACATGTTTCATAATATCCTATTTTTCTGCTTCTACATTATTCTCCTTCTTTCCATCGTCGGAGAATTCTTCTTTTAGATAAGTTCTTTCGAACAAAATAGCGTAGAATATACTAACACAGATTGCAGAGTCTGCGATGTTGAATACAGGATCGAAGAAGGTGAAATGTTTGCCTCCGACGATAGGTAACCATTCTGGCAAATGGGTGTCTATAAGAGGAAAGTAGAGCATGTCGACCACCCTGCCGTAGAATAAAGACGAGTAACCTCCAGATTCAGGGAAAAGAGATGCAATATTGTAAAGGCTGGAGTCGAATATGACACCATAGAAGATGCAGTCTATGATGTTGCCAAAAGCACCAGCAAATAGTGCGGCAACACATAGTATGTAGCCAATTTTGTATTCTTTCCTGATGATTCTATAAAGGTAGTAGCCAATAGCACCTACTGCAATGATTCGGAACAGTGTTAGGAATATCTTGTTGAACATTTCAACACCGAATGCCATGCCGTTATTCTCCACAAAACGAATGTAGAACCAGCTACACACTTCTACTGATTCTCCAAGATAGAAGTGGGTTTTTACATATATCTTTACGATCTGGTCTATCAAGATTATAAGTCCGATAAATCCAATTGCTGCTATGCCTTTTTGTTTGGTTGACATTCTATTACTATTGGTTTAAAAAAAGTTAGGAACCTTACAAAGAAAGTTCCTAACCATTGTTCTTATTATTTATTTTGCACCACCTTTTTTTGCGTCAATGCATAGGGTTGCATGAGGAACTGCGCGAAGACGCTCTTTTGGGATCAATTTGCCTGTTTCTCTGCAAATACCGTATGTTTTGTTTTCAATTCTGATTAGGGCAGCCTGCAAATGTTGAATGAACTTCATTTGACGTTGTGCTAAACGGCCCGCCTCCTCTTTGGTCATAGTAACGGCACCTTCGTCCAATTGTTTGAATGTTGGTGATGTGTCGCTTGTGTCGTTTCCGTCCATATTGGCCATACTTGATTTGAAGACCTCATAATCACGCTTTGCGGCTTCCAATTTCTCTAAAATGATTGTCTTAAATTCCTCCAACTCTGCGTCGGAATATCGTGTTTTCTCTGCCATAGACTTAATCTATTATATAATTAAAATCTGCTAAAAACTCACACTTATGAATTTTGTTGCGAAATTAGATATTTATATTTAGATAAAAAATTTTTATTGTGGTTATTTATTAACAAGTAAGAGAGTGCGTTCACTCGAATATCTCTTTGAGGACATACAGTGATTTTATTTCGCCAAAGCCTTGAGAATGTATTTTATAGTAATCAAGAATTCGGTCTATGGCTTCTGCTCGTTCTGATTTTGAGAATTGGAAGAGGTGAAAGTTGCGATAGTTCATGCGAAGAAGCAACTTCATCTTTTCTGTTTCGTGAGCCTTTAGGAAATATTGGTGTTGAGGCTGTTTGGAGGTAAACTCCACCTGTTTCAGATCGAAATAGATGCTGTTGTATGGTGTGTCGATAGATGGCTGAAATCCTAAGAACCGAGATAGACGTAGAAGAAAAACAATGTGGAAGTTTCCTAAACTCTTGTTCTCTTTGTCGAGCAAGGATATGGAAGCCCTGATGAAATCAAAAAGGGTATTGTCTTGTTCGTTCGTTTTTAGCACCTGTAATAGGATCTCTGCTATAAAGAAGGCCAAGGAACTTTTGATGGGGTTGAAGAGTAGTTCCATGTTATTTTCCTCTTGCTTAATTTCTCCTATTACATTCAATTCCCTTGAGTTTTTTATGTTTACTTCTATGCTGACAATGGATAGGGGATGAAGAAAAGCGAGTGCATTTCCTTTCCGTTTGCTTTGCGCTCCGTAGAGGAGGAAGGTGGCTCTTCCGATTTCTCTTGTATATAAGTGAATTAATGACGCATTGTCTTTTAATTTTTGGGTTTTAAGAACAATAGCCTCTGTTTTTAGTTGCATGGTTACTCCTCAAATTTAACGCAAGACTGTGCAGTGAAAGCAGAATTGTCCAGTCTCTTTGATGACTAAACATTTCTTTTCGTTCCTTATCTCTTTTATGGTTTTTGAGAGAATGTCTTGTAATATTTTTTTCTGATAAACTTTCCCGTTGGAATTTCTGTAAAACTCCCAGTAGGAGATGTCGAAGGATGCACCAAACACATGACTGGAAGTGTCTTGTGTGGCATTCTTGTTTTTCTTTCTAAGCCCACTTTGGCTCTCAAGTGTTCTAAGACAAGATGTTAGTTGCAATGAATATGCGGGCATTTTCCGTGCCTTCAGTTTTTCGTTGAAGCGAATACTGATCTCTTTAAGCAGATCAATCGCCTCAGGTGTCATGTATGGGTATGAATGCCTCATAGTTTTCTTCCTGAAATAAGTGTCATCCTCTACATATTTCAACAATCCAGTTTGTAGGTATTCATCTCGAACGGCTAAGAAATCCGCATTCTTTCTAAATGGTTCCTTTAATCCTACTTCACGGCCTGTTTGAATATGCATTTTGTTTGGATCGCGAAGGTTGCGAGTAGGTCTAAGGTTTTCGTAAAGAGATGCATGTTCGGATTCACTTTCGAAATAGTCTTCGAAATCTTCGATAGGTTCAATTTCAGTATCGAGAATATCTTCCACCGCATTTACAATAGTCTCTTCTGCCTTGTCCATTTTCTGAGGAATGGAACTCTCGCAGGAAGGGAGAATGCAAATGAGCAAAATGCTTATCGATAAAGTGAATAGTCTCATTAATTTTATTTTCTATAAAATTTAGAATCGAAGGTGGCGATAAGGTCGCCCTCTTCGTTTTTGATATCTACATGATAGACTGCAATGGTGCGACGAAGAGAGACTTCCGTTGCGTAAGCTGTCAAAGTGCCTTTGGATGCTGCTTTGATGAAATTTATCTGTCCGTCTAATGATACGGCTACTCTGTCTCTTGAGTTGGCCGCTGCAGCGCAAGTGTGATCTGCTAAGGTGAACAGAGCGCCTCCATGGGTTATTCCCACTCCATTGATATGGTAGTCTTGAAGGGTCATTTTCCCAATGGCTTTCCCTTCTCCAACTTCAGTCAACTCAATTCCGTTGTGGAGAGTGAACTTGTCGGACCTTATTAATTCGATTGATTCTGCTTTTTCCATCTTTATAATGAACTACAGAGGTTTTGCATAGCATCTTCTGCGACAATAAAACTCGTTTTCGTAATTGTCCCAGATCTGAACCGCATTGATGTTGGTCTCTAATTGAGGGTTGGTGATGGCCTCTTCAATGCCATTCTCTTTATAGATTTGGTTGAGTCTTGTGTAGTACAATGCGTGGACACCTTTCTTCTGCCAATCGGGATGAACACCATTAAGATACAAATCGATCTTCTTGGGATTTTTCATTGCTTTTAGAATGTGAATAAATCCCAATGGAAAGACTTTCCCTTTTGCCTTTTGATAGGCGGCGGAAAGAGAAGCCATACTGATGCCGAAGGCAACAACATTATCCTTCTCATCAAGAATAAGGCAAACTAACTTTGGATCAATGAAAGAGAAATAATTTCCCACGATGACTTCAATCTCTTTATCTGTCAGTTTTGAATAGCCGTATAGGTTGGCGAAAGCGTCGTTAAGAGTGTAGAATAGGGGTTTTGCGTATTTTTTTACATCACTCTTCTTTTTGAATGTCATAACCCTAAGGTTGTAACGTTGAGAAATCATTTCACTCACTCGTTTCACCTTTTCTGGTACATCTCTTACGAATATTTTGTATTGTAGCCAGTCTTCTGCTTTCTTATAGTTCAGACTCTCCACTAAATCTATGTAGTAAGGGTAGTTGTAGATGTTGGCGATGGTGGGTTCTTTGTCATAACCTTCAACCAACATACCTTCCCTGTCCATATCGTTGAATCCAAGAGGACCTTGGATCTCTTTCATGCCTTTCGACTTTCCCCACTCTTCAACGGTGTTGAGTAGGGCTTCTGCTACAGACATATCATCTATAAAATCGAGCCATCCGAAACGGACCTTGTCCCCCCATTTCTCATTAGCGATATGGTTGATGATACCGGCCACTCTTCCAACAATTTTATTGTCTTTGTAAGCAAGCCAATATTCTGCTTCGCAATGTTCAAAAGCGGGATTTTTATCTTTGCGTAGTGTATTTAGTTCGTCAAATTCTAATGGTGGAACCCAATAGGGACAATCGGCGTAAAGGTCGTTTGCAAAGCGAACGAATTGTTTTAATTCTTTATTCGAAACTACTTTTTTTATTTCAATCATGGCATATAAATAAACCTTGCAAATCTATAAAAAAAAATTTGTTGTTTGTGAAAAAAAAATTACTTTTGCCCCCGATTTGCCGCTATAGCTCAGTTGGTAGAGCAACGCATTCGTAATGCGTAGGTCGCGAGTTCGAGTCTCGCTATCGGCTCTCTTTTTAAGCAGAGAAATGAAGGTGGTTCTAATTTGATTAGAGTCACCTTTTTATTATGAAAAAAGGCTGTCTTATAAAAGACAGCCTAATATAGGAAATTAGTTTTGTTTCTCTTCCAAAATGGAGTTGACCTCTTCTGTAGTTTGGTATAGCTTTTCCTTGCAGTACTTGATCAATTCGGTAGCTCTCTTAGCTTTCTCCGTGAGTTTGTCTATCTCTAATTCGTTTGCCTCTAACTGATTGAGTATCTCTTCTAATTCAGAAATTGCACTTTGATAATCTTTAATCTTTGCCATTTTAGTACATTTTGTAGGTTGTTTTCAATACTCTAAACTCAGTACGTCGGTTGATGGAGTCTGCAATGTTTTTCTGCTCATCGATTGGCAAGTTCTCAATAAACTCTTCATCCAATACGTCTCCAATTTTAAGGAAATTGTATTTCTTCTGGATGGACTTATCCACGGTTACTGGCTGTGTTTTACCATAACCTTTAGCCGTTAGTCTTTCACTTTCAATTCCTTTCTTAATTAGGTAGTCAACCACAGATTGGGCTCTTTTGCCTGATAGTTGCAAGTTGCCTTCGGCAGAACCGATACGGTCTGTGTGTGCACCAATCTCAATAGTGATGTTTGGATTATCATTAAGGATCTTAACCAACTTATCCAATGCTGTGGAGGACTCTGGTGTTAGGGTTGCTTTACCAAATTCAAAGAAGATATTGTCCAAACCTACAGGTTTGCTTAAAGATGCTAATGTGAAATGGATAGGGAAGGTCTTTGAGTCTTCAAGATCCATTGTGATGGCCTCTTCTTTTTGGTTTAGGTAACCTCGACAGTTGCCCAACATTACATATTTAACATTTTTGTTAAGTGATAATTTGAAGGAACCATCCTTTTTTGTACGAAGCTTTGTATTGGTTCCGTCGTCTCCTACGATACGAACAGTAGCGTCGCTCAAAGCATCTCCATTCATATCAGATACCTTACCATCAACAAGGAACTCAATGGAAGGAAGTTCGAATTCATAAATCTTATCGTAACCTTTCTTCTCTCCTCTGTTTGACGAGAACATACCCTTTTCTTGTCCTGCTATGAATGAGATTCCGAAATCATCTCCGTTGGAGTTAATAGGGTACATCATATTGTTTACTTCCCAATTCCCGTCTTCCATTTCTGTTGCGTAGAAAATGTCAAGGCCGCCGAAACCAGGATGTCCGTTTGAAGAAAAATATAAGGTTCCATTTTCTCTCATATATGGGAACATTTCGTCACCTGGAGTGTTGATGGAGGGACCAAGGTTTACAGGCACGCCATATTGACCTCCATTTTTCTCGCTGCGCCAAATGTCTTTTCCTCCGTAACCACCAGGAAGATCGGATACGTAATATAGGTACTTCTCGTCAGGTGATAGGGTCGGATGAGCAAAGGTAACGGAACTGTCTTCTGATAATTTTATCTCAACGACCTTTCCCCATTTACCTCCAGATCGGGTAACGCTACATATCTGTGCACCGCGGCTTTGTCCCTTCTCCACATAGCAACGGGTGAAGAACATAGTTTTTCCGTCAGCACTGAAAGAAACAGAGCCTTCATCAAAGTCTGTATTTATATCTCCCTCTATGGCTTCCAAATTGTCCCATTCACCCAAAGAGTTTCTCTTTGCTGTGTAGATATCATTGTTTCTTAATCCCGTGATTTTGCTGTTACCTCCTCCAATCTCCTTGTTTTCTCTGGTAGAATTGAAATATACGATGTCTCCATCGCCACCAGGGAAGGCAGGTGAGAATTCACTCTTTTTGGAGTTGAAGAAAGTCGCTTTGGATACATTGTATCTTGTAGGATGTTCTCTCCATTCGGCAGCCTCCATTGCAGATTGTTTTCCGTTGATGGCACGAATGTCGTCAGGATGGTTTTGTAAATAGATTTCATATTGAGCAATGGCTTCCTTCTCTTTCTTGTTTTTTCTCAAAGCCTCAGCGTAGTATAGGAATGATAGGGAATCCTTGTAGTTGTATCGAACAGCGTTGGACAGAGCGCGTTCGGCTTTGTCCGATTCGTTGATCAAATTATAACATTCGCCTAAGCGGAAGGCGGAATATGCTTTTGTCTGACGATCTTTCACCTTTACCTTTGGGTAGATCTTATTGTACATATTGGCAGCAGTATAATACTCACCCACCTCATACTTTTTGTCAGCCTTCTTCAACCTCTGTTTGATAGAACAGTTTGAAAAAAGCAATAGAGGAATTAGTAAAAAGAATATGTGTCTATATTGCATATTGAATAATCTGATTTTTGTTTGATATAGAAACGGAAGAACTCTCTGTTTATTTTAGTGAATTCCAACCTTGTGCTTTCAGGTCCACCTCGTCTCCTTGTCTTGTGATGAGTCTGCATCCTAACGATTCGTCAGTGGTGTGGCCAATGACTTTTATGCCTGGTATGTTTTGAACGATGTCGTTGCAAGCCAATGGAACAGTGAAAAGTAATTCGTAGTCTTCACCTCCGTTAAGAGCCGCAGTCGTTAGGTTCATATTGAACTCTTCTGCCATAACAGCAGTTTGATAGTCGATAGGTATTCTGTCTTCATATACGCGACAGCCCAATCCGCTTTGCTTGCAGATGTGTAGTAGTTCAGAAGACAATCCATCAGAAACATCCATCATAGCAGTGGGAACTACATTGTTCTTTGCCAATAATTCGATGATGTCTTTTCTTGCTTCTGGTTTTAGTTGGCGTTCTATGATGTATTCTTTGCCTGCAAAGTCAGGTTGAGTAAACTCATCGCCTTTGAATATGCTTTTCTCTCTTTCCAAAAGGAGCAGTCCCATATAGGCAGCACCCAAATCTCCTGAAACGCAGAACAGATCTGTGTTTTTTGCAGTGTTTCTGCAAACCACCTTATCTTTTTCCCCCTCTCCTATGCATGTAATGCTTATGGCAAGACCGGTTAGTGAGGCAGATGTGTCGCCGCCTACTAAATCAACGCCATATTTTTGGCAAGCAAGGCGAATACCTGCATATAGTTCTTCAAGATCCTCAACGCAGAACTTTTTAGAGATGCCAAGAGAAACGGTGATTTGCTTTGGTTGTCCGTTCATTGCGTAGATGTCGGAGAAATTCACGATGGCGGATTTATATCCGAGGTGCATCAAAGGACAGTAGGTTAGGTCGAAGTGAACACCCTCCAAAAGAAGGTCTGTTGTTACCAACGTCTGTTTGCCTTTGTAGTCAAGAATAGCAGCGTCGTCGCTAACACCTTTTATTGTTGATTCGTTTTTTACTTCAAACTTTTCTGTTAGGTGTTTTATCAATCCAAACTCTCCTAATGTGGAAATTTCAGTTCTTCCCATAATGTTATTTTTTATGATCGATTACTTTATTGGTTATTTCCCCTTTTATGAAGGTTCCGTCTTTTTGTATGACAGGAAGGGCATTGCCTTTCCAATATTTTGAATATAATCTTTGTCTTTCTTCGTCCAAATATTCAGCCGTATTGTTAATGACCCAGATGGTGTCATTGGATGTGAACTCGTGATGCAGAAAGTCTATTTCGAACTTTTGCAAGAATTCGTCTGCTGTCATTTGGCTTTTCTCCAATGAATCTACGTTAAAGAAATCCTTCAAAGAGACATCTGAAAATTTTGTGTCTTGTTGAAGTGAGTTGGGCCTAACAATTTTAATGGCTCCGTCACAGTGATTGTTGCATACCCACCAGCTCAAACCGAACATTACATCTTTGCCGATTTCCCATCTTTTGAGAGAGAAAAAACCCTCTTTTGATGTTTGTATTTTAATGTAGTTGTTCTCTGCATATTCTAAGACGGAAGCAGATCCTCCGTTTTGTAGTTGGAGTGTGCTTCCCTGTCCTGACTTATATCCGTTAAGAAGAGCTTTTCTCGTGTCTTGATTCAGTTGGATTTGGCTTTTCAATCCTGTCACGAAATACTCCTCTAGTGTTTGAGCGTTGCATCCGATGGAAGCAGTGATGCTCAATGTTAGGATTTGTATGCAGTAAAGAATTTGTTTCATGCTTTTACATCTTTATTTGCAAAGGTATAAAAAATAAAGGATAGTCAATGTGGGTTAACCTCGTAGGGCTCCAAAAGTTAGTAGTATGACACCACAAAGTATTCCACAGAGAAGCATTCCTTTTACTCGAAGGTTTTTTTCTTTTAAGAATAATGCACCATACAAAAAGGGAACGACAGCCCCAGATCTACGTATGGTTGAGACGATGGAGATAAGTGAACCTTCTGAGGACAATGACCAATAGTAAACATAATCGGCGATCATTAAGAAAACCGATATGCCAAGTATGCTCCACCTCCACTCGAATGGGGTTGTTTTTTCCCTGTTCGGATACCATAAGGTAAAGAGAACGACAAGCATGATGATTGCTTGATATAGGGTGCTGTAAACCTGAACTGCAACGCGGTCAAACTCACACATCAAGTGTTTGTCGTACAATCCACTGGCTGATCCCAATAGGGTGGCAAGTACGATCAGCCATATCCATTGATTTTTTTTCCAGGAAATTCCTTCTTTTAGTCCTGCGAGGGAGAAGAGATAGAAAGAGACAATGGTAATGGCAACACCTGCCGATTGCATAGGCGTTAAACGTTCGGAGAAAAGGAAGAATGCTCCGATAACGGTCCATACAGGTTGGGTTGCCCGGATAGGGGAATAGATTGTAATAGGGATGTTCTTCATTCCGAAGTAAGCGGATATCCAAGAGCCTAAAACAATGGATGATTTTAGCAATATGCGAAGATGGGTACCTAAATCCACGTGGGGGACATAGAATCTTACTTTGTGCATTTCGTCTGGTATGATCTCCGACAAAACGAGAGGTATGATGAAAATCGCTGCGGATATGCCTATGGAAGAGGCAAGTACAGGAACAACGGCATTCTCTTTTAGTGAACGCTTTTTGAAAACATCATAGATGCCAAGCAGAATGGCAGACAAAAGTGCTAATAATACCCACACGAGATTATTTGGATTTAGAGTTTGAGAATAGAATTACCAAATTAGTTCACCCTTACCTTGTCGTACAATTATGGGTTCATTCCCTGTGCAATCAACAATGGTTGAAGGGTCCAATGATCCGTAACCTCCATTGATGACCACATCTGCAATGTTTTCATACTTCTCGTGGATCAATTCTGGATCGGTGAAGTATTCTTGGATCTCGTCGTCATCGTCACGGACAGATGTAGAAAGGATAGGATTCCCTAACCCTTTTACTAGTTCTCGAATGATATTGTTGTCGGGGACTCTGATTCCGATTGTTTTCTTGTTCCGAAATAGTTTGGGTAAATTGTTATTCCCGTTAAGAATGAATGTAAAGGGGCCGGGCAAATTTTTCTTCATCAACTTAAATGTGTCGTTGTCGATCTTTGCGAACTCGCTTATGTGACTCAAATCGTAGCAGATAAAAGAAAGGTTGGCTTTCTTTACATCAATACCTTTGTGGCGACAAATCTTTTCTACAGCTTTTGTATTGAAAATATCGCACCCAAGGCCATAAATGGTGTCGGTTGGATAGACGATAAGTCCCCCGTCACGAAGAAATTGTACCACTTTCTCGATTTCCCTTTGGTTGGGATTTTCTGGATAAATTCTAATAAGCATTTCCCTTTATATTTTATAAGGTGCAAAATTAACTAATCTATTGTTTATGGGAAAATTACCGAATGAATATTTTGAATGAAATGAGTCAAAAAAATTTGTTTGGTAAAAAAATAGTGTTAAATTTGCGACCGATTTTTAACAAAAAAACTATTTAGTTATGTATTTAGATGCTGCAAAAAAGCAAGAAATCTTCGGTCAATACGGAAAGTCCAATACCGATACTGGATCAGCTGAGTCTCAGATAGCGCTATTCTCATACCGTATTAGCCATTTGACTGAACACATGAAGTCAAATAAGAAGGATTATGGTACACAAAGATCATTGAAGATGTTGGTAGGAAAACGTCGTCGTATGTTGGACTACTTGAAGGAGCAAGACATCGAAAGATATCGTGCTATCGTTAAGGCATTAGGTCTTCGTAAGTAATCTTTCTACAGAAGAGATTGAAAAGAATTGGCGAATCTATATGATTCGCCTTTTTTGTTACATTTGTGGATGTCTTATGGATTTTGTTTAAATCATTCTTGGAAGAGTAATTAAGATGGATAATAAAGATAAAAAGAAGTCGTTTGATTCACGATATATGCGCATGGCTCGAATATGGGCGGAAAACTCGTATTGCGAGCGTAGAAAAGTGGGTGCTCTGATCGTGAAAAATAAAATGATCATATCTGATGGGTATAATGGTACCCCATCGGGTTTTGAGAATGTATGTGAAGATGAAAATAATGTGACAAAGCCTTATGTGTTGCATGCAGAGGCAAATGCTATTACAAAGGTGGCTCGTTCTTCTAATAGCAGCGAGGGCGCTACATTGTATGTTACGGCATCCCCTTGCATTGAATGTGCGAAGTTGATTATCCAGGCTGGTATAACCAGAGTGGTTTACGGAGAACATTATAGAATCATGGATGGAGTTGAACTACTAGAAAGAGCAGGGATAGAGGTGGATTATTTAGATACGAAAGAAGAATGAAAAAGATATTATTGCCCATAGCATTAGCTGTTTCTGTGGTGCTTGGAGTCTTGATCGGTAACATTTTGGCTTTGAATTCAAAGTCCAACAGAAGTGATAGCGCTGGTTATTACAATATGACAGGCAACAAGATAGACGCACTTTTGGAGTTGATTGATAAGCAGTATGTGGATACTGTAAATATGAATGAACTCTCTGAAAAGGTGATCTCTGAAGTGTTGTCTAACTTGGACCCGCATTCTACTTATATACCCGCAGATGAACTTCAAATGGTAAATGACGATTTGGAGAGCAGCTTCTCTGGAATAGGTGTTCAGTTTAACATTCAAAGAGATACCATTATGGTAGTTGCTGTGATCCACGGAGGACCTTCTGAAAAGTTGGGAATCCAACCGGGTGACAGGATCGTTGAAGTGGATGATTCGGCTTTTGTGGGCAAAAAAATCACTTCTGATATGGTAGTCAAGAAACTACGCGGACCTAAGAACACGAAGGTTAAAGTGGGAATAAAAAGATTTGGTTCTGATGAGTTGTTGCATTATACGATTACAAGGGGAGATGTTCCAACGAATAGCGTGGATGTTTCGTATATGATTGATGGGAACATCGGATATGTGAAGGTTAGCAAGTTCGGTTCTGCCACTTATTCAGAGTTCTATACCGCTTTAGCTAATTTATGGAACGAAGGTGCCAGATCTTATATCGTTGATTTGAGAGAAAATTCCGGAGGATATTTGGATGCAGCTATCAATATGATTAATGAGTTCCTTCATAAAGATGATGTGATCGTATACACGGAAGGAAAAGCTCAGAAGAAGGAGATTGCGTATGCAAATGGTAATGGAACCTTCCAGGAAGCTCCTTTGGCGGTACTTATTGATGAATGGTCTGCATCTGCCAGTGAAATATTTGCTGGCGCTATGCAAGATAATGATAGGGCTACGGTCATTGGAAGAAGATCGTTCGGTAAGGGATTGGTACAGCAACAGATTCCTATGCGTGATGGTTCTGCTATTCGATTGACTATAGCAAGATATTACACCCCATCAGGCAGATGCATTCAAAAGCCTTATGATGACAAGGAAGAGTATCGAAAAGAAGTGCTCGAAAGATATGCAAAGGGCGAGATGGATACGGATACGATGAAGGTGGTAACTGATTCGGTTGAGTATCACACTGTCAAAGGAAGGGTTGTTTATGGAGGCGGTGGTATAACACCGGATGTGATAGTGGTAAGAGATACCATTGGAGTAACCCCATATTATACGAAGTTATATAATACAGGAACACTGTACGAATACTCTTTCCGTTATGTGGATCAATATCGTTCAGAACTTTTTCGTATGACACAAGAGCAGTTGTGCGCTTATTTGGATCGACAAGACTTGGGAGGAAAGGCAATGGAATATGGTGAAACAAAGGGCATTAAGTCGAAGTCGGAAGTGTCGGATATTACCAAGCAAATCATTGCAAAAAGGGTTAAAGAGTATGTAGTTAGAAATATCTTGGGAGATGCTGCGTTCTACTCGGTGATCAATAGTACGGACAATATGATGAAGGTGGCATTGGAGAAATTGAAGAAGTAAGTTTCGTAATTTATTTTTTTGGTAAATCAAAACTTTACCATTATCTTTGCGCTTGTCATATATTTGTTTTTTGAGTTAAACAGTTAAATAGAGTTCTGGTTCACAACTGGAATTCTATTTATTTTATGAATTTTCTGAAAGACAATATGCAAATAATAAGTAATAATTTAATTTAAATAACAATGGCTGCTGTATCTTATGTAACGGAAGAAGGTTACAACAAAATGTTGGAGGAGTTGAAGTACTTGGAGACGGTAGAGAGACCGAATATCTCGAAGCAGATTGCTGAGGCTCGTGACAAAGGAGACTTGTCAGAGAATGCAGAGTATGATGCTGCAAAAGAGGCTCAAGGATTGTTGGAAGGAAAGATCTCTTTGTTGAAAGAGAAGATCCTTTATGCAAAGATTATAGATCAATCTCGATTGAACACAGATGTTGTTCAAATCCTAAATAAGGTAAGAATTAAGAATACCAAGAATGGTGCTGAGATGACATATACATTGGTTTCAGAGCATGAGGCTAATTTGAAAGAGGGTAAGTTGTCTGTCAACACTCCTATTGCAAAAGCTTTGTTGGGCAAGAAGCAAGGAGATGTTGTTGAAGTGACAGTGCCTGCTGGAAAGATTCCTTTTGAGATTGTTGAAATTTCATTCTAATTGAATATGGCTACGATTTTCACGAAAATAATCAACGGAGAAATTCCTTGTTATAAGATTGCAGAAGACGACAGATTCTTCGCCTTTTTGGACATAAATCCCGTACAGGGAGGCCACACTTTGGTGGTGCCAAAGGTGGAAGACGATTATATCTTCCATTTGGATGACAAGTTGGTTGGGGATATGATGATTTTTGCTAAGAAGGTTGCCTTGGCGATAGAAAAGGCAGTGCCTTGTGAAAGAATTGCAGTTGCAGTTTTGGGATTGGAAGTTCCTCATACACACATTCATTTGGTTCCTATCAAGAATGAAGGAGACTTCAATTTTGCAAAGAAGAAAACTTATACTCCAGAGGAGATGAGTTCTTTTGCAGAAAAGATCAGAGCGAATATTTAATGTGATGGTTTAGAATAAGAGAGGGAACATTGCGTTTCCTCTTTTCTTTTTTAAGATTAAATGGAAGAATTGGGTGTGACAAATGGTCAGGATAGCCTAGTAGCGAGTCAGTTGACCATTCTGTATAGATTAGATAGTTTGTCGCAGGAAGTGGAAGTAAGACCTCTTTCTGTTGAGGAGGGAATTTCTACCTATTTCGGGTCCAGTTCCTTTTTGAATATCAAAGAGTTTGCACCCTATGTCTTATTGACTAGTCCTGTTGAAGATAAATCTCAGAAGTTGTTCCGATTGGTGCCTGGAAAACAAGGCGCACCTTTGCATCATACGGTGCAGCAGCAAGTTTGGTTTATGCCTATAATGCTTGTGATGTTCGCATTGTACGGATGGATATACAAGAACTTCTCTAAGCTGATGGTTCAGGATTTTAAGGAGTTTTTCTATCCTAATGGAAGGGAGAACGTTCCTTCTTATTCAGTTGGAGAAACTTCGAGAATGAAGGTGTTGTTGCATATAATATCTGTCTTTTCAGTTTCGATATTTGCCTATTTTGTGTTGGTGGATTTCTTTCACTACACACCAAGGCCATTCGGCATATCCTTTTTGGGGGTTCTTTTGGTATTTGTCATTTATGTGATATTTAAGATGTTGACGATGCGTCTTCTTTGTTATGTCTTTTTCAATAGGGATGTGTTGTCTTCCGTCCGTTCTTATTTTTCCACGATTACGTCTACGCTTGCAATGGTGCTATTTGTTGTTAGCATTTTTGCGGCATATGCACCGAATGTTATTGCTTCAACATCCTTGTATGTAGGGTTAATCTTTTGTGCGATAGCTGTTTTGCTGTATCTGTACAAGATTTTGTCTATTTTTTTTACAGGGATGTCCTCTTTATTCTATTTGATTTTGTATCTTTGCACGCTAGAAATTTTGCCAGCGATTGTCTTGGTTTTAACCTTGGTTGGCATTGTCTAATTATTTAAAATAGAAAGAGTTAAGAATGGTGAAGATTAAGCGTATTTTGGTGTCACAACCGAAACCCAAGTCAGAAAAGTCTCCGTATTTTGACCTAGAAACGAAATATGGCGTAAAAATTGACTTCAAACCTTTCATCAGGGTTGAGCCGGTTATGGCAAAAGAGTTCCGCCAACAGAAAGTGTCTATTTTGGATCATACCGCAGTAGTGTTTACTGCAAGAACTGCAATTGATCATTTCTTTAGATTGTGTGAAGAGATGAGATTGAAAATTCCAGAGACAATGAAATATTTTTGTGTTTCACAATCTGTTGCAAATTATCTTCAAACATACATTCAATATAGAAAAAGAAAGGTCTTCTTTAGTGCTACAGGTAAAATCGAGGATTTGATGGTAAGCGTTAACAAGCACTTGGATGAAACATTCCTTGTTGCAGTTTCTGATGTGCATGATGTAAATTCGAATGCAGCGGAATCGGATAAGGAAGACATTATCTCATTAATGGAGAAGGCGAATGCTAATTTTACGAAGGCTGTTATGTACAAGACGGTAAGTTCTGATTTTACACAAGAGCCAGATTTCAATTACGATATGTTCGTGTTCTTCAGTCCTACGGGAATTGGTTCGTTGTTCAAGAACTTCCCAGACTTCCAGCAAGGCGAGATTTGTATCGGATGTTTAGGTTCTACTACAGCGAAGGTGGCAAAAGAGTCTGGTTTGGTTGTAAATGTCGAGGCACCAACGCCAGAGGCTCCGTCGATGCCAGCTGCATTGGATCTGTTCCTAAAGGAGGTTAATAAGAAGAAATAATAAAGTTGAACCGTGTCAAAAAGGGTTTTACGACTCTTTTTGACATTGTTTTTTACTATATGCAGAATCGAAACACTTTCCCAAAGAAGGAGCATTTGTATGGAAGTACTATTGTTGAGGCTCTCTACGAAAAGGGAGTTTCTCTTTTTATATATCCTTACAGAATGGTATATTGCTTTGTTGAGGATGGAGAGGTTCCGGTGCGATGTTTGGTAAGTGCACCTAAAAAAAGATTCAAGCATGCGGTAGACCGAAACCGTTTGAAGCGTCAGATGAGAGAGGGTTATCGCTTAAATAAGCACTCCTTGGTCAGTTATTTGACAGAAAATGAGTTGCATATTCATTTGGGCATTCATTATGTAGGACAGAAGTTAGAGCCTTCTGGTTTTATGCATAAGAAGATGGTTGTTTTGATGAAAAAGTTGGAAGATGCATTAAAGGAAGAGAAAAAGGGTAATGGATAACGAAAAACAAAATCAATCTTGGCTTTCAAGAGTGGGTGTTGCCATGCTTCTTCTTCCTATTCGTTTTTATAGGGCTTGTATATCCCCTATGTTGCCTGCATCTTGTAGGTATACACCAACATGTTCTGAATATGCAATGATTGCGTTACGTAAACACGGCGTTATAAAAGGTATGTATTTGTCTGTTAAGAGAATCCTTCGATGTCATCCGTGGGGAGGCAGTGGTTATGACCCTGTTCCGTAATCTTAATAGGAGAGCAATTATTTATTTGATTTTTTAAAGAATTTTATACAACCTTTTTCTTGTATAATGAAAACATATACATAAATTTGCAAAAATTTTGAATAAATATTCGAAGAAGGGTGTTTATATCAAAATGGTTACATTAAATAAGAGAAAGATTGTGAAAAATAAGTCAAAAAGATTCGCAGCCATACAGGAGATTATCTCGAATTCTGTTGTCGGAAGCCAAGAGGAGTTGCTACGGTTATTGGCAGAAAGAGATTTTGTTTTAACTCAAGCAACGCTATCGAGGGATTTAAAACAGATGAAAGTTTTAAAGACGATAAATTCGTATGGTGAATATGTGTATCAGATGCCAAGTATGGCAGGGATTAATGAGGAGAGGGTTTCTGTAGGAAGATTCCTATCGGGAAATGCTTGTACTTCAGTTGATTTCTCGGCCAATATTGTGGTAATTCATACTAAACCTGGATATGCGAGTAGTTTGGCGTTAGAGATTGATGAGCAGGCTGGTGATGCTATTTTGGGAACAGTAGCAGGTGATGATACGATTTTTGCTGTAAAGAAAGAAGATTTAACCCAGCAGGAAGTTATCGAGGCGTTGTCTCGAGTTATTCCTACTATAAAACGATAATTTCAACTGTATTTCATAAAAAGAAGATTATGGATCAGGAAATTGAGATATTTGTTGCGGATGAGCAACATATCCCTTATGTGGATACCATCTTGGAGACAATAGCTGCGGCAGCCAAGGTGCGTGGGACGGGTATTGCAAAGCGCGACCCGGAGTATATCAAGCAAAAGATGCGCGAAGGAAAAGCTGTGATCGCTTTATGTGGTGATGACTTTGCTGGTTTCAGTTACATTGAAACATGGGAAAATAAAAAATATGTCACTACATCAGGTTTGATCGTACCTGAAAAGTATCGTGGTCGTGGGTTGGCACGCAGGATCAAGCATATGACTTTCACCCTTGCGCGTTCTCGTTGGCCAGAGGCAAAAATCTTTAGTTTGACTTCAGGAGCTGCGGTTATGAAGTTGAATACTAGATTAGGTTACTTGCCTGTAACTTTTGCCGATTTGACAGAGGATGAGTCATTCTGGAAAGGATGCCATGGATGTATCAACTACGATGTCTTGGAGCGTACAGGACGTCGTTATTGCATCTGTACAGGTATGTTGTTCGATCCAAACGAACCATTGTGTGTTCAGCGTGCTGAAGAAGAATTATCAAAGAATATTTAATAGAAACTCTTAAATAAAACGAAATATGGCTAACAAGAAAGTTGTCGTAGCATTCAGTGGTGGTTTGGATACCTCGTTCACTGTAATGTATTTGGCTAAGGAAAAAGGATATGATGTATATGCTGCATGTGCTAATACAGGTGGTTTTAGTGCAGAACAATTGAAGCAAAACGAAGAGAATGCTTACAAGTTGGGTGCAGTTAAGTATGTTACTTTGGATGTTACAAAGGAGTATTACGAGAAGAGCCTACGCTTTATGGTGTATGGAAATGTGCTTCGTAATGGTACTTATCCTATTTCTGTTTCTTCTGAACGTATTTTCCAAGGTATGGCGATTGCCCGCTATGCAAATGAGATTGGTGCTGATGCAATTGCTCATGGTTCTACAGGAGCAGGTAACGACCAAGTTCGTTTCGATATGACTTTCTTGGTAATGGCACCAGGTGTTGAGATCATTACCCTTACAAGAGATATGGTTTTGACTCGTCAATATGAGATTGATTATTTGAACAAGAATGGTTTCTCTGCAGATTGGACTAAGTTGAAATATTCTTACAATGTAGGAATTTGGGGAACATCAATTTGCGGAGGTGAAATCTTGGATTCAAAACAAGGTTTGCCTGAGTCTGCATATTTGAAGCAAGTTACAAAAACAGGTAGCGAAATCTTGAAGATCGGTTTTAAGAACGGAGAGGTTTGCTCAGTTAATGGTAAGGAGTACGCAGATAAGATCGAGTGTATCCAAGAGATTGAGAAGATAGGTGCCGCATATGGTATCGGTCGTGATATGCACGTTGGTGATACAATTATCGGTATCAAAGGTCGTGTAGGTTTCGAGGCTGCTGCTCCAATGTTGATTATCGGTGCTCACCGCTTCTTGGAGAAGTATACTTTGTCTAAGTGGCAACAATACTGGAAAGACCAAGTGGCTAACTGGTATGGAATGTTCTTGCACGAGTCTCAGTATTTGGAGCCAGTTATGCGTGATATCGAGGCTATGCTTCAAGAGTCTCAACGTAATGTAAATGGAGAAGTTTCTTTGGAGCTTCGTCCTCTTTCTTTCTCGACAGTAGGTGTTGATTCTAAGGACGACTTGGTTAAGACTAAGTTTGGTGAATATGGAGAGATGAATAAGGGATGGACATCTGAGGATGCTAAGGGATTCATTAAGGTTACATCTACACCTCTTCGTGTTTACTACGCTAACCACAAAGAAGAAAGTAATAATATCTAATATTTTTTTTAATTGAGAGGAGGTGCATCTCATAGGTGCACCTTCTTTTTATTCTATATATATGAGTATTTCAATTATTGTAGCGGTTTCTGAAAACGGTGTTATCGGTAAGGATAACCAGTTGTTGTGGCATTTGTCGGGTGATTTAAAAAGATTTAAGGCATTAACCACGGGACATACCATAGTGATGGGACGCAATACCTTTCTTTCTATAGGCAGAGCTTTGCCTAATCGCCGCAATGTGGTCTTGTCGAACACGATGAAGTCGGGTGAGGTTGAAAATGTAGAAGTATTCTCCTCAATTGAAGATTTGGAAAAGTCATTGAGCAAAGACGAGGAGGTGTTCATCATTGGAGGGGGTAAGGTTTATAAGCAGTTCCTCCCATTGGCTACAAAGGTTTATCTTACACGAGTATATACGGTTGTTGATGGGGATACTACCTTCCCAGAGTTGGGCGAAGAGTGGAAGGAAGTGGCAAGAGAGAAAATGAGTGCAGATGAAAAGAATGAATATGATTATGATTTTATAGACTATATTAAGTGATAAAGATTTGAACCTGAAGAATTAATGTCTGAAAAATATCTTGATTAGAAGATTTTAGCGTAATTTTGCACCTGTTTTTTGAGAATGAAGTTACAGTCAATTTTATGGATTTTAATTCTATTACGAGAACGAAGCAACATGCGCGTCAGGCATTGTTGGTTCAGTATTTTTTGAGTGGATTTATCTTTGCATCTTTATTAGCCCGATATCCTGCGCTACAAGAGCATTATGGAATGAATTTATCCCAGTTGAGTGGAATCCCTTTGAGTATGTCCATTGGATCTCTTTGTTCAATGCCTTTGTGTGTTCATTTGATGGGCCGTTATGGTAGTAAGAAGATGACTGCCGCAGGTTTTGTTTATATGGCGCTTCTACCTTTCCTTACTATTATGCCTAATATTTATGTGTTGTACTTGGTTGGTGCTCTTTATGGAGTCTCGGTTTCCATGCTGGATGTTGCAATGAATGGTAACTCCATTATTGTTGAGAATGCTTATAAGCGTCCTATCATTTCGATGTTTCATGCAGTCTTTTATGTAGGTGTATGGGCAGGTGCGTTATCTAGTATTCTTTTCATTACGAATAATTTATCTGTACAACTTCATTTCGTTGTAGTTTCTGTTTTCTCTTTGTCAGTATTTGTGTTTATCAGAAGATTTTACTTAAAGGAAACGATTACCCGAAGTGTAGTTCCAAGTGAGTCAAAGAAGAAGATCATGGTTCCAAAGGGATTGCTTCTCTTTTTAGCCTTTGTTGCTTTGTGCGGTAGGGTTGTAGAGGGTAGTATGTCAACTTGGAGCACCCCTTATATGAGTACGGTAATCAATTTCCCTGATAATCTTGCACCATTAGGGTTGGTTATTTATTCTGCATTTATGTCTATTGGCCGTTTCTTCTGTGATCGTGTCAGAGCAAGGTTCCGAGAGTCGGAGATATTGCTATGTTGTTGCATTTTTGCATCCATAGGAATCTTATTTATAGTCTCTGGGGATATTTTGCTTCTTACCTTCTTTGGATTCTTGGTGGCAGGTTTGGGCATATCATGCTTAGTGCCTATCATATATAGTCTTGCCGGTAGACAAAAGGATGTGACACCGGCTATGGGTATTGCCATGGTAAATACCATAAGTGGTACAGGTTTCCTTTTTGGACCCTTTGTGATCGGACAGATTGCAGATAACTTCGGTATGCGTGCCTCCTTCTTCTACATTTGGAGTTTGACTTTGATTATGGTAACATTGACTTGGCTCTATATGGGCAAAGAAAAAGGAATCGATGGTTAAAAAACCTCTTATTCATTGATTTTTTTTGTCGAGTGGGCTTTATGTTGTACCTTTGCCGAGTTTTAGATAAGATTAAGATTAACTAATAGTATAATTGTAATAAACTGATGAGATTTTTGCGTAAAGTTCTTGTCTTGATAGGAACATTTTTGTGTTTAGGGAATGTTTATTCTCAAGGTATTCTTATTTTTGAAATCTCTGATTCACGAAACAAGTCGGTGGCAGATTTGTCGATAGATGTAATGAGAGAGGGTGAGGTCTATAAAACTTATACGACTGATGAAAATGGACGTTTTGTTGATGTTTCAATACCAAGTGGCAACTACTCTTATAAGTTCGAATTTGGTGATTTGAACCAAGATACCTTCTCTGTGAAGAATGGAGACTACAAATGGATTAATCTTGATTACAGAGCATTGCAAATTGAATTTAAAGATGATGAAGGTACGCCTTTGGCAGAAAAGAAAGCGTCATTGTCTAAGATCAATGCTGATGGTTCGAAGACTCTTGTGGGAGAGAAGTTCTCGGATGTAACAGGTATGGTTCGCTTCCTTTTGCCAGAAGGTGAGTACGAATTTTCTACGTTCAAAGGTACTGAGACGGTAACTTTGAAAGATGAGAACATTAATTCGAAGGTTGAGGTAACCAGTGGTAAGATCCTACACCAATTTTTCTTCCGTTTTGTGAAGAATGGACAGGAGGTCTCTATCCTAACAAAAGACATTGATATTAAACACATCGCTCCTGATAGTGTTTTCTTTTATGGTTCTGCGGATGTGAAACCGTTGAATGGAACCAATACGCTTAGTGGTTATTACAATTGTAGCAGAACAGCTACTCCTATCTCTTTGGACGCTGGAACTTACGAATGTACTGTTAAGACGAGGGATTATTCCGTTATTGTAGATACATTTACTGTGGATGAGAATGATCCGTTGTATGAGAATGTACACGATTTAATATTGCCATATATTCCTGGATCTAATGATAAAGGAGACGAAAATAAAGGTGATGAAGACGATAAAAAAGACGATGAAGAAGAAGACCATGGAGGTTATAAATTGACTATCTTGGTTCTTTCTTCAAAGGATAGTATCACACCAATTCCATATGTACCTGTTATGATATCTTCCGACTCTAATCCAGAAAGGGTGTTAACAGATATGACAGATAATATTGGTTATGCTGCTTTCGGAGCGAAGGGGGATGTCAATCTGTATTGTTTGAACGATACAATTAGGAATTTGATCGTTACGCAGGATACAATGGTGCGTATGTATGTGGATACAACGCTATGCACAAAAGTGTATTTCGATTTCTACCAGGGTAAAGAGGCTTTTAATCCTGTATCGGTAAGGCAAATTACACTTTGGAACTATCGTACTGGGGATGAATTCAGATACCCTTCGAAGATGGTTGGAGAAGACACATTCGAGATAAGGAAGCCAATGAATGTTCTTCCTGGAGTTTATGGTTACTCATTTAACTTGCGGGAACGTAATTATGATGAGATGTTTATGGATATCGTCAACATTATGAAAGATGATACCGCTCATCATATCAAAATCAATCTATTGGATTCGTATAATCTTAATATCGTTTTGAAAGATATAAATGGTTATGATTATGAGTCAAGACAGTATTTCTCTTACATCTCGGAAAACGGTAAGGGAACCGACCTATTGACAGATAGTTTAGGCCACTACTCAACAATCCTTAAGGAAGGCTACTATACATTTGCTGCGTTGGGTGACACACAAAAGGTTTACCTTCAATCTGATACTACACTATACTTCCAAGGATTTGCTGCCAATTCTCGTCCTGTGAAATTCCAATTCTTGCACGACGGAAGGATGGTGTATCCGCAGGTGATGAACATGGATATTTACAAGGCTTCAGATAGTTTAAAGTATTCGAGAGTGATATCAAACCATTACACAGATTACGAAGGTGTTGGCGAAGCGTGGGTGTTTGATGAATCTGTGCTCTGTGAACCGGGCGAGTACTTCATAGAGTATATTCTTAAGGATTATCAGTATAATGGAACATACACTCGTTCGTTCTCGATTGAGGCATCAACTTCCGAAACGGACACAACAGTGTATATTGTGATACCAGTGAAACGAACGGTGACGATCACTGTCAAGGATGCTAATTACGAGGTTGCAACAGGAGTGTTTGGTAATATCTACAAATATGATGAAAATGGAGTGTTGCTCCCTACCACATATTATGATGATGCGTCTCACGAAAAGATAAGAACCAATACAAGAGGAGAGATTATTGATTTACTTGTACCTGGTCGTTATCAGTTGAGAATCCTTGATATCGTTCGTGATTTCATTGTAAAAGATTACGATCTAAACTTTGAGGTGGTTTCTGGAGCTAAGATGTACGATGTGAAGTATGTTGTGCTTCATCAAAGCGACAAGACACCTGCAAGCAACTTGTTGTTGGACATCAACAAAAACGAAGGTTTCTACAACTCTTCATATACGGACGAGAAGGGTGAGGTTGAGATCTTCTGTGAAAAAGGAAATTACTCTTATAGCTTGCATTACGGTGAGAACCATACAGGTTCATACAGTTTGAAAGCAGATACTACTATTTATATCTATGTTGAGGATCCTGTAATGATCGACTCAATGAGTATTCTTGGATGCGTATGTTTGAACAATAATGATTCGATTCCATTGGAACTATTCATCCATCCGGCTGACGCAACATTGAAAGAGGTAGAGTGGTCGGTAGACAATCAAGCTTTGGCGCATGTGACCAGTGATGGTGTGTTGGTGATAAACAATATTGATCTGGATGGTTTCTTTAACCTTACAGCATCTGCTATTGATGGAGGAGAGGCTAAGGTTTCAAGGAAGTTCCATATAGGGGATGATTGCGGTTCCTCTTTCTCTATCCATTTTGATGGAACAGATGAGGTGGATATGCCAGTGGCTTCTGATTTCATAAAGTTGGTGGTTAGACCTGAAAAGAAAGATCAATTCGAACATGCCTACGTCTATCAGGCATCTGCCGATTCGGTAAAATGGGAGAATGTATATGGTCCTACACAAGATACTTTGGTTGAGGTTTCAACGAAAGAGATAGACAAGATGTTGTACTATCGAGTTTTGGTTTCATCTACTGCTTCTGAAGCATTGGATTTCTCTAAGAACAACGAGCCTTCTTGTGGAAGTGATAAAATCTCTGAGAATACAATAATTCTTCGAAAGAATAGCATTGGAATTGTAAGCTGGGCAGATTCTATTTGTTCTAATAACGGAGAGATCACTTTGATAATCGATAAGGAGAAATTGGGAGAAATGTCTGAAGGATATGATGTGGAGTGGGCAACTCGTCGTTCTAAGGATGACAACTACACATTGATTGAGAATATGAGAGGCAAGGACACTTTAGCTATTACAATTGATACTACAACCCTATTCAGAATCTCTATCCAAAAAGGAGATGTGATATCGGTGTCTTATGAGAAAGAGGTATTTGTAGAGGAGATGCCTAAAGTTTCGTTGATGGCAGATAAGGATACTGTCTGCTTGGGTGATGAAGTAAATTTTGCTGTAACAGTCGAGAGTGGTGCGATTGCTTTTTATGAGTGGAATGTAGGAGAAGGCTCTGATTCAACAAGAACAGTTGAGGTGGAAGATATGCCTTACATTGTTGTGGCTCATTCTCGTTATGGAGTGTGTCCGTCGATTGTTGATACCCTCTCGTTGTTGGTTGATCAACCGATAGATTTCACATTGTCTGTTGATAAGACGGTGCTCTGCGAAATCGATACGGTCGGAACAGATATTACTATAGATGATCTAGGAAATCAAATCGGTAGATATGTATGGAGTGATAGTTCAACAGCAAGCACATTGCATGTCGTTCCAACAGAAACCTCAACATACTCGGTAACGGCATATTCTTTGTTCGAGAAATGTAACAGTGTAACAAAAGAGATCGGTGTGGATGTGAGAAACGTGTTGTCGGTAAGTTTGGCTGTGGACAAAATGGATATTTGTCAGCTGGGTAATGATTCTATTTCACTTACTGCAGATGTTTTGTCTGGTGAACAAAAAAGGTATGTATGGTGGGATGGAGTACAAACTACTTCAAATACAAGAACTGTATTTATGGAGGAGAGTACTACCCCATGGGTTATGGTTGAAGATGATGTTTGTCCTGCTTCTGATAAGGATTCTGCATATGTTAGGGTAGCCTATCCTTCTAGTGTGTCTATTTCAACGAGTACAAGTGTGTTTGAATATGGTTCCGACATCGTTTTGAATGCTTCGGTTAAGAAGCCTGTATATGGCCCATATTCATGGTACTCTGTAAATGCGGAGGGAGAGGAGACTCTACTGTCAATAACTGATGAGAATGAATATGCAGATCTTCCAAGTGGAGATGTCTCTTATTATGTTTCAGTTGAGAACGGAGCTTGTCCAATACTTGTGAGTGATTCGTTGAGTGCTCATTTAGCAGATAACATTGTGATTCCAACTATCTTTACGCCATACACTGTTGATGGTGATAATGATGATTTCATGCCTGGTTATAGAGTTGTGATCTATGATCGATATGGAAATCTTATTTGTCATTCCAACAATGGTTGGGATGGAATGTACAAGGGTGCTGTTGCAGACCCTGGCGTATACATGTATGTCTTGACATTGAGAGACGAGCGTGTGGTGAAGGGAACTATTGAGGTATTTAGAAAATAATTGATAAGGTAGAAATAGAAATGAAGAGATTAGTCTTATCCTTATTTGTAATCGGAATGGTAATGAATCCATTGTCCGGTTTTAGCAGACAACCATCCAACTTTGAAGGAAGTAAGAATGTTGGAGTAGACAAGTTGATGTCTCCATACAAGAATGGAACCGCTCTGCTTGTGAGAAACGATAGTACTTTTATTGCAGATATAGCTGAAGATGGTTCTGTTTCTAATCTTACCTATACGAAAGATTTTTCAAGAATCAATCCAGATGGTCAAGTTGCTTATTGTGACAAGACAGGAACTTTGTATTATACAAGTTCTGGTAAGTTGTTTACAGCAAAACAAAAGAAGAACGGCAAATGGGTTGAGGATAAGTATGTGGAACTTTTGGGTACCGCAATTAAGAGAGATAAATACAAGGGGTCTGTTTTGGCATACGCCAATTGGAGATATATGCCGAAGGATTCCATTCAAATAATGAACCCTACTGTAAATGAAGACGAAACTGAAATGTACTTTGCTTCCAATATGAAAGATTCCAAAGGACTGGACATTTGGAAAGTGGAGAAAGATCAGGATGGAGAGTGGGGACTTCCAAAGAGGATTGATACGAGAGTAAACACTAATGCTGATGAAAATTATCCTTTGATAAGAAAGGATGGTATGTTGGCATTTGCTTCAAATCGTAAGCTGGGGAAACTCCTTCCTGATAGTGGCAAGTACGATCTTTATGTGGTTAATTTGAATAGTAATAAACAACCACGCCTGTTGGCTGATGTTCAGGTAGAAGAAGATAAGGTAGATCAGGCAAAGAGATTGGCTGCTGAGAAAGAAAGAATGGCAAATGAGGCTGCGGCTGCATTGGAAGAGGCAATAAAATTGGCAGAACAGCAGGAAAAGATTAATAGTGCAGAATCTTCAGCGTTGAATGACAGTAACGCTATTGCAAGTGCAGTTCCCAATGATGAGAAAAAGCAGGTTGAGGCTTCTGACAATGGTCAGACATTAACACAATCGTCGGAGGATAAGAAGGTCTCTGATAATGAGGTGGCACTAAAAAACGATAAATCCGATGCCGTTGACAATAAACAGGGTGAGAAGTCTGATGATCAAGCACAGAAGATAAATGCGCAAAAGATGGAGCAAATCCGAAACTTGGATCAGTCATTAGAAAGTAAGCCAGACTCTATTGTTAGGGTTTCTAATAATGTTTTGGCTACCCACGAGATGCGTATCTTCTATTTTGAGTATGACAAAGATATTCCTAATGGTACTTACAAAGAGGACCTGGAGATATTGTTAGACTTTATCAATGCATATCCAAACGATAAGTTCTTATTGGTTGGTCATACCGATGAGAGAGGTTCGGAAGATTATAATGATGTTCTTTCTGTGAAGCGTGCAGAGTGGGTGTTGTTTAATCTTTTGCTTAGAGATGTGCGATTGGATCGCTTGCAAATCCGAGGAGATGGAGAGCGTCATCCAATTGTAAAAAATGCAAAAACAGAAGAGGATCATCAACGCAATCGTCGCGTGGAGGTAATAAGATTGAAATAAGTTTTAGATAGAAAGTTTTACGGAAATGAATAAATATATAAACAAGTTATTTTTTCTTATTTGTATGGTTGGATTGAGTTTCCATGTCCATGCACAACAAGATTTGATGCTTTCTCAACAGTTTTTCTCTCGTATCAATGTCAATCCTGCGGGTACTGGTAATAACGAGAAGTTCGACCTCTTCCTTTTGGGAAGATTCCAATGGGCTGGCGTGAAGAATAGCCCCAAAACGGCGTTGCTTAACTTTACAGGCTATAGTGAGCGATTAAAATCTAGTTTGGGATTGACTGTAAACTATGATAATGTGGGTGTGGGGCATAGCACTACTAACGCTCAGCTTGTTTACTCATACCATTTGGATATCACAGATAAGTATATTCTTTCGTTGGGTCTTTCGGGTGGTGCCAATTTTGGTTATTTCAACCCTGCGGATAACATTATGAGGGATGAGAAGGAGTATAATAGCGATACTTACGAAAAGGATAAGCGAACAGAGGTAACACCAGATCTGAACTTTGGTTTTGAGTTTACCTCAATGCACTGGATGGTTGGTGCTTCTTGTACCCATCTATTGAATGATAGTTCCACTACATTTAAATCGGGACGTCACTTCTATTTCTATGGAAGGGGATTTATTCCTTTGTCAGAACGCTTTGATATTGCCCCTGCATTGGTTTATATGCATAAGTATAAAACAAACATGTTAGAAGTTAACGCAATGTTATTCTTCGACAAATTTGTGTGGTTTGGTGCTACTTGGAGACCTGATTTGTCCAACCCAGTGGATATGTCTATGTTGGCATTTAATTTGGGTGTTGAGTGGAATATGTTCCGAGTCGGTTACACTTATGATTTGAATGTGGGTAGATTTAATAATTTGCCGTCTAATACGCACGAGATCATGCTCTCTTGCTTTTTCTAATAAAAACATGGGATCGTATGAAAAAATGGATTTATTTGGCAATCCTGCTCCTCCCTGCAGGTTTTGTCTCTTGTGGAGATGATGATGAGCCACAAAACATTGAAGATGTTCAACCTGCGCCTAAGCGTTTGGTTACCATATCGTCTGAAGGAGCCTTGCCTGGTATCTTTTCGGTTTCAGAAGACAAACAGGTGAAGTTTTCAAGAGGTAACTTGTTAAAATATGAATCTGAGTTGAAATTTGCTTTTTTCCAAACTGATCATATAGGAGTTCAGGCTGCAGATTCTTCTTATAGAGGCTCTTTGGAGTTCTTCCCTTGGGGTGGTGGGTTTGAGACAGGCCTTAATATATGCGACTGGGGAAGATACAATAAGATTTCGAATGGAGGTAATAGAGAGGGTATCTGGAGAACTCTAGGCAGGGATGAGTGGGAATACTTACTTTCCAAGCGTCCTAATGCAGAGAACTTAAAAACGGTTGCTATTGTAAATGGCGTAAAGGGAATGATTCTGCTACCAGACAGTTATACGAACAAAACGATTATACCTTATTCTCAGACGAAGGGATGGAGTGACAACAGTTATAACTTGGAACAGTGGTATGAAATAGAGAAAGACGGTGCTGTGTTCTTGCCAGCATCTGGTTCTAAGGCTCCAAGTGGAATGATTTCTGGTGTTAATTCATTCGGGTATTATTGGACTTGTACGGGTAGATCTGACGGTAATGCGTATAGTCTCTCTTTTTCCGATGAGACTATTTATGTAAGTACCACTCAAAATACATATGGACTATCCATTCGATTGGTTCAGAATGTTAAATGACATAAGTTTGGTAATCTGTCCAGCCTATTCATAAAAACACACGTATCAGTAAATAAATTAGAAAATTGCAATAACATAAAGCGAACCATAAATGATTCGCTTTATGTTTGTGGTCAGTTGTGCCAACTGATGTGGTTCTTCATAACCTAAATTTCATTGTGTATCAGCCTGTATGCTATGGAGCCTGGTTCTGGTGTCGCGGGACATGTTTCGCGATCGAACCATTGTGCATCAGAGATTTCATCTTCTTGTAGTTTGGTTTCACCACTATCGTATTCAGCTGTGAACGCAAGCATTAGTTGATCCGGGAATGGCCAGCTTTGGCTTCCTTTGTAGGTAATGTTTTTTACTTTTATGCCTACCTCTTCCTCTATTTCTCTCCTGACTGCGTGTTCTGCAGTTTCTCCTACCTCTATGAAACCAGCTATGCAAGTGTAAACATTCTGATTCCTTTGAACATGTCTTGCTAAAAGAATTTTTTCTCCCTTATTAACCAATATGATGACACAAGGTTCAATCCTTGGGAAGTAACTCTTTTTGCAGTTAGGACATTCGAGTGCGGTGAATGTAGTGTGTTTGGTTAATGGAGAACCACATTTGCTGCAAAACTTATTGTCCCTCCTCCATGAGAGTAGGGCACGAGCCCTTGCTGCGTGGTATGTCTTTTCTTCGTTGCTAATCGAGAAGAAGTAGCGTATAGTTTGTGTCTTATATTGTTCCGGAAGAATCTCTTTTGAATCTAATGCTAATGTGCAAATACCAGTCTCTTCCTCGACAAAGAAGTCTGTGTCGGGTTGTAGAGACAGAAGGAACAACATATCTTGGAATGATAGGGCATCACCATTCGATTTCACCACCATTTCTTTCGCAATGAATGCGAAACAGTCACCTTTAAACTCCGTTAATTGATCTGCTTGAATAATCATATTCTCCTATTTAAGAACAAAAGAACGGAGATGGATTCAAATCCATCTCCGCAATCTTTGTGGTATGTTTTGTTAGTATTTAAATGTACTTCCACCTAAGAACTCTCTTAGCAATGAAGTAAGAGGCAACTCAACTTCTGGAATCATTTCGAAATATTTCAAGAAGTTAAGAAGTCTGTGCACCTCGTGGTATTCTGGTGAATTTTCTGGTACTACAGAAAGTATCGGTTCTGCAAATTTCTTCAATACGCAAATCTCGAACAAAAGAGCAGAGTTAAACACCATATCTGCATTCTCTTGGTAAGGGAAGATCCATTTCTCTTCTCCTTCCATCACTTTACCCCATCTGCTGATGGTCTCAACTGCTGAATAACCACGGTAGTTGTAGTCGCGGATGATTCTTCTCAACAGACGATTGTCTCTTGTTGGAATCCAGTTGCTATTGTCGAAAGAGATGGTGGTTAATGCAGAGATGTAGATACGGAATAGGTTTTCTGCAGGAACCTTTGAGGTAAGCATTGGATTCAGTGCGTGAATACCTTCTATGATTAGGATTGTCTTTTCTCCCAATTTAAGTTTCTTTCCGTGATATTCTCTATCTCCCTTCTCAAAATTGTAGTAAGGAAGGTCGATCTCGCCCCCAGACAATAGGGTGTTCATATCTTTATTGAAAAGTTCGAGGTCGACTGAGTAGATAGACTCAAAATCGAAATCTCCGTTTTCGTCTCTTGGCGTTTGTGTGCGAGGCAAGAAGTAGTCGTCCATAGAAAGTGCCATAGGGATATATCCGTTCACTGCCATCTGAACGCTTAGGCGCTTGCTAAATGTGGTCTTACCTGATGAAGAAGGACCTGCGATAAGTGCCATTTTGATGTTCTTCCTACGAACGATTTCATCGGCAATCTCAATGATTTTCTTTTCTTGTAGGGCCTCGGCTACCTTTATCATTCCAGATGCATACTCTTTGTTGCCGACAACCTCGTTCATCTCGCCTACATTACCAGAGAACCCAAGGATCTCGTTCCACTTTGTATGTTCACTGAATGTTGCAAAAAGTTTGTCTTGAGGAATGAACTTCTCCAATTCGACAGGCTTCTCCCTGTTTGGAATTTGCAGATAAATACCATCGTGATAGGTAAGAAGATCGAACAACTGGATGTATCCAGTAGAAGGTGCTAAAGGAGCAAGGAACCAATTGTATCTTCCCTCCAATTCATAAACCCTTGTATAAAGGAAACCTTTGGATTTTAGTAATCTGGCAGTGTCGGGAGATCCTTGCTTGTTGAATAGTTCAATGGCTTCTTCTGTTGGAATATTGCTCATTGTGAATTGAATGTCTGCATCAATGATTTTGCGCATCTCCTTTTTGATGGCATCCACCATCTCTTGGGTGATGGTTTGGTTGTAGTTAAGGAGTTTGCAGTAGTATCCTTTTGCGATAGGATGCTCGATTCTAACCACTACATCAGGATATAGTTTTTTCACTGCATTGCAGAATATGAATGAAAGGGAACGCACGTAGGCTCTCATTCCTGATGGTACGTCGTTGCAAAGGAACTCAATTCTTTTAGGTTTGTAAACCTTGAATTTCAAATCCTTGGTTACATTATTGACCTTGGCAACAATTGCCTTATATTTTAATTCTAATTTGAGGTCCTCTAAGATCTCCAATAGGTTGGTACCCATTGGATATTGTTTCTTTTGCTGATTATTGACGCAAAATATCTCAACTAAATTTTCGTTTGTGTTCATATAGTTATAAAATTTAAGGTTAGGGTGTTATTACAACACCCTGATGATAATAAATATTGGAAGGTTAGTCTGCAACGATAAGACCATGCTCTTTTACGAATTTTGTAAAATTGCGAAGAAGATCGTTTTTAGCATCTTGCGATTTCTTGCTCACATCATCAATCATAAATGCGATGGTGTCGCCATCTGCATAGGTCTTATTCTCTTTTTTCATGATTCTTATTGCTGTGGCAAATTCGTTTTCGTAAATCTCTTTGTAGGCTTGTGCATAACTTAAAGCAGCCGATTGTAGGTAACCCTCTTCTTGGAAATCACCCATGCTTTGGATCTCTTCAATGGTTTTGTCGATCTCCTTTAGATTATCATCATAAACCTCTTGTACCTTTGCATAATCTTTATTAGCAATCTCTTTGGCTAATGTGCCTACGTTACTCTCAAGGTTACTGCATTTTGCCATCATTTTTTCGCAGTAATCTGCGGGTGTTGTGCAGGATGAAAAAAATGCCATGGAAGAGACAAGTATACCTGCTATGTAAGAAGTAAGTTTCATCTTTCTCATTGTGTTTAAATTTAGTGATTAGTATTGTTTCGATAAAGATATACAAAAACTAAAAAAAAACGGCAACTTTGGTAAAAAAAGTTGCCGTGACGATTATCGTATTGCATAAATTAGCATTGCTACTATAAATAGGGCTAAAACTCCTATGAATATTCTGATTCCAACGGGAATTTTAATTCGTGCACTATTGTAGTTGGCTGCCTTTCTCTTTTCGGGTGAGCCTATTGCTTCGGTCTCTTGTCGTCCCATATCCCCAGAGTCTCCAATTTTTCTTCCACAACTCAAACAATACTTGGAGCCTTGAGGTATCTCGTTGCCACAATTGTAACACTTCATAGTGGAATGTTTTTAGTGTGTCAATATTTCCAAACCAGTCTCTGTCATTACAAAGGTATGCTCCCATTGTGCAGAAGGAAGTCCGTCGCGTGTAGTTACGGTCCATCCATCTTTTTGGTTGAAAACCACTTGGCTTTTACCCATGTTGATCATAGGCTCGATGGTGAATACCATTCCAGGAGCAAGGATCATACCTGTATGAGGTCTGCCGTAGTGGCAAACATCCGGATCCTCGTGGAAGGCAAGTCCCACACCATGTCCTGTTAGTTCCCTAACTACTGAGTATCCGTTCTTACGAGCGTGTTGCTCGATGGCAAACCCCACGTCACCCAAGAAACCGTAAGGCTTAGCTGCTTTCATGCCAATCATAAGACACTCTTTGGTTACGTCAACAAGGCGTTGCTTGTCTGGTGATATTTTTCCTAAACAGAACATTCTGGATGCATCCGAATAATATCCTTTATAGATGGTCGATACATCCACATTTATGATGTCTCCCTCTTTTAGGATGGTGTGAGGATTGGGTATTCCGTGGCATACTACTTCATTGATAGAGGTACATACGCTTTTGGGGAACTTCTCGTAGTTGAGTGGAGCGGGGATAGCACCATGAGACACGGTGTAGTCGTAGACAAGTTTGTCTATCTCTTCGGTACTCATGCCGATTTTTATCTCTTTCTCGATTAGGTCTAATACGCCGGTGTTGATGACTCCGCTTTCTCGTATTCCTTCGATCTGTTCAGGTGTTTTGATGAGCTTTCTGCTTGGAACGAGATAACCTCTTCTCTCGCATTCCATCATCTTAAGTTCCAATTCCGTTGGTTCGACACCTTGTTTAACGAACCATTTTCTGCGTCCATTTCCCATTTCTTTTTCAATAGAAGTCCTTTTCTTCTTTGCTTAGTTCCTCTGCTTCAGTCTTTCCAGAAGTATGGTGTGAACATTAATAGTATAGTATATATCTCCAAACGACCGATGAGCATAAGGATGGATAGGATCCATTTGCTGGAATCGGGTAGCGTGGCAAAATTAAGACTTGGTCCTGATTCTCCTAATCCAGGTCCTGAGTTGCTTATGGCACTAACGCAAGAACCAAATGCCGTATCAAAAGAGAGTCCTGTCACAGATAACAAGAATGTTCCTATCACAAGTACGATTAGGAATAGGAAGATGATGGCAAGTGTTCTGGTTACCAATTCATAATCGATAACTCGTTTGGATATCTTTACCGGTAGAATGGCGTTTGGAAATTTGTGGAGCATAAACTCATTTTGCGTGTTTTTAAGACATATAATGAAACGAATTAGTTTTAGACCTCCACTGGAAGATCCGGCACAGGCTCCACTGACCATCATAACCATTGTTGGTATCCAGAAAGAGGATCCCCAACCGTCGTAGTCGCAATATGTTCCTTGAAATCCACAAGAGGTGAATAGGGAGGTTACGTGAAATAGGGATGCTCGGAATTGAGTTTCCAATGTATCGGGCATTTGTTCTCCATAACTATGGTGTGGATTGATTTGAAACAACACGAAGAACAGAATGACCAAAAATAGAGTAATGGCTAGATACCAATGTAGTTCCTCGTTTGTTTTGAATGGTCTCCAATTGCCTGTGGTGGCAAGGTAGTATAGGGCAAAGTTGACACCCGCCAGCAGCATAAAGATGGAACAAACATACTCTATGTAGGCTGAATTAAAGTAGGCAATGTTTGCTTGGTGGGTACTGAATCCTCCTGTTCCGAGTGTTGCCATTGCGTGGCAAACGGAGTCGAATAGGTTCATCGGTCCTATTAGGTAGAAGAGGGCGCAAATAAGCGTCAATGCTGCATAGATAAGCAAAATGCCTCGTGCTGTTTCTCTGGTTTTTGGCCTCACCTTGCTCATCGAAACGCTCGTCGCTTCGGTAGAGAATAACTGCTTGTTGTTTCGGCTGAATGAGGGAAGAAGGGCAATGGAAAAGACCATGATACCTAAACCGCCTAACCATTGTTGTATGGAGCGCCATAGAAGTATTCCATGTGGTTGCTCTTCTATGTCGTTTAGGATGGATGCACCTGTTGTGGTGAATCCAGACATTGTCTCAAAAAATGCATCGGTGATTGTATCTACTGTTCCGTACAGTAGGAATGGCATCATTCCAAATAGAGAGAAGACAACCCATGTGCCTGATATGATGATGAGACAGTCTTTCCTGTTTAGGTTACCTCCTTTGTCTCGGTTTGGAAAAAACAAGGCTCCTCCAGTGATTCCACTGGCAATCATTGTAAAGACAAACGGTAAAAAATCTTTCTCGCCATAACATAGTGCGATAATGGCTGAAAGTAACAAAAAACAAGTCTCCATCAAAAGGAGAACTCCAAATACTTTTTTCTTCATCTACTTCACTTGCAGTGTGCAAGTCTTTAATTTTAATAACTCATATTTCCATCGCAAAGATAATATAATTAATCACACGATTTACTAACTTTGCGTTAAACTAACGATATATATTTTATGGCAAAATACTCGAATGTGCCCGCAGAAACAATCTATGCTGATTTGATTTCCTTGTGTGAAAATGGGAAAAAGGTGTCCGCGCATACTTCCTATGCGACATTGCGGCATCTCTTCCTTATGGTTTTGGATGATAAAACGAATGATGTAGGATTCGCCTTTTCTGGTCCTTTCGCAAAAATGGATTATTTGGCTAAAGAGTACCATTTGCAGAAAAATATCTATCGTGCATTGAATCATTTTCGAGCAAAAATAAGAAACATAAAAAAACAAGGGGAAGAGGACCTGAAACGCATGTTTACATACGATGTTCGCCTCTTTGCCGAATTTGTGAGTTGCGTTTACCAAAAGGCAATACCTGATGCACTATTGAAGTTCCTTCCCAATGAGGTATGGGTGGAGTCGGAAAGGTCTGAACGCCCTATAACAGATGTGTTGAGAGTGGTGGTGGATCATTGGGACGAGCAGTTTATTTATGCAGAGATAGCGGATGAATTGGGGGATGACATAAAGGTTTGTTACACACAGGAGATGGAGGTGGGAGACTTCTCCTCTTTGGGTAGATTATTGGAAAAGGATGTGCAGCTGAATCTAATACGTCCTAAATTGAAGGAGGGTGTGTATTACCCTGAGTTGATTGTGTATGAGCCTGATTTCCTGGTGGATATATCTACAGTGGCGGATGCGTTCGAAGAGTATGGGTTGACTCCCTATTCATACCTTGTAAAGAAGTTAATGCCAAAAAAGAATACACAGGCGATACTGATAGGTAACTTTGCGGGGCAGTTTTTGGACGAGGCGGTTTATGATGCCTCTCCTGTTCCGTATAACGAGAGCGCCAAACGCTTTTTTCAAACCTTCCCGTTAAACATTGCTACTTGTCCCGACTTCGATTCGAACACTTTCCATAAAGAAGCTATCCATCAACAACAGAACCTACAATTGTATACGGGGAAACAGTTGGATGGATATCAGATATTCGATCCGGAGAGGGTCTTGTTGGAACCTTCCTTTTTTTGTGAGATGTTGGGTTTGCAGGGACGTATGGATTTGCTTACGGATGATAAAAAGATATTGATAGAACAAAAATCGGGTAAATGGGGTTTCCCTAATGGAGGTCACCAGGAGAAGCATTATGTACAGATGTTGTTCTATTTGGCTTGGTTGAGGTATAACCATAAAATATCGGCAGATGACATTAGTTGCTTGTTGCTCTACTCTAAATATCCTACGGCGGGTAAGTATTTAAATCAGGAGAATGGATTGATAAAAGAGGGTCCTGCTCCCAAATTGCTTTTTGTGGCAATGCTTCTTCGTAATCAGATAGTCTTTCTGGAAAAGAAGTTGGAAAAGGGAGGTATCTCTATTTTAGACAAGCTTACCTCCGAACATTTGAATACAAATCGTGTTAATGGAAAGCTGTGGAGCGTTTACCAGAAACCGGAAATCGACAAGATATTGCATACGGTTCAACGGTCGAATGAGTTGGAACGAGCCTATTTCTATCGGTTTTACACATTCTTGGAGAAGGAGTATCATTTGGCCAAATCGGAGTTCTCTGCCGCATGGAACATGTCGATGGAAGAGAAGATACAAGAGGGACAGGCATATTCCAACCTTACGTTGTTAGAGACGTTGGTCGCTAACGACTCTGATATGGGTGTTGATATGGTTCGATTGAGTATCGAAGAGGGCGATCAAGACAATTTGCCAAATTTCCGAAAAGGGGATATTGTTGTCCTTTATCCGTATAAAACGACCGATACTCCCGATATGTGTAGGGATATTGTCTTTCGTGCTACTATTGTTGAGTTGCGCAAAGAGTCGATCTTGTTGAAACTTCGTTCTCCTCAGAGAAATAAAAATGTATTTAGAGTGCAGGATCATATTCGTTGGGCATTGGAGCACGACTTCTTAGACTCTTCGTTTGGGTCCTATTTTAAGGATATGTATGCTTTTCTAGCAATGGATAACCCATCTCGTAAAGCACTGATATTGGGAGAGAGAGCACCAGAAGTTGATACTTCTGTTCGGTTGTTGGGCGAATATGGAACGTTCAACGAGTTGGTTTTAAGAGCTAAGCAGGCACAAGACTATTTTATTGTTATAGGTCCTCCTGGAACTGGCAAAACCTCTTTTGCACTGGTAAATATTCTGAAAGAGACCTTGTTGCAGGAAGGCTCTTCCATTTTGTTGGTTTCATACACGAACCGAGCTGTCGAGGAGATTTGTGCTAAACTGATAAAAGAGGGAATCGATTTTGTGAGGATAGGTCACGAACACTCTTGTACAGAGCACTTTGATAAGTCATATTTGCTTAAAAATAAAATTGCAGAGCTATCTAATGTAACGGAGATTAGGGAGTATCTTAGATCGGTCCGGGTCTATGTGGGAACTACAACTTCAATAGCCTCCACATCGTCTCTGTTCTCTATGAAGCAGTTCGATTTGGCCATTGTTGATGAGGCTTCTCAGATATTAGAACCTCATCTAGTAGGGTTGTTTGCAGCCAAGCAGGGTGAGGCCATTCGTAAATTTGTATTTATCGGAGATCACAAGCAGTTGCCAGCGGTGGTACAGCAACCCGAAAAGGATTCGCGAGTGATAGATGAGAGCTTGAACGAGATTGGGTTGGATAGCTGCAGATATTCATTCTTCGAACGCATATTGAAGAGATTTAGGAACTGTCCGGAGTATGTTTACCTGTTGAACAAACAGGGTAGAATGCATCCGCAGATATCTGAGTTTGTTAATATGCAGTACTATGATTCCATGCTGACGAGTGTTCCTATGCCACATCAGGAGGAGGACTCTTTCTATGGAGTTAAACCCAATGGAGGAGGACGATTGGCAGAACTGTTGTATTCTCATAGAATGTTGTGTTTCCATGTTCCGGCAGAGGTCGATGACACATCGGATGCGGTTAATATCCAAGAGGCAAGTCTGATTGCAAAAATTGTTGCTACGGTAAAAGAAATGTATGTTGAGGCAGGTAAGGCGTTTGATTGTAGTCGTTCGGTTGGTGTCATTGTGCCATATAGGAACCAGATGTCTATGGTAAGGAAGGCGTTGGAACTATTGGGTGATGATGATTTGAAGGGGGTGTCGATCGATACTGTAGAGCGTTATCAGGGTAGTGAGCGGGATGTAATCGTCTATGGAACGACGGTGAAGAGGAGCTATCAGTTGGGCTTTCTGTCCGGTAATGTTTTTGAGGAAGATGGTAAGGTTATCGATCGTAAATTGAATGTGGCAATCACGCGTGCAAGGGAACAGATGATAGTGGTTGGCGATATGAAACTGTTGCAAACAAGTGCGACATACGCTCCGTTTATTCAATATTTGCGCGAAAAGGAGTGTTTTTATGGGAACCCTTTGTAAGAGAGAGGTGCAGTATTTGTTTCTTTTTTTTTATTTGCAACCAGTGGGGTTTAGATGTAGCTTGAACAATATAGAATAAAGTAGAGTCAGAAGCTGAGGACGGAGAACAAGTCTGGGTGGATAAAGGTATACAGGATGAAACTAACAAACTATCCTGTAGACTGTAACCCACATTAAAACAGAATTAGCAAAATTTCGTATTTTTGCATCGTCATATCATTTGTATTTAGAATATGAAAAAAATAGAGAATATCCTTCCGTTCTTACTGTTATTCATCCTCATCCTACTAATGATCGGCTTCTCCTTCGTTAGCAAATTCATAGATGAACAGAGTGCCATCCAACTCTATTCACACCCTATTGTTATTGGTTTATGGGGTGCCCTCACTATTAGTTCAATTTATCTAATACTTAAACAGAAACTATATCACACAAGTTCATCTTTCCTATTTCATGTATCCTTTGTCTTAATTCTCCTAGGTGCACTCTTAACACATCTAACCAGTTACAAAGGAACCCTGCATTTACGTGAAAAGGAATCATCCTGCATAGTAACAAATCCAATGCAAGACGAACGTCAGCTTCCTTTTTCAATTCAACTGGAATCCTTCAAGATCATCCCTTATCCGGGCACCCAAACAGCAGCAGATTATCAAAGTACAATATCTATAAACAACGATACATCAACCATCACCATCTCCATGAACCACATCTTCGAAAAGGATGGTTACCGATTTTATCAATCTTCCTACGACGAAGATTTAAAAGGTTCGTTTTTAATGGTAAGTTACGACAAATGGGGAGTACGTATCACTTATACAGGCTACCTACTATTGCTTTTCAGTATGCTATTCATCCTATTCGATCGTAATAGCCGATTTCACCAGCTTCTTCACCATTCTATATGGAAATCATTGTTATTCATCGGTATATTCCTAAACACGGGGGAATGTAAAGCGGAAGAGAGGATAGCCCGCACTATTGACAAAACAACAGCAGACGCTTTTGGTAATCTATTGATCGAATACCAAGAGCGAATCACCACCATGGAAGTTTATGCTACTGATTTCACCAAAAAGCTAACAGGGAAAAGCCAATACAAAGGTCTATCGTCCGTGCAAGTGCTATTCGGATGGATTTTCAATCCTGAAGAATGGCAATACGAACCAATGATCAAGATAAAGAACAAGCAAGACAAAGATTTATTAGGCATTACAGGTTACGCTCGTTTTGTCGATTTCTTCAATGAACATAAACAGTATAAAGTACAGATAGCAGAAATCGAGGGACTTCGCAAGGGCATGAGTGACAAGAGAAGGAAAGAATTGTCAAAACTGGATGAAAAGGCAGAGATTATTGCCATGTTGGAGTCTGGGGCAACGCTTAGAATATTCCCCGTAGACTCGAAGCAAGGTTGCCATCTGATAGCGCCGACCGACACGCTAAACATTGTCTCTCTTGATGAACAAAACGCATTATTGATCCGTAATTTCTTCTCGCTATGCTATCAAGCCTACAAGGAGGGTGAGGATTGCACTCAATGGATCAACAAGTTGCAAAAATTGCAAACAAGCAAATTAGGCAATGCCACACCATCTTGGCTACAACTAAAGGCGGAACATTTATACCTGCATACCAACTGGCTCCCAATTTGCAGTTATATCACATTAACAGTAGGTATCCTATCCTTCCTCCTACTATGTGTTCACTTAATCCGCTCCTCCAAGAAATGGAAGGAACGTCCGTTCGTTATCTTTTTGTTATTCAGTTTACTTTACCTCACCTATTGCATATCGCTTCGTATCATCATATCAGGACGACTTCCTTTCTCCAATGGTCATGAGACACTACTCTCCATCGCATGGTTGGCTCAGACCTTAGCTTTGATTGGGAGTCGCAAATCCAAGATTTTCCTTCCTGTAGGCATCCTTGTTTCTGGTTTTGCCCTTTTGTCCGCTTCTCTAAGTGACATGGATCCCAAGATCACACCTCTGATGCCGGTATTGAACTCACCTCTTTTGAGTATTCATGTATCACTCATGATGATATCCTACACATTAGCAGGATTTGTCACTTTAATAAGTATAGCCTCCATATTAATTCATTTATTCAGTAGCAACTCTGAAGTGGAGGAACGATTCTTATTACTCAACAAACTGCTACTTTATCCTACCGTATTCTCAATGACGGCAGGTGTCTTTATGGGAGCTGTATGGGCCAATATTTCGTGGGGAGACTATTGGACGTGGGATCCCAAAGAGACATGGGCACTTATCACGATGCTACTATATAGTTTTGTTTTTCACATAACTTTCATACCTCCTCTACGCAAAGCATTTCACGTGCATATCTTTCTATTCGTCACCTTTATCAGTCTTCTGATCACTTACTTTGGCGTCAACTACTATTTCGGTGGAATGCATAGTTACGGAGGCTGATTAATTAGCCTTTACACACATTTAGGTTCCAGAATAGCTATAAATAACGATAAACAATCAGTTTAAATACCAATATTAGGTGATTCTACACGACAAAGAAATCATCTAACTTTGCAATGCTCGAAATAAGAAAATAATTTGTTCGAATTAGATGTAAAAGGCAATCAATCGTAACCCATAGTTTAGCCTTTTACCCGAACAATTACCACATAAGAATAGGTGAATAAATCTAATTATCGGCGGAGGAACCCTTGAGAAAGACTTCCTCCGCTATTTTCGTGCATACTCTCCCAGAAATCCACATACAACAAATAGGGAGTCCACATATTAAATTATAATCACAAATAGGGATTGTGCCAGTTTGGGGACTAAACGAACTTTGCAGTGTAAAACTCAAATAGCATGAAGTCGAAAATTATTACAGGATTACTATCCGTCGCTACACTTTTCCCACTGAATGTTTCAGCAGAGGTTGCAGACTCATTATTAGTCGAACAGAACCAACAGACTGAGGCAAAGAGGAAATACAGTGTAGACAAAAAGGATTACGGAGATTGGAGATTCCGTCTCGGTGGTTACGGAGAAATGCTATATCAGCATTTCAATTATGGACCGAATAGTTTTTATGAGAAAGGTTCGGAAAAAGACAATCGCTCTCAAATATCAATTCCTCGATTTATCGTCGCGTTGGATTTCAAATTATCACCCACTTGGATTTTAAGTTCAGAAATAGAGTTTGAATATGGAGGAACCGGTTCTGGTATCGAATACGAATACAATGAGGCAGGAGAATATGAATTAGAAGTGGAGAAAGGTGGAGAGGTTGCCATAGAGCAGTTTCACATCACAAAGATATTCAACAAAGCACTCATGCTACGAATGGGTCACATGATTGTACCTGTAGGACTAACCAATTCTCACCATGAGCCCATATTCTTCTTTGGAAGTAAAAGACCGGAAGGTGAATCCTCCCTACTCCCCTGCACCTGGCATGAAACAGGAATGTCGCTTCTTGGTAACCTTGGCATATTCAGTTATAATATTCAGTGCATAAACGGATTGGACCCCAATTTCTTTTCACGAGCCAATTTTATCAAGAAAGGTAAACAATCCATGTTTGAAACACAGACAATGAGCAATCCTGCTTTAGCCTATCGGTTTGAATTCAAAGGGGAAAAGACTCCTCGCTTTGGCCTTTCCGGCTATTATGCACCAAAAACATCCGGCAATTCATCCAAACCTCAAAAGATGAAGGAGATTGATATCCCCGTAACCATTTTAAGCGCAGACGTACAATATATTGGTCACAGATGGACCGCCCGTGCGAATGTACTATGGGGAAAGATTGGTGATAGTGAAGCATTGTCCAAACTAAACATCACTATGCCCAAAACTGGAAAAATCTCTTTGTTCCCACGCGATCAGGTCGCAGAAACTGCCTTTACATGGTACACCGAGTTTGGTTACGATTTCGGCAACCTCATATCTGAAAAGTTTAGTCTAATACCTTTCATGCGCTATGAATACTATAATAGTATGCAAACCACGCAAGGTGCCGTTGCATCCGACCCACGCTACAAAAAGGACATACTAACCGCTGGCATCAACTATTTTCCTCTTAAGAACCTTGTGATTAAGGCTGACTTTTCCCACAGATGGGTAGACAGAGGCATTTACCATAGCGAAAACACGTTTTCTATTGGTGTAGGTTACCTAGCCTGGATGTTCAAACATGAAACAAACAATAAATTACATAAACAATGAAAAAAGGATTTTTACTTATTTGCGGATTAACTGGATTGTTGACAACCGCATGCAAAGATGATGTGGAGATAGAGAACAGTGGACTATCTCAAGACTACAATGAGGCATACACTATCGTTATCAACAATTATGTTGACAACATTGTATTAAACACCTATTCCAAGCAAAAAGAAGCTGCCCGAAAACTGCTTGCTGCAGTGGAAAAATTTACGGAGAGTGGTAAACAGTCTGACCTTCAAAACGCTTGTGATGCTTGGAGAGCTACTCGTTGTCCATGGGAGGAAAGCGAGGCCTTCTTATTCGGACCTGCAGCCACATATAGTCTAGATCCATCCTTGGACTCTTGGCCATTAGACAAGGTTCAAATAGAAAAGTATCTAAACAGTGATATTGACTTTGATGTGGATGGATTAGGTGCTACCGTAAGAGGATTCCACACATTGGAATATTTACTCTTTGAAAATGGACAAGCAAGAGATGCATCCACAGTCGGTGACAGACAAAAAGAATACATGAAAACGGTTGCCACAGGTCTATACTACGATAGTTTCAAACTATGGTACTATTGGAACGGAAACGACGGATTAAGCAAGGAAGACGAAAAATTGATCGAGGAGATAGAACCCGACGAAGCTGCTGATGGTTTTGGTAGCAGATTCAAGCAACCAAACATGTACGATCAACTATTCAAAACGCAAGCCGATGTCATCTCTCAGATTGTTGATGGATGCACAGACATCTCAGGAGAAGTCGGCGAACAGAAAATCGGTGGACCATTCGAAAACAAAAACGTGGAAGATGTCGAATCTTGGTATTCTTGGAATTCATTAGAAGACTACAAAAACAATATCTTAAGTATTCAGCACTCCTACCTTGGCACATTATCAAACGATATAAGCGATTTGGACAATGCGGGCGACGACAGATCCATCTCCGGACTAGTAGCGAATAGCAACAAGGATATGGACAAGGAAATTCGCAAAGCAATCCAGGATGCATATAAAGCAATCGATGCTATCCCTGCACCTTTCAGAAATAACCTTAACGCTTCATCCGAAATCAAGGAGGCTATGGCTAAATGTGCAGAGTTAACTGATGTTTTGGAGAAAATCAAAACAGTAGTTAGATAAACAGATAATTAACAATTTTTTCCGTTTCTGTCAGTCCGATACTATCATGGCTATCGGACTGATAGTTACTCGTATTTACAATATGTATGATTCACCTAATTAGATTTATTCTTTGCTTGTTGCTTCTCCTTTGTTCATGTGACAAGGATGATTTTAGCGATGGGGATATCATAAAACCCAATGGAGAAATTGCACTTTATGACGAACTTTCAGCTGGTCGATCAACTATATTCATGTCATCAAGCAAAGCGTACGACACTCCAGCGTCATGGGTAACAGGAAGTTTAAGCACACGCTTCAACAATGGTGATCTTCTATATGACAACCCCAACACGGAGGAAAGCGGATTAGGTCCTGTCTACGCAGGTTACTCATGCGGAAGTTGCCATAAAAATGCAGGAAGGACACCATCGTCCCTCTATTCACAAGGTGGAAGTGGCAACTACGGATTCTCATCCATGCTGGTTTATATCACTCGTAAAAACGGAGCATACTTCCGTTCGTACGGACGTGTACTTCATGACCAAACCATCTACGGATCAAAGGCAGAAGGCAAACTAAATGTGACTTACACTGAAAAAACGTATGAATTTCCTGATGGAGAAAAATATTCACTTCAAACCCCTCATTACACGATCACTGAATGGTATGCCGACAGCATTGCGCCTGAGGATTTATACATCTCCGTACGCATACCTCTTCGTCACGTGGGAATGGGGCAAATAATGGCGTTGGACAAAAACGAACTGCTCCGTATCGAAGCACTAAGCAACTATCCAGAATATGGCATCAGCGGGCGTTTGAATTACATCACCGAACGTGGTGTTTACCAGATCGGTGTGTCTGGAAACAAAGCCCAACATGCAGATTTAACAGTTGAGTTAGGCTACTCCAGCGATATGGGCATCACCAACACTCGATATCCAGAAGAAGTTTGCGCAGGACAATCTCAGAGTCCACAAATCTATCATGGCATCGAAGTATCCACAGAAGACATGGAAGATGTAGACCTTTACATGCAATGTTTGGGAGTCCCCGCCCGCAGATACGTCAACAACTCAATTGTGAAAAAAGGAGAAGAAGCTTTCAATAAGGCCAAATGCAATCTATGCCATATTCCAACGCTTCATACAAAAGCAGAAGGAAGCGTCCTCCTAAACGGAACACGCTTACCATGGTTAGGAGGACAGACAATACATCCTTACTCGGACTTCCTACTACATGACATGGGGCCAGAATTGGACGACCATCTCAAGTCTGGGTTAGCTTATGGTAACGAATGGAGGACGACACCCTTATGGGGTATCGGACTACAGGAAATCGTCAACGGACACTCCCAATTCCTCCACGACGGAAGAGCCAGAAATCTACAAGAAGCAATCCTATGGCATGGAGGTGAAGGTGCCGTTTCTCGTGAACTATTCAAACGTATGACAAAAGAAGAAAGAAAGGCACTTATCGTCTTTTTGGAAACCTTATAAATCAATAAATTATGAATACAAAACAATTATTTTTCATAACCGCCACAATATTTACAAGTAATTTACAAGCCGCCACAATAGAGTATAAGGAGATATCCGACAAATACATGGAAAGCGACGTTGTTCGTTTGGACGAGAAAAAAGGTTTATCCATCGAAACCAAGGCTGGAGATTTCGCATTCAAACCATACCTGCTTGTTCAAACAACCGCCAATTACAACTGGTATGATGACGAAGGACTGAATTTGGCAGATCAAGACAAAGTGGCCAACATCGGTTTTGCTATACCAAATGCCATCATTGGCTTCTCTGGGAAAGCATTTAAAATCATCACTTTCAATGTAGCATTGAATGCCGCCAAAAGTGGATCAAACCTATTGCAGCAAGCTTGGTTTGACATTAACATTAAAGATGCCTTTCGTATTAGAGCAGGTAAATTCAAAGTTCCTTTTTGTCATGGATACCTATCCACACTTGGAGAAACGCTTTTCCCTGCACTACCACTCTCTATCAACACAACGGCAAATGTCAACATGAGTCTCAATGCCGCAAATCCAACCATAGGCATGGGATTCGACTTAGGCGTTCAACTCCATGGTACCATCAAAGAAAAATTTCAATACCAAGTCGGACTATTTAATGGCAACGGAGGTGGTCTGACCGCCAACAAAACGACCAGCGACGACCATAAAGGCGTACCTTCTCTACTCTATGCCGGCAGATTAGCCTTTATGCCAATGGGTATTATGCCTACCCACCAAGGTACGCCCTCCGATCTAGAGAATAAAAAACTACACATTGGTCTTTCGGCTAATTATAATGTTGAGGCTGAAGATGAAAGTTCCAACGATTTTCGCAGCGGTGTTGAGATTGCCTGGCTATATCGACGCTTTTTCATTTCAGGGGAATTTTACTACCTACGTATGAATTGGACGAAAAGGATGCAGCAAGAAAAAGACTTCCATCTCATGGGTGGTTATGCACAAGCCGGATTTTTCTTTACACCAAAATTTCAAACTGCTCTTCGCTACGACATTTACGACAGAAATGGATTGGACAGAAAAGGATTCCTTAATTCGCCTTCCGTTTCCTTCAACTACTATTTTGTAAAATGCAACCTAAAGATGCAGCTTATGTATCAGTATATGGGTAGATATGGTCACGAAACCCAACTCGACAGAGACAACGACGATACTGGTTTAGCTACCCATACCTCCGTGGCACTGTTACAATATACATTCTAGGAACAAACGTAAAACAACAGAAAAATTTTCAATAAAAAAGAACAGAAACGAAAGAGATGAGAAAGGGAATTTTTAAAATCTTAATTTTTTTTGTATTGGCTTTTTTGTCAATAAGATGCGATAGCGGAGATATACAAGAAAGTACTGAAATCGAAGTTGATGGAACCACTTGCAAAGGGATTGTAACATTTAACAATACAAACACCTGGCCAATCGACTACCAGATCGTCATCGCAGCATTCGGAAAAGATGACTATCCGTTAATGTCTAAAGGTATCAGCAAGCCATCTGTTGGAGATTCTATCGTTCTCACGATGGAAGGTATTCCGGAGAAGACAGAGGAAATAGCAATTGCACTATTGAACAAGAGCAGAAAAAGAGTGACTTGCTTCCATTCGCACCTAATATCCAAGGATGAGCGGAGGAATAATATAATCCAATTGGGAAGCATTCATGTTGATCTTTTGAACTACGACAGAATTCAACACCAGATATTTTCGAACTGTACCAATTGTCACGGAGCAAGCGAAAAAGCGGCTTGCGGACTTTTCCTCACTGAAGGGAAAAGCTACGATGCGATTGTCAACGTTCCATCCAACAAAGACGATCAATACAAAATCGTTTCACCAGGCTTGTCTGATGAGAGTTTCATTCTTCATGTTTTAAGAGGAGAAACCGAAAAGGTTCATTATGACCATACCAACGTCAGCTTCAACAGCGAAACAGAGGATATTAATTTATTGAAAACTTGGATTAACAATCTTGAATAGCAAATTATAGCATTATGAGATTCAATGTCAAAAATGTAAATATTACAGCATTCTCCTTTGTAAAGGAAGATGAAGATTCCTCATCCGCAAACGAATACCATCTCGTATTCAATTGTTTGTCAACAGAATCCTTTATGGAACAGATCAGCCATTTGTTCCAAGCTTTCGATGAGGTCAATGATGGAAGGTATGGCAAGTGTCTATTCATCCGATTCCTTTTAAGTGATGCAAGTAATCAAACCGCAACATTAAAAGACAAGTTAAAAGAGCGCAAATTGGAGACAACCGTATCCATCATACAACAGCCACCTTTGGATGGTTCAAAAATAGCTGCATGGTGTTACTTTGCCACAGATATGGAAACAATCTCAAAAGAAAGAAATCCTCTATTCACACACAATGGCTATCAACATACTTGGAATGCAACCCACATGGAAGAGGGAACATCCTACGAGCAAACCTACGCTCTATTAGAAGAAGAAAACGCGAAAGCAAAGGAGCTGGGGATGACCATTGCGGACAATTGTATTCGCACATGGTTTTATGTGCAAAACATTGACGTCAACTACCTAGGAATGGTCAAGGCAAGAAAACAATTGTTTGAAACCTATGGCTTGACCAATTGCACGCACTATATTGCCAGCACCGGCATTGAAGGAAAAAGCGAAAAGCCTTCCACCTCCATTCGTCTGGACAGCTACTTCGTCAAAGGGTTAAAGCAAGAACAAATTCAATACCTCTATGCCCTCACCCATTTGAACCCGACCTACGAATACGGTGTTACTTTCGAGCGAGCTACAGCAGTTCATTATGGTGATAGAAAACATATTTTTCTCTCGGGTACGGCAAGTATCGACAACAAAGGAGATATACTGCATGTGGGCGATATTGAAAAGCAAACGCTTCGCATGTGGGAAAACAGCGAAGCTCTGTTGCAGGAAGCTGGCGCCACACTCGATAATATGGCCCATTTGTTTGTCTATCTCCGAGACATCGCCGACTATCGTGTGGTGAACGAAATGTTTGAAAAGCGTTTCCCTAACACGCCTAAACTAATTCTTCTTGCCCCAGTCTGCCGTCCCGGATGGTTGATCGAGATGGAGGGAATAGCCATTGTGGATAATGATGAGAAACAATACCTGAATTTCTGAAGACCGAATGACAGATCATTTTATTGTTATATTAACTGAAAATATTCCAGCGGGCAATTATGTTGTAGTGCTGAAATATGGTGGACAAAAGGTCACAACTAAATTGGTTGTAAAGTAAAAATTATGAAATTTGAGGGGGATTTGAAACAAAATTTCAAATCCCCCTCTTCCTATGATTTAATCCTCATATTGTGCTTTGAATGCTAACGCGTACATTCGCATTTGCTTGATCATTGCCAGCATTCCATTGGAACGGGTAGGAGAGAGATGCTCTTTAAGTCCAATCTGATCGATGAAGTAAAGTTCAGTATCTAAGATCTCGCTTGGTGTATGACCAGACATTACCTCGACCAACATGCTTACGATACCGCCAGCAATGTCGGTGTTGCTTTCTCCTTGGTAGAAAACAAATCCATTTTTGTATTCGGCATGAACCCATACCTTGCTTTGGCATCCTTCTATCAGGTGTTGATCATCCTTGTATTCTTCGTCGATGCCTTTGTTGGCCATTCCTTTGTCGATAATCAACTGGTATTTGTCTAACCAATCCTCTAAAAATTCAAATTCAGATATTATCTGTTCTTGTTTTGCTTCTATTGTCATAATCTGGTTATTTATCTTCGTCTAAACATCTTTGCTGCTCTTTCTATGCCGGCAACAAGAATGTCAATCTCTTCTTTTGTATTGTAAAGTGCAAATGATGCTCGCACGGTGCCTTCAATTTCGAATGCTTTCATTACTGGTTCTGCGCAGTGGTGCCCTGTTCGAACTGCAATTCCAAGCTTGTCGAGTATTGTTCCCATATCGTATGGATGTATATCTCCAACGAGGAAAGAAACGAGTCCGCTTTTATTTTCTGATTCTCCAATGAAGCGCATTCCTTCTATCTGTTTCATCCTTTCTGTTGCATATTGTAGCAACTCGTGCTCGTATTGGGCAATATTGTTAATACCAATGTTTGAAACATAGTTTAGAGCAGTGGCTAATGCTGTGGAGCCGATATAGTCGGGTGTGCCCGCCTCAAATTTGAATGGTAGTTCGTTGAATGTGGTTTTCTCAAAAGAGACGTTCTTAATCATCTCTCCGCCTCCTTGGTATGGGGGAAGTTTGTCCAACCATTTTTCTTTCCCGTACAACACTCCAATGCCTGTCGGTCCATATACCTTGTGCCCTGAGAATGCAAAGAAATCAACATCCAGGTCTTGCACATCAACGGCTGTATGAGGGGTAGACTGAGCTCCATCCACTAATACAGGAACATTGTGTGAGTGTGCTATCTGAACAATCTGTTTGATAGGGTTTACGGTTCCCAATGTATTAGATACTTGTGTTACGGAAACCAATTTTGTTTTGTTGGAGAATAGTTTCTCCAACTCATCTATTTTAAGGACTCCCTTCTCATCAAAAGGAATCACTCGAAGTTTTATGTTCTTAATGCTTTGTAGTAGTTGCCAAGGAACAATGTTGGAGTGGTGTTCCATCTGGCTTACGATGATCTCGTCGCCGTCGTTGCATTGGCTCAATCCAAAGGAGTGTGCTACCAAGTTAATGGCTTCTGTCGTTCCTCTGGTGAAGATAATCTCGTGGGGGTGTTGTGCATTGATAAATCGCTGTACGGTTTTTCGTGCCTCTTCGTGAGCCTCTGTAGCTTGTTGACTGAGGAAGTGAACTCCACGATGAATGTTTGCATTGCAATCGTAATAAGCGTTGGCAATCGTGTCTACCACGCATTTGGGTTTCTGGGTGGTAGCTGCATTGTCAAGATAAACGAGGGGCTTTCCGTAGATCTCCTTTTTCAGGATGGGAAAATCAGCTCTGATTTTTTCTATATTGATAGCCATTACATTGTTTTCTTTGGTTATGCAAATTTAAGAAAAACAATTGAAGAGAGTGGGCTTTTATTCAAATTTGTAGCTTACAGTGATACCTAATTGCCTTGGTTTTCCCTTTTGGCAGTAGTGGTTGCCAAGATTGGTGAAAGAGTAGGTATCATAGGTTTTGTTTGCAAGGTTCTTTGCCCAACCCTTTATGCTAAGTTTCTTCCATTCTGCTGTAATGTTGGCATTGAATAGAGAATAGAATTGTTGGCTGTAGATGTTATCCTCGTTCCAGTACACTTTTCCATATCCTTTCCAATCGGCTGCAAAGACGATATTGTCCAACCATTTTTGGTTGCAACGGAATTTGTATTGAAAATCCAATCCAATGGTATTAGCTGGTGCGAAAGGAATGGTCTTTCCTTTGTAGTCAACTCCATCGTGTTCGAATTCTACAAATTTTGCATTGGTGTATCCGTATGAACCTTCAAAGTTGAATACGTTGTGCGTGTTAGGATTGGTGTGTTGATAGTTTACTGAAAGTTCTCCACCAACGCTTCTGCTTTTTCCTGCATTGATAATCATACTTCCTGTATTCTTTCCGAATGGGAATGTAAGTATTTGTTGGTCTTTACAAGTAATGTAAAAGAGTGAAAAATCGATGTTAAATTCCTTCTTTGGTGAAAGGAAGTGACCTCCCAATTCAAAGTTCCAGCTCTGCTCGGAATCGTAGGCAATATTCTCTGTGTAGTCGTAGATAGGTGCGCCCGTTTCTTCAACCTTTATTCCTACATTGTCTAGCATTGTGTTCATAATACGGTTTTGTATTATATCAGAGAAAAGAAGCGTGTTGAAACCACCTGCTTTGTGTCCTCTTGCTGCGTAAGCATAAAGGTTGCAATATTGGTTGAAGTTGTATTGTGCAGAGAACTTAGGTAAGGCTTGGAAGTCGGAAATAGCCTGGTCTCCATAAAAATGGGTGTTAATGTTCTCATACTTCTTCATGGCAAGTGATATGTAATATTCCATATCGTTTTGACTCAAATAGTTGAGTGTGGAATGTTCGTAGTCTAAACGAAGACCAGCTGCGAATTCCCAATTGTCTACCTTGAACTCGGATTGGTGGTAAACGGCTGCTCCGATGGTAGGGATTTCAAACTCGTTGGTAACCGTCAACTCATCCCCTTTGATACTCAACATTCCATTTGTGTATTTGGTTTGGATAGCATTGTTGATGTTTGAACAGAATAGAGCCTCCATGCCATCTTTGTGGTAGGTGATAGGAGAGTCGTTTTTGTTGTGTTTGAAGAATACCCAAAGACCATTCTTCCAGTTCCAGATGCGATCTTGGTTGGTGGTAGAACGGAAGTTGAACTCGTGAGAGATGGCATGCTCTTTTTGGGTTTCGTTTCTGCTTATCAAAGACTCTTTTGAATAGTCAGGGTCAATGCGAACCTCATCAGATAGGAACTGATAACCTGTGATACTTGCAAAGATGAACTTGTCGTAGTGGTATTGGATTACCAAACCATCAGATATGTTCATTCTCTTGTACATATTCTCGCCGTCGTAGGCGATAGGTTGCGTCTGATCGTATCTGTCAGTGAATGCATATGGGTAACCACCCTCTTTTAAGAAACCTCCCGAAAACACATTGTCTACAGTAAATCTCTCTCTTGGAGTCATTATGATACGGGCACGAGCACTAACGCTATTGTGTGGATCACACTTCTTGCCTGTGTACTCATTAGTAAAGAAGCCATTGGTATGCTTTACGTTAGCGGCAACGGAGAATGCAAGGTTCTCTTTTGGTTTTTGATAGGTTGATCCCTTTATCTTTACTGTGTTTGCTGTAGAGTAATCAGCCGAAACGCGAGTTCCTTGGTAGGTGAGTGGGGATAATGTATAGACATTGAGCACACCCATCATGGAGTTTCGTCCGGTAGTGGTTCCTTGTGGTCCACGAAGCATCTCAATACGCTCGACATCAAACAAATCGGCATCAAATGCATTCTTGTTTAGCGTTGGCACATTATCGATGTTCATGCCTACGACAGGAGTACCTGACATAGATCCGAAACCTCTGACAAAGATGGCGGAAGTCATGCTGGAACCAAAGTCTGGCATAAAAAAGTTAGGAGATTTACCACTGACATCTTTTACAGACTTGATCTCTCTGTACTCTAATTGATTTTCTCCAAAAGAGGTGAAGGCTGTTGCTTGCTCTTGTAGTGACTTGCTATCACGAAGGTTCGCAATGACAACAAACTCTCTTAGGAAGTGCATCACAGGGTCGTCGGCGATAGTGTCTCCACTAGACAACCACTCGGCCAAATCACTCATTGTCACTTCTCTTTCTCTAACAACGGTTCCATCTGGTCTGCGTTCCCATTCTCCCTTTTTCAGTTCTTCTTTTGCTTGAATACCACAGAATGCAGTAAGGCACATTAGTGCCATCAATGTGTATCTTAGTTTTGAAATATATTTCATTTTCTATGCTGATGTTGTGCTACTTTGTTTCAATAATAACTACAAATATATAAAAGAAGTAGAAAAAATCAAGCGAGGCGCGTAAAATATTTTACGCGCCTCGCTTGTGATAAACCGAATGGAGGTTTCGATTTTAGTTTTTGTTACCAAGATAATGGGTAGGGTATGTTCCAAATGAAAGAGAGAAATCGATTGTGTTCCCTTCTATCTTTCCTTCAATATTGGTTGCGGTGTAATCTTCGTAAGGGTTTCCTCCTAATGTAGGGACGATAGATGGAGCCTCGAAGTGTATAACTTCGCTTCCATCGTTTGCTTTTGCCTTTGTATAAGGGATGTTTGACAATACAGGAGTGATTGTCAATGGCATTTGAGGAACGAACTTGATATTCTTCAATGTGATGTTTAGGGTGTTCTCATCGTTGAAGTTGTAGGCACATTCAATGCCTTCTGTAGTGACGTTTTCTCCGCGGAAGGTGACATCAATGCTTCCAGTGTAGAGAACTTCGCTTGTGTCCACTACGTTTGTTTCTTCCTTGTCGCAAGATGTAAAACCAACCAATGTTAGTCCGATAACTGCTAATGATAAAAATAATCTTCTCATTTCCGTTTTTGATTATAGTGAATATTTATTTTAGTTCATAATTCAAACTGACACCAAACTGTCTGGGCTTGCCTGCTTGACAAAACTGATTACCCATAGAGACGAAATAGAAGGTGTCGTAATATTTGTTTCCGATATTCTTACACCAACCTTTTAGTTGGAAGTTCCCCTTTTGGAAAATGACGGATGCGCCGAATAGGGAGTAGAATGGTTGTTTCACTTCGTTCGCCTCGTCCCAATAAATCTCGCCTATTCCTTTCCAGTCTGCTATGGCGATGATTTTGTCGAGTACCTTTCTGTTGATAAAGAAAGAGTATTGCGCTTGAATGGAAGGAGAGTGGGTTGGAGAGAATGGTACATAGTTGCCATTGTATGAGTGATGACCATCGTTAAACTCTACAAATTTAGCATTGGTATATCCATAAGAACCTGTAAGTTCTAAGTTGTTATGTGTATAATGGACAGACATCTCTCCTCCAAAGCTCCTACTTTTTCCTGCATTGGTCATCATTCTTCCGGTGTTCTTTCCTTCTGGGAAAACGGTTAGTTGCTGGTTTTTGCAATCTATGTAGAAGAGGGATATGTCGGTGTTGAGTTGGTCTTTCGCCCAACTGAAGTGAGCGCCCAGTTCATAGGTCCAGTTGTATTCTGGATCGTATGCGATAGCCTCTTCCGTATTGTAGTTGGCTCCTGTCATATCATCAAACTTCATGCCTAAATCTTGCATCATGTCGTCCTTCAGTTTGTTTTGCAGTATGTCTGAAAATATTTGGGTGTTGAAACCTCCGGCTTTGTACCCCTTGGCAGCATAAGCATAGATTTGGTTTTTGTCATCGATGTGATACTGAACGGCCAATTTCGGAAGTATCTCGAAGAAATCTTTTTTTGTAGTTCCATCCATCCAACTCGATAGTTGTTTATAGTCTTTCATAAGTAGGGTGAAGATGTAATGGATGTCAGTTCCATTTTTGTATGTCATCTTTGCTTTTTCGTAGTCTAAACGTAGTCCTGCGGTGAAGTCCCACTTTCCAACGCGAAACTCAGATTGGTGGTAAGCAGCCACTCCGAATGTGGGTAGTTCGAAATTGCTGGAGATGACGAATTCGTTTTCGAGAATATCCAAGTTCTCGGTTGGAAACACCTTGTGGATGCCGTTGTTGGCATTGTCGAGTATTAGTTGGTTGATGCCTTCCCGTTCAAAAGTAACAGGTGCGTCCATCGTATTATGTTTAAAGAACCCATAAGTTCCCGATTTCCAATTCCACACTTTCTCTTTCCTTTTTGATTGGAAAACAAGTTCCTCGCTAATCGTATGTTCTTTTTGTTTTTGATTTAATGTGAAGATGGATTGAGGAAGAAAGTCATTATCCAATAGCATATCATCGTTCAGATATTGGTAACTGGTGATGAAAGAAAAGTCGAATTTCTCGCGGTTGTATTTTAAGATTAAACCATCGGTGGCAGATAGTCTGTTGTAGTGACACTCGTCGTTGTAGTTGATGGGAAGATGAGTGTCGCCGACTGTGGAACTATATGCATAGCCTCCTTGTCGAAGGAGGTTGAAAGAGAGACTGTTCTCGATGTTCAAAGAGGAAGATGTTCTCCATATCTGCCGACTTCTCAACGATAGGTTTTTGGATGGATCACACATGCTTCCATCGTATTCGTTTGTAAAGAATCCTTTGGAATACAACGCATTGGCGGCAACGGAAAATGCAAATTTCTCTGAAGGTTTTTGGTAGGTTGAGGCTTTTATTTTAATGCTATTTCCAGTTGAATAGTCTGCTGAGAATTTAGAACCTTGGTAGGTGAATGGAGATAGTGTGTGAAGATGAATCAATCCACACATTGCGTTTCTCCCGTATAGTGTTCCTTGTGGTCCTCGGAAGAACTCCACTCGCTGAAGGTCGAACAGGTCTGTGTCGAATGCGTTTTTGTTGAGAATGGGAACTTCGTCAACGATTAAGGCAACGACGGGTTGGTCTATTCGAGCACCAAAACCTCTGACGTAGATTGAGGATGTCATTTGCGAACCATACTCTGGGAGGTGAAAGTTGGGTACGAACGAAGATAGGTCTTTTGTTGAGGTAACATTGATGTTGTCTATCTTCGATATGCTGAATGCATTGGCTGATACGGGCAGGTCTGATATGCCCTTCTTCTCTTTTAAGGAGGTTGTTACCTCGACCTCTTCCAATAGTTTTTCTTGAGGTTCGTCTTGTGCAAAGGCGGTGATTGGGAGTAGAAAACTTACCCATATTAGGAGTAGGCGTTTGATTGAAACGGAACGCTCCGATACCATTGATTGGCATGAATAGATTTTCCTGATTGAAAATAATTTTCTGCCAGGTTGATATTTACGTTCCATTTCTCTATCTCTGTGCCTTTGTTGGTACATAGGTAAGTCATTTGATAAAAAAAGAGCGCACCCATTTGGCTACGCTCTTGGAGGTTCCTAGCAGATTCGAACTGCTGTAAACGGTTTTGCAGACCGGTACCTAACCGCTCGGCCAAGGAACCTTTTGTTTTGCGGTGCAAATTTAGAACAATGTTTCGGAATTTCCAAATTTTATTTTGTGTTTTTTTGAAGTACTCCTCGTGCCTAATTGTGATTTTGTTCTGAATTTTCTTTTTGAAGATAATGGTTAAACTCATCTATCCAATTCTCACTATCCTTTACGAAGAATGTTTTCATCCCTACTTTTTCTGCACCCACCAGATTTTGTTGTCTGTCGTCGACAAAGATGGTTTCTGAAGGATTCATTCCTTTGTCGTTAATGACATATTGATAGATGGCTGGATCTGGTTTAGAGAAACCTATGTCGCAACTTACATATAGTTTATCAAAATAGGAGTAAAAAGGTTTTCCTTCTGGGGCAAACTCCTCACCACGGATATAGCTCATCATAAATGGGTTGTTGTTGGTGAGCATATACACATTGTATCCCTTCTCTTTCCAACTTTCAAGTTGTGACAATATTTTCGGAGTAAGGTGAGAGAAGAATCCCCACCATGCATAAGCAATCTGTTCAAAGGTTATGTTTTGACCGCATAGGTCGGATACTTTCTTTAAAAAGTCCTCGACGGAGATGCCCCCGTCTTCTACCTCTCCGAATATTCCTCCCCAATTCTTTCCCTCTTCAAAGTACTTCTCTGCAGAAGGAACACCCAAGGCTGCAAAGCGTCTGACGGCTTCTTCGTGTTGACTTACACTCAATACGCCACCCCAATCAAAAATTAAGTTCTTTATCATTTATACTTCAAACTAAGTTGCTTATAATTCCATTTCTTCCAAGCATTCACCATCTATGTTTCGGACTCTTATTCTATGGTCTTCGTCAATTGTGGCAAAGGTAGCAACTCTTCCCTCTTTTGGGAATGTGATGCTGCCTGTATTGCAGATGATGCAATTCGTCTCACGGGTTAGTTCCCATAGGTGAGTGTGTCCATAGCATAGAAGATCCCCATTCAGTTGAGGTGCATTCTCTTTGTTGAATTTGTGTCCGTGAGTTAGAAATACTTTTATGCCTTCTGCAACCAAGATGGTGTAATCTGCCATCATGGGGAATTGAAGAAGCATTTGGTCTACTTCAGAATCACAATTTCCTCTCACTGCAACGATCTTATCCTTCATTGCATTGAGTCTGTCAGCGATACCTGGGGCATTTAAGCCTTGTGGAACGCCGTTGCGGGGACCATAATTAAGGATGTCTCCAAGAATGAGAAGCATGTCGTATTTACCTTTTTCGAAAAAGGTAAGAACCTTTTCCAATTGAGGCAAACATCCGTGAATGTCTGATACTATAAGATATTTCATCTTTGTAAAATTACTCTGAGAAGTAGGAGTCTCTTAACGGAATGTTAAGTTGCTCTCCTGTTAATTCAATCTCTTCTGCAAGTCGGATGTCTGTTGATGATGCTCCCACCTTTATTTGATATTTTCCTCCATCTACAGACCAATGTCCTTCGTTGTAGTATCCTAATTGCTGAGGTGAAACGGCAAAACTTATGCTTTTAGTCTCTCCCGGTTTCAATGAAACGCGTCTGAATCCTTGCAACTGGATAGGTTTGATGTTGGAAACCGTATCTGAAGGCGAAACATACAATTGAACAATTTCGTCAGCTTCGACAGAGCCTGTGTTTGTGATGTCACAACTAACATTAAATCGTTTTGATTTTGTGCTTGTCGACTTTTCTGCTTTTAGGTTGTCATATTTGAAGTTAGAGTAGGAAAGACCATATCCGAATGGATAAGCAATGCGTTTGTCTTTTTCTACACTGTAATTGTAGCATATTGCTTCTCGGATCTCCTCTGCAGGATAGCTAATGCTCAACTTTCCGGAAGGACTTACATTTCCATAGATGATATCGGCAAGAGCATTACCTCCCTCTTCTCCAGGGTACCATGCTTGGATTACGGCTGCACATTTAGGTGCAAGTTTGGAGATGACCTGAGCACGACCACCGAATAGAACAAGGATCACAGGTTTGCCAGTGGCAATCAGTTTCTCTACATACGCCTCTTGCTGTCCTGGTAAGTGTAGATGGGTTCTGTCTCTGTTCTCTCCACAGAGAATAACATTTTCTCCCATTGCAGCGATAATGACGTCACTGCTTGCTGCAAGCTTAAGGGCTTCTGCCTCGTTTGCTTTTTCTCCACTATCAATCTTTCTGTTCTGAATGGATTTCATGTAAGCTGCACGCTCGTCACCTGCATCTTCGATGATGGTCTCGACCTCTTCTGTCCAATCGCAACCTCTGCTATATTCGATAGAGAAACCTGCTGGAAGTTTGCTTTCCAATCCCTCTTTGAGTTTTATGATTTGAGGATGTGCGTCATCTTCTATCTTCAATTGCCAGAAATAACGCATAGATTGGTAGGTATAGTCACCTAGCATAGCCCACATGCTATTTGCATTTGGACCTGTTAGGGCAATCTTCATGGCTTTTTGATTGTCGTTTTTAAGAGGCAATATTCCGTTGTTCTCGAGTAAAACGACTGATTGGGTTGCTAGTTGATAAGACAATTGACGTTCTTCTGGAGTGTCGAGGTCGATGTGTCCTTCTGCATACAATGCATTGTTTTTATTTAGAAGTCCCAACTCTGCTTTTAGTTTTAAAACTCTCTTGACAGCCTTCTCGAAGGTTTCTTGTTGAATCAAACCTTGTTCAATTGCAGTAGGAATGTATTGGTAACACAATCCCTCTGGGAAATCCACGTCATTACCTGCATTCAATGCTTTTGCGGCTTTGTGCATCGCATCTGGTTCATTCACCAATTGGTCGATTGAACCATAGTCGCTAACTGTTACTCCGTCGAAGTGAAGATAGTCTCGTAGGATGCCTTGTTGGATATCACTATTGCCCACGCATTGGGTACCGTTGATGGCGTGGTATCCTGTCATAATCACTCTGCTGTTGGCAGTCCTGATAATGGTTTCGTGCGGCATTAGAATTTCCGACATCAACTCCTTTTCTTGTGCATTGCCGCCTCCTCCGTAGCCAAGGAAGTGCTTTGAACAAGCAGCAACTCCCTCGTTTAGGTTATTGTGTTGAAGACCCTTGACAAAAGCAACACCCATTGCAGAAGATAGATAGCTGTCTTCTCCATAAGACTCTTCCAATCTGTTGAAAGATGGGTTTCTAACAATGTCCACCATTGGAGAAAGGGCAAGAGCACCGCCCATCTTACGGAAGTTGGATGCTGTTAGATATGTTTTCTTCTCTGCTAATTCAGGGTTGAAAGAGCAGGCTAATCCTATTTGCTGTGGGTAGACGGTTGCGCCATAGGCGGCGATACCTGTCAGTACCTCTTCGTGGAATAGTGCGGGTACGCTATTGGGTGTATGGGTTGCAAGCCAACTTTGCATTTTTGCAACCATATCTCTTATTTGATCTGCGTTTTTCCTTTGGGTAACGGCGTATTGGGAAAAATGACCGGCTCCATTAGATAGAAGCTGTTGACATTTTAATGTGTCAAGATTATCGTTCTCGTCGAAAAACTGAGCCAAATAAAAACCTCTGAGTTGGGCAACTCGTTCCTCTTGACTTAGTTTGTCGTACAATGAATTTACTTGCTCGTCGTAGGATTCTTTTTGTTCTTTAGTGGAACAAGATGTTAGTAATGAAGAAATTGCCATTGCTAAGATGAGTTTGAAATTTATCTTCATAGTGTTAATTAAATTGGAGTGAGAGTTTCAACAAGTAAAACTCCACGAGTGCGTTTGTTTGATTTATGTAAATTGTTATCTCTAATTTCGTTCAGGTTTCATGCAAAACCTATGCAAATATAGTAAAAAGTTGAAAGAAGATGCATTGTTGATGGTATAAAAAAAGGAAGTTGTCGAGGCTTCGATCAACTTCCTTTTGTCTGTTGGTGATGTTTAAACACACTCCTTTTTTATTCTGTATCTATATACTAAACATGCTGTTATGAAATAGATGACAATCTGAATGAGTAGTCCTTTGTACTCCATTGTGATATCTGAGATGGAGGCTCCCATAGAATTAATCTTAACAAATCCTTGTATTCCAAAAGTGCTTGGTAGGAAGTGACTGATGTATTTCCAAACAGCAGGAACGGCAGATCCAGGCCAAGACACTCCAGAGATGAAAAGGAAAACAATAGAAAAGAATACCAATGCCACATAGGCAGTCTCCTTCTCTTTGATGAAAACACTCAAGGTCATTCCAAAGAATATACATGCGATGATGTAAGGAAGAATGAGTGATAGTAAGTTGATTGGGTCTCCTATTTGAGGAAGTGAGAATATCTTTGGAACAATCCACAATAGATAGAAACTCATCAACAAATAGATCATAAGATAGCAGAGAGCTTTACCGAATACGATTCTGAAAGTTCCTCTTTTATGGCGAAAGATGGGTTGCATTCTGTGGAATTTCTTTCGGTCGTAAGCATCACCTGCCAATACGCATATTCCAATGATTAATGTTTGTTGAATTAATAACATTAGGAATGCAGGCAAAAGGAAACTGTCAAATCCACTTTGTGTGTTAAAGAACGCAACTTCCTCGTAGTCGATAGGCGTGATTGCTACCTCTGCTTCACGTTCAGTGGCATTGTCCATTCTGTCAATTTGGATCTCTTTGTTCATTTCCAAAGAGACTTCTGTGGCAGTTAGTACAAAGCATTTGTAATAAAGCAAGCTGCTCATGTCGCAGTAGACTAAAACATTTGCTTTTTGTTTGTTAGCGATGCATTTAGAAAACTCTTTCGGAAATTTCATGATTCCGTAGGCTTTTTTCTCGCGTAATAATTCTCTTGCCTCACCCATGTTGGCACACACTGCAACCACTTCCACATCTCTTGATGCATCGCAGAGCCTTCTAAACTCTCTGGATTCGGGTGAGTTGCATTCATCTACCACCACCAACTTGGCTTCTTTCGCCACCTCTTGGTTGTATATCAATCCATAGACAATAGGGTAGAACAGAGGCGCGATCAAGAATAGAAGTAGAACAGCTGAATCAGACATTACGCTTTTGATTTCGTCGTGCCAAACCAATAGGATGTCTGTGAGGCCTTCTTTTATTTGTTTGAAAAATCGGTTCATATTCTTTTGTTTAAACTTCGTAAACATCGTATTTGTATACTGTATGTAATCTTCGGGCACTTAGTAGAGGTAAGAATAGGAACAGTAAAAGTGCTACGTAAGACGTCCAAGAGTAGCAGAATGGTATTCCATTCAGAGCATTATCCACATAGAGGAGGAAGAAATGTCTGAGAGGGAAGACTGCTGCCCAAGTTTGGATTACAGGATGCATCTCTCCAACAGGGAATGTGAAACCACTGATCGAGAAGGAGAGCATACAGAAGAATGCAGATATACTCAATGCAATACGAAGAATAGGTATCAGGGCATAAAAAAATACTGCAATAGAAACACAAGCCAAAACGAACAAATAGGATACGATGAGCATAGAGCCTAATCCGTTGTGACAAGGGAAGTGCATAAATCCGTAGAGTACTACCTCGACAAACGTTATCATAATGAAATAGATGATGATGTGAGGTAATAGTTTTCCTGCCATGGCTGTGAATATATCATCATCTGCCATTGCAAGAAGTTCTTCTGATCGTTTCTGCTTGATTTCCGAGCCTAATGCGAATACGGTTGTGATAACAATAACGACACACAATAGTCCAGGGAGAAGCACATTACACAAGTATATTGCATAATTTACCCAAGGGTTTCCAATCGGGTGGGTGTCGATGGCTATTGGTTGAAGTTCTGCCATCGCCTGTTCTTCAGTCTGTCCCTTTGCGGTACGCAACTCTCTACCTACATAAGCGGAACCTAATATAGAGATGGTTTTCATATCTCTAAACAGAAGGGATCCTGCAACAATGTACGAGTTGTTTGTGTAGAAAGAGACTTTAGGTTGACGGAAGGATAGGATGTCGTGCTCCAATCCTTCTGGAATGTAGTATATACCATATACTTTCCCTTGTTGCATCAAGCTTCTTGCCTCTTGGAAAGATTGGCAGTTTGCCACCACGTCGGTTTGCTTGAATCCGTCCAAATGTCTGGATAGTCTACGAGAAATATTTGACATATCCATGTCGACTACGGCTACGGGCATCTTGTTGGGTAGTCCGTCTTGCATTAGCGTAAGAAAAAATAGTACGCAAAACAATGGGGCTCCAACCATTATGCATAGGTATAGCTTTCGAGAGGTGAGAAGTTCCCATTCTCTCACCATAATCGACCAGATCTTTTTTATGGTTGAATTGTTTTCCATCTAACTTAATGGTTAGTTGTCGTTATTTAACGATGACTGACATTCCGCTGATTAGACCCTCTGTTTTTTCAGTAGGTACAGCTCTTACTTCGAATGTTTTAGAGTCAAATTCTCCTGATACCTTTGTTGCTTTCCATGCAGCAAATGAACCAAGATCCTTCATATAAGTTACTTTTAGGTTAACTTCTTTGTTGTCCAATGCAGGAATGAATGCAGTAAAAGTTGTTCCTTCCATAAACTTTGAACAGTATTTCTCTCTGATGTTGAATGTAACCCAGACGTCTGCTGTGTCTATGATGTTCATGATAGGAGCACCAGATCCTACAAGTTCACCTCTTTGTGGAAATATCTCTGCAATCTTACCAGAGATAGGAGAAGTAAGAATAGTTTCTGACATATAAGAACGAACTTCAGCAACTGCACCCTTTGCTCTGTTAAGTTGTGCCAATGCTGCATCTTTTTCTTCGTCGGTTGCACCTTTCATTGCCATATCGTATTGAGATTTTGCAGCCTGCTCGGTTGCTAACATTGCCTTGTAGTTGGCTTCTGCCTCATCTCTTTTTTGTGCAGGGATCACCTCTTTTTCGTACAATGATTGTACACGCTCGTATGACTTCTTGGCAACTTCTAAACCAGCTTGTGCCTTTTGCCACATCTCATAGGCGGCTTTGATTTGTTCGTCGGTTGCACCCTTGTTCGCTTTTTGGTTTAATGCAGATGCTGCTTTTTCTGCGGCGCGTGCTTGTTGCATCTTTGCTTGGATTTCAGGACTGTTTAAGATAACTAATGTGTCACCTTCTTGTACATAAGCACCTTCCTTTACTGTAAATCTATCTATCCTGGCAGGTACCTTTCCTGATACGCGAACTTGTGTGTACTCAACTTCACCTTGTATGATCTCAGCATCTGGTTTCATGGTGAAGATACCGATCAATGTGATACCTAGTACGATTGCTAAAAGTACGACGAATGCGATTACGATGTTAACATCATTTCCTTTGTTTCTTTTGCTCATGGCTATATTATTTTATGAACTGTTATTACTTGATTGTTTATTTTAAAAGAGCACCAGTTGCTTTTTTATAGTTTATTTCACTTACTTTGGCTTCGATTTCGGCTTCGATTTTGTTCGACTTGGCGGAGATCCAAGCAGTTTGTGCCTCCATTAGGTTTGATGCGGGGATGACACCCTCTTCAAAGCCTAAGGTTGCATACTTTAGGTTTTCCTCTGCCTTCTCCAAGCTTCTATTGGCAATTCCCAATTTTTTTAAAGCCTCTGAGTGGTTAAGAGCACTTTGATTAACTTGAAGCTCAATTTTCTCTTTTGCCTCCTCTTCTTTATAATTTGCAATCTGAGTCTCGCATTTTGCAGCTTTTAGTGTGAATATGTTTTCACCCCAGTGGAGTAGAGGTATGTTAACAAGTACTCCCACATGCCAGTCGAATCCAAATTTGGTTTCAAAACCATTTTTCATGTTGGGATTTGTTCCTGCGTAGCTACCGAAGAGTGCTATGTTTGGCATTAGTTTGGCTCTCTCGATATGCTCCTTTTGTCTGTAGATCTCTTGTGCGATGTCTAGACTCTTAACCTCATTCCTGTTTTGATAAACTTCGTCCATATCAATTGGCTCAGTTTCTTCAAGATTTAAAGACTCGCTTTGTTCGTCTTCAAGGAAGAAGTTTTCGTTCAATGGCAATCCACAGTATTGAGCAAGAAGCATTTTTGAAAGGTGAATCCCATTCTCTACACGGAATAGAGCCATTTCAGCTTCGTTCTTCTTTACGGATACAGACAACTGGTCTGCTTTTGTAGCCATACCAGACTCTATCAAGGCTGCCACATCATTATCCATCTTATCCAATAATTTGATAAGTCCCTCAACCGCTTTCTTCTTGCTTGCTAGTGATACAATCTGCCAATATGCTTCATCTGTGTTTACAAGGACCTCCTCTTGTAGAGTGTTTAGTTTGCTATCGGCTAATTGCTTCTTTAATTTACAAATCTTATTGTAGGCAATGATTTTACCTCCCATAAAGACAGGTTGAGTAAGATTCAATGAGGCTACGAAGATGTTTCTTGTATCATAAGAAAGCTCTTCTGCAGGAATTGTGGTATATTGTTTCCATTGGATCTTTTCTGGATTCTCTTTTGGGTTGAAAGGCTTTCCCTCTGCGTCCAAAGGCACGGGTTGAGTGCCTATTAATGTCCATTTGTTACTGATTTGATCTGGAGCAAAGGCGAAACTTCCGTTTGTGAGAGTTCCGATAGGAAGATACATATCTTCCGGAAGAAGATTTAGTTCATCTCCATTTCTCACATACGCACCTTTGATAGAAAGATCTGGGAAAAATTTTGTGACGGAAGCCTTTCTTTCATACTCTGCTTTGTTGCTTTCTGCTTGTGCAATTTTGTTTGATTTATTATTGTCGAGAGCCATCTTTCTGCAATCCTCAAGAGAGTAGGTGTTTTGCGCTTGGATGGATGCAACACAAAGCAATGTTCCAATGAATAAAATAACTTTTTTCATTTTTGTGTATACTTTATTGTAGGTTAGTGAATACTCTACCTAATAGTTTGAATGATGTTTCGATCTCGTCTTCTGAAAAACCATAGAAAACAGATTCCAATCCTTTTCTTGTTACAGCACGAACTTTCTCTTGTAACTGTTTTCCTTTTTCGGTCAACATAACGTAGTTGGCTCTTTTGTCGCCTTCCTTCTCTGTTCTGTAAATAAGACCTTGTCTTTCCAAATTTCTGATGAGGCGAGTGATGCTCGGTCTATCTTTAAATGTGGCTTGTGCAATTTGATTTTGAGTAGGATGGTCTCCCTCTACTTCCAACCAAAGGCATGTCATAACCAACCATTGTTCTGGTGTCATGTCAATTCCTTCATTGCGAAATTGTCTTGTCATTACTCTGTTGACAGCGTTACTTACCTTACCACTGATAACAGCGAATGCCAATTCTATTTCACCAGTCCACTTTTCTTCAATCCATTTGTTTACCATATCTTAATTCGTTTTATATTTTCTAATTGCAAAAATAGTTGTTGTGACAATAATTTTCATTATTAATTTAGTTAAACAATCTTAAAATGTTGTTTAGACAACTATAAAAATATTTAAACAAAAAAAGCACGACTTAAAGCCGTGCTTTTCTATTGTAGTGTAAGTTGTCTTATTTTGAACGATCGAAAACAAGAACTGCCATTTGAGTGTAGTTCAAATTCTCTGGAACATTGGTCAACATACCAAGAATCAAACTAAGATCAAATCCAAGATCCATTCCAGAATCTTCTCCTCCTATAACGCTTCCCATCAATGCTTTTAGGTTAGCAGAACCAGAGTTGACAATAGTAATGGTTAGAACATCTCCAGATACTGAATATTGAAGTTTGTCAACCTTGGCAGATATATTAGCTCCCATGCCTCCTTCTTCGTCAGAGATCAATGAAGAAAGGTCTGAACCTGCCTTTATAGTAAAATCTTTTCCATTCTCGTCTTTCAATGTGATTTCCAATTGAGGGTCTTGAGTCTTGTAAGTTCCAGTTTCTTCTGAACCATCTTGGTCCTTCATGATAACAACGCCATCTTCTTTGAAGATAGTTGTAGAACCGAGGATGTCAGAGAGTGCACCAGAAAACTCTTTGATCATGTCTTCAGAGATAGGTAGGGTTGGGTTATTTTTAATAAATTCGTCCAACTCTTTTGATTCGAAAGAAGAGACTGATTTGTTCTCGTTAAGAACCCAAGTTCCAATGATAGAACCATTCGGTTTGTTCTCTCCAGAACCATTTCCATTATCTGAATCATTGTTGTCTACATAGCCTGAATTTTCCAATTCTTCCTCTTCGTCTCCGCAGGAAGAGAATGTAAAGGTTACTGCACCTAAAAGAAGTAACCCAGCATAAAATTTCATCTTATTCATAATGTATAGTTTTTAATGGGTTAATAAATATCTATTTCTTTAGAACTCCATTGTAGTTTAGTGCAAGAATCTCACCAGCAACTGGGATGCGAACTACAAAAGATAGTTCTTTGTCGCTTTCTGTGATCTCTCCATCTACATCCACATTGAATATGTCTCCGAATAGGGCAACATCTTGTTTCGTTGCGAATGTCCATTTTGATCCGCTTTTTTTTGCAGGGATACCAGAGAACTCCAAAGTGATTAATTCTCCAACGCCAAGATCAGCGTTTCTCAAAGCAAGTCCAAATGTCTTATTCGATTTTGCTTCTACTTCTACATCAAGAGGAGATGTTGTTCCCTCTTCAGGATCGGTCAAGAGGTTACCTTCGTAAGTTCCGGTAAGAGTAGTAAAGTCGAAGCCTTGCTCACCGCCTTCGCCTTCATCTTCCTCCTCTTCCTCTTTTTCGATGTCTTTATGTCTTGTACCGTCTCCCTTTCCGTAAACTTCTAGTCCCTCTCCATACTTATCATCTTCGATACACGAAGGAAGAAACATGAATGAAGCCAATGCAAATACGATGAATGATAGTTTTTTGTTCATTGTTGTTACTTTATTTGTAAATAATTGCAGATGCAAGTTCTTCTGCTATTCTGCTATCCTTTAGAATCTCTACAATTTTCAGGCCAAACTCCATAGCAGTTCCCGCTCCTCTTGATGTAATGTATTGGTTGGAAACAACTACAGGTTCTTTGCAAACCTCAGCACCCAAAAGATATTCTTCAAATCCTGGGTAGCAAGTGGCTTTTTGTCCGTTTAATAGACCAAGGTTTCCTAAAACCATTGGAGCGGCACATATTGCAGCCAATTTTATCTTGTTTTCTGCAGAGTTTTGTAATAATTCACATAATCCTGCATGTGCATCAAGGTTCTTGGTTCCTGGCATTCCTCCTGGCAACATTAGTAATTCTGCATCATCAAAGTTTGTATCTTCGAATAGTGCGTCTGTCTTCACTGCGATTCCGTGAGAACCAGTTACCATAAGATTGTTTGTTACAGAGATGAGTTTAACATCAAGACCTGCTCTTCTCATAATATCGATAGGAGTGATAGCCTCTGTCTCTTCAAATCCGTTCGCAAAAAATACGTATATCATATTGAAATAATTGGTTATCTTAATTGTAGAGTATAAGTGATTAGACCTGTTTGGTTCTTTCCGTCTGGGATTGAATTAAACTTTGTCTTTTTAGCAGCGGCAATAGCTGCATTAAGTACGTTAGCATTATCTACGGTAGAACCTTTTGCCAAGTGGGCTTCTACAACATTTCCGTTCTTGTCAACTGTAATGCTTACTACTACCTTGCCTTCAACTTGCTCTGAATAAGAAGGTCGTACGATTTGTCCCACAGGAGAACGACCTGCCAACGAGAATGAATTGTTGCTTCCAGAACTTGCGTTGCCTTCAGTACTATTGGATGTGTTGCTGCCAAAAGGATTCCCTTTCGATCCGGAAGAAGAACCTCCACCGGTACCTTTGGTATCTGTTTCGACACCTGCCCCTCCGCCACCATTGCCGAACACATTGGTTCTTTTTGCAATAGCATTCTTTATACTGTCTTGACGACGCTGCTCGGCAGCAATTCTTTTTTGTTCTTCGAGTTGTTTCCTTTGCTCCTCGAGTTGTTTCTCCTTCTCGATTCTTTTCTTTTCAGCCAGCTCTCTCTCTTTCTTTATCTCCTCCTCGGATTTTACTTTTTTCATCTGAACAGACTCTTCCAAGTCTTGAGTTTGATAGGCCTCGTCACTTGGTGCCGTTACCTGTTCTGTAGGAGTTGATTCTGCTAATTGCTCTGCAATTTCATCTGCTGGAGTAGGCTCAAAAAAGTCATCTCCTCCGTTGTCGGACATGCCAAACATTACCTCCAAGCCCTCCTCGTCCTGAGGAATCTCTCTTGTAAGATATATGTTAAGCAGAAGGAGAAGTAACCCAATTAGAAACAATGCTGTTCCTAATCCTGCTATTATTTGGGCTTTTTTATATTTATTCATCAAAAGCAATAAATCATTTTTCCATTGGTCTGGTTGCTATGACCAATTTGAATTTGTTTTTATTTGCAATGTTAAGAACCTTGACAACTTCACCATAAGGGATAGACTCATCTGCATAGAGCGCTACGTACATCTCAGGCTCTTCGCTTACGATTTGAAGAAGAAAGGGTTCTATGTCATCAAAAGAGACCTGTCTTTCCTTGTCTTTGCCAAATGCTACATAGTAGTTCAAGTCCTTGTCTATGGTTACACGAGTTAATGGTTTGGCTGATGTTTGCTCCGAACTTTGAGGAAGCATCAACTTGATAGCGTTGGGGTGAACCACGGTTGATGTAAGCATAAAGAATATGAGGAGAAGGAATATGATGTCGGTCATCGACGACATGTTAAATCCAGCCTCTGCTTTATTTCTTCTCTTTAGTGCCATATCATCTTTTGTTTATTTGCTTATTAATCATTTAAAATATCCATGAATTCAAGTGTTCTTGCCTCCATGTTATTGACCACGGTATCAACCTTAGAAGTAAGGTAGTTGTAAGCAAAGAATGCAACGATACCCACGATCAAACCAGCAACTGTAGTAACCATTGCAGTGTAGATACCATCTGCCAAAGAAGAGACATCCACATTGTTTCCAGCATTGGCCATATTGAAGAATGCACGGATCATACCAGTTACGGTTCCTAAGAATCCGATCATTGGTCCACCTCCTGCTGTCGTTGCTAAAAGAGACAATCCTCTCTCCATCTTACCAACTTCAATGTTTCCTACGTTCTCAATGGCTACCATTACATCGTTCATAGGACGGCCAAGGCGAGTGATTCCTTTCTCAATCATTCTTGAGTAAGGAGTGTCTGTATTCTTGCATAGAGTTAATGCAGCGTCAATTTTTCCTTCGTTGATATAATCTTTGATTTTATCCATGAAAGATGAGTCTTTGTAACTTGCATTGCGAATGACGATAAGTCTCTCAATGAAGATGTAGACAGACATGATGCAAAGTAGTAAGAGAGGAATCATAATCCAACCACCTTTACATGCCATATCAAATAAATTGAGGCTTGCTACTTCTGCTGCTTCTGCCTCTACTGCTTGTAATAGAACCATTTTATTTAAATTTTATTATTTTCTTTTTATAACCCACAAAAATAGGTTTTGTTATTGTTAAAAACAATGTATAATCTTAACTTTTTTGTCAAATATGTGAAATCGCGTTAAAAGTATTAAAGATGAAGGTCGTGTCCCATTCTCTCCTTTTTTGTACGGATGTACATCATATTGTATTTGTTTGGTTGAATCTCGATAGGAATGTTTTCCACGATCTCCAATCCGTAGCTCTCCAACCCAATTCGTTTAGTCGGATTGTTGGTCATCAATTTCATCTTTGAAACACCCATTTCTCTCAATATTTGAGCTCCAACACCATAATCCCTTTCATCTGGTTGGAATCCTAAATGAACATTTGCATCAACTGTATCGAAACCATTTTCCTGAAGTTTATAGGCCTTTATCTTGTTCATCAAACCAATACCTCGGCCTTCTTGATTCATGTATATGATGACTCCTTTCCCTTCTGCATCTATACGCTTCATTGCCTCTTCCAATTGCTCTCCACATTCACATCGCAAGGATCCGAATATGTCGCCAGTGGCACAAGATGAGTGAACACGAACTAAAATGGCCTCGTCTTTTCCCCAAGTTCCTTTTGTGATAGCAATATGCTCTTGTCCGTTTGATTTTTGACGGAATGGTGTAAGCATAAAATCTCCGAATTTGGTAGGAAGGTGAACTGTCTCTCCCTTCTCGACAAGCGATTCGGTTTGTAGTCTGTAGGCGATTAGGTCTTTTATTGTGATGATCTTTAGCCCGAACTGCTTTGCCTTCTCTATGAGTTGAGGCATACGAGCCATAGTTCCATCCTCGTTCATTATCTCTATGAGGGCTGCACAAGGTTGTAGACCTGCAAGACGAGCTAAATCAACGGCGGCTTCTGTGTGGCCCGCGCGACGAATAACACCTTTATCTTGTGCGTATAGGGGATTGATGTGTCCTGGTCGTCCAAAGGTCTCTGCTGTGGATGTTGGATCCGCAAGGGCACGGATGGTGGCAGCTCTGTCGTGAGTGGATACTCCCGTTGAACAACCTTCCAATTTGTCTACCGTGATAGTGAATGGAGTTCCAAGCATTGAAGTGTTATTCATCACTTGCTTTTCAAGTTTCAATTCCTCACATCGAGATAGAGTGACGGGCACACATAAGACTCCTCGGCCCTCTTTCAACATGAAATTAACTTTCTCTTCTGTGATAAGCTCTGCTGCAGTGATGAAGTCTCCTTCGTTTTCGCGATCCTCGTCATCTACAACGATTAGGAACTTTCCTGCTTTGAAGTCCTCTATGGCTTCTTCTATGCTATTTAGATTATATTTTGACATAGTAATGTATATTATTCAGTTGTATTATTTTTGAGTTCCTCAGATTCGCTAATTACGCGTCCCTTGGATAACTTTCCTTTTATACTCAATAAGAAATTCACAATCGACACTGTGACCGTTTTGAAAGAAGGTAGGTTGATCGTCTTGTCATTTGCGGCAAGATATGTTAATGTGATACCTAACGGGAATAGGATAAAAGAGCTTAGCCAAATTCCTTGCCATACATACCATACACCTTCCCTTGCCATTTTATATCCTGTATTGTCGATGATATAGTAGATGATGAAGAGTATGACAGATATGACAACAGGCAATCCAAGTCCTCCTTTTCTGATAATGGCGCCAAGTGGAGCTCCAATAAAAAAGAACACCAAGCAGGCGAAAGATAGAGTGAATTTTCTATGTCTTTCGATATCATATCTGTAAATTCTTTTCTCTGTTGCTTCCTGCACACTTTGTGTGAATGGAATATCCATTCTGGTTCTATTGACTTGCTGTAAGGCTCTGTCTGTCATCTCTACTTGTACAGACAACGGATGTTGACCAAGTACGCGTTCTGTATTGTATATGGCGTAGTTTTTTACCGTGTCGGATGTGTAGACAGTAGGGGTACTTAAAAGACCTCTGTCGAAAAATGAACGTTGGAATATTTTATACTGACTGTTGCATAAACTGTCGTTTCGCAACCTCATCGAATCCATTGCTAATGATAACTCATTCAGATCTTTACCCATGTATCGGTTGGACATGATAGACTCGTCGACCTTGTTGAAGTTTGCATCAAACTCTATGAGCAATTCTTTGTAAGAATAGGTTTCTCTTCTGTATGGCACATTTTTGTTTGATCCTCCTCCATTTGTTTTCAGATTCTCAAATGATTCACCATTGTACAGGGAGAAGAGTAGACTTTTCTTGTCGCTTGCAGAACGCAACCTCCCTGAGTCTGCCGCCAAAACAACAGAGTTGTCGAAACCTTTCGTGAAGTCATAAATCATTATGTTCTTCAATGCTTTGGTTTCTTTGTCTTTCTCCTTTACGAAAATGTGATATCCATTGATTCCTTGGTAGAAGGAACCTTCTGGTATCTCAACTTCAGGAGATTTTTGTTTCATTGAAAATAGAAGAGTCCATAACTTTGTTTGGATTTTCGGCATGGCGGTATTGGAGTAAAAAAAGGCTCCAATGCTTATTGCTGAAATGAAAATAATATATGGACGCATAATCCGAAATAGTGATATTCCGGCGGCTTTCATTGCCAAAAGCTCAAGTTTTTCCCCTAAATTTCCAAATGTAATAAGAGATGATAGTAGGATGGCTAACGGAAGTGCCATTGAAAATAGAGAGAGTGCAGCATAGAAGAAGAATTCAGCCAATACGCTGATTTCCAATCCTTTTCCTACCATTTCGTCTACATACCTCCATAGGAACTGCATTAGCACGACAAAGAGACAGATTAGGAACGTTGCTAAAAAAGTTCCCAAATAACTTTTGATCAAGTAGGAATATAATCGTTTGATACGCATCTCTTTTTTATAAAATCTGCGCAAATTTAATGATTTTACTTTGTTCTACCTACATTCCGAGTGCTTTTTGAAGTTCCTCAATCTTTGTATTCCACCAATCTGTCAATTCTTCCATTTCGTCGGATGATTCACAAAAGTCTGTGATTGTGATTGTTACATCTTCTGATATCTCAGAGACACTGATTCGTAATTCAAAATAGGAACGTACATCCTCTTCGTCATCCCAACGAAATCTTACGTGACTATTAGTTTTGCTTTGTAACATCTGCGCGCTTTGCTGACTCTTTCCCCAATGGAATGTGAAAATATCTTCTTTTTCCTCAACCTTGTCAGAAAACCAGCAAGACAATCCATCTGCTGTACTTAGTGCATTCCATAATACGCTTTGCGCGACTTTCCCTAATACGTATTCTAATTGAAAAATCTCCTTCATAGGCATTTGTCGTTTTAGTGATAAATGAACGTCTGTTTCCTTGCGCAATGTATAAAAAAAATCAGACCTTGATGAGCTTTAGCCTAAAAATTTCTATACTCTTTGTCATAAGATGGACGAATGGCTATACATTCCATCTCAATTAGCCAAGTTGGTCGACAAACCGGAGCCAAGACGAACACTTTGGGTGTTTTGTTAAAATTTGACTTATTAAAAATGTTTTTTACTGTGTTGTAATCGGTTAAATCTCTCAAATATACAATAGCAACGGCTGTGTCTTCTGGTGAAGCATCCCCTTCTTTTAGCAATTCATTTACATTTTCAAGCATTCGAAGTGTCTGCTTTCGTATGTCTCCAACATGAACCACTTCCCCCTTGTTGTTTATGCTGGCTGTGCCTGATATATACAAGTGGTCTCTATCTCCATACTTTACCTTTACACCTCTCTCGAAGGTAACCCCGTATTCGTGTGTGGGATTTAGGAAATCTTTGGCATACAAATATTGTTGCTGTTTTTTTTGTAGGCCTTTTACTGAATAGGCATCAAACAACACTTTTGCTTCGGTTTCCGAGCCTTTCCCCTCGATACCTGTACTTGTGATGTAATGGGTGGAAGGTGTAAGTCCAATCTCCTCAAAATAGTTGCGTCTGCCCACAACAACTCCGCGATAGTTGGAATCGATGTCTTGAACAAAAAACCAGGTCCTGATGCAATCTTCTGTGAATGAGACGCCCTCTTTTCTGAGATTCTCGACATATTGTTCCAAAAGTTGTCTTGTCTGATATTCAGAATCCCCTTGGTTTATGTATTGATTGCCTGTCCAATAGTGGGTATAACCATTATGACTAACGGCATAAAGACTGTTAGTGTTGTTAATGTTCACATTTTCAATGTCGTATGACCAAAGCATTATTTTGGATTTTTGATCCAACGATGGTTGTTGTACAATGCTGATTGCACAGTTACAAAAATCTTCTTTTCGAATAAAAGATGCTTGGTTGGCGGCGTCAGATAGGAAAAAACGCAAAAGAACCGTTTGAGATTCTTTTTTCTCAGCTTTCCATTGAGAGAAAGCTTCTTTGATCCTGTTCAGTTGTGACTCGAAATCACTATACTCATCTTCCTTTTCGTGCGCAAGGGTAAAGATGGAATGGGTTTCCATCAGACCATCTTCCTTTGAGGAGAAGATGGAACTACATCTTGTAACATTGGCGGGTTTGTATAGAACTTCTTGTACTGTCATCCGTTGTTTTTTGTTATTGGGTGCAAAGGTAGTAATAAACTTCCATTTAGCACACTATTATTTATGTATTCGCCCTTCATTTTTTGCGGCGAAGTCTTTCCAACTGTTGAATTTCTTCACTTTCAGAGGGGAGTTCGTTTCATAATAGTGGCAGAGTGCAACGCCCAAAGCATCTGTTGCATCCAATTTCGTTTCTAGATCTTCTGCGGGTATTTTTAGTATATTTTGAAGCATTTTAGCGACTTGTTCCTTGGACGCTGCTCCATTCCCTGTGATCGCTTGTTTGATCTTTAATGGAGCATATTCTGCAATTGGAAGGTCCCGCTGAAGTGCTGCAGCAATGGCAACACCCTGAGCTCTACCTAATTTAAGCATAGACTGAACATTCTTTCCAAAGAATTGTGCTTCAATGGCAAATTCATCGGGCAAGTACTGTTCGATTAGCTCTATGATCTTGTTGTATATGGATTTTAGTTTTAGGTAGGTGTCGCCTGTTTTTCGAATGTCAAGGATTCCCATGGCAAGATAGGTCGCTTTCTTGCCATTGATTTGAATGACACCATAACCCATTACATTGGTTCCCGGGTCTATACCCAAAATGATTCGTTCGGAGCTGTTCGTTCTTTCATCCATCTTTATAAAGGATATTGTTTAAGATAGGTTGAGAAAAACAATACTCTCTCTCCAAAGGTTTTGCTAACCTCTTCCTCTAATGCTCCTAAGTGTTTTTTCTTGAATTCATTCATTTGGGATACATTTTCTGCTTCCACTTGAAGGGAGTAGGATATGCCATCCTTTTCATCTGTCAATACTTTCAACAGACGTGGATTTGAAACCAATCCTGTTTCCTTGATTTTTGGAACATAGACGGATGACAGCCAATATAGAAAAGTCTTTTCTATATTAGGCGTAACTAAATATGTGGTATTGAATAGAATCATACTGCAAAAATAGTTACCTTTGCTTAAAATAAAAAATATGGAAGAACTGATTTCTTTGTTTTATGGTCTTACGGGCGAGACACCTGTATGCCAAAAATTGCATGGGGAAGGATCTAATCGTCAATATTTCAGATTAAAGTCTTCTTCTCTTTCGTTGATTGGAGTGAAAGGCGAGTCTATAACTGAGAATATTGCTTTTCTAACAATGGCAAAACATTTTGAGCAGAAGGGTCTGAACACACCAAAAGTGTTAGCACAGTCGGAAGATGGGCTTTTTTACATTCAAGAGGATCTTGGAGACGAGTCGTTGTTTCACTATATGAAAGATGCAATATCTTCAAGAAACTTCTCTGCTAGGGAATTGGATGTTTTAAAGAAGACCATGGGTCGGTTGGCTGATTTTCAATATAAGGCATCAGAGAATTTTGATTTTTCTGTTTGTTATCCTATTCCCTCTATGGATAGGCAATCTGTTCTGTGGGACTTGAATTACTTCAAATATTGCTTTTTGAAGTTGGCTCATGTTGATTTCCTTGAGTCCCGATTGGAAGAAGATTTGCAGTTGTTGGCAGATGATTTGGTGAAGTATGAGAGCAATACCTTCTTGTATCGAGATTTCCAATCAAGGAATGTGATGGTGAAAGATGGCGAACCTTATTTTATAGATTTTCAAGGAGGCAGGCGAGGACCTGTCTATTATGATGTGGCTTCTTTCGTGTGGCAAGCAAAGGCAAATTATCCTGATAGCGTAAAAGAAGAGTTGATTGCGTCTTATTTGGACTCTTTGAAGAAATACCAAAGTGTAGATGAATGTGAGTTTAGAAAAAATCTGAATTTGTTTGTTCTTTTCAGAATGATTCAGGTCCTTGGCGCATATGGTTATAGAGGTTTGTTCGAGAAGAAAAAGCATTTTGTAGAAAGTATTCCTTTTGCAGTGGAAAATGTCAGGGCATTGGTGGAACAATGTGATTTCAGCAAGTATTCATATTTGGTCTCTTTGTTAAGAGATCTTGCTGTTGGTGACCAAAAGGATGAGTCTCAACTTCTTCCAGATGCTTCAACTTTGGTGGTGAAAGTGTATAGTTTCTCTTATAAGAAGGGCATTCCTGTGGATGCCTCAGGAAATGGAGGAGGATATGTTTTTGATTGTAGGGGAGTGCATAATCCGGGAAAATATGAGGAATACAAGCCATTGACTGGTTTGGACAAGCCTGTTATCGATTTCTTGGAGAAGGATGGTGAGATACTTCAGTTTTTGGATTCTGTATATGCATTGGCAGATGCCCATGTTCGCCGTTATATGGAGAGAGGTTTTACGTCGTTAATGTTCTCTTTCGGATGTACAGGTGGTCGCCACAGGTCTGTTTATTCTGCACAACACACAGCTGAGCACATTGCTAAGAAGTTTGGAGTAAAGGTTGTCCTTTGTCATCGAGAACAGGGAATTGAAAGGGTATATTGAAAAAGGCTGTCGACAGCTTTTTTTATTCTTCTGGAGCCCCTTTTTTAAGTATTAGAGTAGTGGCACCTAATGTGATAATCTCTCCATCTTCGACGATCCTTTTTTCTTTCTTTTGAAGGATGTCGTTCATGACGAAAGTTCCCACAAGGCTGTCGTAATCTTCTACCTTATGAATGATCTCGCCTCTTTTGTTAGTCTCTACATGAATGATGCAGTGTTTCCTGTCCATGCTCATATCCCCCGTGTCGATAGGGGAGGTGACAACAGTCCCAGGGCATCTTCTCCCCAAAAGATTCTCTCCTAATTGTAAAGGAATGATCTGTTTTACGCAGAAAACATTTTCCACAACAACGATGTGTCCGTAGGTGTAGTCAATGTTTTGTTCCTCTTCCTTCTTGGATTTGAATTTTACACTGAAGTTCTTACCACAGTTTTCACAATGTAAAATTAAAGAGGCGCCCGGTTCAATTCGACTTTCCTCAAATTGAACAAACTCTTCACACTTTGGACATCTCAGTTTTCTCATGTTGTCTTTATTTTTCCTGATTCTTTCAGCTTCTGAAAGTCTAATTCAAAGTTTGGAGTGAAAACATCCTTTCCGATGTTCTCTTCTATATCACTAATCTTCCAAAATTTTCCATCTACAACTTCCGAGTGGTCGGGTTGAGGCTCTTTGTCGTAAACGATGCAATGAGCATAGATCATCTCTCTTTCAACTGGACTCTCCCAAATGTAGTTGAAGATTCTTTCTGGTTGAATATCAGTAAGACCTAATTCTTCTCTTGCTTCACGGTGCAATGCAATATCTACGCTTTCTCCAAAATCGATGTGACCACCAACAGCTGTATCCCATTTGCCTGGTTGGATGTCTTTCCAATCGGCTCTTTTTTGAAGATACAAATCTCCGTTCGAATTGAATATATGTAGGTGGACAGCTGCGTGCAGTATCTTGGAACCATTATGGCACTCCTGTCTTGTGGCACGGTCTATGACGTTTCCGTCTTCATCAATGACTGGGAAATATTCTACCATGGAATTTTTAAAAGCATTTATAGTTAAACTAGTCTCATTGGAATACCTTCATTAGCTAGGTATTTCTTCAAATCAGGAATTGCTATTTCATGGAAGTGGAAGATGGAGGCAGCTAATGCTGCATCAGCCTTGCCATTCTCAAATACATCTTTAAAGTGTTTCATGTTTCCTGCACCTCCAGATGCAATGACTGGGATGGATAGCGATTCGGAAAGAACGGCCAAGGCGTCGTTGGCAAATCCTTGTTTTACGCCATCATGGTTCATGCTGGTGAAAAGTATCTCTCCTGCGCCACGCTCCTGTGCCTCTTTTGCCCATGAGAATAGTTTCTTTTCGGTTGCGATTCTACCGCCATTTAGGTAGCAGGTCCATTCTCCGCTTTCATCCAGTTTTGCATCTATCGCTACTGTACATACTTGGGATCCGAAGTTTTTCGCAACCTCGCTGATTAGGTTCGGATTTTTTATTGCAGCCGAGTTGATAGAAACCTTGTCGGCTCCTGCGCTCAACAGAACATCCACATCTTTTAATTCATGGATTCCACCACCTACTGTGAAAGGAATACTGATGTTTTGCGCAATGCGGCGTACTAGATCTACAAATGTTTTTCTCCCTTCGTGCGATGCAGTGATATCAAGGAATACGAGTTCGTCGGCACCTTGTCTACTATACTCAGCCCCCAATTCTACAGGATCTCCCACATTGCGGATATTGACGAAATTAATTCCCTTGACGGTTTGTCCGTCTTTAATATCTAAGCAAGGAATGATGCGTTTGGCTAACATAGGCTAAGAAAATTATTAAGTACGATTTCTCCCATTGTTCCACTTTTCTCCGGATGGAATTGAACCGCATAGAAATTGTCTTTGTGCAATGCGGCACTGTAAGGGTGGATGTAATCTGTTTGTGCAATGGTATCCTTTCCTATAGTTGCATAGAAACTATGCACATAGTAGAAGTAGGGATCTTGCGGAAGTCCTTTGAACAATGGTGTTTGTAGGTTGGTAATGGTGTTCCAACCCATGTGAGGCACCTTGTTTATTTGTTCGTTTGGAACAAATAATTTAACCTTTTCATCGAAAATTCCTAAGCAATCCACATTCCCAGAGAGTGCTTCCTCTGATGATTGGCACATCAGCTGCATACCAATGCAAATACCTAAAGTTGGTTGTTTGAGGCTTTTGATAACCTCGTCCAATTTGTGCTCGTGCAGATACTTCATGGTGGTCTCTGCTTCTCCAACTCCAGGAAAGATTACTTTGTCTGCAGATAGTATCTTTTCTATGTCTCCAGTGATTTCAGCTTCCACTCCTAAACGGCGGAGAGCGTAGTCGACAGAGAAGATGTTTCCTGCATTGTATTTTATAATGGCAACCTTCATCTTGTTACTGTTTCAATAAGAAAGTTTTGAATGTGTCGAAATCCTTAGAAAGTTCAATGCTCTGTTTCTTTCCTTTCATGAACTCTTGTAATTTCTGAGGAATAACAACTGATTCTCCGATAATGCCTTCCACTGTGTCTTTGAATTTAGCAGGGTGTGCTGTTTCTAAGAATACACCGGTTTCGTTTGGTTTCAAGTACTCAGATAGAGCTCTGTAACCAACTGCACCATGAGGGTCAAGAAGGTACTTGTGCTCAGAATAGCAACTCTTTAGAGTCTCTCTGATTTGAGCGTCGGTGTATGTGCAACCAGAAATGTGATCGCAGATTGCTTTGTGTGATCCATAAAGATCAAGAATACGAGCAAAATTGCTTGGGTCTCCAACATCCATTGCGTTGGCAATTGTTTGAACAGAAGCTTTTGGCTTATACTCTCCTGTCTGTAGGTATTGGTAGAATATGTCGTTTTTATTGTTGGCTGCGATGAAGCGGCTAACTGGCAATCCCATTCGTCTACCGAAAAGTCCTGCAGTGATATTACCAAAGTTTCCAGAAGGAACACAGATTACGATATCTTTCTTAATGCCCAATTTGTGTAATTGAGCAACTGCATAGAAGTAGTAGAATGCTTGAGGTAAGAATCGTGCGACATTAATTGAGTTGGCAGAAGTTAACTTCATGTGTTCGTTCAACTCTTTGTCCATAAATGCAGATTTTACCAATGCTTGACAGTCGTCGAAAACGCCATCAATCTCTAATGCAGTAATGTTTTGTCCTAATGTTGTGAACTGACACTCTTGGATCGGACTCACTTTGCCTTTAGGGTAAAGCACATAGACATGGATGCCTTTTACTCCCAAGAATCCATTGGCTACGGCAGAACCTGTGTCTCCTGAAGTCGCAACAAGAACATTCACATCCTTTTGCCCCTCTTTTTTTATGAAGTAGCCAAGAAGTCGTGACATGAAACGTGCACCTACATCCTTAAATGCCAAAGTTGGTCCGTGGAATAATTCTAGACTGTATATGTTGTCGTTGACATGAACAAGAGGCACATCAAAACTCAATGTGTCGTATACGATTTCCTTTAAAGATTCTGCGTCAACATCTTCTCCAAAGAAGGCGTCTGCAACTGTGTATGCAATTTCTTGAAAAGACATATCCTTCATTTTGTCAAAGAAGGATTCTGGTAATTGTTTGATGACTTCTGGCATGAACAAGCCTCTGTCTGATGCAAGTCCCTTTACCACAGCCTCTTGTAGAGTGGCATTTTCTGCCGTTTTGTTGGTACTATAGTACTTCATATTGTAATATTTGTTATTTTGCAAAATAATATTGCAAAGATACCATATATAATTAAGAATTAAGAATTAGGGGTTAAGAATTAAGGATCAGGAGGAGAGAATTGTGGGTAGACCTTGGTCTTTTGGAAAATAGGAAGGGTATACGTTTGCTAATTTATTTGGGATTGGAGGGATAATATAAGTTAAGAATTGGGTCAAATATACTCTTTTTTTTATTGTTGCCAAGTTTTTTTTATTTAATTCAAATTGGTCATAATAAATGTTTTTGTTTCCTTTGCAAATGGAATTGATACAATTAATTTAGTAAAAACATTAAGACTGATATGTTAAAGAAAATTTTGTCAATATCTGGAAAGTCCGGATTATTCGAACTTGTTTCACAAGGGAAAAACATGTTGATCGTTGAATCATTAATAGACCATAAGAAGGTGCCCGCATATACACACGAGAAGATCCTTTCTCTTGGAGATATTGCTATGTATACAGAAACAGGAGAAGTGCCATTGGCAGAGGTCTTTGTTTCCATGAAGAAGAAAGAGGATGGTAAGAAGGTATCTTTAGATGCAAAGAAGGCTGATTCGAAAGCTTTGGCAGAGTATCTGGCTTCTGTATTGCCTGATTTTGATAGAGAAAGAGTTTATTCTTCCGATATCAAGAAGTTGATTTCTTGGTATAATATATTGGTTGAGACTGGCCACGATAACTTTGAGGAGGATCTTCCAGAGCAGAAAGAGGCTTAATAAAACAAATGGTATAGAGAGATGAGGAGGGTTTCGGTAAGAAATCCTCCTCTTTTTTGAATTCAAACAAAAGAAAATGTTTGTCCTACTCTTTTTTTGTAGTTTGATTTGAATTGATTAAATTTGCAAAATCTATAAGTATGAATAAAAAGGTAGTAAATAGAATCTTTTGGGCTTCGGCTGTTGTCTCTTCGTTGACATTCTCTTCTTGTGGAGAGTATACAAAGTTAACAAAGAGTGACGATGCGGATATGAAGTATGAAAAGGCTTTCGAGTATTACGAGAAAGGTGACTATTTCAGATGTGCGACATTGTTGGAGTCTGCAATTCCTTCTTTTCGTGGTACGGAGAAGGGGGAAAAGGGTTTGTATACAATGGCTATCTCTCATTTCAACAATAAAGATTATGTGACAGCAAGATCTTATTTTTCAACTTATAGAAAAGGATATCCTTCAGGACAATATGCAGAAGATGCAAAATACTATATAGGGTATTGCTATTATATGGACTCGCCGGATGTCAAGCTGGATCAGTCGAGTACGGAGAAGGCGATTGATGAATTGCTTTCGTTTTCTCAAAGTTATCCTAATAGTGAGAAGTTGCCTCGCGTCTTGGATATGTTGAAAGAACTGCGAGAGAAGATGGCACAGAAAGAGTATCTAAATGCTAAGTTGTACTACGATATGGGAGATTATATGGGAAACAATTATCTCTCAGCCGTTGTGACAGCAAGTAATGCTTTGAAGAAGTTTCCTGACACTCAATACAAGGAGGAGTTAAGTTTCCTAATTTTGGAATCTAAGTTTATGCAAGCTGAAAAGAGTGTTGAGTCGAAAATGGAAGATCGTTATAGAGATACAGTTGATGAGTATTATAACTTTATCAATGAATATCCAGAAAGCGAGCATAAAAAGGAGGCAGAAAGATTCTTTAAGAAGGCTCAGAAGTATCTAGATAAGGTCGAGAATTAACGAGATAAGAAACGTAATAAAATATATTTAATTATGGATTACAAAAAAGTGAATGCTCCGTCTAACACCATCACAAGAGATATGAACTCTATGTGTGCTGATACGGGTAATGTTTATGAGACAGTAAATATCATTGCTAAACGTGCCAATCAAATTGGTGTTGAGATGAAAAGTGAATTGGAGAAGAAACTTCAAGAGTTTGCTTCTTATAATGACAATTTGGAGGAAGTATTTGAGAATCGTGAGCAAATCGAGATTTCTCGTTTCTATGAAAAGTTACCAAAGCCAACTTTGATTGCTGCTCAAGAGTATTTGGAAGGAAAGGTTTACTACAGAAATCCTTCAAAGGAGAAGTCAAAATTCTAATTAGAGATAACCAGAATTGAAAAGGACGCCATTCTTGGTGCCCTTTTTTTGTGGATTTGATCTGTGTAAAAGAAGAAAGCCCCCTAAGGATTTTACCTTAGAAGGGCTTAATCTATAAAACTACTACTTATCTTTTTATGATATAAGTTTGAGGAGTGAAGATGTATTCGTTTGAGTAGTTAACACCAACAATCTCCAGAGATTCAATGGGTTCTCCTGCTTCATTGTTTAGCAAGTATGAAGGAATATTGAATGTGAATCCAATCATGGCATCGTTGACACTAAACACGGCTTGAACATCAGGACGTTCTACCATAGTTCCCTCAATGATATGATTACCTATTCTTAGGTATATGTTGCTTAGTCTGTTCTTTGCTTCTGTGTCAAATCCCCAACCTGAAAGAGTGATAAGTTGTGATGAGGCAACGCTGCTTAAGTCAAGAGTGTTGAGGCCTATATTGTAAGAATCAACAAAAAAACCACCTCCTGCAAGTTCATAGTTCTTCTCATGGTATGGAAGAGCAGGAATCGCAGTCTCTTTTAATAAGCTGAATGATACGGGTGCATATTGCTCATTTTTATTATTGATCTTTATGAAATCAACATGGTCTGCAATAAATCCGTTTTCTTCTTGTAGTAAGGATTTTGAGAATGCAATTTCAAATCCGACGGCGTTCGACTGGCAATTTAAAGCGGCTTGCACATCAGGTCTCTCAGCTCCATAGTTTGCCTCTATGAACTTGGATCCTACTTGAAGAAGCAATTTGTTCAAGTTGGTATTGTTGTTTTCGTCAATAGCCCATCCAATGATGCGTACAGTATCACTATGGTTTAAGTCAAATATTCCATTTGCAATATTTTGCTTATTTACATAATCTATAATTAGACCCGCTCCCGATGATTCCACCACGGGACATTCTGGCTTTGAAGTTAATTTGCTTCCGTCGTATACTAACGAGTTGTCGCTACAATTGGACATAAGACCTAAGGCTAAAATACAACTACTAATAAAAAGAATAGGTTGTTTCATGACTCAATGTATTATCTTGTTAAATTAATTTTAAATGCAATACCAAAGTCGTTTGTGACTGTTGGGTATCCATCAGATACTTTTGGATTGCTTGATTTGCAATCGTAATATAGTTTTATGTTCAAACGTTCACTCAATACGTAATCGGCTGAGAACTTTAGTGACAAAGATCGAAGTCCGCTGCTTAATTGAGAGTATTCATCGTCAATTACGCGAATATATGCATCTGTATTCTTGAAGCCAATATCACCTCTTAGATTAAGATCATTTTTCACTTTTTTCTGACTCTTTCCAATCTTTATAATCATGCCAATATCATCAAATCTATAACCCGATCCGATAACATATTCCAAACTTCCTGACTCTAGAATTTGGTTTCCTGGAATGTCTAGTTGAACAGTTCTTGATTTCTTAACCTCAAATTTGAATGAAAGACTGTTCTTTAAACTTGCATCTACACCGATAAGAGGGGAGAATTGTTCGCTAATGCTAACATTGGTAACATCATACTTAGATGTTATGTAATTAAACTCCTCGTTCTCTCCGTTGATTCCGTACATGTCGTTTCCGTAAAGACCAGTCCAATCTGTAAGAGACTCGTAAGTTCCAATGTTATAAGTGCTCTTATATGTATGATTAATGTTGAATGATTTAAATACCTTCTTGATTCCATTAATCTTCATGAGAGCGTCGCATGTAACTTTCCAGTTAGGAATAAGAGATGTGAACATACTTTTGATATTACCTTCCGGAACAAATTTCAAATCAGTTGTATTTGCGTCTCTACCCATATATGCTGCGTAGAATGCAGGAATTAGGACGTCAGCAGAACTCTTGTTTACGAAGTTCTGCTTTCCGTTAGCACTAACCTGACCAACTTGATTGTATATTCTTTGTTGTATAATTCTTCTGTTTTCCAGGAACTGCTCAAAGACTTCCGATGATGCAGAATTGCCCTTGAATGCGGTACGAATAGACAAGCATGTGCGAGAGAAGTTACCTGCTATGTCAGAAGAATTCCATCCTCCATTCTTGTAACCATACATATAATAGATGTCATCTTGATTGTTCTTATACCATGATGCGTTTACATCTATTTTTAAACCAGGAATTGGTTCCAACAATGATTTGGCGGTCAATGTTTGTGTGGTTGAATGTACAATAGGATTGGTTATATTGTCGTTCATGATTAACAACGAATCCTCATTGTAAATTCGGTTCAAGAACTTATTTACGTTGTAGAAACCAAAGGTGAAATCATATCCTGGATTGTCGTGATCTTGACCTAAGAATCCACTGGTTGGTTTATATCCATTGATTTCAAGAACATCCGAGTGCCTGTAATTAAGGTTGATGTTCCTAATCAACATTAAGAAACGAACGCTATAGTCGCGTATTTTGTCGAATGCATTCTCCTCTCGGCTGTTGTTGTTGATTGTTAGAACAAGGTTGTTGTAGTCCTCTTTTGTCGTAATTGTGATTGAGTTTGGATCCACCACGCTAAACTTGAAAGGAACCTCTGCACCCGATGTGTCCTTCAAGGAAACGAGAAGTTTTGTTGAATTTAAACGGTGGTTGATACGTGTCTTGTTGCCACCCTTTAATCTCAATTTCTTACGTTCGTATACTTTTGGCCTACTTTCCTCTTTTGCTTTATTTGATTCTAATTCTTCTTTCTTCCTTAAAGTATTTGTAGGCTTCTGAAGTTTCCTGTTGATTTCCTTCAGATATGGGAATTTGTTGTATAGAGTTTCGAAATTGAAACGAAGGTCTCCATTCCAACTTCTCTGACTTCCGATGATGTTTCCTGTGACAGGATCTGCACCTAATGATAGGATAGCACCTTTATCCCAACGGTAGTCTGCATTATACTGAGCGTTAGAAGTAATCCAATCCAAATAAGGTAACTTGTTGATTGGAAGTGCATAAGAGATGTTGAATTTTTGCTCGTAAGTTACAGGTTCTCCAAATCTTTTGATGCTACTCCATACGGTATCTTTCCATTTCTCATACCAATCGAAATACCCGATATCTTGTAAGTATTCTTTGTTGACAGGAACATTCACAAGACGATTTCCTCCGTCATCGTTCACATTAATAATCTCTGATATTTCAGAGTTTGTTGCGGAGTTAAACGATAGCTTCAATGCTCTTGTTAAATCCCATTTGACACTGGCAGTTCTATCCCACATCCAGTTTTTGTCGTATGACATGTACTGGAATGTAGTATCCCTGATAATAGGAGAGTTGAAGTTCCTTGTTTGGCTCTCTTCGTAGTATCGAGTCATGGATGTGCTGAACGAAACATTTTTAGGAGCGTAGTAGAAGTTAAAATCCTTTATCAATTTAAAGTTGTTTGATTTTAATTTCTTTGCTTTTTTGAATGGCTCAACAGGTTTTGGATTAAGAGAATAAACGTAGTTGAAAGTACCTTTATAGTTTTTAACCTTTTCATATTCTACATCCGGATTCGTTTCTTTTGTTTCGTTATAACCCAAGCTGAATGAGAAGTTGGCTGGATCATAAGGCATAGGAACTTTTGCTTTCTTGCTTGTTATACCTACTCGTACATTGTTTAATGAGAAACTTTGGTATACCTTGTCTGTGCGTGACATTGCCTTTATGGAGTCCTTGATGGCATCGTCGTCATAGTTGTCCAATGTCTTGCTAAGTTCAGTATCTGTACTCATTGGATCATACTTAGGCGAAGTCACTTGATGAGTCCTTGTGTAGGTGAATGGCATATTGACTTTTGCCTTTTCTGGGAATAGTTTTCCTAACTGAATAGCCGCTGTAATGTTATATTCGTAGAAATCTTCTTGGTTTCTACCCATCACATTGTCTTCTATGTTACCAAATCCTGTGGTCTGGATCTGCCCTCCTAAAGTGAGAGATCCCAAATCAGAGAATACAATACCCAAGTTTGCCACAGCAGCCCAGCCACCATCTTCATCGAAACCAGACATTCGCATCTCATTGACCCAAATCTCAGCATTGTGATCTACGTCATCTTCATTGATAATACCAATCATTAATGAGGTGAGTTCTCCAAATGAAGGAGATCCGATGACAGCCATGGTGTTATTGCCATCCATTTTTGTATAACGTTGGTTGTATTTAACTTGTCCAGCGTTCTTCTTTTTGTCTCTTTCGAGTTTTAGATTGGTGAGTTGTTCGAATGCGAAATCGAAATTGTTCACTTGAGGCCATACTACAGAACTGTCGATAGTGCCTGCAGGTGTAATCTTCAACGGAATTTTGTATTCGTAATAGTTTTCCGTAAAGTCAGATCCCAATCGAACAAATGCATATAGTCTATTGTCCGGAATTTCTTCCCCATCAATCAACTTTTCTGCGTGTACAAACATTCTAAAACGCTTGTATTGTCTTGTGTCAAGTGATATTGTCTTGTAAACAGCACGAGCATCGTTTGGTTCCAAACTGTCAATTCGAAGTACCATTGATTGCTCATTCTCCTCGGTTAATTGAGTTTGGCTTGGGTCAATAGTACGGTCAATGCCAGGAGGTAAGACGTAACCTACGGGTTTCTTTTGGCCATCATTTTCGACGCATACAGAAGATATATTTATCTTACCTGTTCCTTTAAGCTTGCTTGCTATGGAGTTATCGACTAATCGGTCGTTCTTTTCGTAAATTCTCCAGTCTGTTCTAACAAGACGAAGTTCTCCCAAGCGAAGGTGCTCTTCTTTTTCAAATCCTGTCATGTACATACGAATGAATCGAATAGAACGGAAATCAGTTATGTTTCCTTCTGCACGTTTCCTGTTTGTTTTTATAGGAATGCGAAGTTGGTACCATTTGATGTCTTCTCTTAAATTATCGGTTAATTCGACATTGGATGTTACTACGTTTGTGATGAAATTTTCTTCCCAAAGATTTTCGTTTTGGAATACCTCTTTGTCGATGTTAATCACATATTCATAATACTGCTCGGTCTCGTTTAGAGTATTGTCTTTGTTCAAGTCCTCGCAGTCTGGTGTTGTTGTAGAAGTAGAGGTGTACTCATCGTCGCTAGAGGTCGTTGAGTTTCCTTCCGTTCCATTGTAGTATTTGTAGCGGCGGAAAATATTACATTTACCTTCTTGTGCTTCCATGTCATCGTAATCGCCACCTCTATAGTAGTGGAAGTTATCACCAGCAGGGTCGGAAAGAGGAGAGAATACCTCATTTGCCCATCTTGCTTTTGCTCTTGCGTTAACTTTCTCATTTATTGCTTGTTGATAGCGTCTATATGAAAGTTCAAAGTTGGCCTCGTCTTCGTCGGATAATCCATCCAAACCGAGGTCTTGTTGGGTTAGGTATGCGTTGTCGAACGATCCGGTGATGGATGTCAAGCGAGGAACTCGTCCCCAGATTGTTGAGTCTACAACTGCTTGGTTTTGTGCGGTTGGCAATCCGTTCTCGAATGCCTTTCTGCCATCTTTCAAAATATCTTCGGAAACACTACCCAGGTTGAATACTAACTGTCCGGATGTTGTGTTCATAGTGTCATAGACGAATGGGTCCATCATCCATAATTCTAGGTATTCAATATTGGAGTTTTCAAAGTTCGTGTTGTCAAACTTACGCATTATACCAGCCCAACGATCTCCAGGATTATCTAAGTATCCATTTTCCATCATGCCCTCTACATCCAAGTTGTAAGGACCGCGTTCTTCTGGGTAGTAGTGTAGATGTAGGGTTTGTAATGTGGTAGATTCTCCAAAGATTTGACTTTTCTCTGGATATATTTCTCTCTCGTCTACCATACGGGTATAATGGTTGGTTATGACGTTTTCCTTATCATTTTTTACAGTTTTCGGTGTACTTGAACTTGAAGACGTGAAGATTTGGTCAATGTAGTACCATGCAAGATGAGCACGGTTTAGTCCATATCCGATATTGGCTAAATCTATAGGATCTAAATATTTGCTCCAAAAGGCGTCTTTTTCGCGAATGAAGTGCTTGTTGTAGAATTGACCGCTACTAATTTTTGGCGTACTAGCCAAAGCCCAAGAAGAAGGATTCTTGATGTTGATGCTTGATTCGGTACCTTCGAAATCATCGATGTAGGATACTCCCGCTTTGTCACCTTGGTTCACTGCACGATTGTGTCCTGGAATTAACTGAGCGAATTCGCCAGAGAATGCAAAAGAAGAAGGAGCCTTTGCATCAATAAGGGGAAGTTTGTCAATGGCATTAGTCAACCATTGCCAATCTGTTTTATAAGTTCCATTCATCCCCCAGATGGTATTTGAAAGCGGTTCGTTTCCAAAGTTCACTTTTTGGGTAAGAGGTTTCTCGTTGAGGTGAAGAATGGTTGCACCTAGCGAGAATTTATCAGAGAATGCATACTCTGCATTTGCTCCAATTAATGATTTCCTTTGTGTGTTGAAGAAAGACTCACTTTCTACAGATACATTGATAGGAGAGTTCGATGCTAATGCAGTCTCGTCCAATATTTTTACAATACCTAAGTTGTAATCCACTGTATAGCCAGTTCCTTCAACCAAGGTTCTACCGCCAGCGGTTACTGTTACGGAACCTCTTGCGATATTCGTTACACCCAAACGAATTTCGGAGCCAGATGATGAACTATATTCTCCAGTGATAAGGTATTTGTTCTTTTCCGTATATTGTTGAGCAACAGTCAAGGTTGAATCGTACAATTCTGGATACGTATAGTTTTCCACATTTGCTATTTTGCCATAACCATTCTTGATTCCGGTATCGAAAGGTCGAGTAGACAGGAATATGATACGACCTGTGGATGGATTTATAGTGTATCCAGGTATATAGTCGAAATATCCATCCGGCATTGCATTCTGTCGTTTGTTTAATCTATCCAAATTTAATACTTGAAGCAAGTTTTTGTTGCTTAAAGCAGGTATGTAGGTTAAGTATGTAGTTAAAGAGTCACTTTGATAGTAATACTTAATCTCTACCTTGAAATGGTCAGGTTGAACATTGAAAGCACTTAAAGAATATACATTACGCATGGACAAGTTCCACAATTTCTTATTGCTAGGTGCAGGTATGGAACTCTTAATTAGCTTCACAATTAAATTTTGAGATGCTGTTTTCGCAGTATCTGTTGTCGATGTTGATAGTTCACCGACCTTGTATATCTTTCCTCCCTTAGTGTATTCATACGCTACCGCCACGATGTGGTCTGAAGAAGATGTGCTTTTAAGTGAGATGTATCCTAATTCAGAGTTGAGTGTATATTCAGACTCCGAAAGTAGACGTGCGTTATTTAATATTTCATAGTCTTTTGCAGCTTCTAACTTTTTACCTTCGTATTCTATTTCCTCAAGGCTGTAAGATGCAGATTGAATATCTCGAATGCCATGTGTGGTATTTGCAATTTTATACAGATCTCCATTTCCATTGTGAGGAATGTTCTTTGTTTTGCCTTCTTCGTCGTATGTTTCACCTAATTCAGTTAAGGCTATGATGTTTCTTGTTGTGTAGTTGGCTGATGAAGTGGAGGTGTTTGTTACCCATACTTCCAATTTGTTGATGATAATGCCAGACTGAGGATTAGGAGCATTTTTAGCCCAATCATCGTAGTTGTCATAAAAATAAGAAGAAAGGAAGAAGTGCTTGTTTTCATCGTAGTTGGTTGGTTTCAACTCGAATTTAGTAGTTTGAGCACCTTCCGTCGATATTGTTTTTCTTTCTGATTGTTGTTGAGAAACAATACCAGAGATCTTTAATTTTCCGAACTGTAAATCAGTCCTGAAACCGAAAAGATCCGTACTTCCTGTTATTAGAGACGATGAAAGAGGAAGGCTTACATTACCTGCTTCCACGCGCTGTAGAATGTCATCCTCATCTCCCTTGTATCCAAGGTTGATGAGACTCTTGTCTGCATCAAAAGATGCTTCTGTATTATAGTTTAAGTTAAAGTTTATTTTATCTCCAACGGAACCTGTTGCTGCTAGTTGAATTTTAGTGTCGAAATCAAATATAGTATTGATACGGTTTCTTTCAGATATGGTAGGGTTGTCTCGTTTTGAGATAGTAAAACCAAAGTCCAAATCAACAGAACCTTGCATCTTAACTTGGACTCCACCAGGACCAAATATATCCTCGCCTTTCTTTCCAAGTCCAATCTGTATGTTGCTGAGGGAGAATTTGTTGCCGCCATCCGTGTTGGTTTTTGCTTTCTCTGCCCAATATTTATTCATTGACTCTTGAAGTGCATGCTTTCTGTATTCGTCTTCACTCAATACGAAAGGTGTTGCAATGTCCATATCCCCAATGCGGTTGTGGAAAATGTAGTATCCCGTTGCAGGATCGTATTCCACGGTTGATTCCATATTGGTTGGGTCTTTGAGGTCGATGGGCTGTTTTTCTTGTAGATTGTCGTATGTGACAGTCTCGATTGGTTTTACGGGGAATTTTAAGCCGCTGGCTGTGTCTCGTCTACCTTCTTTGACGACTTCTGGAGTTTCTTTTTTGCTTTGGGAACGAGCAGATTTTGCTCTTGGGTTAAGAGACATTTTTCCTTCAGTCTGTGCAAAGACAGAGAGTGCAACAATGCTGCTGAGTAGCACAAAAACGAATGTAATATGTTTAAGTATCTTTGCCAATTTGTTACCTTTGAGTTTTATTATAACGTTAACGTAGTCGATTTAGTGCCTCTTTAATTAATTTTTCTATTGTGATTGTGGAGTTTTCTTTGACGATAGCATCGATAACCTTATTCGCAGCTGCTTGGTTATATCCAAGAACGACTAAGGCTGCTAGAGCTTCTTCTTTTACGGCACTGAAAGAGGATTGTGTTGATCCTGCATCTCCTGCTTTGTTCACTTTGTCTTTTAAATCAACAATAATTCTTTCTGCGGTCTTGCTGCCTATTCCCTTGACTCCTTTTAGTTGTTTGACATCTTCTGTGCTGATGATAGCCTCTAATTCATTGACAGAATAGGTTGATAATATCATTCTGGCAGAATTTGCCCCCACACCGGAAACGGAAATTAAGAGTAGGAATAGGGCTCTTTCTTCTTTGGATGAGAATCCATAAAGAGAGAACGCATCTTCTCTTACGGCTTCGTAGATATACAATGTAGCGCTCTCTTTGCCTTCTATGGCAGAATAGGTATTAAGTGATATATTGATAGCAAAACCAATTTGATTGGTTTCAATGACAACCTGTGTTGGAGTAAGGTCAAAAACCTTCCCTTTGATGAATTCAAACATTGTTGAACGTTTATTGCTGAGTTTTACACATAAAAATTGGTGCAAATATACTAAAAATATTGCTCTTGCGTATTATAAATAGTTGCTTATTTTAAACTTCAAATTTTGTAAATAAATTATTATCGGCTAAATTTGCAAGGAGATATATTAATTAAAAAAGGAGTATGTTAAAACGACTATTAATTTTATTGACATCGTTTTCTTTTTATTTTGTAATGTCAGCAACACAAATATCGTTACAAAATATAGAAAAAGTAAAAGTTGATGCGCTTTCGGATGTTCAGATAGCTCAATTTGTAAAAAAATACACAGATGCTGGTTACACAATGGCAGATGTAGAAAGGATGGCCAATGCAAAAAATATGCCAGCAGCTGAATTGGAAAAATTGAAGCAAAGGATAACTTCATTGGAAACCAATACTACCACTGCGGAGTTGGTTGAGAATCCGACACCAAGTATGCATGCATCATCTCATTCGAATCCGGGAGGAGTCGGCGTGAGAGCTTCTAATAGTCGTGTTTTTGGTTCGTCATTATTCAATGCTTCAAAATTGTCGTTTGAACCAAGTCAGACAATGGCTACTCCTCGTAACTATGTAGTTGGAGTGAGTGATGTGTTGCATGTCGATGTTTATGGAATGGCTGAGGCAACTTATGATTTGCATGTTACTGCAGAGGGAGTTGTTCGTATTCCGAATGTTGGAGTTGCTCAAGTAAATGGTTTGACAATAGAACAAGCAGAAAGTGTAATAAAAAAGAAATTGTCTTCCTTATATAATTCGATCAATTCAGGACGAACCAATGTGTCAGTGACAATTAATAAGATAAGGTCGGTCAAAGTTTATATTCTCGGCGAGGTTATGAATCCGGGAAGTTATACGCTATCTTCAGTTTCTTCTGTATTTAATGCTATGATTTCGTGTGGAGGTCCGTCTGATAATGGATCAATGCGTGCAATTAAGTTGATTAGAGGGGGAAAAGAAATTGCCACAATAGATTTTTATGAATTCTTGATGAAAGGCGTAATGCCAAGTGATGTCACTTTACAGGATCAGGATGTCATTCAAGTTCCTCCATATGTGAATCGTGTAACTGTAAATGGGTCTGTAAAACGTGATGGAATATATGAGCTTAAGCAAGGGGAATCATTGAAGGATTTGTTAGAATATTGTGGCGGTTTTACAGACGATGCATATACGGATAGAATATCTGTTTCGAGAAATTCTAATGGAGAAAAAAGCGTAGCGGATGTTACAAAAGAGATATTCTCTATGTTTACTCCTGCCTCTGGAGATGTGTATCAGGTGGATAAAATCCTTGACAAATACACGAATAGGGTTCAAATTTTAGGAAATGTATTTAGACCAGGTACCTATGCATTGGACGAAGGAATGTCTCTTCGTGATTTGGTGTCTAAAGCAAATGGTTTGACAGAGGATGCGTTTATGGAAAATGCTACGATTGTTCGCTTGCAGGAAGATCTAACTCCTGAGATTATCTCGTTCAGTGTAAAAGATTTGATGGAGGGTAATTTTAATGTGGAATTGAGAAAAGAGGATATTGTAACTATAGGTGGAAAGAATGAATTTGATATAGAAAAGAAAATCTCAATTTATGGAGCGGTTCTTTCTCCTGGCGTTTTCCCTTATTATGAGAACATTACATTGAAGGATTTGGTTTTTTTATCAAGAGGCTTTAAAGAAGAAGCGGATCCTTCTTCAATTGAGGTCGTTAGAAGAATAAAAGATTCCGATATTCTAAAAAAGGACGATGTCAAAACAGAAGTTTTTTCGTTGTCGTTAGATCGAGATTTAACAGGAGAAGGTGCAGATTTTAAATTGTTGCCAAAAGATCAGGTGACAGTACGTACAAAGGAAGGTTATGAGAGTTTGGGTGTCGTACAAGTGCTTGGTGAAGTAAGAAGACCTGGCACGTATGCGATTACTCGTAAATCAGAAAAAATCTCTGATGCTATGGCGCGTGCAGGAGGTTTGTCTGACTATGCATTCCCAGAAGGTGCATTCCTATTACGTTCATCACACAGGACAGAAGCAGAACGAAGACGTGATTTAAAATTGCTTCAAATGATGAAAGATGCAGATGATGTGGCTAGTATTGCTGATCTAAAAAAAGAATTGGAATCTCGTCAAGATTTGGTGGGAATAAAAATGAAAAGAATCATAAAGCATCCTGGTTCTGAAACAGATTTGAAATTAGAAGCAGGGGATATTATTTTTGTCCCTAAGGAGTTAGAGACGATTACGGTTGCAGGAGCTGTTCAAGTTCCTGGGAAAGAAGTATATACAGGGACATCTGTCCGCAAGTATGTTCGTGGTTCAGGAGGTTTTTCTTCTAATGCTAGAAAAAAAGGTGTTTATGTTGCCTATCCTAATGGACAGATTGCAGCTACGAAACATTTTTTGTGGTGGAGAAACTATCCGGAAGTAACACCAGGTTCGCATATTTATGTGCCAGAAAAGCCTGAAAGGGAACATATGGGAAAAGAGAATGCAACATTCTTTGTCTCTTTATTTGGTTCTTTGGCTACTATGTCGTCTGTAGTGGTATCGACTATATCTGTAATTTCAAACAATAAAAAATAATAGTAATAAATATTCCAAATAAAAGAAGCAATGAGTGATTTGGATGAACTATACAAAGCTTTAATGGATGAGCCAAAGAATAAATCTTCTATTGGTTTGAAAGATATTATAGTTGTTGCAAGAAGGTATTGGTCCTTCCTTTGGTCAAAAAAATGGATTGTTATATCTTTGGCAGTAATAGGTGCTATTATAGGGTATATTTATGCTTATAATCGAAAAATCACATATACAGCTAATTATGTATTTACAGTTGGTGGATCGGGGTCCTCTGGTACTCTAAGTTTGACGTCTTTGTTAGGTATGGGGGGTGGATCTATGGATGCATTTTCTGGTGATAATGTTTTGGAATTGCTCAAGTCGAGAACTATAGTCGAAAAAACCCTTTTATCCCCATGTGAGTATAAAGGTGATTCTATTACTTTCATGGAGTATTCTTTAATATGTGACAGCATTAGAAAAAAATGTGAGTCGGGAGATATGCCAGAGGCTAAAGAGGGACAGACCTCTATTTGTGATATTCACTATCCTTTAGGACAAGACAGGAGTTGTTTCTCCCGTGTTCAAGATAGTATATTGATGGTAAAGTCTGCTTCATTCTTAAAAAATAATATATCTGTTTCTCGTAGGGATAAGAAATTATCCTATATGGAATATTGGTTCTCAAATACAGATGAAGAGTTCGCTAAGTCTTTTTCTAAAGCACATTTAAAAGCGGCTACAGATTTTTATATTGATACTAAGACAAGTTTAAGCAGAAAGAATTTAGCATCATTCCAAGAAAAAGCAGACTCTATCAGAGAGGAACTTAATAAAACAATAGTCAAGATGTCTGCCTATACCGATGGAAATAGAAATGCATCAGGAACATTTGTTACAGCTCAACTGAAAAAATATGAGATTGATGTTCAGGTACTATCTACTGCATATCAGGAATTGGAAAAAAACATAAAGGTCTTGGAGTTAGATTTGGCGAAAGAGACACCTTTGATTCAAGTCATTGATTCTCCTGTTTTACCATTACCAAATGATAAGTTGAGAAAATTGAAAGCTTTTGTTATTGGCGGATTTTTAGGTGGCTTCTTGGCTTGCCTAGGTTGCCTTGCATTCCTGTATATAATGGAGATGAAGGAGAAACTAACAAATGAGCTTAAGGGAATAGATTCTTCTGCTGAAGACAAAAAAATAGAAAACGTGTAGTTATGAGTCTGCAAGGGAAACATATTTTAGTAGGAGTTACAGGAGGTATTGCTGCTTATAAGGTGGCTAATATTATTCGTGAATTTAAGAAACGTGGTGCAGAGGTTAAAGTTGTCATGACCCCTTTAGCTAAGCAGTTTATTACGCCTCTTACGTTGGCAACTCTTTCGCAGAATCCTATCCTTGTAGATTTCTTTAATCCTGAGAATGGAGAGTGGAATAGCCATGTTTCTTTAGGCATATGGGCTGATTTATATTTGATCGCACCTGCTACAGCTAATTCAATAGGAAAAATGGCTAATGGTATCGCTGATAATTTACTTTTGACGTCTTATTTGTCTGCTAAATGTCCTGTATTCCTTGCTCCTGCCATGGATCTTGATATGTATGCACATCCTGCTGTACAAAAGAATATTGGGACTTTGCGTTCTAGAGGCAACTTTATCATTGATGCTGAAGAAGGTTTCTTGGCTAGTGGATTAAGTGGGAAAGGAAGAATGGCGGAACCATTAACAATAGTTTCTGCAGTTGAGAATTATTTTGATAAGGCTTTGTCTTTAAAAGGTAAGACGGTTATGATAACTGCAGGACCTACCTATGAGAAGATAGATCCAGTGAGATTTATTGGTAACTATTCCTCTGGAAAGATGGGGTATGCCCTTGCCGAAGAGTGCGCAGAAAGAGGAGCTGATGTTATTTTAGTTTCTGGTCCTGTTGCTCTATCTCCAGTTCATCCTTCCATAAAGAAGGTGTCTATTGAATCTGCTCAAGAAATGTATGATGCTGCGATGGAAGCATCAAAAATTGCAGATATCGAGATTTTATGTGCAGCTGTTGCGGATTATACTCCTGCAATTCAAGCCGATAAGAAGATAAAGAGAGAAAAAACAGGTGCGATGTCGATAGATTTGTTGCCGACAAAGGATATTGCTGCGAGTCTGGGTAAAGTGAAGAGAGAGAATCAACTTATGGTTGGCTTTGCTTTGGAGACGGATAATGAAGAAGTAAATGCAGTTGACAAATGTGCAAGAAAAAACTTGGATTTTATTGTTATGAATTCGTTAAATAACAAGAATACTTGTTTTAGAAGCGATACTAACTTGGTGACAATATTTGACAAAGATGGTTCGAAGCATCCATACGATTTCAAACCTAAGAAAGAAGTGGCAAAGGATATTGTGGATCATATCGAAGAAAAATTGTCGGAAAAGAATAAATAGGAAGCTTATGAGAACACAAAAAATACTATTTATATTGTTCCTCCTTCTGAGTAATTATGTGGCTGCTCAGGAGATCAAGTGCCATGTGCAGATTAATACGGAACAGTTGGAAGGTTCAAATAAGGAGATATACAATGAACTTAGTAATGACCTAACTGAGTTTGTGAATTCTCGCAAGTGGACTGATGCAACATTCACAGAAGATGAACGAATTGAATGTACTTTCATCTTTCAGATAGAGAGTGTGGCTGGCGAAACCTATTCGGGCAAATTGCAAGTTCAGTCTAGTCGTCCTGTGTTTAATTCAGGTTATAACACAACGCTGTTTAATTTTATGGATAATAACCTGCAATTTACTTATACGCAATACCAAAGATTGGAGTTTGATGAGAACCTTTATGAGTCTAACTTGCTTTCCACTGTTGCATATTATGTTAATATAATTTTAGGGCTTAATTTTGATTCTTTCAGTAGATATGGAGGTACGAAGTATTTTGAGAAAGCAGAATTGATATGCGCTCTAGCTCAAACATCTGATGATTCAGGTTGGAAGGCTTTCAATAGTGATCGTAATCGTTATGCTTTGGTTAGTAACTATTTGGATGACAGATTGAAAAAACTACGTGATATAAACTATGAATATCATCGGTTTGGATTAGACGAAATGGTAAGTAGTACGGAGAAGGGTAGAACAAACATATATAACAACCTTCCCTATTTAAGGGAAATGAATAGGGCAGTACCTTATTCTGTAGCTCTTCAAACCTTTGTTGAAATGAAGATGTATGAGTTGCTTGATATGTTTAAACCTGCAACTTCAAAAGAAAAGAAGGAAATATATGATATTTTCCAAAGCATTTTACCCACAGAGTCTAACAAATTCCAGGAATTGTTGAATTAATTTATGTTGAAGTCTCTTTCTGTCGAAAATTATGCATTGATAGATAAAACCTATGTTGTATGGAACAAAGGATTTTCTATCATTACGGGAGAAACAGGTTCAGGAAAATCTATCCTTTTGGGTGCTTTAGGGCTTATTCAAGGTGCAAGAGCAGATATTAAGGCATTGAAAGATCCTGAAAAGAAATGTGTGGTAGAGGCAGAGTTTGATGTTTCTTCATATTCTATGCAAAATTTTTTTGAAGAGAATGATATTGAATATGATGACATCTGTATCATACGTCGGGAGATTGGTGCTAATGGTAAATCGAGGGCTTTTGTTAATGACTCTCCGGTGACTCTTCCTATATTAAAGGACTTATCTTCTTGTCTTATTGACATTCATTCTCAGCATGAAACATTGCAATTAAATCAAGATTCCTTTCAATTGAGTGTATTGGATTCGGTGTCGGATACCAGCGATTTGCTAACAGTATACTCTTCTTTGTATACTCAGTATGTTTTGGCAAAGAAAAAGCTAACAGATTTAAGAAGTGCAATAGAGTCCCAAAACTCTAATCGTGATTATATTGAATTTCAGTTGCAACAGTTCGAGGATGCTAATTTCAGTGATAACGAACAGACTCTATTGGAAGAGGAAATGGAGATCCTATCCCATTCAACGGAGCTAAAAGATTCATTGTCAAAATCGCAATGGTTGTTATCAGACAAAGATGATAGTATCTGTTCTGCGCTTAAATCAGTAGGAGATACGCTTGCTTCCATATCGTCTATCTATAAGGATATAGAGCCTTTGTCTCAGAGAATAAGTTCTACGTTGATAGAGTTGAAAGATGTAGAAAGAGAGGTTGAGCAACGATTGGCAGATGTGACTGTTGATCCTCAAAGATTAGATTTTATTAGTCAGCGTTTGGATTTGGTTTATACCTTAGAAAAGAAGCATAAGGTAGATAATTTTGAATCTTTATTAGAGATAAAAAAGTCGTTTGAAGAACAACTTTCTCAGATGGATTCCTCTTCGGATTTGATAGAAGAAGTTGAGAAAGAGATAACAGATCTTGAAAATAAGTTGAATACATTATCGGGACAGATAACTAAGAAAAGAGAGTCTGCAAAATCTCCAATGGAGGATTCGATAAGCTCTATCCTTCATGATTTGGGTATGGTTAATGCTAGATTTTCTGTTTCCATAGAACCATTGAACACCTTATCTTCAACTGGAAAGGATTCGGTCAAGTTCTTGTTTTCTGCTAATAAGAATGCTGCATTGCAGCCCATCTCTTCAGTTGCATCGGGTGGTGAGTTATCTCGTGTTATGCTTGCATTGAAGTATATATTGTCAAAGACGGAGAATTTACCTACAATCATTTTAGATGAGATTGACACTGGCGTATCTGGAGAGGTGGCAGATAGAATGGGTAAACTTATGAAATCAATGGGTGAATCAATGCAGGTAGTAAGCATTACGCATCTTCCTCAGATAGCATCGAAGGGAGAAACTCATTATAAGGTTTACAAAGAGGATGATGATTTTAGTACGGTTTCTCATATAAAACAGTTGACGCAAGAGGATAGGGTGCAAGAGATAGCTCAAATGTTGAGTGGTGCTAATCCAACTCCTGCTGCTATTGAAAATGCAAAAGAGTTGTTGGGGTATAATTAAATTGAGGAAGTATGCTTTTGCCATATTATAAAGAGAACGTAATTGAAGCTGGTTGTGATGAGGCCGGTAGGGGATGTTTGGCTGGTCCTGTTTTTGCTGCAGCGGTTGTTCTTCCTCCGGATTTCCAAAATGAATTATTGAATGATTCAAAAAAACTGACAGAAAAGCAAAGGTATTTGTTGCGTCCTATAATTGAGGAACAAGCTTTGGCTTGGGCAGTTGGTATTGTGAGTGCGCAGGAAATTGATAAAATAAATATTCTAAATGCTTCATTCCTTGCTATGCATAGGGCTGTTGATCAGTTGTCCTTGCGTCCAGAATTCCTTATAATTGATGGAAATCGTTTCCGCCCATATGATAACATACCCCACCAATGTGTGGTAAAAGGGGATGGAAAGTATATGTCAATAGCTGCTGCATCAATATTAGCCAAAACTTATAGAGATGATTATATGAATAGCATTGCTGTTGATTTTCCAATGTATCAATGGTCTCAAAACAAAGGATATCCAACAAAGGCACATCGGGCAGCAATCAAGGAGTTCGGTGCTTGCGAACATCATCGAATGTCGTTCACCTTATTAGATCCCCAGTTGGAATTTCAATTCGAATAAAAAATCCAATAATATCACAGGGAACCCCATGATATTATTGGATAACGACTTTTATCTTCATTAAGAATATTATTCCCTTACCTGTCCGTTTCCTTTAATAATCCACTTGTAGGTGGTAAGTTCTTCCAATGCCATAGGTCCTCTTGCGTGCATCTTCTGCGTTGATATTCCAATTTCAGCACCAAGGCCGAACTGAGCTCCGTCTGTCCATGCAGTGGATGTGTTACTATATATACATGCAGCATCTACCATTTGGTTGAACAATTCAATAGTATCTTTATTCGTACTAATGATAGCTTCGCTATGCTTTGAACTATATTTTGCTATGTGGTTAAGTGCATCTTCTATTGAATCTACTGTACGAATGGACATTTTGTATGCCAAGAATTCCAAACCGAAATGTTCTGACAATGCATGCTCAAGCAGATTTGCAGGGTATTTCCCGTTTAATGCTTCGTAAGATCTCTCGTCGGCATAAATAATCACATTCTTTGTAACTAGCTTTTCGCATAGTTTCGGGAGATCTGCAAGTCTGTCCTTGTGGATTAGAAGACAATCAAGGGTGTTGCATACGCTTGGTCTGCGGGTTTTCCCATTGAAGATGGCGTCTGCACCGATTTGTAAATTAGCGGTTTCGTCGATATATGTATGACACACGCCTGCACCTGTCTCGATAACAGGTACTTTTGCATTTTCTCGGACAAATTTGATAAGTCCAGCGCTACCTCTTGGAATAATCATGTCTACATAATCAACAGCTGACAATAGTTCACCTGTTGCTTCTCTTCCTGCAGGAAGCAGAGCTACAATATTTTCGTCAACCCCTTGTTTTTTTAGTACGTCGTGGATAAGATTAACAATAGCCGCGTTAGAGTTGTATGCATCTGTACCTCCTTTGAGTATGCAGGCATTTCCTGATTTTAGGCAGATAGAGAATACATCAAAACTAACATTAGGTCGAGCTTCGTAAATAACACCAATTACACCAAATGGAACACTAATTCTTTTCAACTCTAAACCGTTAGGACGCTTAGTTTCTTTTGAGACTTTCCCAAGAGGTGAGGGTAAACTCGCAACATTTCTGATGTCTGAGGCAATGCCAAAAATACGATCCTTTGTTAGTTGGAGACGATCATACATTGGATTTGCTTTGTCCATCTTTTCCAAATCCCTTTTGTTCTCGGAAAGAATGAATTCATAATCCTTTTCGGCACGATCAGCTAATGCAAGAAGCACTTCGTTGATTTTTTGGTCGGAAATGCAGTTCAAAGACTTTGATGCTTTGTGGACTGTTTCAAATGTTGAAGTTAATGTCATACTATTATGTAAATTTAGTCTGTATGTTAAAATAGATATAAGTAATCATAGTGAATAATCGGTTTTTTGCCTTTCTTCCCTATGTAGTTTTTTGCATCGGTGCTTTTGTATTGTGTCTTTCCGACGCCTAATTGGTTGCCACTTTCATCCATCACCTTAACGATATCGTCTTTTTCGAAGTCTCCTTCTATTTTAACGACACCTACTAACAGTACGGACGATGCATCATCTCCCTCAAGTAATGCTTGCTTGGCACCTTCATTGATGATGATTTTTCCTTTTGCAAAACCTTCACTGTGGGCTATCCATTTTTTTACGCTTGTGGCAGTCTCTTCTGCTGGTAAAAACCTGGTGCAGACGATAGGATCTTTTGTGGTTAATAGTTTCAATAGGATGTCATCCTTTTTCCCATTGGCAATGATTACTTCAAGACCTTCGTCTGCAACTTTGCTTGCGATGTTTGTCTTGGTTTGCATACCTCCTCTACCGAAAGAGGATTTTGATGTTTGTATATAAGCTGACAAATCGCGTTTGCCTGGGAATACCTCACGAATTACAGAGGAATTAGGATCAGAAGGATTACCGTCATAGATGCCATCGATGTTGCTGAGAATTATTAATTTCTCTGCATTCATCATTGTCGCAACCATTCCTGATAATTCGTCGTTATCTGTAAACATAAGTTCTGTTACAGAGATCGTGTCGTTCTCATTGACAATAGGCACCACTCCATGTTGAAGCATTACCTCCATGCAATTCCTTTGGTTAAGGTAATGAGAACGGGTTCCTAAACTTTCTTTGGTGGTTAAAACTTGTCCGCAAATAATGCCTTCTTCTTTGAAGAAATCGTAGTAATGATTGATAAGCTTCGCTTGTCCTATGGCCGAAAAAAGTTGACGGGCAGAAACCGCGTCAAGCTTATCGTCGGTTATTTGCGACCGTCCTGCTGCAACAGCACCTGATGAAATCAGTATAATCTCGAATCCTTTTTTGTGAAGTTTGGAGACTTGCGACACAAGTTGTTTTATGCGAACTAAATCAAGTCCACCTTCTTTTGCAGCCAATACATTACTGCCTATTTTTATTGCAACTCTTTTGTTTTGCATCCTAATCATTCATTGAGACAATCGATAAAAGAAATGATTGTCGTTCTTTTATTAAACTGCAAATTTATGTTTTTTCTATCAAGATAGAAAATTATAGGATGGGTGACTGTGTAAAATAAAAAGTTCGCACAGTTTATCTATGCGAACTTTTCTTTTCTTGGTATTTGTTTTTTTATTTTGAACTCTCTTTTCTAATATCAGTTCTCTTAATTTTACCACTGATGGTTTTTGGAAGTTCGTCCACGAATTCAACTACACGAGGATATTTGTAAGGTGCAGTTGTCTTTTTAACATGGTCTTGTATTTCCTTGATAAGTTCTTCTCCTGCTCTCGACTTGTATTCTTTAGAAAGAACGATGGTAGCTTTTACAACTTGACCACGAACTTCGTCAGGCACACCAGTGATGGCACATTCTACGACAGCAGGGTGGGTCATCAATGCACTTTCCACTTCGAAAGGACCGATACGATAACCAGAACTTTTGATTACATCGTCAGTTCTTCCTACGAACCACATATAACCATCTTCATCTCTCCATGCAACGTCACCTGTGTGGTAAATGTTGTCGTGGAACACCTCTTCTGTCTTTTTCGCATCTCTATAGTATTCTTTAAACAAACCAACAGGTCTCCACTTGTTTGTGCGAATAACAATTTCTCCTTGTTCTCCATCTTCAACCGAGTGTCCGTCTGGTGCGATCAAATCCATATCGTATGCAGGGTTTGGAATACCCATTGATCCTGGTTTTGGTTCCATCCAAGGGAATGTTCCGATTGTGATAGTTGTTTCTGTTTGTCCGAATCCCTCCATCAATTTGATTCCAGTCTCTTTTAAGAATGTTTCATACACAGCTGGATTCAAAGGTTCTCCTGCGATTGTACAATATTTCAAAGAAGACAAGTTGAATTTCTTTAAATCTTCACGAATCATAAAACGGAAAACTGTCGGAGGAGCACAGAATGATGTGATGCCATATTTCTCAATCATAGACAACATATCAGCAGGTGTAAATTTCTCGTGATCGTAAACGAAGACGGTTGCTTCAGAGAACCATTGTCCATAAAGTTTTCCCCAAACGGCTTTACCCCAACCTGTATCTGCAACTGTTAGGTGAAGACTCTCTTCGTTCAAGTTATGCCAGTACTTACCTGTTGCAATGTGACCTAATGGATAAGTGAAAGAGTGAGCCACCATCTTAGGATTTCCTGTTGTGCCTGATGTGAAGTACATAAGCATGATGTCATCGTTGCTATTTTTAGCAGGACGAACGAAAGGTGCAGCTGAGTTGATCCCTTTATGGAAATCTTCCCAGTTCTCAGGAACTATAGGTCCTACTGAGATGCATTTCTTTACCGATGGAGAGTCGTGTAGTGATTCATTGACATGGTCAATGATGATTTGCTCGCCTGCAGTAATGATGGCCTTAATGTCTGCTGCTTTTGCACGATAAACAATATCCTTCTTTGTTAGAAGATGGGTTGCGGGAATAACAACAGCACCGATTTTATGTAAAGCAAGAACAGAAAACCAGAACTCATAGCGACGCTTTAAAATAAGCATTACCATGTCTCCTTTCCCAATGCCTAATGATTGGAAATAAGAGGCTGTCTTATCTGATTCCCTTTTTAGGTCTGCGAATGTAAATTTTATTTCCTCTCCTTTGTCATTAGTCCAGAGGAGGGCGACTTTGTTTGGTTTCAATGTTGCCCATTCATCCATTACATCATAGGCAAAATTGAAATTCTCAGGGACTTTTACTTTGAAGTTTTGTTTGAAATCATCTAAAGAGTCAAACTTTACTTTTTCTAGATATTTCTCTAACATTGTTTTTCTGATTTAAGATTTAAAGGATGATGGCAAGGAATTGAACTCTTTTGTTGTTTAGAGCCTTCATTCCGTGCAGTTTGTTGGAGTCGAAATAGATGCTGTCACCTTCGTTGAGTGTTAATTCTTTTCCGTTAATGCTTAGTAGCATACTTCCTTCTAAGACCATGTTGAATTCCTGTCCAGGATGAGAATTTAGATGAATAGGAGCATCATTTGGTTCAACTGTTACAATAAACGGATCTGATTTTCTGTCAATGAATCCTGCTGCCAATGATTGGTACTTATAAGCCTTTGTACGTTCCATAGCAGTTCCTTTTCCCTTTCGAGTTAGGTAGTATGTATTCATGTGGGGATCTTCTCCAAATAACAAGGCAGTCATCTCAATGTTGCATTTTTGAGAAATGCAATGTAGAATACTAACTGGAATGTCTTTTTCTCCATTTTCTAATGCTTTGTATTCTTCTATAGAGATGGAGCATATGCCAGCCATTTGTTCAATAGACATTTCAATATCCTCGCGCAATCCTTTGATGCGTGCGGCTATTTGTTTAATCTGTTCGTTTACCATAACTGTTAGATTTAACTATTTGCTTTTATTCCTTTTATAACGGCATTGCTGAATCCGTATTCTTCCATAGCGTTTAGACCTTTGATTGTCCAACCACCAGGTGTAGTAACTTTGTCAATCTCAAATTCAGCATTTGTTTTATTCTTCAAGATTAATTGAGCGGCACCAATCATTGTTTGAGCGATAACCTCTTGTGCAATGTCGGGACGAACTCCTAACTCAACTGCGCCTTCTGTTGCAGCACGAAGGTAGCGGAGGGCGTAAGCAATACCACAAGATGAAACACTAGTGAATGCTGCCATTTGTTTTTCAGGAATTGTAATGGCAAGTCCTAATTTGTTGAACAACCCAAGAACGAAGTCTTCTTGCTCTTTGCTCGCATTTAGGGATGATACGAAGTTCATTCCTGCAAGTAGAGCAACAGCGGTATTTGGAAGTACTCTGAATAGAGCCTTTTCTTTTCCTATCTTTTCTGCAATGTGGCTTAATTCAACGCCGGCAGCAATAGATACTATTACTTGGCTTGACTTGACACAAGACTTAATGCCATCAAGAACAGTGTCAACCAACCAAGGCTTAACGGCGATAACAATATAGTCAGCCTTTTTTACAACTTCGCAATTGTCTGTTGTCGTAAAAATGTTCTTGTTGATTCTTGAAATGTTTTTCAAAGTCTCTTCGCTGGCATCAGCAACGAATAATTCGTCAGCCTTGTAAGCTTTGCTTAGGTATAATCCTTTTACGATGGCGCCTCCCATATTTCCTGCGCCTATAAATGCTATCTTCATGAGTGGAAATTTTAAATACTATTGCAAAAATAGTTGTTTTTGTTAAAAAGATAATGAGTGTTTTAATTAATTTTTATTCTCCGTGGACATTGGTAGAATGATTTTGTAGTATACTTGCTCCACTATGAGCATCCACATTGCCATTGCTAATTACGCTTGCACCCGTTTGCCCGTTTGTTGCTTGGTTACGTGGATCACTTTGAGCCTGAATTGCTGATTCATTCCATATCACATCATAGAAATCACTCTCATTGAATTTTACGCTTGAATTTGAAAATTCAATCATGTTGTAGAGTTTGAGCCTCTCTCTGTCCATTAATGGATTTTGGTGAGGTAGTTGGAATGGTTTCGTGCATTTCCCTGTACTATCTAAATATGATATATATGCCCTTCCGTAATTTCCATCTTCTCTTCGTGAATAGAAAACAAACCAGTTGGATCTTGAAGAGAAATCGTGGTAACTCTCTGATTCAGGACTGTTGGCATTTGTACATTCGAAAAATTCTTTTGTTTCCAAATTCATTGCATATAAATCTGCATCTACATGTGTATGAGGTGATGCTCCGTATTCTGAAATGTTAACGAGTAAGAACTTGTTGTCTGGCGATATCCTTGGGAAAGTCGCACTCTTACTATCCTTGGTTACATTTAATATGATTTCAGGGGAGGAGAAGGATTTTGAAGTCGGATCAAATTTCACCCTAGCAATATCATATTTTAGTTTTGGATATTCGTCTTGAGGGAAGACCATTGGATTCATGCTTGAATCCGATACTGCGTAGTATAAGTATTCTCCGTTTGGCTCCCAGGTTGGATTTGTTTCTTTTTGTTTGGTCGCTCCAACTACAAAGATCTCATTGGATTGAATGTCGTATAAAATAAGGTCTGTTCTTCGGTCGAAGAATTCTGTCTTTGCGCTACTTAGTGTAGGAAAATCTTGGTATACATCGTTTTCGGAAAAGACGATAAATGGTAAGGCTGGATGCCAAGCCGGATAAGTTGTGCTACAATACATACCATCCACTTTTGTGTTGATTTTTTTTATTTCTCCATTGTAAGTTAGGATAAGACCTCCTTCCTTTCCTCTGTAATAGAATAGCTTGTTTTGAGGATTCCCTTTTTGTGCGCTATGGCAATTGACGCAGCTTTGTCCTATTAGAGATTCAGATGTTATGTTTTTGCATCTGCGAATAATTGTTCTCTCTGTTCCTGTTGTAAGGTCGAATTGAAACAGACCGACCTGCCCTGTACTCATATAAGATGGTTCAATCAATCTATAGGTGACGAATGAGTCGATAGGTTCGTTCAATACGTTTGTTGAGAATGAATTGTATTTAAACCATTTCCCGTTTTTCTTCAAATAGGGAGTGTAGGTGATTGATTCGTTATTTAGATTTGAAACAAATTTCTTCCATTCCTTTGGGGAGAAGGTGATTTTGTTATTTTGGGCAGACTCGATAATGACATCCCCTTTCTCCGTTCTAAGTTCTACTACCGCATCTTCACAGCTGTTTTCTATGAAAAAGTTAAGGGGAGCGATGCATTGAGGAACAGTAACGTCTTTAATGTCCGGATAGATGTAGATATCCTCATTTACAGATTCCGCATTGGATGGAACCTTGTTGGATGTGCAACTTGATAAAATGAGGAATGAGGTTAATATTAATAATAAGTGCTTCATAATTTTATTTGTTAGGTTGACTTCCGTACCCAAAAGAGAAATAATAGCTGTATGAATAACCGAATTTCTCTTTTATAAGTTTTGATACATCTTCATTGCTGTGATGTTGCTTGTAGAATGAGATGAACTGCTTGACATAGTTATATGTCTTTTCATCAATTGGGAAGTTCGTTACAATGGAAGGATCGTTGGAAAGAATGGATTTTAATACCTATGCTTCTTGCATACACTTAGGCAATCCGGTTTTTAAAAGAGGTGTGTAGGATAGTTCTTGTTGGAATTGTTCCAATTCTCTCCTATATAGTAAGGATAGTAGTCTTCGTTCTGCACAGGAGACAGATAGAGATTTATATTCCAAATAAAGTTCTGATACAGATGAAACGAGTCCACTTCTCTCCTCGAAAGGTCTGTTTTTCTGGATGTTTACCATCACGGGGTATTTTTTGAAGAATCCGTCTGGGTTCCGCAAATAGGTTTGCATTTGTTTTGCCCAATCTTTGTAGAACAAGGATTTTTCAAGAATAGATAGATATCGATGGCAAAGTCTGTATTCTTCATTTAAAAATGAAGCGAGGACCATTTGTTGTAAGGTGCAGAAAGATTCTTTCCCACTTGTCCAGGCTTCCATACTCCATCGATAACTTATCTTTGGAAAGGATGCATAAAGCATAAAGTCGGGATAGTAGACCACCTCTTCGTGATAGCCATTGAAATCAGGTTCGTAATAGTTGTAGTCGTATTCAAAAAGTTTTTGATTAAGTTTGTCTGTTGTGATTAATCCGATGGTTCGATAGGCAGCTATGACTTTTGAGGAAATGTTGGTTTCGTTTATTGTCTTTGTTAGTTCCTTCCATTCCATTTGGTGTGTAAGTCGTTGAAGTTTCAATTCCTCGCCAAAAGCGGTTGGGTATCGGCCGATGACAATGGAAGTGAGCGCAAATAAAGAGCCAATAATGAGATTTACGACAGTGGATTTCCCTTCGAATAAGGTTCTTTTTGTTGATGAAAGAGTCAATATAATGCATATGATAAGGTGAGCAAGTATGGTAAAGAAGAATAATTTGCTGAAAAACAAGTTAGGCCAAGGAAATAATAAGGAGTAATTTAGGTAGGCAGGGGTTACATAGTATGAAGAACATTTTGCAGACAGGTATGTGGTTAAGCATCCAACCATTGATACTATGATTGCCTCTAGATTTTTCTTGTTGACTAATAGATCTCCTACGATTAGTAATACTGCAATGAATGCGGAAGGTCCCGTTTCTATTGAAGAGACAGAAACAATTATAGCAAATGGGATTAAGAAATATAGGGAATTCTTTGTTTTCTTATAGATGAAGAATGCAAGCAGTGAGAAATAAAATCCGATGATATTGCATATCGCGTAGGATGATTCAAAGGAAGTGTAAACCTCGTAAGAAACAGAATTAAAGAGTGTTAGCAGACAGAAAGATGGGACAAAACCCAACGCCCACAGGTTTTTGTTAATGGAGAATATTTTATTACATAGCAGTTCGATTCCGGACAGCAATAGGGCTATGATTCCAGCTCCTAAAATAGGATGAAAACAAAATTGAAGAATAAATCTTGATAAGATTATCAGTAATCCGGATTTATTGGACAATAACTGACCTATAAAATTGGAATCAAATAGGAAATAAGATGACTCCTGGAATTTGTAAAGAAGGTCTTCTTTGAAAACTCCTAGATAGAGCCATACGAATAGGAAAAATATTGCTCTGAAAATGACTAATGCCTTGTTCCCAAAAGCAAGTTTTTTTGCTTGGTTCATTTTACTACATCTTGAAACGGGTTGGGATGGAAGTCAGTCATTCCATCCGCTTTAATATTTGCATTTGCAAAGTTATTTCTTTTATCTATATTTGCAACAATGTAAATTAAATTCGAAGAATATGGATAATGTGAAATTCGCTGAGTTGGTAGCAAAAACAGGTATGCATTTTGGTAAGATAGATGGGAACTACGATGACAAGGAAAGATCTTTTGTTAATATGTTCATAGGTTTCTTAAAGGTGAATTCTAATTTTGCAGGAGATGTAGAATCGGTTATAAGAAATGCATCCAATCAAGTTTGTACAGTCAATCAGTTAATTGATGAGACAAAAGAGGTATTGTCGGATTTGTCGGATGAAAGAAGAAAAGGGACATTAGAGTCTTTTGCAAACTTTATAGAGACGGTTATCTGTGTGGATGGTGATAAAAGTTTGATGGAGCAGAGTGAATTTAAGGTTTGGAAATCTGCATTGTTGTAATTGATTTTGAAAAACAATAGGGGAGAGCATCGCATAAAGCGTGATGCTCCCTTTTTTTTGTGATCTGTTTATTTGTTTGATTTTTAACTTTTTTACATTTTTTTATGGTTGATAATAAATTTTTTATACTTTTGCCTGTCTCTTTGTGTGCAATAAGATAGGAAAGAGAACAACGAAACATATTGTGTTGTAATTTATTTTAAACATGAAAAACATAAAAAATCTTACATTTGAGTTATGGACAAGGTATGCGCTATCGTTCTTAGCGTTAACTTTTGTGTGCTCTTCTGCTTCTGCATTGACCATTAAGGAGGATGCTCATTGGAACGGAAGCTATACTGTCAAAGAAATCGGAGACAAATACTTGATCGAATGCAATGGTTACAATGGTCAGATTCGTGTGTCTGGTATTAACCATACGTCGGTTGATCAATGTGTAGATTTTAAAGGATGGAATGCAGACGGAGACTATGTCTTTCAACCCAATAATCAAGTAACGGGCAGTTATTGTTTGTCATACGACAATGAATCGAAAGTGTTGATTTTGGCATGTGGCGACTGTGGTGCGAATATTGTAGCAGATAAGCAGATCATTTGTTCGGGTGAAAATGTGACGTTGGAAGCTGTTGGTGTTAATAGTGATGACACTTGGCGTTGGGGAACCGTTTCAGGAACAGATACAACGTGGTTGGATTATGATAATCAAGCATCTATTGTGGTTAAAGTAGATGCTCCTACGATGTTTGTGGTAGAGCAAACGATGGCTTCTACAGATGTAAACACATATAGTTTGTTGATTGAAACTTCATTGAGTGCTTGTGGATATACGGTCTCTGTAAGTACCACAAATACATGTCCAGGTGATGAGGTTTATATGACAACAGATTATGCGGAAGGAACTTTGTATGAGGTGAAAGATGCTAGTGGAGCGGTTGTGGGTGAGTCTGCAACACCAGAGGTGAAGTTTATTGTAAATGCAGATATGACCTATGCAATGTATGCGGATGGTGTATTGATAGGAAAGGCTTCTGTGAAAACTAGTGAGTGCTCATTTTTTGTTACTTCGTATTTCCCTACTTCCACTTGTTTGCAAGCAAAGAACTACTTGATGGTTGTTGGCTCAATCGTATTGGATGATGTAACGAACAATGTATATATATGGGAGGAATCTTCTGATAAAGAGAACTGGAGTGTTATCGAAGGTGAAACAGCAAGTTGGCTTCCTGTATATCCTAGTGAAAACACATATTATCGTGCTAAGTATAAAGGAAGATACACATCTCCTTTCTTCTATGATGTTCCTGATTGTAGTAAGAATGAGGCTTGTAACGGACTTCAAACTCGTGTTTTGTTCTATGAGACATTCGGTTACTTCATGGATGCAAACACTTATGCGAATAAGACAGGAATGTTCCGTGATGAGATGGTAGTTCCTTGGTCAGTTTCTGCATATAATAGTAGCGATGCCTTGTTAGGTACAGCTGGTGTTTCTGATGGAGTGGATTACCTTGATCGAATTTATGCTAACGACGGAACTGGCTATTACACAGCTCGTGCAGAGAAGGGCGATCGCTTGGAGGTCTCAACAGAGTCAACATCCCAGTTCCATGTGATGAATTATGTTGCACCAGATCCAGATGGACACGTGGTTACTGCAACTAAGTTTGAATGGGATGAGTCGGGTAAGTCAAACCAGTTCGTTGGAACTAACGGACACTTGTTCTTGGCAGCGAATCCGATGCTTTCAAATTATAATTGGATTACAAGTAAAGGAGGTGATCGTGCTTTCCGTTTGCAGGATGGTTACTACGCTCTTGTTGCTCGTCCTGATTCGGTTGACCAAAATGAAGGTAAGGACTATGCGAAATGTTCTGATGCAACAGGTAATGTGAACGGAGCTATGTTGTTTGTAAACTCAGGTAGAACCGATGTTTCACAATCGGCAATTTACGCTCAGCGCGTTGAATTGGGTTGTGCTGCAGATCGTTTCTCTTTCGGTATGAGTATTCGTAATGCTGCTATTCAAGAGGGATTGAATCCTGTGAATGTTTCAGTCTTATTGTTGGAGGATATTTCAGAGACTCTTCCTGATGAGTATAGAACGTTGACCACAATTCAAGCAGAACATATTTTGAGTGATGATATATCGTCTGGTGATATTCCATCTGCTGCTACTGATTGGACTCGTATAGATCAATATGTGAAAATTGATGGAGGAAGGAAAGTGACTTCTTTGTGGGTTGTTTTGTATAACAATGGTAAGTCTGGAGATGGAAATGATATGTTGTTGGATGATATCTCGTTCTCCGTATGTTTGCCAAAGGCTGAACTATCTGCTAATATCGATGGAGAGCTGATCACTGGAGATGTTGCAGTATGTGATGGTAGGGATGTTGAGTTGGTTGCAAGTCAAAAAGGAAATTATATCGTCAATCCTCGTTACTTGTTCCAATATTATGACGCAGCAAAAGGGGAATGGGTTGATATGAAAGATTATTCAACTTCATCTACGTATGAGGAGACTACAGTTAAGATTTCTGTGACAGACTCTAAGTTTATCGGTGATGTTAAATATAGAGTAATCATTGGTGCTTCTGCAGAGGAGTTGCGTCAGGTAGCGGCAAATCCTACAGATGTATGTAACGAGTTCTTGGTTGCAGAGTCCGACATCCTTGTTTACAACACTTATGGTGGTCCTATGTGCGACAATGTAAATATGCCATTCTGCTTTGTTGAGGGCGATACTGTTATTGTAGAAGGATGTAGAAATTTGTCAAATCCAAATCATTCGTGGAAAGCATTCTGGAAGAATTCGAAAGGCGATATTTTAGTTGACACAGCTGATTTCACAGCAAAAGCATCTGATAAGTTGTTCTTGGTTGTAGAGAAAGATCAATCTGTGACAGTATACGATCGTGAAGGTAAAAAGACAATGGTTACAGACTTCGAAGGAATCTCTAATCTACAATTCGTAGGAATTGACGAAGGTGATTGTGTTCATGATCAGAAGTTCGTTTTGACACCAAAACATATCGTTGAACTTTCATTTGATGGCACGAGTGCAATTGGTTGTGACTCTATTTTGGTTCAGGTGAAGAAAGATGTCCCTGAAGCAAAACTGATTTGGGATTGGACATTAGAAGGAACTGTTAATATTATCAACGATACGGCGCAAGTATTCTATCCTGCTGGGCTGTCGGGTACAGCAACAAAAGAGGGTGTTGTGAAGATATCGGTAGATAATAGTGGTGATAACTTCTGTGCTCCTGCAGAACCGATGTCTATTCCTTACAAGGTTTATAATGTATCGTATGGAATTACTGTTACTCCAAGTTCAAGTCCTGTATGTGTTACATCAGGTCAAGCTCCAGAAACAGTGTTGCTTGCGTTGACAGCAACGACAACTCCAGAAAGTGCACTTAATAATATCACAGCATTTAATTGGGTATTGAAATTTGAAGATGGAACAGAAGTAGAGAGAACTACATCTACAAATGCATTGCTTCTAACATACCAAGATTTGAGTGGTAAAACAGGACAAAAATTGTCTGCATATTTGGTCTCTACTGAGACTGTGAATTGTGGAACTGTAGATAATAAAGATGCTGATTCTTCAACAGACATTGATATTCGTGAAGGTGCATTCTTATTGAACTTGCAACCAGAGACATCTTCTGTATGTTTGACTTCGACTGATCAATTTGTGTTAGAGGCTGGAGTTTCTCCTTTGGCAGCATTGTCAAGTTTGCACAAGTTAACTTTGACTGACGAGGCAGGAAAAACGTTTGATATCACAACAAACAGAGATCAAGCAGTTTATTCTATTGTTATATCTAAGGATGAGTTCCCTGATGTTTTCGTTCCTGGTACTACGAAATATTACAAGTTGTCTGCTTATGATGAGTTTTGTAAAGCAGAAAACACGTCAAATTTGACGTCTGTATACTTGAATGGATACAGTGTTAAATTGTCAGATCCTGGATTTGATGGTGAGGAGTGTTTGACATTGGGTGAAACTATCACGATTACAGCTAATTTTGATGATCCAAATGCTACAAAATTGATCAAGTCGTATACTTGGTACAAAGATGGTGTTATGGTGGGCAATGATGCTTTATCATTTGACTTCCCAATCACAGAAAGTGCAACATCTCAATTTAAGTTGGTTGTTAGTGATGATATCTGTACTGATCAAGCCGATTCTTTAGATGTTTCAGTTAGTTTGAAATATGAGGTTGACTTGGTTGCTTCTCAGAACACTGTCTGTGGAGAAAGCGATGAAGCTACTGTAAGTGCAAGAATTACTCCTGAATCTTCAAGAGATATGATCAAGCGTTTCGAATGGCACGCTGTAGTTGATGGTGTTGACAAAGTTTTGCTTTTAGGCACACCAAAGGATTCTGTACTTGTATTGAATTCGACTAATTTCGAATGGTTGATTCAACCAGGTGTTTCTGCTGATATTTATGTTTTGGCTGATGATAGTATTTGTGATGAAGCTAGATCTAATGGTGATGTCCATTTTGATTTCAATACTCATTTTGACATGACAATTGATTGGGATACTGCAAACTCGGTTTGTGTATCTTCTGAGTCGGGAATTGATCCAACTCTTGTCCTTCTTAAGGTGGATGTTTTGATTGATCCAGTCGAGGCTCTAAAACAAATTAAGAAGTTTACTTGGCATATTAAAGGAGAAAAAGAGACTGCATGGACTGATTTTGAAACCACAACAAATAGTGTAGAATTCACTTATGCGGATTTGTCGAAATACAAGGGTCAAGACATCAGTTTGTATGTCTCTTCTTATGATCAAATCTGTACATCTCCAGAAGACCCAGCTTTGAGTGATACTGTGAAGGTAAAGATTAGAGTAGGAGGTTTCTCTGTTGATTTGGATAACATTCCAACATCTTACTGTATTGACACATTGGGTGATGCTCAATTTACATTGAAAGCTAAGGTTGATCCAGCAGAAGCTATTAGCAACGTTTCTGAGTTCTATTGGTATGACAATGGTGGATTGATTGCTAAAACAACAGAGCCAGTTTTTGTGTTGACCAAGAGTTCTTATGAACATATCTTCAAGGCAGGTTATACGGCGAACTTCTCTGTTGCTGCATTTGATGAGGCTTGTGCTAAGGATACTGTTAAATCTAATAATAGTACAAAAGTTGAGTTTAATGTTCCATTCAAGTTGAAGACAAGTGCTTCTCATAGTCAGATTTGTTTGCCAGTCTCTTCAGAGGTTAGTTTGTACGCAACAACAGAGCCGGCTGATGCAGCAAACCATATTAAGAGTTATGTGTGGACGTTGTTATCTCCTATAGAGGTGACAAAAGAGACTTCAACAAATAGTCTGTTAATCACAGAATGGTTGTCGGCAGGTAACAATCTAGTGTACTCTGTGACTGCCTTTGACGATGTATGTTATAATGAAGCTGGCGCTGGTGCGGGTGCTTCAGACACCATTCCTATTAATCAATCGTTTGTTCCAACTTTGACAACAGAGAAAGAGTTTGTATGTACAAAGAATGGAAAGGTGAAACTTCATACATCTATAGAACCTAATGATTCTTATATTCAAACATTCGAGTATAGAATGATATATAAAGATCAAGATGTGTTTGTATCTAATGGAGATATGGTTAATGTTACTCTCGATGGACGTAATGCAACTATCTCTTCGGATTTGTTCCCAGAAGGACTTATCTCAGGTGAGTACATTGGTTTCTATGTTGTAGCTGATGATGGAGGTGTTTGTGGCTCTAGAGCTTCAAGTATTGTTCTTGAAAGAGTTCAAAATCCATTTACAATCCATATGAATATGGAGCCAGAGGTAATTTGTGTTGGTTCTCAAGCAACAGCAAGCGTTGTTAGTATAACTCCTCCAGAGTCTGAGCAATTCATAAAATATTATTCTTGGTATACTTTGGATAGAGGTATGGCGCAAATGATCGAGCCTAAAGGTGGTAAGGTAATGTCTTCTACTAATTTCCCTGTAGGTGTTACTCAATACTTTGTAAAGGCTGTTGATAGTATCTGTTACACTGCAGCTCCTAAAGTTAGTGATACAGTAAGTATTGATGTTCATGATTATTTGCAAATCAAGTTCTATCCAAGTGTGGATAAGTATTGTTACCCAGTTGATGGAACTGTAACATTGACTGCAGAAGCTGTAACTGGTAGTCCATCTCACTATGAGTTGTATGATGCAACAGGAACTCGTTTGTTCTCTGTTAATACAAATCGTGCTGCATGTATCTGGGAAGGTTTCCAACCAACTGTTAACAATAGTTCATATCGTGTAAAGGTGTTGGATGGTATTTGTAGTTACGATGATAATACAGCTATTTATGCTGATACATACGTACGAGTTCATGAACCAGTTGAAATTGCTGTTTCTTCAGAGACGGATGTTTGTGAGGCTGACTCAATTCATTTGCGTTTCGATGTGTTGGCTGGTACTCCATCTCAATTCCATGTGTCTGGTTTAGCATTGACTGATTCTGTAGTGTTTGGAGTTGATTCGACTACAATGTTTATGAGAGATATCTCAATGGTTGGTGCAGAATTGGAGTATGCTGTATATGCTACAGATGAGATTTGTCCTGCTTCTGATGTGGTTCTTCACAATGTGTTAGTTCACGAGCAACCTCAAATCAAGTTGGTATCCGATAAGGAAGATGTTGTGATTGGTGGAGAAATTCTTTTGATGGCTCAAATAGAGAAGGGACTTCCAACATTGTTTGATTGGTATTGTGATGGAAATCAAATCGGCACAACAGTTGGAGAACCATATATCTATTATCTTCCTAGTTCAACATCTGACTATAAGGTGTTTGCTTCTGATCCTGTTTGTCAGGTTGTGTCAGATGTTAAATCACTTGAGGTTAAATTGCCAACTGCCTTTACTCCTCACTACAAGGATGGTATGAACGATACCTTCTTGAAAGGTTTTGATGTGGTTATCTACGATCGTTACGGTCAAAAGGTATTTGAGGGTCCTGATGGATGGGACGGAGAGTTCCGTGGTAAGATGGCGGATCCAGGAGTATACTACTATCAAGTTGTTTTGAAAGACAATAAAGTTGAAAAGGGTACAATTGAGGTCATTAAGGCTGGTGAGTAATTCTTGCTTGCTAGTAGTTGATTGGAATAAAATAAGGCTCCGGATGTGAAGTGACCCTGAAAAGTTATACAGATTAATAAATAAGTTAATTTATGAGAGAATGGGCTCGGTATTGAACCGGGCTCATTTCGTTTTACTTCAGTTTGATTCTTTTCTTGTAATATCATTTGATACAATCTTTTAACGCATTCTCAAACTCCTCCACTGATTTAAAATCGTTAACATGTAATATGGTAATTATATACATTTTGACCCCAATGGGATACAAGAAAAACGTCCGAATCCGAACGCTTTTCTGATATGTTTACTGGAAGTCCGACAAGGAATGCTACCAGTGTAAAAGATGTGGTTGCCATTGCAAAAAAAATACACATATGACGAAAACGGAATTTATTAATGAATTAATGAAAGAGATTCATGGACGATTTATGCCAACGTTCTATTTGGGAAACCATTAGCCAATGGAATATTGGTACGAAGCAGATATTGACTCGTTTGTCGTAGATTGTGGTGATTCTATATTTTATATACTATTTGACCCCACAAAGTCACGTTATTCATCAAATTTCTAAAATCCTTGTATCCACCCTGCATATCCTTTTCACTTCGTGTCAGAGTATGTACAGGGTTGCCTGTGTAACGTCTTTCAGACGTTGCCTACATGATCTGGTGTCATTCATATAAATTGGTGTCAAATTCTACATAGTCCCTAAAAGCACTGCCATCATTGATAGTATTTCATCCCTTGGGGTCAAAAGGTATATACTTGCATATATTTTATTCTGTCTGCATATGTGAGTCTCTTTCTTCGTGACATAACAAACCCCGAAAGTTAGAAAAAAAACTTTCGGGGTTCATATCATCCTTGATATGAATTCTTCCCGATTTAAAAATGTTTAGAGGACACCAATAAAAAGTTTTCGTGTTTTATGATTGATGTTACAAAGTGATCGTTTGGTTATGTAGTGAAATGCAACAAAGGTAGAGAGTAGGAGATAGTCAAAAAAAGAGGAACAGCGATTAACTGTTCCTCTGGATGATTTGCGATTCTAATCTATTTCGCGTTGATGAGTTCGATGATACCTCGCTTCATTTGTCCTGGGTTGGAGAAGATGGCATAGATATAAACTCCTATGGAAACGGGTCTTCCTTGGTTGGTTCCGTCCCATCCGTTTAACGAGTGGCAGATCAATCCACCTTGCAGGTTGTAGATGAAGACTTCGTAACCTGGCATGAAGAGTTCTCCTGCTCCGGAGAAGTATGTTGGCGCTTGAATATCCTCCACGCCAGTATCACTTAGAACTATGAGCTTATGAACGACAGATGAATCGCATCCTAGAGAAGATTCCAAATTTTCTGTAATGAGGAATTCTCCAGGCAAGAAATAGGTTTCTCCAAGATAGTTTGAACCTACGTATATGGTATCAGGCGTCTCTTGTGTAATCACCACTTCAGAGCATATAATGGATGTTATGGTATCTTCTACGATAACGATTTGTTGGACGATAGAGTCGCAACCATCTATTTTTTGAAGGGTCTTTGTGATAGTGAAGACACCTGTGCTATCGTAAACGATGCCTTCGAGCGTATCACCTACTGCGATTGTCGTATTGTCGTCTAAGGTTATAAAGACTGGCTGACATGTAACTATGTCTTCTACGTATACATTGTGATAGACTGTGGAGTCGCAACCATATTGGTTTTTCAGATTCTCGGCAACTTGGAACTCTCCTTCTTGGGTATATACAGAGTCTAGATAACTTGAACCGACCAAGATGGTATCGGTCTTTTCAATGAAGTTCTCGATGGTTTGGCAGTAGACCACAACGGTGTGGTTAACGATGGAATCGCAATCCCATTGAGTCTTCAATTCCTCTACTAATTTATATTCTCCGGTTTCTGTAAAGGTTGAGTCTAAGAACTTCGTTCCCACCTGAATGGAGTCTGCTTTGTCTAGTGTAATTTCTATCTTCTTGCAGATGACCTGCAGAATATGATGGATTGTAGAATCGCATCCAAGTTCGGTCATTTGTTTTTCTATTATGTCGTATTCCCCTTCCTTGAGGTATTGAGTATCCATGTAATAATCGCCTACAAAAATAGTGTCTGCGTTTTCGGTCTTTTCTACAGCTTCACAGCCTTGCCCAAACAACTCGTATGCACCCATACAAGTGTTTTGAAGTCGTTTGCGCCCCCATTGGTCGAAGTCCACTTGGGTTTCCGAAATAGGAAATTTAATGGATGTTCCGTCGAAAAGGGTATCGCTGATGATGGTTACTGTTTTGGTGTAATGACCGTCGTCGGTCAACATGTATGCTTTCCTTCCTGAATCATAGTCGAGAACGTCGTAGAAATCGTCGGATAGTATATTATTTCCACCCAATTTTTCATGGGACAAGTTATGTTGGAAGTTGATGTTGGCGTTTTGGTCATAGCCTATTTTTTCGATGATATTACCTATCAGATCCGCATTCTCTACTTTAGACATGATCTCTAGGTTGTTCAATAAAGTATTGTTGAGGAGAGAGATGTTGGACGCGAAGATATTCATTTCTCCGCCGACTACAGTAGAATTCGATATCTTTAATTCGTCTTTTGCTTCTAGCGAGGTGGAACCATTGTTTTCGAATGTGCAAGAGGAGATGTCGATAGAGTTAGGATGTGCGTATGCTCCGAATGCCCTTCCAACGCCGGTGAAGTTGCTGTTGGAAATAGTAGCGGATGCGTTATCAGCGAGAAGAGCTACAGAAGCGTCCGTAAATGTACAATGATCGATAGTGATATGGTTCTGCAACTCCTCGTTGGATGTGAATTCCAGCAGACCTTCAAACCCGTATAATGCAGTGTGATTACAGAAGTGGATTCCCGATACTTCTGATTCTCCAGCAGCTTTGGGTGAAATCTGAAGTAGCTTGAATGTAAAATCATCCGTGTCACCATTGCCACCGGTATCGCCGCTAAAAATGGTTTTGTGAAGGACCGGGTTAGGTTTTTCTGTTTCGTCAGTGATGGATTCGGAATATCCGCCAATCAGTTTTACCGACTGAGATGCTAGGAAAATACGGGTTCTGACAAATGCATCTAAGTTTTTGTCGCTGTCGTATATAGGAGTGTAAGTGCCTGCTGCGATATGGAAAGTGGCAGCATTCCTTAGATTGGCAAGGACATAGGCAAACATCGAATCGTTCATGGCATTCTCCCATGAGGAACCATCGCCTATGCCGGTTTTCGTCTTCTTTACAAAGTATTCGTTTCTTTTTAGAGATGGCATTACCATCACTTTGTGGTAGATGATGCTATCGCCATCACAGATGCTTTTCTCTTTCTGCTCAATCTGACATAGTCCTGTTTGAGGTAAGATGGTACCATAAAATTTCGAACCGATAGTTTCAATCCTTATGGTATCAATGAAAGTCTCTTTTTTGAAACATTCCGCTTCGTACGCACCTCTACACGTGTAGTTTAAGCGGGTGACTCCTCTTTGGTCGGTTTCGCATATCGTTTTATGGAGAGGGAAGCGTAATGACGTTCCGTTAGGAAGTTGGTCGTTTATGATCTGGATCGAAGGAGTGGAACCATTGTTGGATCTATACAGGAAGGTACGGTTGTCGTTATCCAATATGGAAAATAAATCGTCATTACTCAGAAGTTGATCGGTGTTAGAAAAATTCGATTCTATATCCTCTTTGTAAGCATTGTTGTAAATGTTGTAGGAGGATTTGACGGATATATTTTTTGGGAATTGCACTCTGTCGGTGAAAATATTACCGACAAGGTCAGCTGTGCAATTTCCGAAACTTGCTTGGCCTGCAAAGGTATTGTTATAGATTTTTAGATTGGATGTTGCTTCGCTGTTCCAATTTACGTCTACATTGATATTGCTGAAGGTGTTATTTACTAATTCAAGGTCAAGGTCATCCGTAAAAAAATAGAGGTAATTGTTTTTGAATGAGCAGTTTCTGATTGATGAAGAAGATCCTCTGACGGTAAAAAAGTTAGAATAAGTAGTGTTGTTGGATTCTTCGAATGTACAGTCGGAAATTTTGAAGGAGATAGATCTCGCAGAGATTCCACAACTTGTTTGCGAGAATGTACATTTATCCACTTCCAACGCAGCAGACGAGGTGCCTTCGATTCGTATAAGTGCGTCGGTGCCCCCTTTTGAAGCACCGCAGGATTCGAATCGAATACCGGAAATTTTGATGGTTCCTTTGCTGTTTACGTTGTATAGTAACACATTATAGACGTTATCCCAACTATTTACGGGATAATCCTCTGATATGTCGTTTCCCAGCATATCACCGCTTAGGATTGTCTTGTACAAGGATGGATCTGGTCCATTGGATGGGTTTTGTTCTGAGTAGCCTCCGATTAGATTGATGAGACTATGGGTGTAGTATACGCGTCTGCACATATTTATATCATCAACCTCATTGCCACGATAGTCGTACATGGGATGGTATGTGCCTTCTGCAATGTGGAATGTCGTTCCATCACTTACATTGAGTGTTGCATAGGCGAAGGAACTATCGTTCATGGCGTTTTCCCAATTTATTCCTGACCTGTCACCAGAACCTCTCTTTGTTACGTAATAGTTAAGCCTGTTTATGTCAGGAAATACGTAGAGAGTATGAGTATAAACGATACTGTCTTTTCCGACTGCGTTTTTTATTCTTTCAATGATGATGTTTTTCCCGATAGGGTATTCCTTGTTTGTAATAGGGTATTTTTGTCCCAAAAACAATGTGTCTGCTATTGTTGTTATAAAGGTAGGCGCAATCTCGGAGGAGCCTTTCTCGTAAGCTCCCATACAAGTGTTTTCTGCTCTTAACATGTTTCGTTGATCTCCCACCGGTGTTGTTTCTTTTCGTTTGAATCGAAGGGATTCTTCCTCCTCGGTTTCGTCATACATAAGTCTGAGTGTCGGAGTGTATCCTCCGTTATCCTCTAATTTTGAAGCGAGGAATACCGTTGATCCGGATAGGATGTTTGAACCTGTTTTTAGTTCATTGCTGATGTCTGTTGCGCAAAAAAGGTTGTTCTCTGTGGTGATGTTAGGGTTTCCTGTATTTGTGGTTATCTTGTCTGCTTTAATAATGTTTCCGATAAGAGATACCGTTCCTTCTGAGGAAATCCTGAATTCATCCTCATCATCTAAATCTAAGATAATCGTGTTATTGTTTAGTTTGCATGTGGATTTGCTTTTTCCTGCTAGTGAAAATATGTGGTTGTTGAAAAATGTACAGTTGGTGATCTCGAAATTCCTATATTCATCGGTGTCTGAAGATCCCATAGCGTAGTATAATGTAGGTCCTATGGAAATGTATGTATTGTTTGTAAATGTAGAATTGGTGAGTTCCAAATTTCCTATTGTCCAATTAAAAACGCTATTGTTCTGTTCGAACAGACAGTCGGAGATGGTCACGTTGCTTTTTCCGAATTTCATGGCGCTTGAACAACCTTGAAATGTGCATTTCTCGATTTCAGCAGAGCCAGAATAGATATTACAGAGTGTGTTGAATCCAGGGTATTGGTTTTTCATTCCCTCGAATGTCAATCCGTACAGTTTGATGATATCGTCGGGTGTTGTTGCACTGAAAATTAGGCACGAAGTAAGATCGTCGTCTCGGTTGGTTGTAAATTCGTCAGGTGTGTTATCACCTTTGACGTCGGCAGAAAGGATAGTAATGTTTTTTTTGGATCTGGAGTGTCATTTTTGGTCGGGTTGACAGGGTATCCTCCGATGATGGTGGCGGATTTTTCGATTTGGTATTTTTTGTCCAGACCTTTCGTTTCTTCAAACTCTTGAGAGAATACAGGTACGTATTTGCCTGCTGCAAGGTGGAATGTAGCCCCTCTTCTGGCGTGTGCCAATGTGTAAATAAACTGGTCGTTTCCCATGGCTTTCTCCCACGAACTTCCGTCTCCGGAACCAGAAGGTTTGACGTAGAAGACAAGTCTGAGTGTATCAGGTTTTGAAAATCCCGCAGCCCATGATGAGAGCGCCGCTAGTATTGCTAATAGTGTAAATGCCAGTCTCTTCATAATATTTTTTTTCTTAAGATGTATTCTGCAAAGGTAACAATAATCTTCGAATTTTTTCTGCTGTTGAATATGGTCCCGTTAGGGATTAAACGAGGTGTGTTTTAGCCTCCACGCTTTATTAAAATCGATAAAGCGGAACTTGGAAAATCATAATAAAATAGAAGAACAACAAGATGCAATTGCACTTGTTATGGAGAATCAAATTCCCATTTTCTTCCCAGAAGAGAATTTTGAGGAGCCAAACACATTACGTCTGTTATCTTTATTCTCAGGATGCGGAGGTATGGATATTGGTTTTGAAGGAGGTTTTATTGCCCCTAGGAAGAGTTTCTGCGAAGGCGCAGAGTGTATAGAGAGAATAATAGATGAAGATTGGGTAAAGCTGAAGAAGAATCGCTTCAGTACCATTTTTGCCAACGATATTCTCCCAGAAGCAGAGGCTGGATGGACAACGTTTATGAGTCGTTTTCATCATAATAATACTAATACATACAGACGTATTAGTTTGGTTGACCTTGTGAAGATGCATAATCAAGGAGCTGATATTTTTCCACAAAACGTGGATGTTATAACAGGCGGTTTCCCGTGTCAGGATTTTAGTGTTGCCGGTAAGCGCAAAGGCTTCGAGTCGCACAAGGATCATGAGGGAAAGCTTCGCACGGATGATGTTCCATCTGAAGAAACTCGTGGAAAGCTCTATTCCTGGATGAAACAGGTAATAGATATTACACGTCCAAAAGTGTTTATTGCAGAAAACGTAAAAGGTCTTGTCTCTCTCGGAGATGTAAAGGATATTATTCAAAGTGATTTCGCTTCTGCTGATGGTAATGGATACATCGTACTTAATCCGCAAGTGCTTCATGCTGGCGACTTTGGAGTTCCTGAAACCCGTGAGCGTGTAATATTCATAGGCATAAGAATTGATGCTTTACGTCCCGAAGCGTTGGAAGCTTTGAGACAAGAAAATGTTCCTAAAGAGTATAATCCTTATCCACGTCCTACACACAATTGTACTGTCAATGACAACTCGTTGTTGCCAATCGTTACCACAAGAGATGTGCTTGGCAACCAAATGTAGCAATAGATCCAGCACAGTCGCAATATTCCAAGGCTAAATATCTGACTCATGGCCAAGGACAAACAGAAATTAAGTTGGACGGATTAGGTCCAACAATACGATCTGAGCACCACGGGAACATTGAGTTTCGCAGATTGTCTGCGGAACATGGTGGCAAATATCTTGACGAACTTGCAGAAGGCAAAATAGAGAGAAGGCTAACTCCAAGGGAATGTGCTTTGATTCAGACATTCCCACCGGATTATAAATTTGTGATAAAAGGAGAAGGACGTGCATATAAACTAAGTTCTTCGGGTGCGTACAAGGTTATTGGCAATGCAGTACCACCAGTATTAGCATATCATATTGCAAAGAGATTAGAAGAAATATGGAATTTATATTTTGAAAAATGATACCGTCAACTAATATATTATCTGTAAAGCAACCGCAACTATCTAATATTGATTTAGCTTTTGGGGAACTCACTCAAAGAGCGAAGGGATTACTTAATGACAAAGCATTGTTAGATAGTTCTTTTTGCCAAAAAGTATCCCCATTTGAAGTTGAGCGTATTACAGAAAATGCTTTTAAAGAAGTCTGTTTTCCTCCGTTTAAAGAGAAAGATATAAAACTGGTATCAGGTCATGTGTTCCCTGATATTATTGCTGGCAACAATTATGGTATAGAAGTTAAAACTTCAACTACGGGTGGATGGAAATCAACAGGTAGTAGTATTGTTGAGTCAACACGAGCAGAGGACGTTAAAAAGATATACGTGCTGTTTGCAAACCTTAGTGGTGATCATGCAGAATTTGAATGCAAACCCTATGAACAGTGTTTAAGTGGTATTGCAGTAACTCACTCCCCTCGTTATTTGATTGACATGAGAGGTGGAGAAACTATATTCGAAAAAATAGATACTCCATATGACAATTTCCGTTCAATGAGAGAAGCTGAGAAAATTGCTCTTGTCAGACAGTATTATATAAAAAAAGCCAAGACAGAAGGTAAAATAGAAATGCCATGGTGGATGGGTGAAGCAACCCAAGTTAACCTTTCTTTTTATAATGACCAAAGCATTTCTAAAAAGGAAGAAATCACGATGCGTTCGTTAATACTGTTCCCTGAATTACTATACGGAGAGAATACAAGCAATGGCTACAAAAAACTGCTCTCTGGCTGTGTAATCGGTATTCTTTGTTATGCTACAATATGCGTGATGCATTCTCGGCAGGTGGAAAGATTACATCTATAAACGGGAATAGACTACCAATGCCATATCCCAAAATAGTAGGTAAAATCCTACATTATAGGGCATGTGTTGAGGCTTTATTGAAACATCCTGATTCTAACATTCTTGCTGATATTGATGAATATTGGGATTTTGAATATGATAAGGGAAATCTTTACGAATCCTGGATTTTTATGGTCGCAAAGCAATATTCTAACTCTAAAATCCCAATTGAAAAGCATATAAGAAATAGAGATGAAGTAAGATAGCGAATATGGAGGTTCCTTTACTATAAAGAAATATACGCACACGAAGGCTGTTGTTGATGGCGTTGAACAAAAGGTTTCAGTTACATTAGTTCCTCTCAATCCTGATTACGAATCAATGACATTTGACTTGATGTCGGAAGACAAACCTAACATGGTAGGAACTTTTTGTAAGGTAATTAATTGGGAATGAATTGTTTGCATAATTCTATTACGAGAATTTGATTTTTTTGAAATTTTGCGTAGTAAATAATGTTATTATGAAGTCAGTTAATCGTGTATATTATTGCTTAGGTGGTTATCTAAAAACCTAGTAGATACTCAGAGAAGAAAACAGTTAAACAACTTATGCATGCAACAGGAAATAATCCTGCTCCTAGAAGGGATGCGGCAATACTGATAAGCAATGCTGCAAACCCCGCTATTGGAGATTGTGTTGCCTCTATGATAGCAGGAAAGGTCATAACGGATAGGGTGACATAGGGAACATAGTAAAGAAAAGATCGTATAAACTCATTCTTAATGGGCTTTCGAATCAGGGTTAGTGGTAATACTCTGACTAAAAAAGAGACGGAGAATGCCACGAATATGTATATGTAAACATTATTATTCATTTGAAGTCTCTTTGATTGGTTTCAAGATTGCGATTAAGGAAGAAATGAGAACGGTTAGAAGTATTGTTCTGGTTCCGTTAGAAAGATCCTTTATATAAGGAATTAGTGTGCTTGCGTAACTCGTTAGGAAACTAATTATAACAGCAATGGCAATTACCCTATTTTGCTTTGCAGGAGGTATGATGATTGCAATAAACATTCCGTATAGTGCGACGGATAATGCACTTACAACTCTTGTTGGGAACATATTGCCTGCCCAGATGCCCAATGCGGTACCCATACTCCAAGGAATGAGAGAAACTAGCATGGCAGCGTATGCATATGTGGGAGATACATACCCTGGTCGTGCAATGTTGATGCCAAAGAGTTCATCGGTAATGCCAAAGCCGATTAATAGTCTGTGAAGAAAGGGACTATTGGGATCGAAACGTTGACTTAGCGAGCAACTCATCAAGAGATATCGGGCATTAACAATGAGTGTGATAATTGCAATTTCTGTGTAGGCTGCTAAAGATTGAATGGATGTATATAAGGCATATTCTCCTGCGGATGCGTGATTAAGTAGGCTGGCAATAAAACCTTGTATGGGTTCCAGCCCTGCATTTCGTGCGATGATACCGAGAGAGAATGCAACAGCGAAATATCCCATTCCGATAGGAAGACCATCTCGAATGCCTTCTATGAAGTCTTTTGACATTTTTAATTTTGTTCTGATTATGTGGCAAAATTACAATCATTCATCGAGACTGGCAAGCCAAAACACTATTCCTCCGTTTTGCTAATAAGATGTAGTTAAGAGTTGGTATATTTATAACTAAAAATAGTGATTCCTAGAGATTGAGAAACAGTATATTTTTGCAGTGTTCGGAAGACGTTGTGGAACAGTTACGATATAAGCCATAATGATACAAGTTATAAACCACTTCGTTTTCTTTTGGAACAATTAACACATAGGCAGGAGAGTTTTGTCTGGGAAGATTTTATGCGAAGGACCCTATAAATGGAAAAGGGATTCTTCGCATCTCTTGTTCTTACACTACGATGTTGAATATGAAGGAACCGGTTCTAGTATTGAGTATGAATAGGCTACTAAAAAAGGCTGCCGATTACTCGACAGCCTTTTGATTTTATAAGTAAGTAATAGATTATTCAGCCTTACCCTTAGAACCAAGAACGTTAACGATCTTGTGAGTGTACATCTTAACCATCTCCTTACGAGCGTCACCACAGTATTGACGTGGGTCGAAGTGATCTGGGTGCTCAGCGAAGTGCTTACGAACAGCACCTGTGAATGCCAAACGAGAGTCAGAGTCGATGTTGATCTTACATACTGCTGACTTAGAAGCCTTTGACAACTCAGACTCAGGGATACCGATTGCGTTAGGCAAGTTACCACCATAAGTGTTGCACATCTCAACGTACTCCTCAGGAACTGAAGAAGAACCGTGAAGAACGATAGGGAAACCACCTTGTGCAGCGAACTTTTGCATTACGCCCTCAAGAACGTCGAATGCCAATGGAGGAGGAACCAATTTACCCTCAGCGTTACGAGTACATTGCTCAGGAGTGAACTTGTATGCACCGTGAGAAGTACCGATAGAGATAGCCAAAGAGTCACAACCTGTACGAGTAGCGAAATCTACTACCTCCTCAGGGTTAGTGTAAGTGTGATGGTCTGCAGATACTTCATCCTCAACACCAGCCAATACACCAAGCTCACCCTCTACAGTTACACCGTATTGGTGTGCGTAGTCACATACCTTCTTAGTCAATGCAACGTTCTCCTCGTATGGGAGGTGAGAACCGTCGATCATAACTGAAGAAAAACCGTTGTCGATACAATCCTTGCAAAGTTCGAAAGAATCACCGTGATCCAAGTGAAGAACGATTTGTGGCTTCTCCCAACCTAATTCCTTAGCGTATTCAACAGCTGCCATACCCAAGTAACGAAGGATAGTTCCGTTAGCATAGTTACGAGCACCCTTAGAAACTTGAAGGATAACTGGAGACTTCTCTGTAGCTGCAGCAGTTACGATAGCTTGAAGTTGCTCAAGATTATTGAAGTTGAAAGCTGGCACAGCGTATCCGCCCTTAAGTGCCTTAGCGAACATCTCTTTAGTGTTCACCAAACCTAATTCTTTGTAATTAACCATTCTAATTGTTATTTAATATTATAATATTAAGAATTCTCTTTTCGAGAGTACAAAGATATAAAAAATAATTATAACAAATATTTCTTTGTACGCTTAAAAAACATAAAGATAAGCATCACGGATGCAAGATAAAGTTCTACAACATAACCAATCCAGACTCCCACTGCGCCATAGCCTTTGTAGATGCCAAAATAATAACTAACACTAAGGCACACAACGATGTAACATACGAATGCTACAACCATAGGTGTGATTACATCTGCCAATCCTCGTAGGGCTCCAATCGTCACTGTTTGTAATCCGTCGCCAACTTGATAGATTCCAACCATCATAATCAGTGTTGAGGCTAACTCAATCACTTCGGGATCATTGGTGAAACATTGTGCAATTTGTGTTTTAAATAATAGCATGATAATGCTGCAAGACCCCATAAATGCTAAACATAGATGCATGGATGCAATTCCTGCTTTACGCATAGATGCGTAATCTTTCATTCCTATTTGATGACTCACTCGGATTGTGGTTGCGGCTGCTATGCCACAACTGATCATCCAGGTTGCTGCAGATATGTTGATGGCGATTTGGTGGCTTGCCAATGAAATGGCTCCGCACCAGCCTACGAACATTACTGCTATATTCATTCCTGTAGTCTCTAGTAGCATTTGAAGTCCGATTGGTGCACTTATTTTCAACAAGGCTTTCTGATATGCTTTGGAGAAACAGCTGATTTTGAAAAAGTGGAAGTATTTGTTGTAAGGCTCCTTTTTATACACCAAAATCACAAAGCTTATACACATTATGATTCTGGATATTAGAGTTGCGTATGCTGCACCTGCCACTCCAAATCGTGGACACCCAAATTTTCCAAATATCATTACGTAATTAAGTAGGATGTTTAGAGCATTGCCTGCAACAGTGATTATCATTGCATATTTGGTATTGCCACATCCTTCCATGAATTGTTTGAATGCTTGAAATAACAATACAAAGGGGAGTGATGCCAATAATATTCTGTAATAAGTGGTGGCTAATGGCCACACTTCCTCTGGTTGTCCCAGTTTGTCTAATTGAAAAGAAACAAGCCAGAGACATCCTCCAAGTAATATTGTTACGAGAACGTTGAAAAGAATTGAGTTTTGAAAAAGTTCTGCGGCTTTTCTGTGGTTCCCCGCTGCGTATTCTCTTCCGATCAGTGGTGTAGATCCAAAAGATAAGCCCAACGAACATGCGAATCCGATGAAAAAAACAGCACCTCCAAAGGATGCGGCAGCAAGGTCTATGGTGCCCAAGTGGCCTACCATGATGGTGTCGGCTAACTGTACTGTTCCTTGTCCCAATTGGGCCAACATAACAGGTATGGCTATCTTAAGATTTCGCCGATAGAAAGGCATGTATGATTGAAAATACTCAATAATAGAATGCATAATCTTTGATTTCAAATGTGTTGCAAAATTAATTTTTTGACAAGGATATTCAAAGTGTTTGGATTTTAAAAAATCAATAAAATAGTTGCTGATGTCAATATAAATTATAATTTTGTAAGTCTATAATAGGTAAAAGCATATAGTTATGAGCAAAAATATTTTGACAGGAACACTTATATTCACTTTACTGCTCGTCGGTGTAGAGGGGCTTGTCTCTTGTAAGGACGAGAAACAGGGAGATGATAAGGCGCGTGTGGAAGGTAAGTGTATGGGATGCAGTGATTGTAAGAGTCGTTCTGAGTGGTATTCTTCGATGAATGATGATGGAGAAGAGTTGATCATGACATATGAATTTGACATGAAGAAGGGAGAGGGCTTATTAGTCCGTAAAAATTTAAATCTATCAAATTGTGATGCAGAACCTTATTCTAAGGTGGATGTTGATGATAATACAATTACAATTGAAAATATATTTACAATGGAGAGTGGGCTTTGTGATTGCTACTTTGATATATCGACAAAGATCACAGGCGTTCAAGAAAATAAATATCACATTGTGATTATCGAAGGATATAATACACATGAGTTTGATATTGATTTATCTAAAAAAACTTCGGGTAAATACTATTACTAATATTTATTTGTGGAATAAAGGAGAGGGTGTGTACGAATAAACGACACACCCTCTTTTCGTTACAATGTATAAAGAGCAAGAATAAAACCGACGAGCTGCTATAGTGATATAATAATAAAGGCCACTTCATTCAATTTGAAGTGGCCTTTTATCGTTGTTGCTTTTAATTACTCTTTTACAATTCGTTTTACCATTGTCTTTTCTCCATCGGTTGCACGAACAACATATATACCAGGAAGGAGATCCGAAACATTGATGCCGGAATTTAGATTATCTGCTTGAGTTTCTATTGCTTTTACAACGTCTCCTAACAGATTGATAAAGTCAACTTGAATGTTGCCTGAAACATTTTCGTTGCATGACAAATTGATATGCAAAATGTCTTTACAAGGGTTAGGATAAGTTTCACAGATGGTTGCCATGCTTTCATCTTGGTCGACGCTACTAGCATTTCCTTTTGTTGCCTTAACAACTGCACGAGCGCAACCTGATCCAGTTGTCACCTTCCAGTCGAAATAGCCAGGGAATGGATTATTTTGTCCGTTGGTTGCACCTGTGAAGGTAATTGGATTTCCATTACCTACATACGTAGAATAAGCAGGTCCACCATCATAGAATGTAAGAGCACGATTGTCGATCTTGAAAGTGATAGTGTAATCTCCTTCTTCATTGATTACGATTGGATCATCAGAGAAATCGAACTCGTGTTTTCCTTCTCCAGGAGAAGAGATTGCCTTAGAAGTAAACGTTGTTTTCTTACCATTGTATGACAACTCTGCTACAGCTGACTTAGCTTGACCGTCGTTGTAGTAAACTTGCTGAACCTCGATAGTAACACCTGTAATAGACAAAGACTTCTCTGCTGTGAATTTAGCTGCAATATCACCGCCCGATGTTGGTTTGCTAGTAAATGTCTTTGAGTTAGGACCAACAACCGTACTCATTGTTCCAGCATCCTGTACAAAGAACTCAGTATCTTTAGTGATGGTTGTTGTGAACGATGTTCCTGTATGCAAGGGAGTTCCTCCATCTTCTACGTCATACCACTCATACTCACCATCACTTAATACCTTCATAGTCACTGTTCCTGATGCATCGGAAACAGCATCCTCTACTTCTGGTAATAGAGATGTTACTTCTACTTTATAAATGCGACTAGGACAATTCTTCGCACTTAACTCACATTCATATATACCTGGCTTAGTGATTTCAAATGTAGTTGAGTTTCCATTGTCAATAGCTACACCATTCTTATACCACTGATAAGTTAGAGGAATTCCCAACTGATTATCAAACAAAGGACGCTCAACCTTAAACACATATTTAGCAGGATCACATAGTACAAGTTCTTCTGTTTTATCTTCAAAAGGAAGTTCTGCAACCACATCTACTGTTCCATTTGTATTCCACTCTCCAGCAGAATCAATCTCACAAACATAAGTACCAGCACTAGTTGCTTCATACGTAGTGGCAGATGTTGATGACTCCACTTTTACACCATCTTTATACCATGTGAATGTCTTACGACCGTCTGACTTAACCTTTGAATCAAGTGTAACGGATGACAATCCACAGATTGAGATTGTAGCCTCGAAATTTGGTGTTGGATGACCGAACTTATTAGTGTTGACTGGTTTGATGACAGAGTTAAGATAACCTAAGGCACCCACCAAGCCGGCTTGATAGTCAATACCACCCTCAGAAGACTGGTAGTTTTCCAACGATTCGGTATAAGCACCGCTCTGAACGGTAGTACCATTACCACCCACCATAAATCCAAGTTGTATGAACTTATAACTACTATTAGGAATAGGGATAGCATTCATGTTATTTCCATCGTAACGGAAGAAGTTACGATGGTGAGGAATCACTGGATAATCTTTGCCAAAACCGACAATCAACGAACGTTTGGATGGATTTTCTCCCATCACGAACTCGATCGTGGTCAACGTATAAGGGTCTATTATTGATGTCTCTCCTGTCAACTTCCAGTAAAGTGCATGGGAGAAGGCCATATTACATGGATAACGCAATGCACCCCATCCACCGCCTTTGGTATTCAACATATATCCCGATGCAGGCTTATACATCGAGTTGGCATAGAAATCCATCACTTTTCTAGCCTGCTTGCTATAACTGCTCTTGTCTCCTAAAGATGCGACCAAATAAGCAGCCAAATCATCCGTGTTGGCGTAGCACAATGCATAATTATAATTATAGTCTTTTTCCGCGGCCATCCATCCGCAGTTCTCCTCTGCTGCCTTCAGATAAGTCTCGTCTCCTGTTGCACGATACAACTCTACAAAGAAGGTAACCATATCAGTTATGTACTTAGGTTTCTTATCTGGATAGTAGGTTGGAGCTTCAGTGTTACCTTTTGAGGTTGTGGTCACAAACTCGTATGCCACCTTTGCCTTCTCCAAACATTTGTTAGCATATTCAGGATCGAACTTTCTGTACAAACGGGACATGGCAGCCAAAGTGGCGCCTGCAAACGAGGCCATGGATGTTACATTGCCGGAGGCTTTTAAAACCGGACGGGAACCGTCGCTCTCTCCTCCATTACTTTTGGGCATGGCAGACTTCACGGTAGAGGTACACCACACCCTGTGGTCAGCGTCTCCATCTCCCTTTTGATAATAGAAGGTTTTATTGTCACGAACCGCTTTGAGTATAAAGTCGGTCGCGTACTTCACCTCATCCAAGATGTCCGGAATCCCGTTAGGAACTCCCTTCTTGCCTTCCCAGGTGTAATCACCGGAGTTGACATATCCAGTATAATCGAATGAGTAATAGTCATCGTATCCTTCGGGAAACTCGGAATAACCCAAGATCAACATGTAGGCTGAATAGTAGAAAGTTTGACCAAAGAGCACAAAGTCTCCGCAGTCGAACCAACCACCGGTCAAATCGTAGGATCCATCAGCATCCTTCAAATAGGATTTGCCCTTCACAAATTTGCTTTTATCAAATCCTTGTCCGTTTTGGACACCATTAGGCTCATGATCAGCCACCAACCAGTTAACGCCATCACCCATACGCTGAGCCCCGTAGAAACGAGTCGTCATCCACAATGCTTTTTGGTATTGTTCCTCCTCAAAGTGTAATTCCGCGTTTGCTTGCGCGTTTGCTCCCATCACTGATGAGAGGGTAAGTGCTGCACCCATAAGAAGTTTTGTAATTCTTTTCATACCTATTATATAATCTAATTAAACTTAATGGTTTTAATAGTTAAGAACTAAGGGCTGAAATGGTCTAGCTCTTAAAATTCGTTGAAAGATAATGCTAAAAAGGGAGAACTTCGTGATAAAACAGACGAAATGCTCCCTCTTTGGTGTTATTTCTTGATAAATATTATCTATTTGCAGGAATTTTAGCTATTCTTCTTTCGTGTCTTCCTCCTTCAAAGTCAGTTGTCAAGAAAGCTTCTACAATCTCTAAAGCTTTCTCTTTGCTGATGAATCGTGCAGGGATACCAACTACATTTGCATTGTTGTGTTGTCTTCCCAACTTTGCGATTTCAACCTCCCATGATAGGGCGGCACGAATGTTTTGATGTTTGTTGCATGTCATGCTAATGCCATTTCCTGTGCCACAGATGGCAATGCCCAAGTCGCATTCGCCATTCTCGATCGATTGAGCCATTGGATGCGCGAAATCTGGATAGTCGCAACTATCAGTGGTGTTGGTTCCGAAATTTCTAAACGCTTGGACCTTGTTGCCCAATTGCTCGATGATGTAGTTCTTTACTTCTACTCCTGCATGATCGTTGCAGATGCCTATTACTAGTTCGTTTAATGCTTTCATATTTTGTTTTAGTTTGTTATTCTGTTGGTACATCTTCTTCTATGACTAGATTCTCGATGATGAAATCTCTTCGTTGCGGTGTGTTTTTTCCTCGATAGAACTCCAATAACTCGTTGTATGAGTCCTCTTTCCGAAGTGCCACCTGGTCTAAGCGGATGTCTTCTCCAATGAAGTTTTTGAACTCGTCTGCACTAATCTCTCCCAAACCTTTGAATCGAGTGATCTCTGCTTTCGCTCCAATCTCTTTTATGGCGTTAACCCTCTCTTCGTCAGTATAGCAATAGAAGGTTTTCTTCTTATCTCTCACACGGAATAGGGGAGTTTGGAGAATGTAGACATGTCCTCTCTTTACAAGATCAGGGAAGAACTGAAGAAAGAATGTTAATAGCAATAGTCTGATGTGCATACCGTCATCGTCGGCATCGGTTGCGATAATCACTTTGTTATAGCGCAATCCATCCATTCCGTCCTCAATGTTGAGTGCTGCTTGAAGCAGGTTGTATTCCTCGTTTTTGTAGACGATCTCTCTTGTTGATCCCCAGCTATTAGGAGTCTTACCACGAAGACTGAAAACAGCTTGGTAAGCTACATCACGACATTTGGTGATAGATCCGGATGCAGAAAGTCCCTCGGTGATGAATATGGAAGATTCTGCTTGACGGTCTCCTTTTGTGTCATTATAGTGGATTCTACAATCTCTTAGTTTCTTATTGCAAAGGCTTACCTTTTTAGCACGCTCTCTCGCTGCTTTTGTAACTCCTGCAATGGCTTTCCTCTCTTTTTCTGCCTCTTGTATCTTTTGTAAAAGAATGTCGACCGTTTCTGGGTTTTTATGAAGGTAGTTGTCTAATTCCTTTTTGACGAAGTCGTTTACGAATTTATTGACGGAAACACTTCCTTCGGGGTCGATATCCTTTGAACCGAGTTTTGTCTTGGTTTGACTCTCAAAGACAGGTTCTTGTACATTGATAGTGATGGATGCCACAATGCCTTGGCGGATATCTGCCAACTCCATGTTCTTGTTGTAAAACTCTTTGATGGTTTTACCAAGAGCCTCTCTATAAGCAGATTGATGAGTACCTCCTTGTGTGGTATATTGTCCGTTAACAAAAGAATAGTAGTCTTCTCCGTATTGTTGACAATGAGTAAAGGCTATTTCGATGTCTTCTCCTTTTAGGTGAATGATAGGATAAAGAGGCTCCTCTATGATTTTCTCAGACAGGAGATCTTTCAAACCATTTCTAGAATGGATTTTCTTTCCGTTGAAATAGAGGACGAGCCCAGTGTTGAGGTATGAGTAGTTCCTGAGCATAGTCTCGATGAACTCTTCATTGTATTTGTATCCTACAAATAGTTTGCTTTTAGGATCGTCGTCTGGTCTGAAATAGACAAGCGTTCCGTTGGGTTCGTCGGTATCTACCAAGCCTGAATCATGGGTTAGGATTCCTCTTGAGAATTCTGCAGTTCGACATTTACCCTCACGGAAACTTTGAACTTTAAATTCAGAGGATAGGGCATTGACAGCTTTGGTACCCACACCATTCAAACCAACAGACTTCTTGAAGTTTTTGCTGTCGTATTTTCCTCCTGTGTTCATCAAAGAAACAGCCTCTATCATCTTACCTTGAGGTATGCCTCGTCCGTAATCTCGCACGGTGATGGCGCCATCCTCTAACTTGATATCGATCTGTTTTCCCGCGTTCATTCGAAACTCATCGATACTGTTGTCTAATACCTCCTTGAGAAGCACATAGATACCATCATCAAAGTGAGAACCGTCGCCAAGTTTTCCGATGTACATACCAGGACGCAAGCGAACATGCTCCAAACCTTCCAGATGTTTGATGCTATCGTCGTCGTAATTCCCTATTTGGGAGTTTTCTATGCCTAAATCTAAATCTGCCATGAAGTCTGTTTGGTTTCCAGATTGTTAATTTCTAATTATTAATGCAAATATATAAATTTTAGGTTAGAATTCGATATTCCAGATGGTTAAAACCTTTGGGTTTGGGCGTTGGGAACGGGAATATCCTTTAAAATTTCCTTTTTCGTGCGTTTTTTTATACTTTTGGGTTCTTAAAATAAACTGGGTTTTGAGGATCGGATGTTATTGGTTTTGAAAAATAAAAGAAATTGGCTGATGTTTTTATCGCTTGTGTTTTCCGCCTTGGTGGAAGCAGAGGGATTCTCTTCTTTTTTCTTTGATCACATTGGTCGTTCGAAAAACGGTTGTATTGCTGTGATGTGTTCTGATTCTTTTTCTTTGGACAAAAAGGAATTGAAATGCGAAATAAGCAATTTTGGTTTCAGTCAGAAGTCGTCTGAAATGTCTTATGCTGTGCTACAAAATGGACGGTGGAAGATTTCTCAAAAGAGTCAACCGGCGAAATTAAATGTTCAAGACCAAAGTTTTGTAGACTTTATTTTTCAATTTGCAAAGGATAGAGATTTTCAGGTAAGTAGGACGGTTTTCCCTCTGCCTATCTCTTATTTGGAGCCTCAGAGTGCTACTGCTAAGAAAAAGTTGGTGATGCCACGAGATTGGGTGGATTTGGGCTTCTCTTCGCGATGCTCTAGTCTTTATGTTTTGCAATCTGGTCGTGTGGCAAATAACAGGAAGATTTATATTTTCCAAAATGGTAAGAAGAAAGAGTTTTATAATTTTATCTATATCAATCGGAATTGGTATTTGATCGAGATGGAATTGTATTAATGTCAATTCGTTTAGAAAAAAAGGAAGGTCATGATATGTTTCATAGTCTTCCTTTCCTGTTTTATTTCAACCAGCCGTTTTCCCTATACCATTGAATACATTCTTTCATTCCTTTTTCCAATGGATAGTCTGCCGAAAATCCAAGGTCTCTTTTGAGAGGTTCAATGTCGCATTTCCAATTCTTTGCTACGAGTATGTTGTACTTGTCTATGTTCAGTGTAGGAGTGGTGCCAAACCATCCTCCAATTTTGTCGAATGCGTAGCAAACACCTTTTGCAAGAAATTCAGGAACTTTTAAAGTGAGGGCTTTGACTCCTAATAGTTTTTTACATAGTTCTGCATATTCGTCAGAGGTCCACACGTCGCCATCTGCCACGAAATAAGCTTTCCCGTATGCTTGTTTCTCTATGGCAAGAAAGATGGTTTTTACAAGATCCTTTACATAAATGAATGTTATGTATTGAGGATTGAATCCGATACCTGGGTTAAGGTGGTTCGTTAATGTTTGTAGCATGACGAAGTAATCTTTTTCTTTTGGCCCATATACTCCTGTGGGACGAAGAATGGTGTATGGGAATTGGATGGGATCCAGAGATCGGATGAACTCTTCGGATTTTAATTTGCTTTGACCGTAGTAGGTGTTTGGTGTTGGTGTGTCGGTCAACTTAATCTCTTTTAGGGTTGCTTTGTCTCCATCTCCAAATGCAGACAAACTACTCATGTAGATAAAATGTTTGGGCACCATATCTGTCTCAATAAGAGCGTTGATTAGATTTTTTGTGTATTGGAAATTTACGACATCAAAATCGCTCTTGTGTTTGCACTTGGTAAGACCCATTGTGTGGACTACATAGTCCCACTTTCCCTTTTCGCTTTTGTGTTTTAAAAAGATCTCCTTCAATGCGTCGGGATTGTTGTAAGGAAGGTCGATGAAGTTTGGTTCAAGACCTTTCAAGTTATCCTTGTTGCTAGATTTCCGCATGGCTGCCCATACTTCGTATCCTTTGTTCGTTGCTTCCTCCACGACGAAACTGCCGATGAATCCGTTGGCTCCAGTGATTAATATTTTCATATGAGAAAATTCAATTTTTGTTTATTTCACAGCCAGATAAAAAGTGCAAGTTTGCATTGTGAACTTTTTAATCTCGACAGAAGAGAAGCCGCATTTGAGAAGTAGGTTTCTCATTTTTTCTCCTTGAGGAAAGGCAGCGATTGAGTTTGGCAAATAATCATAGGCGAGTTGGTCCTTTGATTTCAGTTTTGCCAAGATGGGTATGCATAGTTTCGTGTAGATTTTGTATCCCAGTTTGTAGAACCAATTTTCGGGTTCTGTCATTTCGAGGATTGCCACGACGCCGCCTTTGTGGAGGACTCTGCAGATTTCGCTTAGCCCATTGGTTAGGCTGGAGAAATTTCTAACACCAAAGGCAACTGTAACAGCATCAAAGGAGTCTGAATCAAGAGTTAGTGCGGTGGCGTCTTCGTATTGAAAGTGAATTTTGTCGGATAATCCGAGTTTCTGAACTTTTTCTTCTCCGACTGCCATCATTCCATTTGATATGTCTACACCTAAAAGGTAATCAGGTTTGAGGTAGAGTCCGGCGACAATGGCAAAGTCTCCTGTCCCTGTGGCCACATCTAAAATTCTTTTTGGCGAGAATTCTGCCAAACGTTCGATGGCTTTTCTTCTCCATCTTCGGTCTTGACCCAAAGACATAAGGTGATTCATGGGGTCGTAAGCGCCCGCGATTCTATCGAACATTTTCGATATTTGATCTTTTTTGCTTTCTTGAGAATCGTATGGAAGTACGTCCTCGCATTTGAATTCAGACATATTGTACATGTTTATATAGGTGCAAATTTACCAAATTGATGTTAGTTCGCCAAAAGAAGCGATAGTCAATTTGTTTTGAAATGATGTCTATTGTCTATGAAGATTTACTATATTTGCAAGACAAAATTGATTAGATAGTCATGAACCAAGAGATACAAGAGCTACTGAAACAAGAAGCATCGGCTGTTTTGAATATTCCCGTAACGGATCAGTTTGAGAAGGCAATTGATATGATTGTCGAGCAGGTTAATGTGAAAAAAGGTAAGTTGGTGACGAGTGGAATGGGAAAGGCTGGTCAGATTGCTTTAAACATAGCCACAACATTTAGTTCTACTGGCACACCGTCGGTGTTCCTTCATCCGAGTGAGGCGCAGCACGGTGATTTGGGACTAATACAACCCAATGATGTTATGCTTTTGATTTCCAATTCGGGAAAGACGAGGGAGATTGTCGAACTCGTTTCTCTTGCCAGAGGGTTGTATCCGGAGATGAAGTTTATTGTTATAACAGGAAACAAGGATAGTTTATTGGCTGTTGAGGCTGATGCACTGTTATATACAGGTAATCCTAAGGAGGTTTGTGCGTTAGGACTTACGCCAACAACATCGACCACTGTGATGACAGTTATTGGTGACATTCTAGTGGTCGGAACAATGAAGAAGATACAGTTTACTAACGAGGAATATGCCAAACGCCACCATGGTGGATACTTGGGTGAAAAATCTCGGAGGCAAAGTAAAAAATAATATAAAAATTTTGGTAGTATGAAAAATAACGCTACCTTTGCACCGCAATTGAGAAACGAATGTTAATCATTGCAGGAGGCTGGCCTCTTCGTCTATCGGTTAGGACAAGAGATTTTCATTCTCTAAAGAGGGGTTCGATTCCCCTAGAGGCTACTAATAAGAAAAATAACAAAGAAATAAAGTAAAAGAAAGATGGCAAATCACAAATCATCAATCAAGAGAATCAGACAAACTGAGAAGAGAAGATTGCAAAATAGATATTATGCCAAGACAGCTCGTAATGCAGTTCGTGACTTGCGTGCTACTAGCGATAAGAAAGCTGCTTCTGAGGCATTTCCAAAAGTATCTTCTATGTTGGATAAATTGGTTAAAACACACGTTATTCATAAGAACAAGGCTTCTAACTTGAAGTCTAAGTTGGCTAAGATGATTAACAAGCTTTAATCGGAAGTCTGAAAAGAATATAAAAGCTCCACAATGTGGGGCTTTTTTTGTGTCTTGTGATTTGCTTATGAAATATGTGGAATATTGCTAGACGAGATTGTTGTATTATTTTTCCCGTTTGCTTCTCCATAAAAAGAAAGAGGCTAACAATGTGCCTGAAATAGAGTGCCAAATGCAGGAGATGGCGCAAGGAACAACAGCAAGAGGAAGTGTTGCCATAAAGAAATTTGTAGAAAGATTAGTAGCCAAGCCGGCATTCTGCATACCTACTTCGATACTGATGGTCCTGTTTTGCGCAACACCAAAGTGTGCAAATTTGCCTGCCCAGTATCCTACAATGTATCCTAATGTATTGTGGCAAAATACAACCCCGAATGTCCAAAGGAATAATAACCATCCATTTTCGATCAGATAACCATGTACATTGCATACAACGCCACCGACGATGCATGCAAGACAGATAACTCCCACACCAGGCATTAGATTTTGAAGAGTAGGGAATGCGTTACTTTTGTTGTATTTTTTGTTGAGTAAGAAACCTATAAGGATAGGAATGATGGTAACGATTAGAATGTTGAGAAACATTCCAACTGCATTGATGTTTACGGTCTTGTTTGCTAATAAAAGAACTAATAGGGGAGTCACGAATGGAGCAAGGATAGTTGAAACAGTTGTCATTCCTATAGAGAAAGCAACATCTCCTTTACAAAGGTAACTCATAATATTACTAGATACTCCACCAGGACAACAACCTACAAGAATGATGCCTATGGATAGAGCTTCGTCTAAGTGAAACAGTTGACAGAGACTCCATGCTATGCAAGGCATAATTGTATATTGAGCAATGGTTCCTATTAGGATATCTCCAGGTCTTGAAGAGAGTATCTTGAAATCATTGGTTGTTAAGGTTAATCCCATCGATAGCATTATGATTCCCAATATGACGGTTTGTGTGTAACCGGATACCCATAGGAAAGAAGAAGGGAAGATAAAAGATAAAATAGCAATGGCTATGATAAAAGGAGAGGTATATGTAGAGAGTATTCTACTTGCCTTTTGTAGGTTATTTATGATATTCATGTTTCACTAGTTTTACGCATTGCAAATTTAAATCTTTTACTGTTTGGATTATCTAATAGGGTGGATTAAAATAGGAATTATTGCTTTTTTATGGTTGAGAAAGTATTCTTTTGATATTTTGTATCTTTGTAAAAAAATAAGCGATGAATAATAACAAACAGAATGGGGTTAGCGGTTTTATTGCGCTTACTCCTTTAATCCTTTTCTTGTGCTTGTATTTGGGCACTTCCATTATCTTGAATGATTTCTATAAGGTGCCGATTACTGTAGCTTTTATGGTATCGTCATTGTATGCAGTGTTGATCACTCGTGGCGTGAAACTAGAAGAGAGAATCTCTCTGTTTAGTAAAGGCGCTGGCAACTCCACTTTGATGTTGATGGTTTGGATCTTCATTTTGGCAGGGGCTTTTGCCAAAAGTGCGAAGGAGATGGGGGCGGTTGATTCCACTGTAAATATGACTCTCAATATTTTGCCCGCCAATTTCTTGTTGCCAGGTCTGTTTTTGGCTGCGTGCTTTATTTCTCTCTCCATAGGAACTTCTGTGGGCACAATTGCGGCCCTGACTCCGGTTGCTATGGGTATTGCCCAAGATGCCAATCTATCGGTTGCTTTTGTTGTGGCAATTATACTTGGAGGTGCCTATTTTGGAGATAATCTATCCTTTATATCGGATACAACGATTATCGCAACCAAGAGTCAAGGGTGTAAAATGAGTGATAAGTTTAAGGTAAACGTATTCATTGTGGCTCCCGCTGCACTTTTGATGCTAGTTTATTATTTGATGTTAGGACAGGATGTTTGCATAGTGGGGGAGATGAAGAATGTGGAGTGGATTAAGGTTATACCCTATATAGTTGTTTTGGTATCTGCCATAATGGGCTTGGATGTGGTGCTTGTATTGACGGTTGGTGTCCTTCTGTGTGGTGTGATTGGAATAGCGACGGGATCTTATGATTTCTTTGGCTGGTTGTCTGCTATGGGAGATGGGATTATGGGTATGAGTGAATTAATTATTGTTACGCTTTTAGCTGGTGGAATGTTGGAGTTGATACGACACAATGGTGGATTGGATTTTCTAACAGATCAGTTAACCCGACATGTGAAAGGAAAGAAAGGATGTGAGTTATGTATGGCCTTGTTGGTTGTCCTAAGTGATCTTTGTACTGCTAATAACACTGTTGCAATTATTACGGTTGGTCCTATTGCAAAGGAGATGGGGACAAAGTATGGTGTAGATCCTCGTAGGGCTGCTAGTATATTGGATACCTTCTCTTGTTTTGCACAGGGACTTATTCCTTATGGAGCTCAGATGTTGATTGCAGCAGGTCTGTCTTCGTTACAGCCGGGTGAGATAGTGGTTCATATGTATTATCCCTTGTTGGTTGGTGTAATAGCGTTTGTTGCAATATTAACACGCTATCCTCAAAGATTTGTATTGAAGTAAGCCGGCGGAAAAGAAGAGGGCATATCAATTTTGATACACCCTCTTCTTGTTTTAATTATATGAATATGTTATATGTTATAGTACAAGGATTAGAATCTGTGCTGATAGAATACGTAAGAACATTGTTAATGGGTATACTGTAGCATAAGCGGTTGCTTGTGCTTGTACTGGTGCGATAGAGTTGGCGTACTCCAATGCCGGAGGATTTGTCGTTACACCAGAAAGCAAGCCACAAATCTTAAGATAGTTGAACTTCATAAATCGTGCGATGATAGAGACTGTCATTGCAGGTATGAATGTGATGGCAACACCATACAACATCCAAATATAACCTCCATTGGCAAATGTCTCTGCAAAGTTTGTTCCGGATGACAATCCTACGCTGCCTAGGAAGAGGATAATGCCCAATTCTTTTATGATAGCATTGGCTCCTGGTGACATGTAGAAGTCCATATTGAACACTCTTCCCTTGTGACCTAAGATAAGTGCTACGATAAGCGGACCGCCTGCCAATCCAAGTTTCGCAGATGCAGGTAAACCCGGAATAGCAAATGGAATGCTTCCAAGTACGATACCTAGGAATATACCTAAGAAAATGGTCGCTGCATTTGGAACAGCTAATTGTTGTAGGGAGTTACCGATCTCCTTTTGGATTTCAGGAAGTAAGGTTTTCTTTCCTACCACGCGTACTGTATCACCCATTTCTATGGTGGTGTTAAGTGTGGGAAGGATTTCCATTCCTGCTCGGAATATTCTGGTAATGTTTGCTTCGTATCGTCTGTAAATACCAACTTGTTCGATGGTGCGTCCTGCAATCTTCCTGTTGGTCACCAATACCTCAAACATAGCCAAGGAGCCATCCACTTCTCTTTTCATGCCAACTTCAACGGGGCCTACAGTCATCTCCAATTTATGAACATAATCTTGGGTTGAAACTCCGTAAATCACATCCCCCTCATGAAGTTCAGCATCGTCGTGTATGATATCAAATTGGTCGTTGTGAAGAATTCTGGAAAGTACAAGTTTGTGTCCAAACATCTCTTTGAAAGCTCCAATTGTTCTTCCGATCAAGTTAGGGTTCGTAACGGTAACTTGCACACTCTCCAATTTTCCTAAATTATTATTGGCGATTTGGTCGGTATAGTTTTTTGATTCTTCTTTGGTTGAGATTCTGAAAATAGCACGAATCAATAACATAGTTGTGATGATTCCGATTACACCAAAGGGGTAAGCCATGGCGTATGCCATTCCCGATTGTTCAATACCTATCGTGTTATCTCCCAATGCTTGTTGAGCAGCACCTAAACTTGGAGTGTTGGTAACAGCACCTGATAGGATACCAACAATAACGGATTTGTCAAGACCAGTGGTTAGAAATAAGCTAACAGTTACAATAACACCAAGAGTTATGTAAAGAACGGCAAGCATATTTAGCTTTAGTCCATCGTTTTTAAAGGAACTTGCAAAACGAGGTCCCACATTGATACCTATTCCGTACACAAAAAGAATTAGACCAAATTCTTTTACAAAATGAAGGATTTCCGGATTTAAGGGAGCAGAACCAAAGTAGTTCTTTGCATGCGATAGGAAGATTCCCATAAAGAGAACTCCTGCAATACCTAATTTGATACCTTTAACGCTGATTTTTCCTAAAAGAAGTCCCACAAAAGCAGTGATGCTTAAGTAGATCAGAATGGAGGCTAAGTTTGTGCCAGCGAACAAGTTAACTAAGAAATCCATAAAATTTGTATTTGTTTTTGTATGAATATTTATGCAAAAATACAAATTTTGCAAATAGGTAGTATATAAAATCGAGTAAAAGTTATGTTAAAAAACATAATATGTACAAAAAAGACATGAATAGGACTATTGATAAAAAATATTAGATTTTTTTATCGTTGTTGAATTGAATCTGTAAATAAGTTTGTTTGATTCAGAAAGGGCGAGTAAGAAGAACGATTGTCCTTATTTGTTAAAGCGTCTCTCTTGTACGATAAAAAGCGCCTCTTCTTTTATGTTGCTTGGTGGTTGAACTTCTCGAATTTGTAGGCTTTTTAACCAACCACTGATGTCATGTTCTTTAAGAGTATAGAATATGTCCTCGAATAGTTTTATCTCACCTTCTGTGTATGATTCTGGATCTCTACCTTTGAATTGGTCTAATTCCTCATCGTCATAATATTCTGCTTGAATTCTTGTATTGATGAGGGTGTCTCTTTCGCATACTTCGTGTTGACCACAACATTCTTCATCGTTTGTTGTACGTTTCTTTGTTGTAGTGGTGATCTTAGAGTCTTTTGGCTCGGATTGGGATGTCTTTTGTTGCTTTCTCTTGTTCGCAACGTATAGGTAAACCGAGAGTAAAAGAATGAATACGATTAATAATACTATTCCCTTCATATTATAGAAGATTTACACATTCAATAAGCTTCATACTATTAGATCCTTTTACCAAAACAAGTTTTCCTTTAATAGGATTCTTTTGTAGGTATTGGTTTAATGCATTAACATCCGGGAATTTATTTGCACGGGGACATTCTGTTTGTGCAAAGTTTTGTCCAATTAAAAAGATGTCTGATATAGATGATTGAGTTAGTTTGTCTGCTACTTTCTGGTGTTCGGTTTCGCTTACTGCACCTAACTCCTTCATGTCTCCTAACACGACGGCCTTATTGTCGTTTTTGATTTGGATGAAATTGTCTAAAGACGCATTCATGCTTGTTGGGTTAGCATTGTAGGCATCGATGATCAATTCGTTAAAGTTTGTCTTCTTGAATTGAGATCGGTTGTTTGTTGGGGTATACTCTTCAATTGCCTTTGCAATTTCATCGTCGGATAGGTTGAAGTTCTTTCCAATAGTAATGGCTGCCAATACATTCTCGAAGTTGTATCGTCCAATTAGTTGTGTTTGGATGTTTACTCCTTTCCATGAAATAGCAAGGAATGGATCGGAAGAGGTAATCTCTGCATTTGTTATGGACATTCCGTAAGGAATCGTCTCAAGACCTTTTTCTATGGCTTTCTGACTTAGTATTTCGTTGTCTTGATTTACGAATGCTTTGCCTTTTGTGTTTGCCAAGAATTCGTATAATTCGCATTTGGTGTTGATGACACCTTCAAATGAACCAAAACCTTCAATATGAGCCTTCCCTACATTGGTGATGACACCGAAGTTGGGATGGGCGATATTTACAAGCGTCTTGATTTCTCCTGGATGGTTGGCTCCCATCTCTATAATGGCAATCTCGTGATCTTTCTTTAATTGAAGTAATGTTAAAGGGACACCGATGTGGTTGTTGAGATTTCCTTGTGTATAGAGGATGTTATATTTCTTTTTTAGAACGCTTGCTATAAGTTCTTTCGTTGTAGTTTTACCATTTGTGCCAGTAACGCCAACAATTGGAGTGTTAAGTGTATCTCTGTGTTTAGATGCCAATTGCTGAAGTGTTGTAAGGCAATCTGGGACATAGAATATATTTGTACCATTTGCATATTCTTCTTCATCTACAAAGGCATAAGAACAGCCTTTTTCTATGGTTTCTTTGGCAAAGTGGTTGCCATTGAAGTTGGCACCTTTTAATGCAAAGAATATGGATCCTTTTGGACAATTTCTACTATCCGTTGTGATAGTAGGGCATTGAAGGAATAGCTCGTATATTTTATCTAAGTCCATGGTAAACTATGTGATTGATTTTTGTGATTATAAGGGTAAGAAAAAAGCCCCTTTTTTAAGAGGGGCTTTTCCTTTGAATATTGAGTTACATTATCTTACATCTCCATCTTCTGCACCTACCTTACTCATAGCGCAACGGAAACCGATATCACTTCTACTTTCTGTTTGCTCCAAGTATCTTCTTTGACCTGGGTTCAACCAGTAAGCACGGTCTTTCCATCCACCACCTTTGTAAACGCGAGCAGTATTTGAAATCTTTGAAGTCAACATACCTTCAGCGTCATTATCTGGATCGTACAATTTCTTAGTTGCGATATCAGGATCGCTGATAACTTTCCATTGTGATCTGTCCAATGCACTTGCAGCGTCTCCATCTCGGTAGTTGCGTACATCCATCTTGATGTATTTTTCCATTTCAGTATCCTTAGAAACTGGGTAGTCAAATACTACGCGACCCAAGCTATCGATCTTTGGAACCTTTACGTTTTGTCCGTCGATAGTAGTCTCTTCCTTAACTGGAACTTTGTATTCGTTACCACGGAATGGGTTGTACTCTTGTACATCATCGCTTGACAATACACGATATACGTCCAATACCCACTCGTTAACGTTTCCTGCCATACAGTACAAACCGAACTCATTTGGCCAGAATGCATCAACTGGAGCTGTGATAGTAGCGTGGTCGTTCAAGTTACCACCCATACCCATCATATCACCACGTCCACGAACGTAGTTAGCGTACATTTGACCTTTAACCTTCTTAGAAGGGTTACGCATTTGGTGACCGTACCAAGGATAAATCTTCTTTTGCTCGTAGTTCTCTTCTCCCTCGATAGCTTTTGTACCATATGCTGCGTACTCCCACTCTGCTTCAGTTGGAAGACGGAACTTAGGAAGAAGGACACCGTCAGACATGTTTGTCTTTCTAACATTTCCATAAACGTCAGTCATTGGTTTTGATCCCTCTGCTGGTTTATAGTCAGGCTTCATAATATACTTTTGAGTGTTGAATACTTGGTTTTGAGCAATGTCATTACCATCAGTATTACCTTTCAAAGCTTGGAAGTCTGTGTATTGAATGATTCCCTTCTCAGCCATTCTCATCTCGTTAACACGGTCTGTACGCCAAGTGGCGAAATCAACACATTGTTCCCAAGATACACCTACTACTGGATACCAGTTGTAAGCTACGTGTGAGAAATAGAAATCCAAATATGGTTCGTTGTAAGCCAACTCCTCACGCCATACTAATGTGTCAGGATAAGCCTTCTCTACAAATTCTGGATTGTTGTGGAACACATTTGACATCCAGTGCAAATACTCTCTCCAGTTTACGTTGCTAATTTCACATTGGTCCATATAGAAAGATGCAACGGTTACTCTTCTTGGAATGTTATTCCAATCTCCCACAACATCCTCTATCACACGACCTTGAGTGAATGTACCACCCTCGATGAACACCATTCCTGGAGGTGTGTCTTGTTCGTAACCACTAACGACTTGGAAACCACCATTCTCTTTGTCGTTATACTTCCATCCTGTGACATTTGATACCTTAGAGTCTTTCAGCTTCTTTTCTTTACAAGACGGTAAAACCGCTCCTGCAAGCAATAGCATCAATGCCATTTTAAATAAACTTACGTGTCTCATAGCACTATAAATAAATAAGATAATGTTTACTTTTTAATAATTCAATAACTCTGTTTCTATTGTTTTATTGCCTAAATGCGAAAAAAAATCTCACTCACTTTTTTTGCGTCTTCAAGCATTGGGCAAAGATATATATTTTCTATTTTTGCAGAAAATATTTTTAGTATATTTTTTTTAACATTTTTAATGCTTATTTAAAATTCAGTTGTGGGCATATGGAACAAAATAAAAGTATATCAATGAATTATACTCCTTCAAACCCAGTTGTGATGGGTATAATAAATGTTACTCCTGATTCGTTCTATTCATCATCTCGATGTAAAGAACCTTCCTTAATATTAAAAAAAATTGACCAATTTGTATCTGAGGGGGGGGCTATTATTGATTTGGGAGGTTGCTCAACAAGACCTAATTCCGTTGTGGCGTCAGAAAAAGAGGAGTTGGACCGTGTTCTACCAGCATTGGAATTGATTAGGAAAGAGTATCCTGATTTGATAATCTCTATTGATACTTTCCGTGGAAATGTAGCTCGTAGGGCGGTAGAGGATTATCAGGTATCTATCATTAATGATGTTTACGCCTTTGAAAGGGATGAAAACATGTTGGATGCAGTCGTTTCTTTGAATGTTCCCTATGTTTTAACTCACTATTCTGAGATTAAATCGCAAGAAGGTGATTTTATGAGTGAAATTTTTCGTTTCTTTGCAGACAAAATATCTCTTTTGAAAGAAAGGGGTGTTCAGAACATATTCGTAGATCCTGGATATGGGTTTGGAAAGACAATGGAGCAAAACTTTGAACTCTTGTCACGCCAGTCTGAATTATTAGATTTAGGATGTCCTATCTTAGCTGGTATATCAAGGAAAAGAATGATCTGGCAGAGTTTGTCTATTACTCCGGATGATGCATTGAATGGGACTACGGTATTGAATACCATTGCACTGCAAAATGGGGCAAGTATATTGAGAGTTCATGATGTGAAAGAGGCTGTGCAGGCAGTCCGACTTTCTTCGTTGTGTAGCAAAAAGGCAAATAAATAATTGAAGAAAAGATAATTATGAGGTTTGGTATTAGATTCATCGATATTATAGATATTGTAATTGTTGCCATTCTCTTGTATAAGGTGTACAAGATGTTGAATGGAACGACTGCAATTCGTGTATTCTTTGGAATCCTGATGTTTGTGTTGGTTTGGTTGGTAGTCAACTTTGTGTTTGAAATGCAACTGATGGGTGGATTGATGAATCAAATTGTTAATGTTGGTGCCATTGCCCTCATTATTTTGTTCCAGGAAGAGCTGAGACGATTTTTGTCACTATTGGGTTCAAAAGATAATTTCATTCTTCGTTTCTTTGGGAAATTGTTCTCTTCCAAGAAAGCTAATTTGATAGAGACGGATGCGATGCAAGTGGTTATCGCTTGTAAGAACATGTCAAAGCAAAAAATAGGTGCCCTTATGGTATTTAAGCGAGGGGACGATCTAAAGGGTGTAGAGGTGACGGGAGAAACTTTGAACGCTGTGGTGAGTTCGCGTTTGATTCAAAACATCTTTTTCAAAAATTCTCCTTTGCACGATGGAGCTATGATAATATCAGGAAACAAAATTTTGAGTGCAGGTTGTATCTTGCCTGTATCTCATAATCAAAACATATCGAAAGATTGTGGACTTCGACATCGTGCTGCATTGGGTATGTCGGAGAAGTCTGATGCTCTTTCCGTAATAGTTTCGGAAGAGACGGGTAACATATCTGTTGCTCAATATGGAGAGTTGATGTTGAATATTACTTCTGAACAATTGGAAGCTCTTTTGTCTGACGGTCAGATAAATAACAAATAGTAGTGTGGTTATGAATGATGTAATAATAAAGGCGGAAGGCATTACTAAGAGTTTTGGCTCTTTGCGTGTGTTGAATGATGTTTCGTTGGAGATATCAAAGGGAGAGTTTGTTTCCATTGTGGGTCAAAGTGGTGCGGGAAAGACCACGTTGCTGCAGATTCTTGGTACATTGGATAAACCCGATTCTGGAAAGGTGTATATACAAAACTCTTCCGTGTTTGACTTAGAAGAAAAACCCCTTGCGTCATTTCGTAATCTTCATATTGGTTTTGTTTTTCAATTCCATCAATTATTGCCAGAGTTCACTGCTTTGGAGAATGTTATGATTCCAGCTTTGATTGCAAAGAAGAGTAAGGAGGAAGCAGAGAAATCTGCAATTGAACTATTGAATTTTCTTGGTGTAAGGCAACGAGCTAGTCATAAGCCTAATGAGTTGTCTGGAGGTGAGCGTCAAAGGATTGCAGTTGCTCGTGCCTTGGTAAATCGTCCGGATGTGTTGCTTGCAGACGAGCCTTCGGGTAGTCTGGATTCGAAAAATAAGGTTGAGTTACACAACTTATTTATGCAGTTGAGAAATGAGTTGAAACAGACATTGGTGGTTGTTACGCACGATATGGAAATGGCGTCTGTTTCAGATAGGGTTCTGAATATGCAAGACGGAAGGATAATTTAAAACTCCCGTTTGTTTGCTATTTAGGAATAATAGAACTATTTTTGTGTTTGCAAAAATAGGTGGTTTAGTTGTATGAAAAAGTTTTCCGGCAAATTGAGGATGTTTGATTATCAGTATTTTAAGAAGTTGATAACGACGCGTTGCTCTGATTTCTTAGATCTGTTTTATCCTCGTTTATGTGTCGGATGTGGTAAGGCGCTACTTAGTAAAGAGTCTGATTTGTGCCTATCGTGTTTAATGCAACTGCCTATTGTTTCTGGCACGAATGTGTTAGGAAATTTCGTAGAAGAGAAGTTCTATGGAAGAGTTGAAATAGAAGAGGCTTCCTCTTTTTTATATTATGAAAAGGAGACATTATCTCAAGAGCTCTTGCATCATATAAAATATCAAGGAGGAAAAGAGTTGGGAAGGAGACTTGGTCTGATGTTTGGCCGATATTTGCAAGGGAACAAGTTTTCAAGTGTGGATGCTATAGTTCCAGTCCCCCTTCATCCCAACAAATATAAGATCAGAGGATATAACCAAAGCGAATGGATTGCCAATGGTTTATCCGAGGCATTAGGAAAACCCGTTTGGACAGATGTTTTAGAGCGTTCGGTAGAGAATGCAACCCAAACAAGAAAAAGTGCGGTGGAGCGTTGGAAAAATGTGGAGGGCATTTTTCAAGTAATGAACCACAGGGAAATAAAAGGAAAACATTTGTTGATTGTGGATGATGTCCTGACAACCGGCGCAACGATAGAAGCGTGTGCTATCCCGTTGAAGGAGATTGAAAATGTGAAGGTAAGTGTGGCAACCTTGGCCATCGTAAATTAGAAAAAATAGTGTTAATTTAAAATTTATAGAAAATGAAGAATTTGAAATTTTGGTCATTGTTCGTGGCTTTGTTTTTAGGTCTTTCTTTTGGTTTCACTTCTTGTGGTGATGATGAAGAAAAAGATGAGAAAACAGAAAAAACAATTGTAGAAGATGAGACAATTCAAAAAGGTCAAACTTTCTATCAGAATTTGGATAAGGCTGTAAATGGTACCACAGAAGAGAAGGCTGTTGCTATTACATCTGTTGTTGCAACAGGTTTTGATTATAAGAATCATAAGAGTGATGCAGAGTGGACAACAAACTTCTTGGCAGGTGTTGCAATGGAGAAGTATGGTGTGGCAGACAAGGCAATGGCTAAGACTGACGAATACCAACAAAAGGTTGCTGCTGTAAAGGCAGTGTTGGATGAAGGTTTCACATCTGAGAATGTGTCAAATGTTTTGATTCAATTGTCTAGCTTTATTTCAAACAAGTAATCAAAAGGTATAAAGGAAGCACGAGGGATCCCCTCGTGCTTTTTTAGTTTAATATGCATCATATAGAATGATAGATTCCGCAACAGTTGATAGGATTTTCGAAGCCGCAGACATTGTCAGTGTGGTTTCGGATTATGTCTCTTTGAAAAGGAAAGGAGCCAACTATTGGGGAAACTGTCCGTTCCATGATGAGAAAACCCCATCTTTCAGTGTCTCTCCTGCGAAAAATATCTATAAGTGTTTTGGTTGTGGAAAGGGTGGTAATGCCGTGAATTTTATTATGGGAGTTGAGAATCTTTCCTATTATGAGGCATTGCTATTTTTAGCGAAGAAATTCCATATTGAAGTTAAGGAAAAGGAGTTGTCTCCTGAAGAACGCGTTCAACAGAATGAGAAGGAGAGCCTTATGTCTCTGACAGAATGGGTTCAGAATCATTTCGTTGAGAATCTACAAACACAAGAAGGACAGTCTGTCGGAATGTCTTATTTCAATCATAGAGGCTTCCGAGAGGATATTATAAAGAAGTTCCAGTTGGGTTATGCTTTGGATAAGAAGGATACTTATTCTGTTGCCGCACAGAAGGCAGGATATAAGTTGGATTATTTGAGCAAGACTGGATTGAGCATTGTTAATGACAATTATGTGATAGACCGATTTCATGGTCGTGCTATCTTCCCTATACATTCAATTTCAGGTCGTGTAGTCGCTTTTGGTGGTCGCGCGATTAAAAAAGATGATGTTGCTAAGTATCAGAACTCTCCAGAGTCTGACATTTATCATAAGAGTTATGTTCTTTATGGTCTCTACTTTGCAAAGAGTGCCATTACAAAAAAGAAAAAATGTTACATCGTAGAGGGATATGCGGATGTGATCTCAATGTTCCAGGCAGGGGTGGAGAATATTGTTGCTCCTTGTGGAACAGCCCTTACGACGCAACAAATACAACAATTGAGGCGTATTCTTCCTTCGGTAGATTCTGAAAGATCCGAAGATAAACATGTTACCCTTCTTTACGATGGTGATGCGGCTGGAATGCATGCAGCCTTGAAGAATGGTAAGATGTTGTTAGAAGAGGGCTTGAATGTTAAAGTGGTGGTTCTTCCCGAGCCGGAAGACCCGGATTCTTTTGCTCAAAACCACGAGTCTTCCGAAGTGATAAAGTACTTGGAAGAGAATGAACAGGATTATGTCGTATTTAAGATAAATCATTATATCGAGGAGGCCCGGAAGGATCCGATGAAAATGTCGCAGTTGATAGAAGATGTGGCATCTACCATTGAGGTCATTCCTGATGAGGTAAAGCGTACGGTTTACACCAATCTGGCGAGTAAAATGCTAGATATGGAAGAGCGTGTACTGTGCAGTCGAATAAATGATATTAACCAGAAAAAAGTAGAGGAGGCAAAAGGGCCTGCCAAGGCGGATGTCATTTCACAAAACCAATCGGTGAGTGTTCCTCCTCCAGAAGAATCGTTGGTTAGCAGTAGCGCGCCTTCTCAACAAGCCCCAGATGAGATTGAAACGGAGGTTATTCAACTTCTCGTTCGATATGGAGATCGTCCTCAGATTGTTCATGGAGAAGACGGTGATTTTGAATTGTCTATTGCTGAATATATAAAAGAAGATTTGGAAATAGATGGGTTGGAGTTCTCTTATCCTTTGTATAATCAGATGCTGGATGAGTATATTGAGAGATATAGAATTGACAAAACACCATCAGAATTGTTCTTCGTTAGAAATGCTAATCCTGAATTTGTAAGGGTTGCTACTGCCTTGATGACGAATCCGTATCAGTTGAGTAAGATTTTTGACAAGAATGCCACTGATGCTAAGATTAAGATGAAACAGGTTACTTTTGATGATGCTGAACACATAACAAAGAGTTTGACTTATGTTTTGTGTAATATGAAGAACCAATGGATTACAAAAGTAATAAAAGAAAAGATGGTTCTATTGAAACAGGGTGGGGTTGATGCATCTGCTATATTAAATGATATAAAGGGGCTTCATATGGCTCAACGCGAAATCTCAAAGAATTTAGGGGAGCGACACATCCGACCTGTGTGAGATCTACTTCTTGTTGATATATCGGGTAGGAATCCAAGCAATGAGTAGACCGATTGCGAGGACTGAAAATAGAATCAAAAATACATCGCTGATTTGAACACTAACAGGGTAGGCATTTACTAAGAATGTGCCGTCGTCATATCCATTGCCTAGTTTTATTACGCCAAAGTATTGTTGGATTAAACAAAGGATAATACCTAAAACAGTGCCTATGGTAGCTCCAATTACGCTAATAAGCCATCCTTCGATAAGAAATATTTGCTGGACGAAAGAGTTGGTCGCACCAAGGCTTTTCAGAGTACCTATGTTTGATTCTTTCTCTATGATTAACATAGACAGAGACCCAATTACATTTACAACTGCTATGATAAGAATGAAGAAGAGGATTAGGAAGGTTATCCATTTCTCTATTTTCATCATTCTATAGAAATCCTCGTGTTGTTGTTCCTTGTTACATACACTGAAAGTGGATCCAACTGCAGTTTCGATAGCCTTCTGTGCTTTTTCTATAGAGAATCCGGATTTAATGTTTAGCTCAATGGCGGTTACTATATCTCCGTATTCAAAAAGGTCACGAGCCAAGCGAAGAGGAAGAAATGCGTATTTGCTATCAATCTCCAATTGATGGGTGGCGTAGATTCCGTGCACAAAGAATTGTTGCATATTAAATGCATTCTCTGGATTCGCTACATTCACTTTTGTGGCATATTTAGGGGCATAGAAAGATATAGGACTCATGAAACTGGCACCTGCCTCAATCTGATTGGCAAGGGCAGCACCAATAACAGTATAGGTTCCGTCAGCATCTTCCAAAATGAAACGACCAGCATCTGTGATGGAGTCCGTTTTAACCAACTGTGTATAGTTGCTTGTAACTCCCTTGATGGTAACGGAGGTTTGTTTTCCCTTGTGTCTGATTAGTGCGTTTTCCTCCAAGACCTGACAGGTTGTTTCGATGAAATCGAGAGATCTCAGTTGTTGTAAAGGAGTGCTAGGATCGAATGTCTTACCCTCTTTTAACGTGATTTTTATATCAGGGTCGAACGATGATATGACACCTGAGATTAGATTCTGAAATCCATTGTAAACGGATAGGGTGCAAACAAGAGCTAATGTTGCCACGCAAATTCCACCAGCACATATCATTGATATGATATTAATGATATTGTAACTCTTTTTAGAGAAGAGGTAACGAAGTGCTATGAAGAATTGCAATTTCATAAAGGGAAAGAGGATAGGTGGTTACTTATCCTCTGGCTTTTGATTAATACCTAAAAGACGATCAATGTTCTCTAAGTAATCGAGAGAGTCGTCGATGTAGAATGTTAATTCAGGTGTTTGGCGTAATTGGTATCTTGTTCTTTGAGAAAGATCATGACGGATAGATTTAGCACTTTTCTTAATCATCTCCATCATTTCAGCTTGCTTCTCGTTAGGGAAGATGCTCAAGTGAACACGAGCTATACTTAAATCAGGTGAAACTGTTACGGATGTCACTGATATGAGTATGCCACCTTGAGACTTAGTGAACTTCTGAAAGATGTCGCTAAGTTCTTTTTGTACCAATCGGTCTATCTTGTTTTTTCTTGTTGATTCCATATTCTATATTAAGTTTTTGATAAAAACCATTACCTTTGCAAAGGTAATATTTAAAAGTAGAAACTACAATCTATCAAGGTGAATTGCTTCCTTTTTTTAGTTTGTCAATATTCTATTTTGTTTTGTATTTAATTCTATTTGTTTAAAAAAAGTATGGATTCAAACAGAGTTTATGAAGTTGCTTTGTCTTTGGTAAAAGGGGTAGGTCCTGCTATTGCAAAGAAACTAATTTCGGATTTTGGTAGTGCTGAGGCGATCTTTAATGCTTCGAAAAAAGATTTAGAACAGGTCTCAGGTGTTGGGAAGTGTTTGACTTCTCAGTTAAAATCGGAAGTGTTGTTGCCGATGGCTGAAAAGGAGCTTCTCTTCTTGGAGAAGAAAGGTGGCAGCTTATTGTTCTATGAAGATGCAGATTTCCCTTTTCGATTAAAAGAGTGTACAGACCATCCCATTGTATTGTATAAAAAAGGGAGGATGGATCTTAATGTTCCGAGGGTGATTGGTATTGTTGGAACAAGAAAAATGACGCAGTATGGACGCGCTTGTATAGAGCGCATATTGGAGGATCTCTCCAAACTTTTCCCAGATCTCTTGGTTGTTAGCGGACTTGCTCATGGGGTGGATGGGTGTGTTCACCGAACTGCTATGGAGTTGGGACTTCCAACGGTAGGTGTGTTAGGTCATGGTTTGAATATGATCTATCCTGCGGAACATAAGGGTTTATCGGATAGGATGCAAGAGTGTGGTGGTTTGTTGACAGAGTTTCATTCCAAAGGTCTTGTTCATAGAAAGAATTTTGTTTCTCGCAATCGGATTATTGCAGGCATGTGTGATGTGATATTGGTGATAGAATCGGGTGCTCGAGGAGGGGCAATGCTTACTGCAGGATTTGCCGATTCTTACAATAGAGATGTTTGTGCCATTCCGGGTAAGGTGACAGATCTATATTCAAAAGGGTGTAATTTACTTATCAAGACCCATCGGGCAACAATGGTGGAAGACGCCAATGATATTGTTGAATTAATGAATTGGAGGGAAGAAAAGGTGGAGAAGAAAAATGTTTCATTGACCCTTCTTATGGAATTAACAGAAAGGGAGCGGTTGGTGGTTAATGCGTTGGAGATGATGGGTGAGGTGCAACTGAATGTCTTATCGAGAAAATTGCAGATGCCGATAGGGGATCTCTCATCTCTTTTGTTTGAGATGGAGATGAAGGATTTGCTATTCTCCTCTCCTGGAGGAATGTATGGGTTGAAGTAAAAAAAATCGTCTGAGAAAACCCTCAGACGATTTTTTTATATGTGTTCAATCATTATTTGATTTTCACAATTTCGATGGTTCCGGTTCTGAATGTTCCATCACCCATTCTTACCTTGTGGTAGTAAACACCTGGGTCGGCTAAGCTTCCGCGGAATGAACCATCCCAACCATTATTGCCTTCGAATACCTTTTGTCCGTAGCGGTCGAAGATTTGTACATAGTGACGCTCCATGAAGACGTCGTTCATACCATCTTGAGTATGAGGAGTGAAGGCAGTTGGTATGTAAGGAAGAACGAATACCTCAGTCAACGCACTTGGTACCGAAGGACAAACACCGTCAGAGATAGTGACGTAGTAGAATGTTGTGTCTTGAGGGTAGTCAAGTATGTTGGTCTTTTCTCCTCCATAAAGGATAGACAACAACTCGTCTTCTTCATCATCCATATCTTCGAATACGAACTCCTCATGTTCTACAGAACTATCGAAGTTCTTTCTATCGTAGTTGCCTACTACCTTGTACCAGTTAAGTTCTTTGTAGTTGTACTTAGTATCCACAGACAATGAGATGCTCTCACCCTTCCAAATACGAGCAGGATCGCTTGGATCTGTAATGATTTGGATCTCTCCTGGGTTGTAGCGCTTGTGAACATCAAGTATTACAGAGTCTCTTGAGAACAATAGGTTGTTGCGCATCATCTCTAATGCGGCAGTATCGTTCTCTAAGTACTCTAGAGTATCCTTTGTCGTTTTGACATCCTTGTTACAGAATGACAAGTGAGAGTCAAGTGAAGAGGTTGTACCGCATCGGTTCTCTGCGTAGAATACAATTTTAGCTTTGTCATCCTCGTAAGAAACCAATCCTTCAATAGAGTCTCTGTAGTTGAATATCTCGCCATTCTTCTTCCAGTATGTCCATACGCTATCTGTACCCATTTCATCGATACATTTTACAAAAGGACTTAGGTCAATCATGTTTCCTTCGCAGACAGGAAGAACATCAGACTCCATAACAAGTTTTGGTCTTTCTGCTACGTTGATGTAGATGGTTGCAGTATCAGAACATCCTGAAGTTGTATCCATTGCTACCATTGTATAGTAACCGGATTCACTTCTTTGAGAGATCTTAGTCAACTCAGCAGCTGTCTTTTCTGCACTTCCGTAAATTGGGATTAACTCTTCGAACATCTCTCCGTAAGCAAATGGATTGTTACTATACATGATGTTCTTTGGATCTGCATATGCACCACGATAGTATTCGTAAACGAACGTACTATTGATTTGAACTTTCGATCCATCCCATTCATCAACAACCTCCATGCTACCAGTTGCGTATCTGATCTTTTGGCTTGCCAATGAGATGCCTTGTATATCGGTAGCACAAGAGTCTAAGTCGCGAGCCTCAAGGTGAGCGATAACATCACCCTTCTGAACTTTCACATACTTAGTTGTACTATCTACATTGCCACACATGTCGTAAACATAGATCTTGATATCCAATGAGTGGTCGAGTAGTGCACCTGGTTCTGGAACTTGAATGATTGTAATGTCAGAGTTGTCAGAACAGTTGTCGTGAACGAATGATCTAACCTTATCAAGAAGATCAGGGGTCTTGAACAAACACTTCTTTTGGAAGTCTGCCAATATGTAATCGTCCCAATCATCAGGGAAGTTGAACTTAGGACCAATTGTATCGCGGATAAGGATCTTTTGTTGTTGTGTGCTCTTATTTCCGCATCTGTCGGTTACTGTATAAGTTCTTACGATGTCGTAGTTGTAGTAGTCGCAAGCCTTAGGATCGTCGCCACGGTTGTCACTTTCTGTATAAGTAACCACAGGGTTAGGATCGCAGTTGTCGGTTGCAGTGACTGTGATTGCATTGAATAGAGAGTCGCTACAGCTCAATAGAGTATCATTCAAAATTAGATCGAAAGTAGGAGCGATAGTATCTTTCACATAGATTACCTCCTCGCAAGAGATATCCTTTCCTCTAAGATCTAACATGTGATAGATTCTGGTAACAACCATATTGCAACTATCATTGCTCAAAGAGTCTACATGGTAGAATGAAGATTCGTTCATCTTCTTCTCGTTAGAGAATGAACCGCCAGCAGCCTTAAACTCTTGGAATGTCTTGTATGCTGCAGGGATCTCATCGATACATGCATAGACCTTTCCGTCAAGATCGCCAGGACAGAATAGAGTGTCAGGGATCCAGTCTTCTACAACCACAACCTGAGAACATGTACTGCTGTTACCAGACTTGTCTGTGTAAGTCCATTGGATGATTGTCTCACCCAAAGGATATGCGTTCTCAATAGCTTTGTTATCCTCTCTTGATCCTTCTGCAACGATCTTGCCATCGCAGTAGTCGTCGTAAGAAGGAATGATAAGACCTGCATCTTGAGCCTCCTTGTATGTTACTGAATCGTTGTACAATGAGAATTCAGTGATAGGAACAACGATTGTGTCAAGCAATTCACAATTAGGAGTAGGTGCAATTGTATCAAGTACGATTACCTTCTGACTACAGTTGTGTGATTCAGTGCTGTAGATGCTTGAGAATGTCCATGTGACAATGGTTGTGTCTCTTGGATACTCGTCTGTCATTGCTAAGCTATCTGAACGTGTAGGAACCCCCTCAAGAGAGTCTCCTGTACAAGCATCCTTAGCAAATGGAGTTTCCAATACCAATCTTCCTGCAGGAAGTTTGCACTCTTCTGCTGTCAAATAGATGATAGTGTCATTTAATTGATCGCAGTCAAATACTGGCTTGATATCGCTCTGGATGAATATGTACTGTTCACAGTAAGTAGTGTTAGTAGAGTACTCGCTGATGAAAGTCCAGTCGATCGTATCACGACCCACCTTGTAAACACCGTCGAATGCCTCGCCGCTTCTTCTTGTAGGCTCGCCCCAGATAGTGTCGGCGGTACAAGCGTCAAGCGCGAACGGAATGTTAATCATCAAGTCGGCAGCGCTGATCTCACATACATCGTGAAGTACAGTGTCGATAGTAGCCTCCTTCAAAGAGTCGCAGTCGAATACCGGCTTGATATCGCTTTGGATGAATACATATTGCTCGCATGAGTCGGTCGCAGTCGAGTAGATGCTTGAGAACGACCATACGATCGTATCGCGACCTACCTCGTAGATGTCGGTCATCGCCTTGCCGCTGGTTCTTCTACCAACGCCCCAAAGGGTATCCTTGGTGCAAGCGTCCAAAGCGAATGGCGTGTTGATGTTCAAATCTTCTGACGTGATCTCACAAACACCTTCCAAAACCTTCTCGATTGGAACGCCCTTCAAAGAGTCGCAATTGAATAGAGGTGCTTTGTCGGAGTTGAGCATTACCTTTTGGTCGCAAGTGACTTGGTTACCCATCTTGTCACGGAAGATCCACTTCAACTCGTAAAGCTTGCCGACCTCGAATGGCTCGTTGACCTTCACTGTATCGTTGATATCTTCGCTCCATGAAAGGATTCCGTCGATGTTCACGTCGCAGTTGTCGGTTGCCGTGTATTTGTTGAAGTTGATTTCAGAGAATGGAACTTCGCAAGCAGCAACTACCTGAACCAAAGAGTCTGGGTCTATGTTGTCACAGTCGAAGACTGGCTTGGTCGTGTCTCTCAAGACTACTGGCAACTCACAAGTGTCTGATACGGCAGTGATGTTTTCTCCGTTCTTCGTGAAGATCCAACGGATGATGTAGTCTTGGTTGTAGAACAACGTGGTGTCGTCTGTCATTACATCCCAGATATCAGTACCTTTTACTGAGTATTGCATATCGACGCTGTCGATAGGGGTTGTCTCGTTGGTGTTGCAATCCGTATAGGATGCGGATGCTGACATGTTTAGCTTCTCCAAACTGTCTTTCAACGCTTCCCACTTCAAATCGCCGCAGGTCTCAACGATGAATGATTCTTCACCGTCGAACGATGGACAGTTCAGATCGAACTCGCGTTCGTCCAAGATCTCGATGCTTTGAGCGCAAGTGTCAGATACGTTTCCGTGGATATCTTCAGCATACCAGTAAACGGTGTCCTTTCCGACCATGTAGTTCTTTACGATTGTCTCTTCTGTCACTTTCACGAATGATACATTGTCGAAAGAGTAGAAGATGTCCTTCACTGTACAGTTGTCTGTCGCAGTGGCAGGGGTAAAGGTGATGTCCACGTCGCAGCTATTCTTCAACGATTGTGAGATAGCTTCTGGACAGATAACTTCTGGACGGATGGTGTCTTCGATGGTGACCTCGGTAGAGCATACCTCAGAGATCAATCCGTGGATGTCGATACTTCTCCAGTAGATGGTGTGTGAACCAACTGCCAAGGTAGTATCAAGCGTTGTACCTTCGAATGGTAGGAAGGTGATGTTATCGTTAGAGTATTGAATGCTATCGATTCCGCAAGAGTCGGCAGCGGTAGCTGGATTCAATGCAACTGCTGTCTCACAGTCTGCCATCACACGGATGATCGTGTCGTTAGGGCAGGTGGTGATTGGCTTGATGATATCAATTACGGTGATCTTCTGGTCACAGGTTGCAGACTCGTTGAACTCATCCTTCACCTTCCATGTAACGATCGTGTCTCCGTTCTCTACCTTGATTTCTGATGTTCCGGCGATGAACTCTACGAAATCGTCTTCGCCATACTTATAGAAGTAAGTCAAGTTAGACTCGTTACAGTTGTCGTTGAATACTCCTTCTGGTTTGATCAGCTTGTAAACCGTATCGCAAGAGTTTGCTGGTTGCAGCGTGATGATCTCCATCTTCTCGCAATCAACGGTAGGCACTGAAGTATCCTTCAACAATACAGTAGAGAAGCAGGTGTCTGTCATCGTAGCGAATCCTTCACCCTCCTTGACGAACAACCATTGGATGTCGTAAAGGGTATTGTAGTCAAGAACCGTTTCATTGTCAAGTGCGACGAACTCGTCGTCAGTGCTCTTCTTGTAAGAAAGGATAGGGTCAACCTCCTCCTCGATGTCGTTAGCACAGTCGATTCTCTTGACAAGCGCCTTCTGAGAAGCATCGTACTTAGCGAAGATCTCAGCCCATGTCATGACAGCGCAAGTGTCGATTGTGACGCTATCTTGTACAGGA
>JAZRXL010000073.1:0-22291 GCA_045600225.1 Paludibacteraceae bacterium
TCTTACCCATTTGCCAAAATTATGAACCATCCGACTTCCATTGTCCTTTGTTTAGTAATACTATTATATCATCACAAATTTATTAATTTTGTAGGCGAATTTTTAACTTGAATAATGACTTTACAAATCTAAGGTTTGCCAAAGTTCAAGTTGGACGAAGAGAATATCACCATCAAAGATATTTGGCTGTACATTTTTAAAGATTTAGGAACCATGGACAATATTTCACCTTCCGTATACGAAAGAGCAGACGAAGGCTTACGCAAGCTACTGGAGAAGGCCCAAGTGGCAGCCCTCTCCGAGGAGGAATATGACCAATACGAAGCCAGCATGAAGCTTTTGGAAGACGAGATTGACATGGAAGAGCATGGGTACAAGCAAGGGATGGAAGAAGGTGTGAAGATAGGTATCGAACAGGGTATCGAGCAAGGCAGAGAGGAAGGCGAAAGCAAAGCCCGACAACAGATCATCACCAACCTTCGTCAAGCGGGACTTTCCGACGAAAAGATCGCAGAGATGACCCAAATTCCATTGGAAGAGGTTACAAGACTATAAAGTGGGTAGATTGATTAAATATGAAGTCGTTCACATCTTGTGTGAGCGACTTCATTTCTTTTTAGTTTGTTTATAGTACAGGAAGGAATGCTCCCCTTCGACTCCGCTCAGGGGGCGAGCACGTTGGCTGAGCGTAGTCAATCGTTGGCTGAGCGTAGTCGAAGCCAGCGCAATTCAACAAAAAAACATTATCTTTGCCATATAAAACATCTGCCTCAAGCAAGATGTCTATCTGTAAATTAATTTATGTATCATCATTATGTCAAAAGAAGCTACCCAAGGAGAGATTATCCTCTACCAACCCAACGAAAGTTTGAAACTGGAAGTACAAATCGAGAATGAAACAGTCTGGCTATCACAACAACAAATAGCTGAATTGTTTGGAGTCAGACAACCAGCAATATCCAAACACCTAAAGAACATTTTTGAAGAAGGAGAGTTAAGAAAAGAGTCAGTTTATTCCATTTTGGAATATACTGCCAATGACGGCAAAATTTACAAAACCCAATTCTATAACCTAGATGCCATTCTTTCCATCGGTTATAGAGTTAACAGCAAAAACGCTACTCAGTTCCGCATCTGGGCAAACTCCGTTCTCAAAGACCACCTACTCCGTGGTTACTCCATCAATCGCCAACTGGTGGCACTGCAAGAACGAACTGACGAACGGTTTCAAAAGGTGGAGCAGAGATTGGACGAGCACCAAAAGCAAATAGAATTCTTCATAAAAACCAACCTACCGCCTCACGAAGGCTGTATTTTCGAGGGACATCTGCTCGAAGGAAGAGAGGTGGCCGAAAGCATCATCCGGACGGCACGACACGAGGTGATACTGATTGACGCCTATGTGGGAGCAGACACGCTACACATTCTGGAGGCTAGGCAACCCAATGTATCAGCCACGATCTACACGGAACGAATAGGTCCGAACATACGAACGCTACAAATGAACCATGAGGCCGAATATGGCATAAGCCGACACATAGAGATTCTCTCCTATCGGGCCCATTTTCACGACCGATTCCTAATCGTTGACGATACCGTCTATCACTTTGGCGCCTCTCTCAAAGACCTCGGCAAAAGGCTCTTCGCCTTTGACGTCATCCATCTGTCCAAGGCGTTGATTTTGGGACAAGTGGTATAGTACTATAACACGGTGCGTCTCTAACCGAGGGCGATGCCCCCGGTTACTCAGATAGTGGCTTCCAGCCACACTGTACTCATAACCAAGAGGAATGCATCATCTTCTATTCGAAATCCGAAAGGTTGTATTTCGGCTTCCGCAAGCAGTGGCTTCGGATAGTAGGCTATAGCCTGGAGGGCTGTATTTCAGTAACCGGGGGCAGCGCCCTCGGATTTCGGCATGGCAGCATAGACATCTGCCTGGAGGGCAGTACCTATCTATCCTACCCAATGCACCTACATACAAACAATGCGCAACCCATCGGCTGCGCATCGCTTGTTTTTTCCTACGCGATATGGTTATCTTGCGGAAGGGCAAACGGCACGAACAGAGTGTCCGTCGCCACGGGTGCTGTAGTAGACGGTGATGTAGCCCGAACGGAAGTCAAGGTAGTAGGAGTAGGCGGAGGTCGGGAGGTCGGAATGGAGCGAACTAGACCAATAGTAGCCGCCATGGACCTCGTCGATGCGGCCGCCGTAGCTGCGGCTGTAACCGGCAGCAGGCAAAAAGAGCCACTTGCCGTTTTTCGCCGTGAACTTATAGCCGTATACTCCCTGGTAGGTACACCACACCTTGTCGCAGTTTTCCAACAACTCGTAGAAATCACACGCAGTCGGCATTCTCCACGAGCCACCCAACTTCACATGGGCAACATCGTCGGTCAGATCCAAAGTGGTCTTGTTGTCGAAGAACCCACCATAGTTATACTCGCTAGCCATATCCTTAGGTACATACTTGGTGATGTAGCTGGTGAACCCATCCACCTCCGTCTCATCCTTCTTGTAGAAGGAGTAATAATCTCCACCATAGTTATCCTTGGTAGATGTCTCGCCCCATGAATACAGATCTCCGTAGGCCTCTATCTTATCCGCTCCGATGTTCATCGTCGCCCATAGGTTACCGCTTGGCAGACCCAAATCCATATACTCCACGCCATTGGTCTCGCCAAAGGTGGTGCACTTCTCCTCACACGTACGAGTGTATTCATCATCGTCGTCATAGTCATCCTCCTCACCATCAGATGGTTGGTTCGGGTCCGTCTGCTCTTTGTTTGGCGTGTTATTCACGTTCTCATCATCGTCGTCCCCACAAGAAGCGAACGATAGCATTGCCACCAATGGCAATGCGAAAAACAAAAATCTTTTTTTCATATTACAAATATTTGATGTTATTCTTATTAACGGGTTATCGTGTGTGTGTATGTGTGTTTATACAAACATCTGGCATTGCCAAATGTTTTGCGTTAAAAATATTTAATTGCGCCACTGTACATACCTTTTCGTTCTATATGTTACGATTTTCCAAAGATAAGAGAATTTTTGGAAATGGCAAACGGAGAGAATTATGAATTAGGAATTTTGAATTAAGAGGTGGAGGATAACTGTAGGAAGGTACCACGCACCCTTCGACTCCGCTCTGGAGGGTGGCTCACGCTGGCTAAGCGGAGCCGAAGCCAGCCAGCCCCCTATCAAAAAAGGAGACCACCCTTTCGGATGATCTCCTTTACTATTTTGATCGATTACGGAATTATTCCGCAGTCTTCTCTTCTCTTTGTGGCTTAGGAAGCAATGCCTTGTGAGAAAGTTTGAACTTTCCTGTCTTAGCATCAACATCAAGCAACTTAACAGAGATTACATCTCCTTCTTTCATACCTGTGTCTTCCATCTTCTCGATGCGTCTCCACTCGATCTCTGAGATGTGAAGAAGACCCTCTTTACCAGGCATAAATTCAACAAATGCACCGTAAGGCATAATTGACTTCACCTTAGCCTCGTATGTCTCCCCTACTTCAGGAACAGCAACGATACCCTTGATGCGAGATACTGCAGCATCCAAAGACTCCTTGTTTGTAGCAGCAACCTCTACCTTACCCTTACCATTGATCTCTTCAATTGTTACAGTAGCACCAGACTTCTCTTGGATGTCTTGAATAATCTTACCACCAGGGCCGATGATTGCACCGATCATATCCTTAGGCACATCGAATGTAACAATACGTGGAGCGTGTGGCTTCAAATCTGCACGAGGCTCAGCAATTGTCTCAGTAATCTTACCTAAGATATGCAAGCGTCCCTCTTTTGCTTGATTCAATGCCTTCTCCAAGATCTCATATGACAAACCATCTACCTTGATATCCATCTGTGTAGCGGTAATACCATCTTTTGTTCCGGTTACCTTGAAGTCCATATCCCCCAAGTGATCCTCATCACCCAAGATATCAGAAAGTACAGAATACTTAACGTTACCCTTGTCTGTGATAAGACCCATAGCGATACCTGAAACTGGCTTCTTGATTTGAACACCAGCATCCATCAATGCCAATGTACCAGCACATACAGTAGCCATTGAAGAAGAACCATTAGACTCCATGATATCTGAAACCACACGTACTGTGTAAGGATAATCAGCAGGAATCATTCCCTTCAACGCACGCCATGCCAAGTGACCGTGACCAATCTCACGACGACCCACACCACGTTGTGCCTTAGCCTCACCTGTTGAGAATGGAGGGAAGTTATAGTGCAACAAGAAACGCTCCTTGCCATGTACCAAAACCTCGTCAACCAACTTCTCATCCAACTTAGTACCCAATGTACAAGTGGTCAATGATTGAGTTTCTCCACGAGTGAAGATAGAAGATCCGTGAGGGCCAGGAAGATAACCAACCTCACACCAGATAGGACGGATCTCTGTAGTCTTACGACCATCCAAACGCTTGCCTTCATCCAAGATAGAACGACGCATAGCCTCTTTCTCTACTGCATGATAGTAACGGTCAATCATACCGATCTTAGCCTCTAACTCATCATCAGAAAGATTCAAAGAAGCAATATACTCCTCCTTTACTGATGCGAACTTAGCCTCGCGGTCATGCTTATCTGTATTAGCAGAAGATGCGAATGCATAAGCCTTGTCATAACACTTAGCCCATACATCTTTCTCCAATGCCTCATCATTCTCTTCGTGACAATATTCTCTCTTAACTTCCGAGCCAACTTCCTTCATTAACTCCTTTTGTACCAAACACATTGGCTTGATAGCATCGTGAGCAGCTTTCAAAGCATCCAATAGATCTTGCTCTGAAACCTCATCCATCTCACCTTCCACCATCATAATGTTCTCATATGTGGCACCTACCATCAAGTCCATATCTGCCTTCTCCAATTGCTCGAAAGTAGGATCAATAACGAACTTACCATCAATACGAGCAACACGAACTTCTGAAATAGGACCATTAAAAGGTATATCAGAAACTGCCAACGCTGCTGATGCTGCCAAACCTGCCAAAGCATCTGGTTGATCTACACCATCTGCTGAAATCATCAACACATTAACAAATGTCTCTGCGTGGAAATTATCAGGGAACAATGGACGCAATGCACGGTCGATCAAACGAGCAGTCAAGATCTCATAATCAGAAGCCTTTCCTTCTCTCTTTGTAAATCCACCAGGAAATCTTCCGTATGCACCAAACTTTTCCTTATACTCTACTGTCAATGGCATAAAATCTGTGCCTGGAACAGCATCTTTTGCGCAACATACTGTTGCCAACAACATCGTATTTCCCATACGAACTACTACTGAACCATCAGCTTGCTTTGCCAACTTTCCAGTCTCGATCGAGATGGTTCTACCATCTGGTAATGCGACCGTCTTTGTAATTACATTCATCTTTCTTAATTTTTTTCGTCTTTATTTACATCTAAAATTGCACAAATATAGGAAAATAAAAGGACAATACCGATTTTATTTGCGTTTATTCATCAAGTCCATGTAATATTTCCTTACATCTTTCCATTTATAGTAAGGCGCTGTTTCACTTTTCAAAGGTAACGACACCTCCTTTTCATTCAACATCACCTTTACGAGTACATCCTCCTGCTTCTTAGATTTGTAGAACACCATCTGCAAATTGGCTGCCATCGGAATAATCTTATACTCATTCCATACCAATTGCACCTTATCCAAATCTTCCACCTCATCGTTGCATCCTCCTAATCCCATAAGAGAGGTTAGTGGCAACAAGGCAGTGTCGTGACCAAAGCGCAAATGGGCTTGGACATCACCATTCTTCAATGCTTCATCTGCCTCCTCTATAATTTTAGTCAGCAACCTGTCCGCAAAAAACCTGCTCTTGTTCAACGTCAACGGACATGGACCAAAGGCTCCATACCACCATGCATTTTGAACAACCCAGTTGGCATACTTCTCTTCTGGAGTCCAGACATCATCAAAATTATACTTGTCCTCATCCATGCCCATAAGACTATTGTTTACCTCATAGAACTTACGCATGAAAGCAATCGTATCCAAGTTCTTAGCCACATACTCCTTATCACTGAACAACTGATCTATCATTCTGGATGGATGAATCAGTCTATAGTGCAAGTTACCAAAAGGTTTCGACCACTTCTCATCGATCAAACGCGGCTCCTTCTCCTTCTCCACCTCTGGATCAAGGGCGATGTAATGCATGAATCGCTTGCTGGACTCATTATTGATATTCAAGTTTGGATTCTCTACACGCAATTGCTGACAGAATGCATCCATACTCATGACACAACGAACAGAAGTGGATGACTTTACAATAATCTTTGCTTCTTTCTTAAAAACGGAAGGGAAATTTTGCACCATACGATGAGCAATGCCTTTATGCTGTGCAACTCCCTTTTGTGTCAAATCGCCTGCAAGACTGTAGTAGTCTCGGTACATTCCTTCAAAACGTTGTCTAACACTCTTTCCTTTTTCTGTCAATGCATTGGCAGAATCGGCTTTCGCCATCCATTCATACATGATCTTATAGTCGTTGGCCGTATGATGGTAACGCGAACCATGTCTACCGTAATGACTAATATAAAACGGCTTATATCCTTTAGGAGCCTTAGTCTGACTCGGTATCTCTTTCAAATAGGGAGTATAGTTTCCTGCCGTCAGCTCTATATTATTCATCATATACTCTTTTGTTGATTGTTGAGAGCTTACGACAAATAGATTTAACGCAAAAACTACAACTAATAATAATCTTTTGGAAATCATTTTCTACTTGTTTTAAGGTTATCGAAGAGATTATCTCACCTCTTCATAAAATTGTTCTAAAAAGTTTTTCATGAATTGAGTTCTTCCTTGTGCCATCTCCTTTGCAGATTGGGTGAACATAAGGTCTTCCAACAAAAGTAGTTTCTGATAGAAATGAGCAAGCGATGTTGAGGAATCAAAATCCTCTGGAGTATCTACTTTTGCCATATCTTTCTCATTATAAAACAACCTGCCTCGAGAAGTCCCATATTCAATTGTACGAATTATACCCATGGCACCTACTGCATCCAAACGATCCGCATCACAGACGATCTGCGCATTCAGATTTGTCAGCTTTCTGCTTTGTGGATTACTAAAAGAAATGGATTGAACGATCTCCAACACCTCTTCCACTACAGGTTGGCCATAACCAATCGAAAACAAAAGATCTTCTATCTTTTTCTTCTGAGCCTCTTGGTCATCAAACAACTTATGGTCCATGCAGTCATGCAGATAAGAAGAGGCTATTACAACACGTTCATCGCCACCCTCTCTCTCCATCAAGCGTTTTGCATTAGTGACAACACGAAACGCATGCTGGTGGTTGTGGCCCGACTTGTCGGTCGACATCTCCTCCATCACAAACCGCTCTATCGCATCTATCTCATTAGGCAGCATGAACTTCGCTCTAATTTAAAGATAAAAAAAGGAGGTTCCGAGAACCAGAACCTCCCTTTATTTGGATTATTCAAAATCTTTGTATCGAACAATCGTTTGTTCACGATCTGGACCTACAGAAACAATCTTGATAGGCACTTCCAAATAGTCTTCCAAGAAATCCAAATAAGCGTTGAATTCTGCTGGGAATTCCTTCTCGCTCTTCATCTTGGTCATATCGGCTTTCCAACCTGCCATCTCAACGTATACTGGTTCGATTTCACCCTCTGTCAAATCGAATGGGAACTCATCAGTCTCCTCTCCGTTTACCTTGTAGGCCACACAAGCCTTGATAGTTTGGAATCCATCCAAAACATCACTCTTCATCATGATCAACTTTGTAACACCATTGATCATAACCGCATACTTCAAAGCGACCAAATCAATCCAACCACAACGACGCTCACGACCAGTTACAGCTCCGTACTCATGACCTAAATCACGAATAGTCTTACCTGTCTCATCGAACAACTCTGTTGGGAAAGGACCTGCACCTACACGAGTACAATATGCTTTAAAGATACCAAACACATCACCAATCTTGCGAGGAGCAACACCCAAACCTGTACATGCACCTGCACATATAGTGTTAGATGAAGTCACAAATGGATACGAACCGAAATCAACATCCAACATTGTTCCTTGAGCACCTTCTGCCAAAATAGTCTTTCCTTCCGACAACAAGTCGTTCAATACATGCTCACTATCGATAAAGTTATACTGCTTCAACTTTTCCACACCTTCCATCCAATCCTTTTCAATTGGAGCAAGATCGTATTGGAAATCGTAGTGGCTCAAAATCTCTTTATGACGAGCAATCGCTTTGTTATATTTCTCTTCGAAGTTGCAAAGCAAATCACCTACACGAAGACCATTACGGCTAATCTTATCAGTATAAGTAGGACCAATACCCTTACCTGTTGTACCAATCTTAGAAGAACCCTTTGCAGATTCATAAGCAGCATCCAACAAGCGGTGTGTTGGCAATATCAAGTGAGCCTTTTTAGAGATGAACAATCTTTCAGTCAAGTTGTGACCAGACTTCTCCAACTCTTCCACTTCCTTCTTAAACAAGGCTGGATCCAAAACGACTCCATTACCGATCACATTGATCTTTCCTCCTTGGAAAATACCAGAAGGGATAGAGCGAAGTACATATTTCTGACCTTCAAACTCCAATGTATGACCCGCGTTTGGGCCACCTTGAAAACGAGTTACAACATCGTAGCCAGGAGTTAGGACATCTACGACCTTACCTTTACCCTCGTCACCCCATTGTAATCCTAATAAAACATCTACTTTCATATTCAATTCTATATTTTATTCAAATGCACCCATACGTAGCATATTGACCTCTTTCTCTGACAAGAAACGCCATTGACCACGTTTTAGGTTCTTCTTTGTCAAACCAGCAAAATAAACACGATCCAAACGCATTACTCTGTAACCAAAATGTTCAAAGATACGACGCACGATACGGTTTCTTCCTGAATGGATTTCGATTCCCACCTTGCGGCCTTCTCCTTCATCCAAAACATTCAACTCATCTGCCTTGATCTCTCCATCTTCCAACTCGATACCAGACAACATTTGGTCAAAATGCTCCTTCTCCAAAGGCTTATCCAACACCAATTGGTAAATCTTCTTCTTATTGTACTTAGGATGCGTCAACTTAGCCGACAAATCTCCATCGTTAGTCAACAATAGAACACCTGTTGTGTTTCTGTCCAAACGACCTACTGGATAGATACGCTCTCTACAAGCATTCTTTACCAAATCCATAACTGTTGTCTTTGCGTATGGATCATCACTTGTAGTAACACAATCTTTTGGCTTATTCAACAAAAGATATATTCTCTTGTCTGGAGAAACCAACTGATCATTGATCATAACCTGGTCTCCACGCAATATCTTAGCACCCAACTCGGAGATAACTGTTCCATTTACCGAAACAACACCTGCTTGAATCAATTCATCAGCCTCACGACGAGAACAGATACCTGCATTCGCCAAAAACTTGTTCAAACGAATTTCTTCATTTGGATCTTCAACGATTGACTTATACTCAACTGGACGAGTAAGATTTGGACGATTGAAACCACCCTTGTTTCCTTGAGGACCACGATTTGGTTTTCCTCCGAAGTTAGGACGACGTTGTCCGCCTTGGTTGTAACCGCCTTGGTTTCCATAACCACCTTGGTTATTGTAACCTCCGTGATTATTATTGTAACCACCACGATTGTTGTTATAACCACCACGGTTATTGTTGTAACCGCCACGGTTGTTGTTATAGCCACCACGGTTATTATTGTAACCGCCTCGGTTGTTGTTGTAGCCACCGCGATTATCGTAACCACCACGATTATTGTCATAGCCACCATGATTGTCATAACCACCACGATTATCGTATTGGTGATTGTCTTGACGTTGGTAGTTTGACTCTCTATCGTATGAAGAAGATTGAGGTGCACCCTCCATCTCTCCTTGCTTAGATGTTACATCATCAAAATCTATTTCAAACTTGGATGCATTGTTGAAATTGCCTCCGAAGTTTCTCTCATAGCCATTATTGTTGTTATAACCATTATTATTATAACCACCATTGTTATAGCCTCTGTTTCCATAATTTCCACGGTTATTGTTACCATAACCACCACGATTGTTATTATAACCACCACGGTTATAACCACCATCTTGATTGTAATCGTTGTTTCTTGGGCGATAAGGGCGATTATTGCTATAATCTCCACCCTGAGAGAATCTTGTCGACTCTCCTACTCTCTTACGAGGTCTGCGTTGACCATCACCGGCAGAGTGAGCCAACTTATTGTCCGATGTGAAATTTGGATTAAAGCTCTTTCTTGCAGATTGAGTTTCATCTCCACCTTCTGCACTGTAATTCCTCACGGAATCCTCTTGCAAATCTTCATCAAAAGGTTTCATACTTTACTTAAAATAATTAAACAAACTTTATAATATATTTACTAACAAGGAGAGACCCCATCATTACAATGATCCTCTCCAATTCTTTTATTCAACAGAATCTTCCATCATCTTGATTTGATCCATCAAGACTTGTCTCTCTTTCTTCATCTTATTGAGCTTGATCTCCAAATCCTTCATCATGCTCGAGTTCTTGCTTGATGAAGAGAAGAAACCAATATTATTTTCATATGTGGCAATCTCCTTGTTTAGAGTCTCATATTGACGAAGCAACTTCTTACGCTCTGCATAGAATGCTTTCTCTTGTCCCTTCTCGGTCAACTCTTGCAAGTTTGACTTGAAGACATCCATTCTTCTTGATGCTTGATCCAAATTCAACTTGTCAAATTTGGCATCAATAGCGCTCTTATACGACTTGTATAATTTGTCCTTATCCTTGTACGGAACATGACCAATTTCATTCCACTCTGCAATCAAAGCCTTCAAATCAGCATAAGATTTATTTGAATCCTTGCCAATCTCCATTGCTTTAATTCGTTCTATCACCTCTTTCTTCTTCTTAAGATTCTCTTCCTGCTCATTTCTGATGCTCTTAGTCTCAAGATTCTTTTGCTCGAAGAAATAGTCACAAGCGGCAACAAAACGCTTCCATACAACATCGGAATGCTTCTTCGGAACTGCTCCAATTTGCTTCCAATCTTTTTGCAACTGAACGAGAACATCTGTTGTTTGCTTCCAATCTTTGCTATCCTTCAAGGCTTCTGCCTTTTCACACAAAGAGATCTTCTTATTCAAGTTAGCAACCAACTGCTCTTTTGCATTCTTGAAGAATGTGTTCTTCGTTTTGAAGAAGTTATCACATGCACTTCTAAAACGCTCGTAGATAGTTACATTGTCCTTTTTAGGAGCAAAACCTATCTTCTTCCACTCTTCTTGAATCGCAATGATCTCATCCGATTTGTCTTGCCACTCTTTATATGAATTGAAAGACGTCAAATCAATAGATTCAACTTTCTCACAAAGAGACTTCTTCTTCTCAAGATTTTCCAACTCAGCATTTCTCAACTGATCAAAATAGTCGTGGTGACGTTTGTTTATCACAGTAGAAGCCTCCTTGAAACGAGTCCATACCGACTCTCTGTTTTCACGAGATACAGGTCCGATCTCTCTCCACTCATCGTGCAGACTTTGTAATTTACGGAATGCAGAAATAATCTCCTTTTCATTAGCTAAGGATTCTGCCTGCTCGCATAGCGCAATTTTTTGCTCCAAATTCTTGCGGAAATCATAATCTCTCAACTCATTGTTGATCTTTAGATCATCGTAGAAGTTCTCAACGTACAATTGATACGTTTTCCATAAAGAATTCACCTCTGTAGCAGGAACAGCACCGATCTCTTTCCACTCTTGTTGCAATTTTTTCAATTGAGGCAACCTCACAGAAAAATCTTCCTCAGAGTCTAAAAGAGCCTTGATGGATTCAAGTATCTGTTTCTTTTTAGCCAGATTCTCATTTTTCTCTGCTTCAATACGCATCAACTCGGCATTTCTCTTCTCTTTGAAACGGTTCAATATCTCTTTCATCTCTTCTTCCAAAGGATTCTCTACGGGAGCAAAATCTTCTCTCTTACCTCCTTCTTCCAAAAAGTTTTGTAAAAGTTCTTCGTTTTTAGATCTTAACTTACGATAAAAAGTATGCTTAATAGCATCCATGTCTGCTTTGATAGATGCATAACTCTCAGGCGAACTCTTCATCAACTCCTTTGCAGTCTCAACCAACTGTCCCTCTGTGTAATTGTTATAGTTTACCACCAACTCCTCAGATGCTTCAGATTCTTCTATCACATCCTCCACAACAGTCTCATTCTTTTGGCTTTCGTTGCTCTCAAAAGCAGGAGATTGAATATTGTTTTCCTCTTTAACATCTTTAGAATTCATCTCTTCTTGCATACCTTAATCTATAAGCGTTAATAATCTTCATATAGCAGTTGTCAATCCGACAACGATGGCAAATTTAATGAAAAACATTTAAACAAGACTAGAAAACATGAAAAATATTTATTTACAAGAAAGAATATCTCTACGTTTAATTCGTACATTTGCACAAAAAAATTTACATATTATGGAGATAACACTTTTTATTATTAGCGGAATTCTATTAATCGCCGCATTCATTGGCTGCCTCGTACCTGTCATACCTGGTGTACCTATGGGATTTATCGGTCTAGTCATTCTTCACTTTACCGAGACTGTTCAGTTCTCATCGTCCCAATTCATTCTATTCATTGTACTCACAATCATTGCCCAATTGTCAGACTACATCCTGCCAATATGGTTTACAAAAAAATTTGGAGGAAGCAGATGGGGCGTAGTTGGTAGTACAATCGGATTGATTGCCGGTTTCTTTTTCGGACCCATTGGCATCATTTTAGGACCCATAATTGGCGCCTTCGTCGGCGAACTCATCACAGGGAAAGAGGGGAAAGTTGCCGTAAAAGCAAGCATAGGTTCTTTTATTGGTTTCTTATGCAACACAGGTATAAAACTTATCGTTTGCGGAATTTTCATTTGGACCTACTTCAAGGAGGTCTTCTTCCAATAAGAACAATCAAAAAGGGGCGATTGAAAAATTTCAACCGTCCCTTCCTATTTTGGAAATTGTTTTACTTAACAACTTTTATCGACATCTTCACATCCTTAACAGGACGATCGCCAGGACGAGTCTCGACTGCAGCAATTGCATCGATAACTTCCATTCCTTCAATCACTTCGCCAAAGACGGTATACTCATTGTCCAAGAAAGGAGTACCACCCACTGTCTTGTATGCTTCTTTCATTTCTGCAGGCATCTGATAATCAGCAGCCTTAGATTCAAACTCCTTCTCCATTTGATTTATAATCTCTGTTTGAAGATTTTGCAATGCAGATTGGTTACCTTCACTTCTCGCTTTTTGAACCTCAGCAGATCTTTCACGAACAATCTCGTAAAATCTCTTCTCCTTTGCCTTACCCAACATACCCATCTCCATTTGCTTAATCTCAGCATCATTCATCTTCTTTCCCTGAACAATGTAGAACTGACAACCTGAAGATCTCTTTTCTGGATTCACTTGATCTCCTTGTCTTGCAGCAGCCAAAGCTCCCTTCTTGTGGAAATATTTAGGATATACAAACTCTGCAGGAATAGTATAACCAACATCTCCAGCACCTAATTGCTTAGATGCAGGCGCACCCTTCGAATCAGGATCTCCTCCTTGAATCATAAAGTCCTTAATCACGCGATGGAACAACAAACCATCATAGAAACCTTTCTCTACCAATTTGATAAAATTGTCTCTATGTTGAGGTGTCTCTCCATACAACAAGATCTTCATGGTTCCAAACTCTGTTTTCAACTCAACCACAACATCCTTATTCTGTTGTGCATTCTTATCCGCTGCATTTGCTGCCATAAATGATAACATTAAAAAAAACGTAATTATTAATTTTCTCTTCATATCTTCTCTAATTTAAAACGAAACTATTGCAAAAATAGAATAATAAATTAAATTATGACCATAAAAACAAAAAAGCATCCTTTAAAGGATGCTTTTGTTCTTTGAAATCAGAGAAATGATTATTTCTTTCTGTTTCCGTAGCGGCTCATGAACTTATCAACACGACCTGCTGTATCAACCATCTTAGACTTTCCTGTGAAGAAAGGGTGAGATGAACTTGAGATTTCAAGCTTTACAAGAGGCAAAGTCTCACCATCAATCTCGATAGTGTCTTTTGTGTTAACTGTTGAACGTGAAATAAACATATCGCCGTTAGACAAATCCTTGAATACAACTGGACGATAATTCTCTGGTTGAATATCCTTTTTCATTATTTTAAAATTTTTATTTAATTCAATTTAATTTTTGTTTGGTAACCTTATGCAAATGGCGGTGCAAATTTACAAAAAAAAATGTAACGAAAAACTTTATCAACGAAAAATAATTAACACAAAAAGATTTTTACGTTAATTCACCCAAAAGCAAAGCCCCCAAATTCTTAATTCTTGATTATATATGGTATCTTTGCCGAACATAGACATTAAGAATCATGAGAGTTATTATTTTCGGAAACAAATGCAGAGAAGAGGCTGCACAATACACAAGCGATCTGATAGACCTGCTTCAAGACCGTGGTGCAGAGATCCTTTTCGAAAAAGATTATTGTCAGTTTTTGGTTGAAAAAGGCGTTGACATGAACTTCGCCCACACCATTGTCGATGATGATAATTTCGATGCCGACTTGGCATTTAGCATTGGCGGCGACGGAACTTTTATTCGCACCTCTGCCAGAATCGGAAGGAAAGAAATTCCTATCTTGGGTATCAACGCAGGCAGACTAGGATTCCTTGCGGACATTGCAGGAGAAGAAATCATCCAATCTGTCAACGATGTCCTTAATGGCAAATACCATGTGGAAGACCATGCACTGCTTCGCCTACACACCGAAGATCGTGCTTACAAAGACTTCAACTATGCCGTCAACGAAATCGCCATTCTGAAAAGAGATTCCTCTTCGATGATTACCATTCATGCTTGGGCAAATGGAACATTCATAAACTCTTACCAAGCCGACGGACTTCTAATTGCTACGGCAACAGGATCCACCGCCTACTCAATGAGTGTAGGAGGACCTATCGTCGTGCCACAAGCCTCGAATTTCATCATCACTCCTGTGGCTCCCCACAGCCTTAATGTCCGCCCTATCATCATCCCTGACTCTTGGGAGATTGATCTTAAAGTAGAGAGTAGAAACAAACAATTCCTAATTGCCTTGGATGGAAGAAACAACGTATTCAACGAGCAAACTCCATTGAAAATCAAAAAGGCTAACTTCTCCACAAAAATTATCCGTAGAGAGAACCATGACTTCTTCAATACGCTTAGAGAGAAATTAATGTGGGGAACTGGAACAAGAATATAACAAGGAAGATATATGGATAAAAAGTCTTTACGAATCGTATACATGGGTACTCCCGATTTTGCCGTGGCACCCCTAAAAAAACTTGTCGAAGGTGGATATAATGTGGTTGGCTGCATCACCATGCCAGATAAAGAGGCTGGAAGAGGTCATCACATACAATTCTCCCCTGTTAAAGAGTATGCGATTTCGCAAAACATTCCTTTGCTACAACCCGCAAAACTAAAAGACGAGCAGTTCTTAGCAGACCTAAAAGCTTGGAATGCTGACATACAGATTGTAGTAGCGTTCAGAATGTTACCTGAAGTTGTATGGAACATGCCAAGATTAGGCACCTTCAACCTTCATGGTTCCCTTCTACCTCAATATAGAGGTGCTGCTCCTATCAACTGGGCTGTGATAAATGGAGAGAAAGAAACAGGCGTTACTACATTCTTCCTAACCCATGAAATTGATACAGGAAAGATTATTCTTCAAAAGAAAATATCCATTGGGGAAAACGATTGCGTAGGAGACATCCACGATCAATTAATGGAGATTGGTGCGGACCTTGTCGCAGAAACAATGGATCTTGTACTCGCAGGTAAAGTTGAATCTAAAGAACAAAAATGCTTTTACAAAGATGAAAGTGAACTAAAATCAGCTCCAAAGATTTTCAAAGAAACTTGTAAAATCAACTGGAATCAAAACACTGAAACCATCCATAATTTTGTGCGCGGATTATCACCTTACCCTGCTGCATGGTGCAACCTAACTGATCCAAAAGGAGAGACCATCACTGTAAAAATATTTGAGACCGAGAAGATTTTAACAAACCATAATCAATGCATTGGCTCATTCAAATACGATAAAAAATTCATCGACATTGCAGTCAATGATGGATATGTAAGAATAAAATCTCTCCAAATACCAGGGAAAAAGAGACTAACAACAGAAGAGTTTCTAAGAGGTTTTAAACTGACAGAAGAATACAAATTCAGTTAAGAAAAACCATAAAGCACAGAGGGGATGCAAGCAATCTGCATCCCTTTTCTTTTTGTAAGAGACGATTTAATTGTCGTTTGTTTTGATATTTCAAGAAAAAACAATAGTTTTGCAAACATAAGTCTAACAATTTAAAATTTTTATGCCTATCGAAACACTCCTACTTCACTAACAATAGAAGATATGGACATTTTGAATAACATGACCGATGAAGAATTGGTTCAATCGTACGCCAACAATAACAACGAAGCGTTCGATGTGTTGCTCATGAGGCATAAAAATAAAGTTTTTTCATATATATTTACTGCTGTAAAAGATAGAGATGAGGCCAATGATTTGTTTCAGGACACCTTCATCAAGGCGATTATGACTATTAAGCAAGGGAAATATACCGAGAAAGGAAAGTTCGCCCCATGGATACTCAGAATCGCACACAACCTTATTATAGATACATATAGGAAGGACAAAAACGAAAATACAATCTCTAACGAGGAGTATGGAACCGATTTACTAAACGACATCAAACTCTACGATGACAGTTTAGAAGAGTATTGGGCAAAAGAGAATGCTCTAAACAGCGTAGTAGGACTAATCGACGAGCTACCAGAGAATCAGCAAAGCATCATCAGGAAAAGATTCTTTAAGGATTTAAGTTTTAAAGAGATTGCAGATGAAGAGAACATCAGTATCAACACTGCTCTCGGAAGAATGAGATATGCTCTGATCAACCTAAAAAGGATTGCAACAGAAAAAAAGGTATCTATTGAAATTTAAAACTCAGCAGGTATCTCCAATTCTATAAATTGTCCAGTTTGAGGATGCTCAAACTGGATTTTTTGTGCCTGCAAGTATAATCTGTCTGCTTTTGTCCCATACAACTCATCGCCCACAATAGGTGTAGACAAGCCATTCTTATGCGCTGAATGAAGTCGTAACTGATGTGTCCTACCCGTATGAGGATAAAACCAAACTTTAGTTTTACCCGAAACATCTTCAATCTTTTCAAATTCCGTCAAAGAGGGTTTCCCATACGTATAGTCGACCATCTGACACGGTCTGTGTTCTACATCGGGACATATTGGCAAATCGATTTCTCCTCGCTCTTTTTTTATTATACCATCTAAAATGGCCAAATATCTTTTCCTAACTCTTCTTTGTGCAAACAACTTCTGCATCTCCACATATATATCCTCCGTCTTTGCAACAACCAAAAGACCCGAAGTTGCCATATCCAACCTATGAACAACTTTAATATACTCATAACGGCCCAATGACTTTAAAAGAGACTCTACAGATGGAAGATCAGAAGTGCCCGGTACGGATAACATTCCTGCCGGTTTGTTTACCACTATCAAACATTCATCTTCATAAACAGCAGAAAGATCATCGCACGAAAAAATGTGCTCCGATAAAGGATTGGGTTCAACATCCAATCCCTGTATCATAAAAGTCAATATTGGTTTACACTTCGCATGGCACGCAGGATAAAACGACCCATGCATTCTCACAATCGATTTAGGTGATTTACCCCACCAGAACTCAGCCATACAGATTGGCTTGTAGTGGTTTTGAAAAGCATATTGCAACAATTTAGGCGCTGCACATTCTCCAGCTCCACTCGGAGGAATTGTATTGGGGAAAAGATCTAACAAAGAGGCTTCCTCTCCTTTGGCATTCAAAAAACGAAACTGACTGAACAATCTGTCTTGCAGATCCATAGACATGCTCTTTCGCTTCTCTTTTAAAGATTCTATTTCGAGAGAAAACACATCTAACTCCTTTTGTATGTCCAACAGTTTTGTCTCCACCAACTTTAACGATCTCTTTGCTTCCGCCTTCAGAAACTGGCTCTCCTTAATCAATGATTGTTCCTCCTCTGCAGAAAGGTGATTCTCTCTTCGCCTATCTCTTTCTACCTTTGAAACTGCCAACCTCTCTTTCCACGATTTTTTTAATGCACCATATTGTTCTTCTACAGTATGACATGCATCTAATAGATTCTTGTATCTCAAATCATTTTGTATGACGTCAATCTTTCTATTTATCTCTGAAATCAGACTCTCTTCTGCACGAAAGAAAGAGGTGGAGGAATTTAAATCATAAACAGGAGGAACAAAAAAATCATGCAAATAGGAACCTGCGATTTGACCAGAAAAGGCTGACAAATACCCCAACGAACCGTCTTCGGTTTGGACTACCAAAACTCCAAACATCTTTCCTTGTACCAATTCCTCCTCCCATTGGTTTAATGTTAACAAGTATTCTCTAACTTCACGAGAAGCTTCAATACAAAGAGGATGTGGAGTATAAGAAAAAGGGAAGGTGAACTGCTTTGGCAGTTCAACCTTCCCTTCTAAACATTTGAATGGATGAAACATCCTATTGTCTGATCAAAGTGAAGTGACCGGTGTATTGCATGTCGATCTCTTCGATGTCTATCACATACCAGTAGTCGGTCGATGGCATTGGGTGGCCGTTGTAGGTTCCGTCCCATCCGTCAACATCCGAGCCCTTCAACTCCTTCAACAACTTGCCGTAGCGGTCGTAGATGAAGATGCTGGCGTCTGGGTAGACCTCCGCCAACGATCCTACCACCCAGTTGTCGTTGATGCCGTCTCCGTCTGGTGAGAACCACTCCTTGATCTCCGGCTCCGGTGCTATCATCTCGAACGCCATGGATGCCTTACAGTTGTTCTCGTCGTGCACGTAGGCTACGTGCTTGCCGAACGCAAGGTTGTAGACGATGTTGTCCGTCGCTATCGATGCCTCCACGTCTATCCAGTAGTAGAACGGTGCTGTTCCCTTGCCTTGCTCCAAGGTGATCTGGCGGGTCCTTACGCCCAACGAGTCGATCGACTGGATCACTGGCAACGACGCTACCGTCACCTCGAAGTTGTCCGTCGCAACGCACTTGCCGCGGCTCATCTCAACCTCGTAGGTCGTCGTCTCCTTCGGCGTCACGCTGATCGACGAGCTGCTGCCCACCTGCTCGCCGTTGGCTGTCCATGTGTAGCGGTCGGCCGCGTAGCTCGTTGCGTCTACCCTGCCCTTGTCGCCCTCGCAGATCGCCTCGCTGCCGCTCAGCTTGCCCGTCAACGGCTCGTCAACCTTCACCTGCACCGCATACTCCTTGGAGTTGTTGCACTGCTCGTTGTAGGCTACCACCGTGTAGGTGTATACGCTCTGGTGTGTGCTGGTGCCCGTATAGGTAGGTCTTACCTTCACGCTCTCGCTGTCCAGGTCGCCCTCTATCGTTGCGTCAGACTTCCATGATACGGTTGTCCCCTCCGGTGCCACGTCGCTTACCGTCAAGACGGTGTCCTCTCCCTCGCATAGGGTTACGACATCTGGCAAGGTCAGGCTGATGGCTGGGATCACCTTTACCGGCAAGGTCGCATCCTTCATCTGGCTGCCGTAGCTGAATGTCACGGTATACTCCGCGTCGCTCGTTGGGGAGACTGTCAGCTCAAGCTTGCTGCCGTTCTTCCTGATATCTCCCGTAACGTCCGTGCTCTCGCCGCCCATCCTGCGGATTACCGTCAGCTTGTGCTCCTCTCCCGTCTGGCGGAAGCTGCCCGTGCCTGTCGTGTCTATCTCCAATATGTCTTGCAAGCCCAAGCACAACACCGGGTTGAGTTTTGCTTCCAACTCCAACACCGCGTCTACCAGGATGGTCGCCGTCGTCGTCGCCTGGCAGTAGTCCGGGTCGCTAATCTCTATGTCGTAGTGGTGGTCGGCGGATACGCTCTCCACGTTCAAGTAGTTGTCCGGACTGCTCTTGACAACAGTACCGTTCTCCTTCCATGTCACCGTACCGACGCTCTGGCTTGACGGTACGTCGAACAATAGCTGTACCTTCTGGTCTTGGCCCCTCGGAACGATGTAGGTGTCCGGCTGACGCACCTCGATCCACTTCTGGACGTCCAGATTCTTGGCGTTGCCCTTGGCTACGCAGCCGCGGTTCGTCACAACGTAGCCGTACTGGCCCTCGTCTGCCGACTCCGTCAAGCCGCTCTTGGTGTATAGGGCGCTTGTCGCGCCTGGTATCGGTGCGTCGTTCAGTGTCCACTGGATCGCTGGTGTCTCCTTGCAGCTGATGCTCAACGAGTTGCTGAACGTCGCCTTCTCGCACTTCTGCTCGTCTCCGATTTCCGGTGAAACCTTCAACGGGATGGTGTGGATCGCTATCGTTGCGCTCGCGTCGCACTCGTTCACGAACCTTACCTCGTAGACGTCCTCGCTCGCTGTCTCCGTGGCCGCTATCGGATAGTCGGGGCCTTTCACGCGCGTCGCCTCGCCGTTCTTGTACCACTCGTACTCGGTTCCCGCGTCCTTCTTGTAGTCCACGCTCAAGGTGAGCGCGTTGCCGCATGAGTAGAACTCCCTTGGAACGTCGCCTTCGAAACTGTTCGGAGTCCATGTGTTATCCGCCTCCGTGATGGTCATCTTGCCGACAACCTGTCCGTCGCCCACCTCTATCGTGTGGGGGGCAGAGGTCTTCGTACATGCCCCCATGCTGACTGTCAACGTGTAGGTGAACGTCTTGCCCGGTTCGTCCGGGAACGTCTTCAAGCCCAACGCGCTGTTGGTGGATGTCGCATCGCCGCTCCACAAGTAGGTGGCGCCTACCGGCTGGCTCTTTGGTACCAGCTGGACTCCCTCCGCCTTCGGACACACGTTGTGCGTTCCATCAATCTCTGGCTTCTCCAGGTAGTCGACCGTTACGTTTACGTTTACCGGTGCTCCCTCGCAGGCCGTCTCGTTGACGATGGCCGTTGGGTAGCTTATCGCGTAGCTTGGCGTGATCTTGTATACGTCTGTCTGGTCTACAAGGTTAGTTGTCGGTGTGCCCGTGCTTGTTGCGTAGGTCACCTCTACAGTTCCGCACTCGCCCGCGTTTACTACGCTCCATGTGCCCTTCAGGTCTATCTGATCCTCGCAGACCGGTGCTGGGTCGCTTACCGACAATACCGGTTTTGGCAATACGGTGACGACAACCTCGCTCGCTGCGCTCTCCGCTCCTGTCCCGTTGTCCATCTGGGTGACGTAGAACTTGTATGTGGTCTTCGAGTTGCCGTCCGCAACTGCCGACGTGATGCCGGTCGAATAGCTCTTGCCTGTGCCCTTGACTACCGCCGTCGCGTTCACTCCTGGGTCCTCGTCGCCGTACCATTGCAATGTATAGTCGTCTGCCGTCTTCGTGTCTCCAGCCATCAGTTGCACCTCTGCCTCCAGGCTTGGTACCGGTGAACCCTCGCATACGTACACGTCCTTTACTGTCGGTGGCAACGCGTCGCTGATCTTGATCGTCACCATCACGGAGTCGCTGCTGCATGCCTTTGGATTGCCGGCGTCAACCCTGTAAACCCATGTGTACAGAACCTTGGTGCCGCCTGCCAATGTCGTCACGTCGTACACCGGCTTTGGTGCGCCTGTCGCGTAGCCTGTTGTCGGTTTCTCCTTCGTCTCGCTCACTGGTGAGTAGTAGTAGGTGTAGCCGATCTCCTCCTCCCACGTCGCCTTGCTGGTGATCGCTGGGAAGGTGTTGCCCGTGGCGTCTGCCTTGATGTATTGGACCGTCGCAGGGTCTGGCGCTAACGTCTCGTAGACGTTCACCGTGATGTCGGTTGCCGTTCCCCTACAGATTTGGGTTGAGCTCAACTCGTAGTATGGTTGGACTCCGTAGTTTTGCGTTCCTGCTACTGTTGTGCTTGGAACTGGGGCGGTTGTCGTGGTGGATGTTTCAACATCGGAACCATCGCCTGCCCAATAGAAGCCGCTTGCCTGCTCCACATATCCGGATGTTGCCGATGATGTGGCACTCAAGGATACTGCCTGCTCGTTCTTACAATAGTCGATGGTCTCCTCTGTCGTGTAGGTCGCTACATCGTAGACCTCTACGTCGAACGGCATTCGCTTACTTTCGTTGGTAGTTCC
>JAZRXL010000074.1:0-8832 GCA_045600225.1 Paludibacteraceae bacterium
CATCGGGTTGTTGTTTGTTCCCGTTGACAATGCAAAGGTAGGGTGAGTTTCGAGGGTAGTGCGGACAGAAGATGAAAAGTGTACGGACAGTTTGTGAAGTTCACATTTTGTACATTTTCACATTTTGTACATTTGGTTAAAGTTCTTACTAATATGCTGAGAAACAGGATAAAAGAAAAGGCTGAACCTCTGCAAGGGAGATTCATCCTATTTTTTGCTAGGTCAAAAATGTTCAGTGGACACTAATATAATAATTAATGTTTTTGTACTTTTGTGATGGGTTTGCCTGTTGGCAAACAGACCGCATGATGAAGGAGGAAAATGCGGTCAAGCGTTTAATGTATTAATTTAGATTTTGAATATGGTGTAAATATTGTCTTGAAAATATAAGTGAGCTTTATTCATTCATTCTGAACATATAGCCGAAAACCGCCAAATCTTTCAGCATATAACACGAATAGAATAATGTATGTGGTCTTGCGTCCTTTGGGGCGTGAGCTATCTATGTTTGTATTCGTGTGGGGTTGCTTGGCGGTTTCCCTGGCTGTTCAATAAACAGATGGTAGTTACACGCCTTTTTTATGCCTATGGCTGTACATATAGGGAAATTAATAAAATCGGAGATGGATCGGCAGGAACGAGGTCCTTCTTGGCTGGCGAAGCATCTTCATTGCAATCGGCAGAATGTCTATGACATTTTTACACGAGAGAGTTGCGACACGGCACTGCTATTGAAAATATCCAACATTCTGAAACGTGATTTCTTCCAAACGCTCAGCAAGGAGGTGGGGAAGGAGGAGCCGGAATGATGGTAATCTCCTCTCTCTTACCCGAATGTGGGTGCAAAGTGTATATTTTAACGTTTATGAATATATTTAGCTAAGGTTGCGGTACAGCTGTCGAGAGTCGCGAGATTCCCAACTTTTTTAAGTTACATTATTTTAGATGCGGCATAAAGAGGGATTATTTTTATGGTTCTCTCTCCATCTTTTATCTCGTTGAAATTTTCCAAAGAGCATCTTATGGCTTCCGTTAGATGCTTGTCCTTCATGAAAAGATGGAGACTTTTCATTTTCCCACTAGTGCCAGCTTTGCATTCGATAGGCAGCACTTTGAAATTTTTGCCCGTGATGTAGTCAACCTCAGAACATGCACCATCTTTTATGTTTTCCCAATAAAATAGGTCGTGAGAACTTGCTGGATTGCTGTGCTTTAACATCTCCCAACCCAAGAACAATTCGGCTAAGCCTCCTTTGTTTACTAGATCTGCAACAGATCCCGTCACGATTAGTTCGGTCAACTCGTTTGCACCTCCTAAATCCAGATCTAAAATGCGCAATAAAAGGCCACTGTCTAGATAAAGATATTTTCTAAACTTATCGTTTATCTCCGCACCTAAGGGAAGTCCGTTAGCTGCAGTGTGGTTAACTCTTTTTATTATGCCTGCATCGCTTAGCATATTTAGAGCTTTTTTTATCTCTTCTGTTCTGTAGCCGCCTTCCACTTTGTTGTAAACGAATTTCTTCCCGTTTTGGGCGACCACACTGAGAAGTGTATTACGAAGTAATTGGGGTGAGATTTTTTTTGAGTACTTTGCGAAATCGTCGTAGTAGGATGTTTGGATGTCGTCTAGTTCTGACTGACATAGTTTGTAGTCGTGTTTTTTTACCCACATAGCAACGCTTGCGGGCATACCGCCTATGATTAGGAAATTCCTGTATTGTGTTATCAGTTCGCTATGGATTGCATCGAACAAGGGACTTTCTGCACTTGCCTCGCGTATTGCATCCACCCAATTATTTTTGCCGATTGCACAAAGAAATTCATTGAAGGAGAAAGGGTACATGAATAGTGATTTGATGCGTCCTACACCATACGAAGGCATTTCTTTAAGAGTGAACTCTAATAAAGAACCAGCTGCAATGACGTGGAGTTCAGGAAAATCTTCTTTGAAAAACCATAGACTTTTTAATGCTTCAGGACATGATTGTATTTCGTCCAGGAAAAGTAGTGTTTTCCCTGGCTCTACATTTACACCCAAAAGCAATCCTAATTGTTTAGTGATGGTTCGCACATCCGTGTTGCTTTCAAAAAGAGTTTTGGTGTCGGGCCGTTTCTCGAAGTTCACTTCTAGGAAATATTCGAATTGTGTGCCCAAGTTCCTGATCGCACACGATTTACCCACTTGTCTTGCTCCTCTTAGTAATAGGGGTTTCCTGTTTTCGCTTTCTTTCCATTCGATTAGGAATTTGTCTATTATTCTATTTATGTACATAGTATGCTGATTTTTATGCAAATATATTATTAATTTGTAAAAATCGAGAGGAATAATGGTGCTATTTTTGTAAAAATCGAGAGGAATAATGGTGCCATTTTTGTAAAAATCGAGAGGAATGAGCTCTTGAGAATAATATTGGCTCTGTCCTATTTTGTGACTGATAACGCACAAGGTTAATCCCCTAACGGGGAATCGGTTTGTTCAACGCATTGTGCATTGTGATTCTACCAACATTAAACGCCTAGCGGCGTATATATGCCAATTTTAATTCTAAAAAGTACCGTGGCACGGAAATATTAGCATGAGTAGTCTTCGCTCCTCGTGTGTGTGTAACGCGCATTCGCCGTTAGGGTTTCATGTAGGTAGCTCATGTTTTATGTCCGACAGCATATTTTTTCGAAGATGTATAAGATAGTTATACGACTATGTAATAATATATGAGCGGAAGCGTAAAAGAATGTGGTGCGGGGGTTTATTGGAGGCTGAGACATTCAATTCTATCTTTGGAAAGTTGAATGTTTCAACTGATTGATAACTGATAAAGTAAACGATTGGAAGAATATGTCAGAAGATAGTTATTTATATTTCAGGCCCGAGTGGACTTGCGGCCGTTACAACCAAGAACATCACGCAGCCATTTATTATAATCTGATATCCGGATTGTGTTATTTCTTTGAGGATGACTCCGCAGACGTTATTGGAGAGGTGCTAAAGGCAGAGAAGAATGACTCGTTTAGTTTGGAGGAAATATCTCAAAGACTGAAAATTTCCATAGATAGTCTGACCCCGTTCTTTGGACAACTGTTGTCCTGTTCGTTGGTGACAAAATCTATTCCTACAAAAGAGGGAATTGCAGACTATCGAAAACAGTTGAGTGAATATAAGTGTAATCGCACGCAGAAGGAAGTTAGGACAACGCAAGAGAAGCTTCCATACGAAATGAGTAATGCAGAAATGGATTATACCGCTCGTGTGGGAGGGATAACTTCTGCCATGTTTGAACTGACCTATAATTGTAGTGAGAAGTGTATTCATTGCTATAATGTAGGTGCAACACGTAACGATTCTGAACAAAGTTTTAGAGCAGACAGAGCAGAGTTGCAATTAGACGATTACAAACGAATCATAGATGATTTATATGAACAGGGATTAATAAAGGTAACGCTCTCGGGCGGAGATCCCTTCTCTAAACCCATTGTGTGGGACATCATTGACTATCTTTATCATAAGGGCATTGCCACAGTTATATTCACAAATGGGCAAAGAATAGTGAATGATGTGCAGCGTCTGGCGGACTATTACCCTTGTCTCGTCGGCATTTCTATTTACAGTGGCGTGGAAGAAGACCATGATTACATTACAAGAGTGAAAGGTTCTTGGAAGAAATCAGTTAGCGTAATGGAACAACTTGCGGCGTTGGCAGTACCTATGAATTTGAAGTGTTGCGTGATGCGTTCTAATGTCCGAACTTACTACACGGTTGTAGAATTGGCTAAAAAGTTGGGTGCTGTCCCTCAGTTTGAAATTGGAGTCTCAGATTCCGTGGATGGTGACAGATGTGTGAGCCAACATCTTCGTTTGACGAAAGAGCAGTTGGAGATAGTGCTTCGCGACGACAATGTTCCTTTGTATGTAGGCAAGGAGGCTCCAAACTTTGGAGGTCAACCCAAATTGATGGATAGGAATTGTTGTGGAGGGGGCAAAAATAATTGTTGTGTTACTCCCGAAGGCAATGTTATCCCATGTGTGTCGTTTCATGCAAAGTTTGGCTCTGCTAAAGAGCAGAACATTTCAGAAATATACAAAAATAGTGAAAGCTGGAAATGGTGGAATAATGTGACGCTGCAACAGTATGAGGAGTGTGGACGTTACGATTATTGTGCCTATTGTAACCTTTGCCCAGGGCATAATTTTGCGGAACATGGCACCCCGTTGAAAGCATCTGAGCATTGTTGCTATTTTGCAAAAGCAAGACATGAATTGGCTCAAAAGATGATGAATGGTTATGATCCGTTGCAAGGAAGAACGCTTGTCGAGGCATTGCAAGCGTTGCTGGATGACAAACCTAAATCATTGCAAAGAGATAAAACGCAGAGTTTCTGCGATAGTGAGTTGAAGGTAGGTGGGTAAATGCTTTCCCCGAAGAAGTATTGCTATTACAACAAAAATTTTACGAAAATGAAAGCAGTAGAATTGAAGATCTCTAAGGTTTCTGAGGAAATTTACATGGGTAAGTGTCCTGAATACAGTGAGTCTCATTGCGGTATTATGTATCGTCAATCTTAATCAAAACTGATTAGAGAAAAGGGCACGCTCGCCAAATCGAAGGATTGAAGAAGTGGTGGTGGAGGGTAAAATGTTCAACAAAAAAAAGTATTATGAATAAACAAGAATTAGAAAATGTAAAAAGAACGATTGTTCAGGCTGTCAATTTACTTGATGAAGCTGAAAATATGACACATAAGAAAGTTGTAAAAATTGTATTGGAATGTATTAGAAAAACAATTACAAAACCAAGTAACGATAACCCTCTTCAATCAGACAATACAGAGGAAGAGAAAAAAATAATCCAACTGTTAAGTGGATTGGAGTCAGAATTGTGATGACGAAAAAATTATAATTAATATATTAAAATGAAGGAATCAGAAATCAACTGGAATCTTGAGGGGTATAAAAAGGAAGCTCATTTCTTTTTATGCGGAGCATTTGAATCCTTTTCGTTTATTCACGATTTCATTAAGAAAACAAAAGAATTCCCATGCTTGCTAAAAGATAATGTTATCATAGATAGTGTATATGGTTCACCTACATGCATTTGGAATGGCGGACGACCGATCATAAATTGCTATTACAGCAAGGAACAATTGTCAGTTATTCATGATGCCTATGCTGATCTTGGGATAAAGGTAAGATTTGTCTTTACCAATCAAATGCTTAATGAGCATGATATTTATGATAGATATGGTAATTTGCTTATGACAATGTTTCAAGATTTGTTACCTGAAGTTGTGGTAAATTCTCCATTATTAGAGGATTATTTAAGAAACAAGTATCCCTCTGCTTCATTTATTAGCTCTACTACAAAGAGGCTTCGTAATAGTGAGGATCAACTAAAAGAATTTGATCATAATTACAAATATGTTTGTCTAGATTATGACTATAACTACAATTATGAATTCCTTAATAGTATTAATCAAGAGGATAAGGATAGAGTAGAGATTTTAGTTAATCCTACTTGTATTAGAGGATGTGAAGCTCGTATGTTTCATCAAAAATTCACAGATGAAAGACAACTGGAATTTGCTTACCGTGGAGATTCTGTCAAAACCGATCGGTTCTTTGAGGTATGCCCTTTAATGAAGAAATCTGACATGCCATTAGAAAAAAAGGGATTTACTAAAGAATATTTTAATGGGACTAACTTTATCTTCCCTCAAGACTTAGACAACTACTTGGATATGGGTTTCAGTCATTTCAAAATTCAGGGACGAGATTTGGCACCGCATCAAATTTTTGCTGAGTTTTTCCCTTACCTAATCAAACCAAAGTTTTATCCGACAGCCATATCGATGATGAATTTTGGAGTTCAAAGTGTCGTGTAATTTGAGAGTGTTGAATCATATATTTATAGGTAGATAATATGAATCTTTCAGCAAAGGAATATCGTCCGACTATTGTAAGAGGCGAAATCGGAAGTTACACTGCTTATCCTTTTCTTGTCGATCCTCAAGGCGACAAAAACCTCGCCTGCATAGGGCCCGACCATGGTCGCAGTTTTATTGTAGGGATGCTTTCGAATGGAAGGTATGTCGTTTCAAAAGGTAACGGATTGAGTTACGCCCACTATCCATTTGTGGATACCCCTGAAATGGGTAATGACACATGGGGATTACTTTTAAAACAGGATGCTATTCGTGATTGGGAGTTGTGCCATGATGTGGCGGCATTAGGCATCAAGACGAACAACATGGAGTATGTGTTGGAATTAGATGTGGAGGTGTCACTTGCCAATGGAAGTAGGTTAAAACCGGTTCTTCTTCAGTATGATGTGGAGTGTCCTTATAGAATCTGCGACGCGGCCTTCATGGATAGATCTCAGATTATGCAAGAGGTGGAGAAATGGCCCAATCCCAAAGGTTATAAAGAACATTATATGGTGGCGGCAGAAATATTGGTGTCTAATCTCCGTAAGTTGCACAATGCAAACATCTTGCACAATGCCATTCACAATCAAAATTACACTTGGGCATTGGAACTGCTCGATTTTGAGTTGGCTCATTCGCCCGCCCACCCCTATACGACGGAAGACGAGGCAAGACATATTCCTGGTCTGTTTCCTCGTGAAATTATCCATACTTATCAGATTGTCAATTATATAGGATGGGTACTTCGAGAAGAGATGAATTACGAAGAAATCAATAATCTATTTAGAGAATACGGATTTGAGATTAACGGTTTACAGTTATAAAACGATTTCACAACCAATATTTAATGCATTTCACATTTGAACCCAAAGGCTATGTTGTACTTTATGACTTGCCTGGAAGGCAATATCTTAGTAACCGGTTGCATCGACGAAGGAGATGCTGCCGGTTAAAACGTCCCACCTGCTCCGTGTGCCTGGAAGGCACTACCTTGGGGTGATGCATCGTCCTTCGGAACAAGGTACTGCCCTCCAGACATATGGGATCTACGTGTCTCCTAATCCGCAGGCGTTGCTCACGGTTACTCAGATACTGGCTTCCAGCCAGAATAATTTCTCAGGCTTGAATAAAATCAGTCATAAACTGGAACAGAACCATTAAAATTAAAAACGATTAATTCTAATAACATAAAATTAAGAAGAAATATGGAAGAGAAGATAGATAAGATAAAAAAAATATGTAGTATTATTTCGGCAGTACTTTGGGCAGCATTTGGAGTGGTTTTCTTATATGCTGCTATAGATGAAGGAGCGGGTTGGGGTTTTCTTTTAAGTGCTGGTTTCTTTCTCCTGGCACTAGGTTTTTATAAAGGTTGGTTTTATACGCAGTCAGAAACCACAGAAAAGACATCTGACAACTCGGAACCAAGCGCATCGGAAAAATCGAAGGAAGAACTATTAACGGGCACTTTTGAGCGGCTCAGTGGTATAGAAAGTGATTATTTTGCACAAAGTATCAAATTGGGCAAGGAGTATTATTATTATAACAAGAAAGATTCCTCTCATCCTATTGCGAAATTGAAAGTCATACAAACAGTACAAGCTTCTTTCGTTTCTTCTCAGATTGAAACTGCTTTGTCATTGTCGTATGATGATTATATTTTGCATAATAGTGATTATGCGTGTATATCTGACGCAGAGGCAGGATATAATCGTCTAGGTGAATTTTTTAAAGACAATCATTTCCCTGGTGTGGATGTAGTACCATATCCTATCGAAGGTTCCAATGGAGATGTTTTATATACGAGGATTTTCCCTAATCGTCTCGCTAATACAAAATATGAAGCTCAAAAGTTGTCGGCAAATGAACTTGAATCGTCTTTAGAAGAGAGAATGAAAGAAGACGTTGCGTATATTCCGTCCATATTTAAGTTGGGTACAGTCTTTTATGGAAGGTGTAAGAATGAACCAATTACCAAATATATAATAATCCAAAATCTACTGCTTTCAGACATGACCGTGACGGGTGAGGTGGTTACTAAACAAATAGCGAGAGTTGTGCATTATGACAAACTCGCTGAAATGCTCAAGAAGAAAGAAATAGATGAGTATAAGAGTTTTTTTGTAGATCCCAAAGACATAGACCTACTTTTTAAGTCCCCAGAAGAACTGAAATCGTATGAAGACAGTAAGGAAGAACTTTGTTCTATAATAGTTAGTCACTGGACATTGAAGAAATTACTTTTTCACTTCGACTCCGATTTTCAGAAAGGCAATCTTTATGGCTTATTAAAAAGCAAGTTGCATGAATGGAAACAAACGGATGAAAAATATCTGCAATGGCAACAAATGCGTCAACAAAACCGTTTGGATAATTCATACGAGATGGAAAATCCAGAGCCACAAGATGCGTTGGATGATGAGAGTGGGGAATAGTATAACTATGTCATTCTCTGTCAGACGTTTTGCTATTATTCTACCTTGCGTTTGTACCTCTAATGGCAGATATTGATGATTTTATTGTCTACAACAAAAAAGGCGAAGTACTCACACCTCGCCTTCCTGTTGTATCATAAGCCAATGCTAACCCTACTTCAGGTCACAGACAACTTCCTCCGTTCCTGCTGTGATGGTATAATATAGATTTTTATACTCCCCGAAAATGCCTGCGAGCTGGTTGCTGCATACATAAGCGTGGTTGGTTGGAACAATAGCCTCTTGATCGCAGATAACCTTTTCCGGATTAGTTTCAATCTTATCATAATCAAAACGGTCGATGATTCTACCGTCAAGTTTTGCCACCACATTGCACTTAATAGCCCAAGGCGCCTTCTCCGCCATGTAGGTTTCGGCCTTTCCTAAATTAGCCTTAAAGCGGACTTTTGCTTCTGTTTCCTTGTCCTTCACGATA
>JAZRXL010000075.1:0-68101 GCA_045600225.1 Paludibacteraceae bacterium
CATAGCCCTAAAATAGAAAAAATAGCCTTTTCTTGAAATGTCAACTTGTTGTGTTTCAATTATTTGAAAATCGCAGTTTCCCATTAATTATGGGTAGGGGGAGTTGTGCGCTTTATTATAGGGGTAAATGAAAGAGCCGTGTCTCTTTATCCATCCATTTTATACCCCTTTCTTGTTTTTTATTGCATTACAAATATATAATAAATTTATTATATATGCATGCATTTTGAGGTGTTTTTCAAATGTTTATGTACGTTTTTTTTCTTATGTTTTTTTGTGGGGGCGTTAGTTTATCTTTTCGGCTTTCTTCCTGTCATTCTCCCATTTTGCAATGATTACATCGAAGTAATTCTTAATTCTTAATTCTCACGCTTTCTCCTAGCCAGATTCCCAATGCCGTAAACAACAGACACAATACCAATGTGCCTAAAATATAGAGCGCAGCCGTAGAATACTTGCCGCATTGTAGAAGTTGCAAGGATTGGGATGAGAAGGTGGAATAGGTGGTGAATCCTCCGCAGAAACCAACTGTGCAGAGCAGTAGCGTAGAGTCTTTGCTGATGATGGACCCCAATAGTCCAATCAGAAAAGAACCAACACAATTCACAATAAACGTGGAGAGGGTGGATGGATAACTGGTTGTGGCAATAATGCACGTTACTGCATATCGCAACATGCTACCAATGGAACCTCCTAAACCTACAAGAAGAAAATTCTTAATCATACGGGATCTCTTTTAAATCACTGCAAAGGTACTCTTATTTTACAAGAATCTTCTTGCCATTGATGATATATATTCCTGCTTGTACGCTTTTTGTTAGATACATGCCTGCTTGCATATAGAACCTGTCTATTTGTTCCCCTTGTACGTTGTAAATATTGATCCATTCTCCTTTGCTTGTCGTTTCGAAGACAATTTCTCCCTTGCCTCCGTAGATAAACAATGAGTGATGCTCTGCAGTCATCTCATCTGTGTTTGTGTAGTCTCCAGCCAATTCTTTAATCTCGTCTCTTGTGAGGATGATCCAACGTTGTTGGCTTGCTGTGTTCTGATGATCGAATCGGGTCGCAGATACTCCATAATTGCCAGATGTAAGCGCTTGTGGCCTGTTAGAACCGTCAGAGAAGGTAATCCAGTAGGATTTCATGTTGATGTGGCTATTCACTACGTTTGCTCTCGATCCTAGTAGTTGAAGCTTGTATTGATCTTTCGATTCGAGGGCGATTTGCGCATTGTAATTGGTCAATGCGGAGTTGCTTTCAATATTTCTAAACTCATACATCTGTGTGGCTGGGTTGAAACGGATTCTCCATGCGTATGAGAAGTCTGCCAAGATGCTCTTCCAATCGTTGGATTTGAGAGTGACACCCGAACCTGTGCTTTGTAGCAAAGATGGGCTGCCCCAGTTGCCATCGGCTGGCATTAGATAATACCATTCTTCATCCTCCTGTGCAAATGTGTAGGCCGGTGATGCAAATGCGCCTGAAACAGGCGGAAGAAAGTCTTCTCCCAATGCTTGAATAATCAATGCGTTGGCATAGTAGAGCATTCTTGTTCCATTGTCTTCGTGAGCCCCGTTGATACCGTAAGGCCAGAAATGGGTGTTGTCTCCTCTTAGTTGTGATGTGTAATCGTTTTCAAGGAACCTAACCACTTGGTCTGTTCTTTCTCCCAACCAGAAGCCTTTGGAGGTCTCTTGTCGGTAGATGGCTGAGTTGTACCACGTCTCTGTGGTACCTACGCCCGCACCATGGCACATCTCGTGTTGGATGGTTCCCGTGCGTTGATAACTGGCATTAGGACCCACACGCATAGAGCCGCCATAACTGCAGTCTGCCGTCGGTGTGTTGGCTCCGTAAGAGACGGATAGACGAAGACCTTGTATGCTTGTCAGGTGGTTCCAGATGTCTACTGCATCACCAATGGCTTGGTTGATTCGTTCGTTTTCCTCCGCAGAACCACCGTTGTTGTAACTCCAAGTGACATTTCCCATTGGTAGGGTACATATTCTAATGGTTTCTCCGTAACCTACGGCATACTCTTTGGTGATGGCATAAGGTCTTATGTAATAAAGCGTTGATGGTTGAAGCCCATCCATTACATAGATATCGCTATTGTTGCTGTATGATAGGGAAGAACGATTGTCTAAAACGGTAGGTTGAGGAAAGGTGCTCCAGCAGAATCCCTTTTCCATGATGTTGCTGCCAGAGAAGGTGGCACGACCGAATGCTATGGTGGCTCCCCTTGCGCTACGAGGATCTGTTGTAACGGAAGGAACAGGGCCTGTGGCATTCTCTATCTTTTCTCTGAATTCAGCCTTTTCAAGGGATTTTAAAGCCTTTTGAGTGCTGTTTCGAAGGGAGACCGATAGGTTGGACAATGTTCCAAGATTAGGGGTGCTTATCCATTGCTCTGCTTTCTCTATAGTGGCAGAGAGGTCTGCCATACATTCGTTACCGATGTTTTCGTTTAGCAATTGCTTGGCAAAAGAGGTTCGCTTTTCTATTTCTTTCTTATAATCATCTGTGGTGGCCGCTGCGTAGTATAGTTGGAAGTTGTCTGCAGCAATCCAGTTGCCAGATGCATTGTGTGTGACAAAACCAATGGAGAGTTGGTCTTCCATGTGCATAAACTGAAGGGTGTACTCTTTGGCCTCTGATACCTCTATGCTATCATTGCCCGCCATAATCCAAGCACCTGTTTGTCCCTTTTGTCCGTTTTGTGTGTTTTGGACACTTGCTTTGAGTAAGTAGATACCTTTAGGAAGTTCACTTCCAATGGTTTGAGTGATGCTTGTATTTCCGATGGAAGAGCCGGCTGATACCCATTTCTCAACATAAAGGTTGCCAGATTTTAGGGGGAATGAGGTGTTGCTTTGTGTTTGCAATCCATTTTGCGCCCATCCGTTGAATCCTTCCTCAAAACTATTGTTTACGATGAATTCTGTCATGTTTGAAGGATTGGATAGTGTGGCGTTTGCCCAATTGTATTGGATTAATTCGTCTATCAGGTTTTGATTGATAGAGAAAAGCGTAGCGTAGGTGGCATTGCTCGAATCGTGCTCTTTTTGGGCTTTGTCGATTACTGATTTCAATTGAGTGGCATTGTTGCCTTCTCCGTTCCCATATGCTTTGTTGGCCGAAGAAATCGTCTCTTTTAGCGAAGATCTCATATTGGAAAGTAACGTGTTGTTGTCTCCAACCAATATGATTTTTACAAAGTCAACTACCACCTTGGCTGAATTGGCCGAACCGCCTGCAGCCCCTTTGAATCCAATTTGTATTTTACCTTCAGTTTCGGAATTGAGGGAGAAGGATACTTCGTCCAGCGACCATCCGTTCAATGAGAAGGAGGATAGGGAGGAGAGTGTGCTATTCCCGTTTTTAGGAATCCATCCCAACAGACTTGCTCCGCTGGTTGAGTTGCTTCCGTTGTAGAAAGCGGCTTGTAGCTTATATTTTCCTGCTGGTAGATTTGCTTTTTGGTAGTATTTGAGAGTCTCTTCCCAACCAGTACTTAACACTAGGCAACCACCATTTTTGGATCCGTTGTAACCTTCTGATGGTACCTTTCCATTTGTGTTGAATGTTTTAGGGGTTCCGATCTGATAGATCCCCGTAACGGTATAATCCACGCCAATATCCTTGTTCCAACCATAGATGGATAGAATCTCTTGAGAAACATTACCGAAATCGGATGTGGTGTAGTCGAAGTGTTTCTCATCGTCGAACCCTGCATTTTGTAGATATAGGTCTGTGATGTCTATGTCTGCCCATAATGAAAAAGGAAGTATTATAAAGAGGGCTAATAACGATACAATGCGTATTTTCATGGATATAAGTGTGTTTTTATTAGAATACAAATCTACTAATTTTTAGTTGATTCCATGCTTGTTTTTACATGAATTTATTTTGATAGGTTCATGTTTTTTAGTCTCAAAATTATTATGAATTAAAAAAATAGGCGCCACATTGTGACGCCTTGGTTGTTTGTTTAATAATGATAATATGTGTTTTCTGCGAAAATCGTAAAATTAAATGTTGTCGAAAGTTTCTCTGATAACCCTCTTTAATTCGCTTTTGGCTTGCACTCCTTGCATAAACTTTGGTTTGCCTCTTACGGGACAAAACAGAAGGGTGGGAACGCTTCTTAGGTTAAAGAACTCTGCGAGGTCACCTTGTTGATCGATATCAATCTTGTAGAAGTTGATCTTACCTGCATAATCATCCGATAGTTCTTCGAGGATAGGAATGAGAGCTTTGCATGGTCCACACCATTTGGCGTAGAAGTCTACGATGGTTGGTCTCCTTCCTTGAAATTCCCATATTTGGGGTGATTTCTCGTAATTCCATACTTTAGCTTGGAATAACTCTTTGTTGATATTTTCTACCATAATTGTAATTATTAAGTTGTACGCAAATATAGAGAGCGGTAGGGTATCAATCAAATTGAATATTTTCATTGAAATATAGATAAAACAAAACGAGACTAACCAGATTGGTTAGCCTCGCCTGCGTGTTGAAGTATTATTAACTAAATTATTTGCCAATAAGTATGGAATAAGACTTGCCTTCCGTGTTTTTAAGAATATAGAAGCCTATCTTTAATTGGTTAGTAAATCCATTCTCGATCGTAACATTCTTGATGAATCTTCCTGTTACATCGAATGCTAAGAACTCTCCATTAAGAATACCACCTTCTGCAGATGCATCCATCAAATCGGTCTCTTCTGCTTTTATCAATTTGAAGGTCATATAATCTACATCCATCCAGTCTCCAAGGAATTCCAATTTAAGAATGTGAGTACCTTTCGAAAGTGTAGATGTGTTGGCTTTTACGCCTGTGAATGAGGTGTAGTCACCTGTCTTGGCTGCAGTCATCACTTCTGTGATTGGTTCATTGTCCATAGACAATTGGAAGGTACAAGTTCCATTCTCAGAAGCGGTCATTACCTCCACCTCGTAAGTTCCTGCGGTTTCCACATCTACCGTATACTCAATCCATTCACCAGATTGAACATAACCAACGGCGGTGTTGCTCATATCCACGCCTTCGTTACGATCTCCCTTGTTTCGGTTTTGCTCGTCTGTGTCGTGGTATGCGTTGCCTTCTCCTCCGAAGTCAAACTCTTCAGCCTCAATCTTTCCTGGAATGGTTGCAGGCATTCCGTTGAATGGAGTTTGAGGAGGGAAGATTGTAAAGTTCTTCTTTACGTTTCCTGCCTCTTGTTTGTTGCTATTGTATCCAATGGCTGTGATGGTGTGGTTTCCCTCTGCGAGATCGCTCAAAGTAACCTTCGATGTCCCGTCGCCCACTTTTTTATTATCCAAGAAAATTTCTACGCTTTTGATGGATTCGTCAAGGATGGAGACTGAAACAACCACTTCGCCTGGGTCGTTGTTCGCAATCTCTTCAATCTCCATTTTCAACGAGGCTTTGCTTTTGCCACAAGCCGTAGAGTATTGGCTTACGAAGCGCCAAATTTCTCGCGAAGTGTGGTAGCCGTTGTTGGTTGGCTCGTGGTCACGGCCAGGAACTGCAGCCAAAATGACATCTGCTTCGCACTCTCCGCCACTATATTTGGTGACATTGGCTGATTCAACCTTGTAGGTGCTGGTTTCTGTTGTTTTGTTGTGCTTAGCCCAAGCTTTGACCACATTCTCTGCACCCGCCCAGTTGCCATTTCCTTGGAATTGGACCACGCCATCACTTGTTCCGTGCGTGTGAATCAAAGGAAGAGGTCGTGCATTGTTGTTGACATTTGCGTCCCAATAACCGGATATAGGTGCAAATGCCGCAAATACATCAGGAATTGTTTTCATGCAATGGTAGGTAAACATACCTCCCATTGAGAATCCACTGAGGTAAACTCTGGACAGATCAACTTTATAAGTTTTGTAGATCACGTCGATGACCTCTTGAATGAACTTAGTGTCGTCAGTTCCGTTGATATCCCAATCTACGTTGCTACCACGTTGAATGGCAGAAGGGTAGGCTACAATAAAGTCGGCCGTGTCGGCTACCGTCTCCCATTGTGTCAGTCTTCTTTGGTAGTTGATGTCTTGGTCTCTACCATGGCAAGAGATTAGCAAAGGACGGTTGGTGTGGGCTCCTTTAGGGGCATAGATGGATATAGTTCTGTTTTGAACTTTGATGTCGACATATTGGCCCAAGGTTACGCCGGTCAACAGTTCTCCGTTGTCAGAACCACCTTGAGTTTCACCTCCACCTTGCGAATCTTGTCCTCCATCCGAAGCTTTCTTGATTTCAAGATAATCGATATCAACCCAGTCGCCAGTAATTTCAAGCTTAAGAACGTGAGTACCCTTTGTGAGTTTGTTTAACTTAGTCTTGACAGTGGTGAATGTCTCCCAATCGCCAGTGTTTGGAACCTCAACAAAACCACCAGGAGTTCCATCTGCACCAGGAATGATGAATTGGTTATCCATGTAAAGGGTGAATGCAGCACCAGAATTACCAGAAGCCACGCGTGATTCAACGATGTAATCACCATCTTCTGCTACATCTACAGTATATTCCAACCATTCTCCTGTTTGAGTGTATCCAACAGCGGTATTGTTCATATCCACACCCTCGTTACGGTCACCACCGTTGCGGTTTTGCTCGTCATTGTCGTGATAAGCATTACCTTCGCCTCCAAGATCGAACTCTTCAGCTTCAATCTTTCCTGGTATTTTAAAAGGTGTGCCGTTGTATGGCTTTTGCTCAGGCATGATAGTAATGGTTTTTGCAGCCGATTTGTACTCTTTGTTTTGGCTATCGTATCCTATAGCGTATACAGAGTGTTCTCCTTCAGGAATGTTCTCCCAAGAAACACTTTCTCCAGTACCAATTTGTTTGTTATCTGCGTAAACAGTGATTCTTTGTATGTCACTGTTTGAATTCTTGATCATGATTTCGGCAGAACCGGGAGCATTGTCTTTTCCAATGAACGCAGAAACTGAAAGTCCTCCTTGTGGACTATCACCTCCGTTTGCCTTCAAAACCTTCAACATGGTTTCTGCATAGCGTTGTCCTAACAACTTGTAACCAGCCACAGTGAAGTGGTAGTCGTCGTTTGCAGCTTCGCATCCGTCTGCAGAGATGACGTAAGAGTTAGGAATTACGTTTGGAACTTGTCTTACTACATTATTGTGACTGCGGCAAGGTCCTGTGTAACGAACCTCTCCAACAAGCAAAGGAACATCCTCGCCCTTCAAACCAAGGTCTTTCAACATATCTTCGTAAACACCTTTAAGGTTTCTTGGCCAGTTGGAATCGTTTGTGTTTGACTCTCCTTGGTGTACCAATATACCTTTGATTACACCTACCTTTTGTGCCTCTTTGGCTACTTCAATCAAACGACCATAAGGATTACTTCCATAAGACTTTGCATAGTTTTGCAACCATCCAGCTGCACTGCTCAAATAACTTTGATATCTGCTCTTTTGGAAAAGTTCGATGCTACATCCACCAACTGCTACGACTACAACACCCACCTTGATGTTTTCGTCAAGGTTCTTTACCAATGTCCTTCCGAAGTAGTCGACAGGACCAAATCCGAGTTGTTGTCCGTGGAAACAACGAGCCAATGGCGGAACAGCGGTGTACTCGCTTCCTTTCTTCTTCCCACAAGTACCACAGTTTTCTGCAGTGTAGAACATTCTAAAGCGCTCGTCTATACCTTGAGTCTCACTATTTGGAACAGGTGCATTACCTTCCATATTGGATTGTCCCCAACAAATGTAAATGTGATAATTAGGGTCTGGCTCTGCTTTTGCAAGCAATGTCATTCCCAAAAAGCATAGAAGTAAAGCTATGCGACTGAGTTTGGTGTTTTTCATGGTTCTTTATTTATTAATTCTAGACAAAAGTAAAAGTTTATAAACACTAATACTATGACTTTTTATTCAATCAGTTGGAAATTTTATTCAAATCTCTATAGCTAAGGATTATGCTTTTTTTGTTATTTTGTTGATTATTAGTGTAATAATTCTATTGACGTGTCGTTCTTATATCTGTTTTGAAAAACACACGAGGCATAGGGGATTCTATGCCTCGTGTGTTTAAATCTTAAAGCAATGCGTTCAGATTTTGCTCGTTGTCTACGGCTTTTCCTTCTGGAGTGTAAACATAGACTAGCTGTTCAGCATAAGCTTTTTCGATCTTCCCACGTACCATTTTCATGGTACTATTGATCATTTGGTTTTGTTCTGAGAAAGGTTCTTTTAATAGGATGAATGAACTTGGCAACCATCTTTCTGGGAACATGCCAGCATATTCGCCTCCTTTTTTGAATTTGGCTATTTCTGAATTGATGGCAGAGATTGCTTTCTTGCGTCCTTCCTCTGATTTCAGATCAAAGCCCATTTGGGTTAGAGCTTGCTTGTTAGGAACAATCAAAGCGCTTGTGGTAGGCGATTGGTTGTTGTAAAGCATTACCTGGTCGATGGTAGGACAAAGTTGTACCAATGCCTCTTCTATGCCTTCAGGACTGTATTTTTCGCCATCGCTGGAGATTAGCAAACTCTTGAATCTTCCTTTGACATATAGAAGTCCTTCAGGGGACATATAACCCAAGTCTCCCGTATATAACCAACCATCTTTAACGGTTTCTGCAGTAGCCTCAGGATTCTTCCAGTAGCCGACCATTACATTCTCACCTTTCACTACGATCTCTCCCTGTTCACCCATAGGAAGTTCTTTCCCTTCAGAATCGCAAATCTTCACTTCGATAGGCTCAACTAACTTGCCAGAAGAACCGAAACGATAATATTCTGGCGTGTTGGTACTGATTACTGGCGTTGCTTCACTCAAACCGTAACCTTGAAACATAGGAAGACCAATGCCGATGTAGAATTTCTGTAGGTCTTTGTCTAACAAAGCACCGCCTCCAATAAAGAAGCGTAATTCACCACCAAAATTCTCACGCACTTTGTTGAATAGTATTTTGTCGAATAGCTTAACCAAAGGACTTAGAAGTATTCTCATACCTTTGCCATCCAAACAGCTATCTCCATAATAGGATTGACGGATTGATTTGCCCCATTCGAATAGTTTCTCTACCGCTGCGCCTTGACTATGGATGCTTTGCTCGATATTCTTCTTGAAACTCTTAGCCAATGCAGGTACGCTGAGTATATAGTGAGGTTTTACCTCTTTGATGTTAAGAGGGATGTTCTTTAGAGTTTCCATAGGGGAGCGACCTACCTGCACTGTGGCTACGGAAGCACCTTGCATCATCATTACATAGAAGCCTACAACATGTGCGAAGCAGTGGTCTAGCGGTAAAATAATGAGCGTTCGCCATGTTTGGTCGATAGGAACTCTCGACAGACATTGCTCTACATTAGCGGTATAGTTTCTATGAGAGAGGCTTACGCCCTTAGGGTCGGCTGTCGTTCCGCTTGTATAGGTAATTGTTGCTAAATCATCATTTTGAATACTTTTCCCCACACTAAGGAATTCATCTAAAGGGTGTTGTGATAAGAATTCATCACCCAGCTTCATGACATTGCCAATGAACATCTCGTTGGCTTGGTATTCGGATTGCTCATCTAATATGATGATCTTTTGAAGAAGAGGGAGTTGATTAGCTACTTTTCGAATTTTCTTTAGTTGATTCCCACTGGTGATGATAAACTTTGCATCACCGTGTCGCAATCTGAACAATAGATCGTTCGACTCCTCTAATTTAATGCTTAATGGTACATTTACGGCACCTGCATAGAACATGGCCAACTCGCTAACAATCCAAAGGTTTCTTCCTTCGGAAAGAAGAGCAATGTTGTCACCTTTCTTTACTCCAAGAGATTGTAAACCGGCACCCAATTGGTACACCATTTTTTGTACTTGGGCATATGATGTATTCAGCCATTCGGAACCCACTTTCTCCATTAAGAAAGTATTGTTAGGGTAGCGTTGAACAGAATTTTCAAAAACATCGATTATTGTTTTTTTCATGGTCTTTGATTTTATGTTTTTACAAAGGTAGAAATTAATTTAGAATTATGGATGAGGAAATAAAAATAAACAAAAGAGGCTCGATCGTCAGACCGAGCCTCTTTCTATTGATGAGTTATATTGGATTAATACTCCATCTTGCTCATACGAACGTAGCTTTGGTAACGTTTCTTAGCCATTTCCTCGCTAGCGTTGAACAACTCTTGAGCCTCTGTAGGGTACATCTTCATTACAGAAGCGTAACGGTTCTCACCCTTCAAGAAGTCTTGGAACTTAGTATAGTCAGGTTCCTTAGAATCAAGAGTAAATGGATTTTGACCTTCAGCCTCAAGAGCTGGGTTAAATCTCCATAGATGCCAGTAACCGCACTCTACAGCCTTCTTCTCTTCTGCTTGAGCCTTACCCATACCAGCCTTCAAACCGTGGTTGATACATGGAGCGTATGCGATAACCAATGATGGTCCGTCATAAGCCTCAGCCTCCTTCAATGCCTTCAAGCATTGTGCAGGGTTTGCACCCATTGCGATTTGAGCTACGTAAACATATCCGTAAGTTGTTGCGATCATACCAAGATCCTTCTTGCGAACTCTCTTACCAGATGCAGCGAACTTAGCGATTGCACCAAGAGGAGTAGCCTTAGAAGATTGACCTCCTGTGTTAGAGTAAACCTCAGTATCAAGAACAAGGATGTTAACGTTCTTACCAGAAGCGATTACGTGATCCAAACCTCCGTATCCGATATCGTATGATGCACCGTCACCACCGATAATCCATTGGCTTCTCTTGATCATGTATCCCTTCAACTCTGACAATTGCTTGCAGTGGTTGCACTTATCCTTGTTAGCGTCAACCATAGGGAAGATCTTTTCGCAGATCTCAGCTGACTTAGCAGCGTCGTTCTTGTTCTCAATCCAAGCCTTGAACAATTCCTTAGCCTCAGCTGGAGTACAGTCTGCAGCGATAGCATCGTTCATTACAGCCTCGATTCTCAAACGCATCTTCTCGTTTGCCAATTCCATACCCAAACCGAACTCACAGAAGTCCTCGAACAAAGAGTTAGCCCATGCAGGACCTTGACCCTTCTCGTTAGTAGTGTAAGGAGTTGAAGGAATAGAACCAGAGTAGATAGAAGAACATCCTGTAGCGTTTGCTACGATCTCGCGCTCTCCGAACAATTGAGAAAGCAACTTAACGTATGGAGTCTCACCACAACCAGAACATGCACCAGAGAACTCGAACAATGGAGTAGCCAACTGGCTGTTCTTAACGTTAGCTGTGATATCTACTAGATTTTGCTTAGACTTAACATTCTTAACTGCATATTCCCAGTTAGCAGACTCTGTAGCTGTCTCTGCTGAGCTTGGATCGAATGCAACCATCTTAAGAGCAGTCTTGCCCTTCTCTGGATTGTTACCCAAACATACGTCAACACAGTTACCGCAACCAAGACAGTCCAAAACGCCAACTTGGATTCTGAAGTTCATGCCCTTCAAAGCAGCAGGAGCCTTCATTTCGCGAACATCACCCTTGATGCCCTTAACCTCGTCAGCATCCATAACGATAGGACGGATACATGCGTGAGGACAAACATATGCACAGTTGTTACACTCAACACAATCAGCAGCATTCCAAACTGGAACGAATGCAGATACACCACGCTTCTCATAAGCAGCAGTACCAGCAGGCCATTGACCACACTCGATACCCTTAAATGCTGAAACTGGAAGTAGGTCTCCGTTTTGTGCGTTGATTGTACGAACTACGTCGTTGATGAACTTAGGATCGTTGTTTGCTTCAGCCTTTTCCTCAGCAAGGTTAGCCCATGCTGCATCGATAGCCAATTCCTTGTATTCACCACCGCGGTCAACAGCAGCGTAGTTCTTGTTAACTACATCTTCACCCTTCTTTCCGTAAGACTTAACGATGAACTTCTTCATTTGTTCAACAGCCAACTCTACAGGAATAACGCCTGTGATACGGAAGAATGCAGATTGAAGGATTGTGTTAGTACGGTTACCCAAACCAATCTCTTGTGCAATCTTAGTAGCGTTGATGTAATATACCTTGATATTATTTTTAGCGAAGTATGCTTTTACCTTATTAGGCAAGTTCTTTGCCAACTCTTCACCTTCCCAAATAGTGTTCAATAGGAAAGTACCGTTCTTTTGCAAACCACGAGTTACATCATACATCTTCAAGTATGCTTGAACGTGACATGCAACGAAGTTTGGAGTATTTACCAAATATGTAGAACGGATTGGAGTATCACCGAAACGCAAGTGAGAGCAAGTGAAACCTCCTGACTTCTTAGAGTCGTATGAGAAGTATGCTTGACAGTGCTTGTTAGTGTTGTCACCAATGATCTTAACTGAGTTCTTGTTTGCACCAACAGTACCGTCAGCACCCAAACCATAGAACTTAGCCTCAAACATACCAGCGCCACCTACAGCAACTTCTTCTTTCTTAGGAAGAGATGTGAATGTAACATCATCTACGATACCTACAGTGAAGTGGTGCTTAGGCTCGTTCATTGCCATATTCTCGTATACAGCAATCATTTGAGCTGGAGTAGTGTCGTTAGAACCCAAACCATAACGACCAGCGATGATCTTAGGAGCGTTCTTAACACCATTGTAAGACTCACATACATCAAGATACAAAGGATCACCGTTTGCACCTGGCTCCTTAGTTCTATCAAGAACTGTCAATACCTTACAAGAAGCAGGTACTGCAGCAAGTAAGTGTTTAGTTGAGAATGGACGATACAAGTGAACTGCAACCAAACCAACTTTCTTACCTTGTTTAGTTAAGTAGTCGATTGTCTCGCGGATACACTCTGTAACAGATCCCATTGCAACGATAACATACTCAGCATCTTTTGCTCCGTAGTAATCGAACAAGTTGTACTCACGACCAGTGATCTTAGAGATCTCCTTCATGTAGTTCTCTACGATTGCAGGTACATTGTTGTACATTGTGTTGCAAGACTCACGGTGAGTGAAGAATGTATCTGGGTTCTCTGCCATACCACGCATAACTGGGTTTAGCGGAGATAGAGCACGATTACGGAACTCTGCCAACTTCTCTTGGTCGATTAGTGGAGCCAAATCATCGTTCTCTAGCATTTCGATTTTTTGAATCTCGTGTGAAGTACGGAATCCATCGAAGAAGTTCAAGAAAGGAACTTGAGACTTGATAGTTGACAAGTGAGCAACACCAGCCAAATCCATAACTTCTTGTACAGAACCTTCAGCCAACATTGCGAAACCTGTTTGACGACAAGCGTAAACGTCTTGGTGGTCACCAAAGATACACAATGTGTGAGAAGCAATTGTACGAGCTGAAACATGGAATACAGCAGGCATCTTCTCAGCAGCGATCTTGTACATGTTAGGGATCATCAACAACAAACCTTGAGAGGCTGTGTAAGTTGATGTCAATGCACCTGCTTGAATTGCACCGTGAACTGCACCTGCAGCTCCTGCTTCTGATTGCATCTCTGTAACTGAGACTGTCTCGCCGAAAATGTTCTTTCTACCAGCTGCAGCCCACTCATCTACATATTCTGCCATAGTAGATGATGGCGTGATAGGGTAGATACAAGCACATTCGCTGAACATATATGAAATATGTGCAGCGGCCTGGTTACCATCACAAGTGATGAATTTTTTTTCTTTAGCCATAATTATATATAATTGAACAATAAAAATTTCAATTTTCTCTGCAGACTCCCCATCCTTCCCAAAGAAAACAAAGTCTACCTATTTACATATTTTGCAAAAGTAGAAAAAAAAATAATAATAGGGAAGAATTCTTTCTACTAAGAATTTTAACATTTTGTCATTTTTTTTTGACTTTTCCCTTCCTTCTTGTTCCCTCTCTCTTTCAATCTGTTTTCTGTTTAATAATATTGCTATATAGTCTCATTATTTATCAAAAATATGTGCGAATATATTGAATATGTATATTTTTGATAATGCTTCGTGCTATTGTAATTTGTTGTTTTATAGTTGTTTGTATTGTTTTTTACTTGTTTGTGTGACTTAATAGGGAAGAATGTTTTGAATGTACTGATTTCGAGACTCCTTTCCTACATGTTGACAACGATTGAATCAAAATTTAAGTATAAATAACATTTATATACCCTTTTTCTAGTCTTTTAATTGTTGTATAGCAAACTCTTTTCTTAATTTTGCATAGTTAATATAACTAAACATTGTTTTAATTTAATTTTTATGAAGGTTTTAAAAGTTGTAGGAATTGTCCTCGTTACTTTCCTTGCTACGTTGTTTGTTTTACCTTATTTTTTCAAGGATAAGGTGAAAGGAATAGTTGAGTCTGAGGTAAGTTCCTTGTTGAAAGCACAATTGTATTTGGAGGATTTCTCTCTTGGGTTTTACTCTAATTTTCCTAACGCAACAGTTTCTCTGAAAAACTTTGGTTTGGTAGGTGTTGAACCATTTGAAAACGACACCTTGCTACAAGCCCAGAAGTTGGACGCTGTCATCAATTTGGCAAGTCTCTTCAGAGATTCGTATGAAATTTCAAAAGTAGAGGTGGTGAATCCTACAGTAAAAGCTTTGGTTAATGCTGATAGCTTAGCTAACTGGGATATTGTTATTTCTGATTCTGAAGAAGTTGAAGAAGAAGTAGAGGAAAGTGCTCCTATTAAATTGAACCTTAGTAAGTTTACTGTTGAGAATCTAAATGTTTCTTATCAAAGCACACCTGATAGCATGTATGCTGCAATAGAAGGTTTGAACTTGAACTTGAAGGGAGATTTAGACCTTGATCTACAAACATTGGCAAACATTGATAATTTGAAACTCTTGGTAGATAAGATTGTTTATGAGGATCAAACATCTTCCAATACAAACTCTACCTTAGAGCAGGTGAGTCTAGATTTCAAAGGAAAGGTGAGCGATGGCGTTTCCAATCTTGATTTGGTGTTGAATGTGGATTCTGCATCTGTCAAAATGTCTGGAATCCCTTACTTGTCGAAGGCTAAATTGGCTGCTGACGTAGAAATGCAAGCGGATTTGGATAATAATAAATTTACTTTCGGTGATAACTATGTGAAATTGAATGAAATACAGGCTAACTTCGCGGGATTTGTTCAGTTAATAGATTCTACGGCAATGGATATGGATCTTACGATTAACACTCCTTCTATTGATTTCAAACAGATCTTGTCTTTGATTCCTGCCATTTATGCAAAGAACTTTGAATCTATTAAGACCTCTGGTAATATTTCATTGAATGCCATTGCAAAAGGTCGTATGCAAGGTGATACGTTGCCGATGATTGATGCAGGTTTGGAAGTGAAAGACGCAATGTTTAAATACCCTGATTTGCCAAGTTCAATGAATGGAATTAATGTTAGTGCTAAAATAACCAATCCTGGTGGTAATGTTGATTTGACAGAGGTTAAGGTCCCTACTTTGAAGTTTGTGATGGCTGGCAATCCGTTCTCTATGACATTAGGTTTGAAAACACCGGTTTCTGATCCTGATTTCTCTGTTTCTGCAAATGGAGTGGTTAATTTAGGAAAGATTTCGGAAGTTATCTATTTGGAGGATATGAACTTAAATGGAGTCTTGAATGCAGCTTTGAAGGCTCAAGGTAAGATGTCGTATGTAGACAAGGAGAGATATGAGCTATTCCAAATTGATGGTGATTTGAAATTGAGTGACTTCGTGATGAATACAAAATCACTTGAATATCCTGTTAAGATTAACGATGCGAATTTAGGTTTTACTTCACAAAATGTGGATATGTCTGCTAATGTGTTGATTGGAAAGAGTGACTTGTCGTTGGTAGGTAAGTTGCAAAACTTCATTCAATATGTAGTTAGAGGAGAGTCGATTAAAGGTAACTTGGTCGTTAAATCTAAATTGATTGATGTGAATGAGTTGTTGGGTACTTCCGAAGATGTGGAAGAAGAGGAGACTCCTGCTGCCGCATCATCTTCATCTGTTGCGATTCCGGACAATATCGATTTCGCAATGAGTGTAGGCGTGGATGAGTTGAAGTATGGTGCAGTGAAGTTGAGTGCATTAAAAGGAAATGTAAATGTGAAGGATGCCGTGGCAAAGATCCAATCGTTGACAGCCAATACGATGGGGGGTGTGGTTTCTGTTGTTGGAAAGTATGACACGAAAGATTCTTTGAATCCTAATGTGGATGTTAATCTAAATGTGAATAACATGAACATCAGTGAGGTGTTTACTAAGGTAAAGACTGCACACAAGTTGGTTCCGTTGTTCTCCGATGCAGAGGGTAGTTTCTCTATGAATATGGATTTCGCATCTAAGATGGATGCTACATTATCTCCTGTGATGAACTCAATCAATGCGATAGGTAAATTTAAGACCCAAGAGATCGGATTGAAAAATACAGAGGTGTTTAGCAAGGTGGCCGACAAAATACAATTGGATGCCTTGAAGAATCCTAAATTGAAGAATTTGAATATTAGTTTTGTTATTAAGGATGGTCGTTTGTATGCCGATCCATTCCAGACTGCTATCTCAGCAGCAATGTTGAATCTATCAGGATCATCAGGATTGGATCAGACGTTGGATTATAAAGCAAACATTACATTGCCAAAGAATTTGTCATCCGCAGTTAATCTAGCATTTGATGTCTTGATTGGTGGTACATTTAAACAACCTAAGCTCTCATTTAGTGCTGCATCAATGTTGGAAGAGGTGAAGGAGAAGGTGACTGAAAAGATTGATGAGGCCAAACAAAAGGCGATTGCGGCAGCAATGGAGCAGAAGGAGAAGCTAATAGCAGTTGCTAAGGGCAAGAAAGATGAGTTGGTCGTTATCGCACAAAAATCTGGAGATAAGTTGATTGCAGAAGCTCAGAAACAATCGGATGAGATGCAAGCAAAAGCAGCTAATCCATTAGGAAAGGCTGCGGCTAAAAAGACAGGCGATGCATTGGTGGCAAAAGCTAAATCGAATGCAGCTAAGTTGGTAAACGAGGCAGAAACCAAGGGTAATGCATTGGTTACCGAAGCAGAAAAGCAGGGCGATAATTTAATTATGAAAGCTGAGACTGCTGGACCTGATAAGAAGTAAAAGCTTCTATCAATAATAAAGAGCAAAAAAATTATAGTATCTTTGCAGAGTCGGTCAAGTGGCCGACTCTTTTTTATTTGAATAGATATATGAATATAGGTAAGATTAACAAGATGATAGTCGACTCCGTAGAGGAGAAAGGTATCTATGTGCGCAACGAAGAAAACGAAAGACTATTTGTTGCGGAGAGAAATGTGAAAGGATCACCAATGGAGGGCGATGAAGTATCTGTCTTTATTTATACAGATGCAAAGAGCGAACCAGTTGCAACATTGTTTATTCCGTATGCTGTCGATGGAGAATTCGATTTTATGACAGTTAAAAAGGTGATGCCAGCAGGTGCCTTGTTGGATTGGGGTATCGAAAGGGATCTGTTTTTGCCAAGTAGGGAACAAACCGCTAAGTTGAGAGAGGGAAAATCATATTTGGTACATGTGCATTATGACGAGAATACAAATCAGATTGTTGCCTCTATGCATTTGGACGATTATATGTCGACCGAGTTCCCTCCTTATAAGATGAACGATGAGGTAGATTTGTTGGTTACGAAGGAGACTGATTTGGGCTATACTGTAATTGTGGACGACAAGTATTGGGGATTGATATACCATAGTGAAATCTTTGAAAAGGTGGATTTTGCTATGAGAACCATTGGTTATGTGAAAAATGTGAGAGAGGATGGAAAAATAGATGTTGCTTTGCAAAAACAAGGATATGAGGTGGTTGAAGAGTTGAGCGAGCAGATTGTAGAAGCATTGCAGAGAGAAGGTGGATTTTTGCCATTCAATGACAAGACGGAATCGGATTTGATCTATAACAAGTTCGGATGCAGCAAGAAGAGTTTCAAAAAGACGATTGGTACATTGTATCGAGAACGAGTTATTATGATAGAGGAGAATGGAATCCGATTGCAGAGAAGTAATAAGAAGAGATAATCGAAAAGATTTCAAATAGATAGATTAATTGAATAAGACACCAATATTAATTTTATAGTTGTTGTTTTGTAAATTTTATTTATCTTTGCACGAAAAATAAAAATAATATTACCAAGAGATGAATATTGAAAGAAAGAACATTGACGCTGTCAATGCTGTGATTAAGTTACAAATCGTTAAAAGCGATTATCAAGAAGCGGTAGATAATACACTCCGTACTTACAAGAAGAAGGCAAATGTGCCAGGTTTCCGTCCAGGTCAAGTGCCAGCAGGTATGATTAAGAAGATGTTTGGTAAGGCTGCAATGGCAGATGAGATCAATAAGATTATCTCTGAGGCATTGTACAATTACATCAAAGACAATAATATCCAAATTTTGGGAGAGCCTCTTCCAAACACAACAGAGCAACAGGCAATCGATTTCGATCATCAAGAGGATTTCGAGTTTGTTTTCGATATCGCAGTTGCTCCAGAGTTCAAGGTTGAATTGAACAACAAGATTTCTGCACCTTACTACGAGATCGCTATCGACGATAAGATGACAGAAAACGCGGTTAAGTCTTATACTTCAACTTATGGTTCATACGATCAAGTTGATACAGTAGAAGAGGGCGATGTTGTTAAGGGAGAGTTGGTTGAGATGCGCACTAAGACAAAGGCAAAGGAAGATGGTATTGTTGTTGAGGAGACTGTTCTTTGTCCTAAGTATATGAAAGATGCTGATCAAAAGGCGTTGATCGTAGGTGCAAAAGCTGGTTCTTCTGTAACATTCAATCCTAAGAAGGCATATGAGAATGAAGCTGAGATCGCTTCTTTGTTGAAGATTAAGAAGGAAGAAGTTGCTGAGATGACTTCTGATTTCAAATTCACAATCAAGGAAATCACTCGTTTCAAAGAGGCTGAATTGAACCAAGAGTTGTTCGACAAGGCTTTGGGAGAAGGTGTTGTTAAGAGCGAGGCTGAGTTCAAGCAAAAGTTGAACGATGATATGAAGAGCACTTTGGAGCACGATTCGGACTTCAGATTGTTGATTGATGCTAAGGATGTTCTTTTGAAGAGCATGGAAGGTTTGGCATTCCCTGATACATTCTTGAAGCGTTGGGTACTTCAAACTAACGATAAGATGACAGAAGCTCAAGTTGAGGAGCAATATCCATCAATGTTGGAAGATTTGAAATGGCACTTGGTTAAAGAGCAAATCGCTAAGAACAATGAAATTAAGATTGAAGAAGGTGATTTGATTTCTTTCGCAAAGAGAGTTGCTCAAGCACAATTCGCTCAATACAATATGTCTAAGGTTCCTGAAGATATCTTGGAGAACTACGCTAAAGAGATGATGAAGAACAAGGAGCAAGTTAACAGAATGGTTGATCAAGTGATGGATGAGAAGGTTATGGCTGTCGTTAAGTCTTCTATCAAGTTGGAAAAGAAAACTGTTTCTTTGGACGAATTCAACAAATTGTTTGAGAATAAGTAATCGATAGATTAGTTATATATTGAAAAAGTCCCGAAATTTTTTCGGGACTTTTTTTATTTCTCTTTTGGTATTAAAAAACTTTTACTAACTTTACTCAAATTTAGATTGTTAATTGAAGAAATTTATACAAGATGAAAAACGACTTTAGAAATTTTGCAGTAGGACATTTGGGAATGAATGGTTTGGCATTAGATCAGTATTCTTCGTACGTATCTGCTAATTATATATCTCCAAGTATTTTGGAAGAGAGACAATTGAATGTTACACAGATGGATGTGTTCTCAAGATTAATGATGGATAGAATTATTTTCTTGGGTACGCAGATTGATGATTATACAGCTAATGTAATTCAAGCACAGTTGTTATACTTGGATTCGGCAGATCCTGGAAAGGATATTTCAATCTATTTGAATAGTCCTGGAGGTTCTGTATATGCAGGTTTGGGTATTTACGACACTATGCAATATATAGGTTGTGATGTGGCAACTATCTGTACTGGTATGGCTGCATCTATGGCTGCTGTATTATTGGTTGCAGGTACGAAAGGAAAGAGATCTGCATTGCCTCATGGTAGAGTTATGATTCACCAACCAATGGGTGGAGCACAAGGTCAAGCCTCTGATATTGAGATTACAGCGCGTGAAATCCAAAAGTTGAAGCAAGAGTTGTATACAATTATTGCAGATCATTCAGGAAATCCTTTTGAGAGAATAGAGAAGGATTCAGATCGCGATTATTGGATGATTGCTCAAGAGGCAAAGGAGTATGGTATGATAGACGAAGTCTTGGTAAGAAATAAAAAATAATATTAAGTATGCCAAGATCAGAAGAGAGGTGTAGTTTTTGTGGACGCCCATCGAAAGAGGTGCGAATGCTTATGGCAGGTTTGGGTGGAGCCCATATCTGTGATGAGTGTGCAGAACAAGCCAATACCATCGTAAAAGAGAATTTGAAGTTCCAAGCAAGTAAAGGTTTGGAATTGACAGAAGTCCCTAAACCCATTGAGATTAGGACTTTCTTAGATCAATATGTCATTGGACAAGAGAATGCAAAGAAGACGTTGTCTGTTGCCGTTTATAACCATTATAAGCGATTGATGCAGAAGATGGATGATGATGTGGAGATCGAAAAGTCGAACATTATCATGGTGGGTGCAACGGGAACAGGTAAAACATTGTTGGCTAAGACAGTTGCAAGATTGTTGAAGGTGCCGTTTGCCATAGTGGATGCAACCGTATTGACAGAAGCTGGATATGTAGGAGAAGATATTGAAAGTATCTTAACTCGATTGTTGCAAGCAGCTGATTATGATGTTGAAAAGGCACAAAGAGGTATTGTCTTTATTGATGAGATTGATAAGATTGCTCGAAAAGGAGACAATCCTTCCATTACAAGAGATGTGAGTGGAGAGGGTGTTCAACAAGGTTTGTTGAAGTTGTTGGAAGGCTCGATTGTGAATGTGCCGCCACAAGGTGGAAGAAAGCATCCAGACCAGAAGATGATTGCTGTTGATACAAAGAATATTCTTTTTATTTGTGGAGGTGCATTTGATGGAATAGAGCAGAGAATAGCCCATCGTTTGAATACGAAAGTGATGGGATATGCAGCCTCAAAGTTGCAGACAACTGTTGACATGAACAATTTGATGCAGTATATTACACCAAGAGATCTGAAGTCGTTTGGTTTGATACCGGAGATTATTGGTCGTCTTCCTTTGTTGTGTTATTTGGAACAATTGGATCGTACTGCGTTAAGGAATATATTGACAGAACCGAAGAACTCCATTATTAAACAGTATGTGAAGATGTTTAAGATGGATAAGGTCACCTTGAAGTTTGAAGATGAAGTTTTGGATTATATTGTAGATACTGCATTAGAGTTCAAATTAGGAGCACGCGGACTTCGTTCGATAGTGGAGAGCATTATGTTGGATATAATGTATGAGACTCCGTCTTCTGATACTAAGAAGGTTGCAATTACTCTTGATTACGCCAAGGAGAAGTTGAAAAATACGAATTGGGACCGTATGAAAGAGGCCTAACTGAGGTCCTAAATTTTTTTAGAAATTTATGAGGATTATATATTGTTTTTAAGAAATCAGTATATATATTTGTTATAAAGTTTTTCTAATTTTGTTTTGAGCAGAGTTTTACAGATTTTGTTTATGAAAAAAGACGATAAATTGGTTGAACAGTTGAAGTTGCATTTTGGCTTTGATTCATTCAAAGGGAACCAAGAGGCGATCATCAGAAGTGTGCTCGATGGCAAAGATACATTTGTTTTGATGCCAACGGGTGGTGGCAAATCGTTGTGCTACCAACTTCCGTCTTTATTGATGGAGGGTACTGCTATTGTGATCTCGCCATTGATTGCCTTGATGAAAAATCAGGTGGATGCTATGCGTAATTTCAGTGAGGAGGATGGTGTTGCCCATTTTATCAATTCATCGTTGAATAAATCTGCTATTGATGCTGTAAAACAAGATGTTATAGAGGGAAGAACAAAGTTGTTGTATGTAGCTCCTGAATCCTTGAATAAGGATGAAAATGTGGAATTCCTTCGACAAGTTAAGATATCGTTCTTTGCGGTGGATGAAGCCCATTGTATTTCGGAGTGGGGACACGACTTCCGTCCCGAATATCGTCAAATCCGTCCAACCATTAATAAGATAGGTCAGAAGGCTGGTGTAATAGCTTTAACAGCAAGCGCAACACCGAAGGTTCAGCAGGATATTCAGAAAAATTTGGAAATGACAGATGCAGCCTATTTCCGTTCATCTTTTGATAGGTCTAATCTTTATTATGAGGTAAGACCGAAGACTGACAATGTTGATAAGGATATTGTCAAGTATATCAAGGCGGAAGAGGGCAAGTCTGGAATTATATATTGCCTTAGCCGCAAAAAGGTGGAAGAGTTGGCTGAGATGCTGAATGTGAATGGAATCAAGGCGTTAGCTTACCATGCAGGTATGGAGAGTTCTGTCCGTTCAGAGAATCAGGATGCCTTTTTGATGGAGAAAGTGCAAGTAATTGTAGCCACCATTGCATTTGGAATGGGAATTGACAAACCTGATGTTCGTTTTGTTATTCATTACGATATTCCAAAGAGTTTGGAAGGGTACTACCAGGAGACTGGTCGTGCAGGTCGAGATGGCGGTGAAGGTCAATGTATTGCCTTTTATTCAAGCAACGATTTGCAGAAATTAGAGAAATTTATGCAAGGAAAGCCTGTTGCAGAACAGGAGATAGGTAAGTTGCTATTGCAAGATATTGCAAGTTATGCGGAGTCTTCTGTATGCCGAAGAAAGGTTTTGTTGCACTATTTTGGAGAAGAGTATACTAAAGATAATTGTGGTAATTGTGATAACTGTTTAAATCCGAAGAAACAAGTGGATGCGAAGAATTTGTTATGTACTGTACTTGAAACAGTCATAGCGTTGAATGAGAAGTTTAAAGCGGAGTATGTGATTGATGTTATTATGGGTAATGAGACTCCAGATGTGAAGTCTTTTGGTCATGATGTGGATATTGAAACATTCGGAGAAGGAAAGGATGAAAGTGAAAAGACATGGCAGAATGTAATACAAAACGCATTGATGTCAAAGTACCTTCTGAAAAGTGTTGAGAATTATGGAATTCTTAAAGTTACAGCGGAAGGAAAAGCCTTTTTGAAGAATCCTAAGAAATTCGAAATCGTTAAGGAGGAGTCTGAAGATGAGGAAGATGAAGGCGAAGATGTCCAAATAAAGAGTGGTGGAGCTTGTGCTGTTGATCCTGCTTTGTTCTCTATGTTGAAGGATTTAAGAAAGAAGTATTCAAAGAAGTTAGGATTGCCTACTTTTGTTATATTCCAAGATCCATCTTTGGAGGCAATGGCTACAACTTATCCTGTTACGTTGGAAGAGTTGGCAAACATTCCAGGTGTAGGAACAGGAAAGGCAAAGAAATATGGACAAGAGTTCGTTACTTTGATTCGTAAACATGTTGAAGAGAACGAAATTGAGCGTCCAGAAGACTTGAGAGTTCTCTCTGTTGCAAAGAAATCAGAGAAGAAAATATCTATCATTCAAGCAATTGACAGACGTATTGCATTAGATGATATTGCTGAGTCAAAAGGTTTGGATTTCGATGAGTTGTTGGATGAATTGGAGTCTATCGTATTCTCGGGAACTAAGATCAATATTGATTATTTCTTGCATGAGATTATGGATGATGATAAGATCAATGATATTTTTGGATATTTCAGAGATGAGGCAGAGTCGGACGATATAAGAACGGCTATGGAGGAGTTGGGAGAGGATGATTACTCTGAACAAGAGATTCGTTTGGTTCGTATCAAATTCATATCTGAGGTTGGAAACTAATTTTTAATTATCTCATACGGCAGTCCATTCTTTTGGACTGCTTTTTTTTTACTATATATGACAGAGGTTCAAACAAGGTTAGATGCGTTAGATGCATCGGTAAAAGAGTCTATAAGCCAATTCTTTGGCTCTATTCAATATTTCTATGAAACAGTTTATTTGGTTGTTCAGAATGGTCATATGATACAGCAGAGTGGTCAGGATGGCTTTGAGAAGAAGTTGGAGACCATAGAGTATTACAAGTCGAAAATAGAGTCTAAATTGGATAGTTTCGGTTTAGAGGGTAAAGAGTGGGTCGCCGATATTGCTAGCGACTATTTCGAGGATTATGTGCACTATCGAGAGGCATCACTTTCCATTGCACAAGAGCAGTTTTTCTCTAATCTAAAAAGGTTGGTAGAGTAGTTGTTATATCCACATTCCATCATCCATTTTTGCTAAATCAGCAATGCTAACGCTATCTAAATATTCATTGATCATTTTATCAAGGTGATTCCAAACGGGTAGGGTTCTGCAAGAGGCTTTCCTTGGACAATCACTACCTTCACATTCTAAACAAGATACAGGGGCAAGACTTCCTTCTGTAAGGCGAAGTATTTCACCTACGCTGTATTCTTTCGTGTTTCTCGCTAGTTTGTAGCCTCCGCCTTTCCCGTGAACAGCATCTACAAGCCCATTTTTCGATAGAAGGGACATGATACTTTCTAGGTATTTTAGTGAAATGCCCTGTCTTTCGGATATGTCTTTAAGACGAACATATCCAGAGGCACATTGTTCTGCTAAATCAATAATCACGCGAAGGGCGTATCTCCCTCTTGTTGAAATCATCATAAGGCTCCCGGTTTTATATGGTGAAACGCAGACTACTTTTTAATCGTAGCCTGCGTTGAATATAGTTTTTGTTTTCAATTAGTTTTCAAATAAAGGGGTACTTAAATAGCGATCTCCTGTATCTGGAAGAAGAGCTACGATTGTCTTCCCCTCATTCTCTGGTCTCTTGGCAAGTTCTATGGCAGCATAGAGAGCAGCACCACTTGAAATACCAACCAAAACACCCTCTTTCTTTCCGAAAAGTTTACCAATGGCAAATGCATCCTCGTTCTGAACTGGTATGATTTCATCGTATATTTTTGTATCCAAAACATCAGGGACGAAACCAGCACCAATACCTTGGATCTTATGAGCTCCGCTGACACCTGTTGAGAGAACTGCAGAGGTTGCTGGTTCTACAGCAACTACCTTTACAGAAGGCTTTTTGCTCTTTAGGTATTGACCAACACCTGTGATGGTTCCTCCTGTACCTACACCTGCAACAAAAATGTCGATTTCACCGTCTGTATCTTCGTATATTTCAGGACCGGTTGTCTCTACGTGTGCTTTGGGATTGGCAGGGTTGACGAACTGACCTGGAATGAAACTATTAGGTGTTTGCTCTGCTAATTCGTTAGCCTTTGCAATGGCTCCCTTCATTCCTTTTGAACCTTCTGTCAATACCAATTCAGCTCCATAAGCTTTCATTAGTTGTCTACGCTCAATGCTCATCGTCTCTGGCATCACGATGATAATGCGATAGCCACGAGCTGCAGCAACACTTGCTAAGCCGATACCAGTGTTACCAGAAGTTGGTTCTATGATTACAGAACCCTTCTTTAGTTTACCGGATTGTTCAGCATCGTCGATCATTGCCTTGGCAATACGGTCTTTTACGCTACCTGCAGGGTTGAAATATTCCAACTTGGCAATAAGTTTTGCCTTTAAACCAAACTCTTTCTCTAAATGAGTTAACTCCAATAGGGGAGTATGACCGATTAATTGGTCTGCTGATGAATATATCTTTGCCATAGTTTTTTTTGCAAATTTAGTTTTTATTTTATTTAATTGCTTGGAATCCGTGTTCCAAATCTGCAATAATGTCATCGATATGCTCTGTTCCGATTGACAAACGAACTGTGTTAGGTTTGATTCCTGCATTTAATAGTTCTTCTTCACTCAATTGAGAGTGAGTAGTACTTGCTGGATGGATTACCAAAGACTTAACATCCGCTACATTGGCCAATAGAGAGAACAATTCCAAACTTTCTGTGAATTTCTGGGCATCCTTTGCACTTCCTTTAACCTCGAATGTGAAGATGGAACCAGCTCCCTTAGGGAAATATTGGTTGTATAGATCTTTTGCCTTGCCTGTTGCCAAAGAAGGGTGGTTTACTGCCTCTACTTGTGGGTGATTCTTTAAGAAATCAACGACCTTAAGTGCATTTTCAACATGACGTTCAACACGAAGAGACAATGTTTCCAATCCTTGGATAAGAAGGAATGAGTTGAATGGAGAGATGGTAGCTCCTTGGTCTCTCATCAATGTGGTACGCGCTTTTAAAATGTACGCCAAGTTTCCACAAGCCTCGGTAAATACGACACCATGGTATGAAGGGTTTGGCTTTGACAATCCTGGGAACTTATCATTTTGAGCCCAATCAAACTTACCAGCATCCACGATAACACCTCCCATCACACTTCCGTGACCTCCGATAAACTTAGTGGCTGAGTGAACCACGATGTCTACTCCATATTCGATAGGACGAAGTAGGTAAGGGGTTGCAAATGTACTATCAACGATAAATGGTATTCCATGTTTGTGTGCAACGTCTGCGATTGCCTTCAAATCGATTACATTTGAATTAGGATTTCCCAATGTTTCTGCATAAATCAATTTTGTATTAGGCTTAATCGCTTTTTCGAAGTTCTCTACATCGTTAGGATCTACGAATGTTGTAGATAAACCTTGCTCGCGAAGTGTGTTAGCAAATAGGTTGTACGTACCACCATAAAGATTGCTTGAAGAAACTATATGATCTCCTGCTGTTGCTATGTTTTGAACAGCGTAAGTGATGGCTGCTGAACCACTGGCAGTTGCTAAAGCTGCAGCTCCTCCTTCCAATGCTGCAATTCGTTTCTCGAATACATCTGAGGTTGGGTTCATCAATCGAGTATATATATTACCTCCTTCGGTAAGACCAAAACGACCAGCTGCCTGCGCTGAATCTTTAAATACATACGATGTTGTAGCATAGATAGGTACTGCTCTTGCATCTGTTGCACTATCTGCTGTTTCTTGACCAACATGGACTTGTAATGTTTCAAATTTGTAATTCTTCTGTCCCATTGTTATCTCCTTTCTTTATATTGTTATTTTTATTTTCAATCTCTTTGTGTTTTGATCACGATGCAAAGGTATAATAAATAATCTATTAACCTACTATGTTGGTAGGTTATTTTTTTAAATAAAATAATTTATATCTATTTTGTGTTGTTTTTATTGATTATATTTTGTATTAATTGTACGATTTAATGATTGTTTTGTAGAATTTTTTTTTGTAATAAACGGAAGATATGATGCAAAGGGGGTAGATTAATGGATTTTTAATGGGAATATTTGTGTACTTCTCGCCTTATTTTTTCAATCCAAAGACCAAATCGTATAAAAAGGTTGGATTCGTATTCCAATTTGGATTCTTTAAAAACAGTTTTGCCTTTACTTAATTGTTGGTAGATTTCGCTCCAATTGGGAGTACCTCCATTTAGGTTTCTGTCGTCTATATATATGTCAGCAATGATTTTCTTTGTATATCCCTCGTCTCCTTCTTTCTCTTCAGGATGGTTATGGTTAATGGCATAGAATGACACACCTCGTTCTTGGCACCATTTCACGGCTTCTTCAAGGTATTTGCCTTCACGAGAGGTCCAAAGTATAATCTGATGTCCTAACTCTCGCTGTAAACGCTTTATAACATCCGTAGCAAAAGGTACTTCGCTACCAATGTTAGGGTATTCGTGAGTAACGATGGTTCCGTCAAAATCTACTGCAATAATCATAGTCTTGTTTTTTACTCTTCTTCTTTTTTATACTCTGCAGGTCTGCAAAAGAATGTGTGGATAATCCATACAATAGCGGCGCAAAGAAGAGGGGAGGTGGTATTTACCAAGGTGTAGGTTGCAATATTAAGGCAAAATGCTAAATCAACCACACCTAAACGGATGACGTTCCATTGAATATAGGTCTTCTCATCAATAGGATCTCCTGTCTCTACTTTGTTCTTGTATAGTTTCAATACCAAAGGAATTGAAATCAGTGTGAATAGAACAGATATGCTTTGAAGTCCAATATGGTCTTGCGGGTTTCCGATTTTGTCTGAACTCCAAACGGAAAGAGCCATTAGGCAAGCAAAAATGAAGCTTGTGGCATAAATAAATACTTTAAGATATGTTTTAGATTTCATTATGACTTTATTATTAATTAACGGAATAAGGTGTTCTGTTTATTATGGAACGTCCAAGTGTGATTTCATCGGCATATTCCAATTCATCTCCAATCGATACTCCACGGGCAATGGTGCTGATTTGTATGTTGAAAGGGGATAATTTCTTGTATAGGTAAAAATTGGTGGTGTCTCCCTCCATCGTGGGACTCAAAGCGAGGATGATCTCTTTGATTTCAGAGTTATGGACTCGTTCTGTTAGCAAATCAATGCTTAAATCGGAAGGACCCACACCTGTCATTGGCGATATTACTCCACCCAATACATGGTATAAGCCATTAAACTGTTGCGTGTTCTCGATGGAGATTACGTCGTTAATGTTTTCTACAACACATATGGTGGAGGCATCTCTTTTTGGATCTGCACATATTTGACAAGTTGCTGTGTCGGATATGTTGTGACAAATGTTACAATACTGAATTTCGTTGCGTAGGGTAATGAATGCATTGCCGAAATTCTCCACATCTTCTTTACTCTGTCGTAGTAGATGAAGGACCAATCTAAGCGCTGTTTTGCGACCAATGCCGGGGAGTTTTGCAAACTCCTTTGTCGCATTGTCTAGCAAGGCGGATGAGTAGGGTGTGTTATTTGTCATTTTTCGATTCTTTTAGAACGGAGTAGTCTGGTATCTCTTTGAAAAAGATATATCTGTGATTTTCGTAATCAATGCGACAGCAGTAGTGGTTTATTCCGTTGGAAACGATCAAAATGGGCACATTCAGTTTCAAATTATATGTGGCTATTTGATCGAACACTTTTTGTGTAATGGCTACATCGGGAGCCTTGTATTCCAAGATGACCATAGGTTGCCTGTCGTTGTCGTAGATAACCGTGTCGCATCGTTTCTTCATTTGGTTGATTTCAACAGCGATTTCGTTGGCCATGAGAGAGGCAGGGTAGTGCTTCTCGTTTACTAAAAATTCCACCATGTTTTGTCGTACCCATTCTTCCGGTGTGAGCGCCACAAATTTTCGACGGCATCGATCGAAAATGACGTTTTTTTCACCTTCCTTTTTTATACGAAATTCATATTTGGGGAAATTAAGTTCCAACATTTTGTTATCTTTGCGACTGATTACGATACAAAGGTAATAATTAATTTACAATTTTAATAGTCCGTTTGAAATGGCAAAACAACAAACTATCGGATATAGAGAGATATTGGCTGATTTACAGAATAAAAACTATAAACCGGTCTACTTCTTGTCTGGTGAGGAGCCTTATTTCATTGATTTGATTGCGGATTACATTCTCGATAATGTTCTTACCGAATCAGAGAAGGACTTCAACCAATATGTGTATTATGGAAAAGATGTGCCACTGAAGACCGTTTTGGAGAATGCACGTCGATTCCCAATGATGTCACAATATCAGGTTATAGTTGTAAAAGAGGCGCAAAACATCGCTTCTTTCGATGAATTGGCCAGTTACGTGCAACATCCGCAACCTTCTACCATCCTAGTTTTCTGTCATAAGAAGAAAGCGGATGCAAGAAAGAAATTCGTGTCGGAAGTGGCAATGAAAGGCGTTTTTTTCAATTCGGACAAATTATATGATAACCAAGTCCCTCCGTTTATACAAAACTATATGAGGGAGAAAGGGGTACAGATAGATGAGAAATCAACCCAGCTTTTAGCTGATTACATCGGTACAGATCTTCATCGATTGGTAAATGAGTTGGACAAGTTGATTATGACAAAGCCTTCGACTGCTAAAATGATCACGACCGACTTGGTGGAAAAAAATGTGGGGATTAGTAAAGAGTTCAATGATTTTGAGTTGAAAAGTGCTCTTATACAAAAGGACATTTACAGGTCTAACTTGATATCCCATCATATTTCTCAATCAAAATCGTTTGCTTTAAATGTAACAATATCTGTGCTTTATGGATACTTTTCTAATCTAATGCTTTATTATTATATTCAGGATAAAAATAAGATGAATGTGGCAAAAGAGTTGGGTGTTTCTCCGTTTTTTGCTGATGAATATGCATTGGGTGCTAGAAATTATAATGCATGGAAAACGATGTCGATAATATCTCTGTTAAGAGAATATGATGCAAAGTCGAAAGGTGTTGGAAACAATACAACTTCCAATTCTCATGGTGAATTATTGAAGGAGTTGGTGTATAAGATTTTACATTAGTGATGGTTTTATCGATGAAATCGTGCTTATATTTTAAATTTGTAAAGGAATAAAGTTTATCGTATGGTTATAAAATCAGCAGAATTTATAGAGAGTAACTCGGTATGGAACAAATGTCCGAAGCATAATCTTCCTGAGTATGCTTTTATTGGTCGTTCTAATGTGGGTAAATCCTCTCTAATTAACAAGTTGACACAACATAAGGATTTGGCGAAAACCTCGTCAAAACCGGGAAAAACACTTCTTCTAAACCATTTTTTAATCAATAAGAATTGGTATTTGGTGGATTTGCCAGGTTATGGATATGCAAAGATCAGTAAAGATGGCAGAGATAAGTTGGAGAAGATGATCAAAGGCTATGTCTTATCTCGTGAAGAGTTGGTCAATTTGTTCGTCTTGGTTGATAGTCGTTTGGAACCGCAAAAGATCGATTTGGAGTTCTTCGAGTTCTTGGGTGTCAATGGAGTTCCTTTTTCCATTGTGTTTACAAAAGCAGATAAGTTGAGTAAGGGACAGACCGATAAGAACATAGAGGGCTACAAAGCTAAATTGTTAGAGCAATGGGAGGAGTTGCCTCCTATATTTGTGACATCTGCGGAAACAGGTGTGGGTTGTGACGAATTGCTCGATTACATCGATGCAATCAACAAGGATTTTGTTCAGGGATGAGTTAAATTGTAGATTCAATGGTTGTTTTATATTACATATTTTACGCGATTGTATGGACGCTCTCTTGGCTTCCATTATCCATCTTGTATGGATTATCGTATGTTGTGTATGTGTTGGCCTATTATGTGGTAGGTTATAGAAGAAAAGTGGTTCGACAAAACTTGCTCAATTCCTTCCCAGATAAGAGTGAGGAGGAGATTGTTAAAATAGAGAAGGACTATTACCTTCATTTGGCAGATACTTTGGTAGAAACAATCAAATTGCTTCATATATCCGACGAAGAGATGAAAAAAAGAATGTACTTTTCTAATCCGGAGGAGTTGGGCAGATTTTTTGATGAGGGAAAAAGTGTGGTGATCCTACTAGGACACTATGGAAATTGGGAATGGATAACCTCTGTTTATTTGTTTTATCACGATATTGTGGGAGGAGAACTATATCGACCATTGAACAATAAGTATTTTGATCAGTTCTTCCTAAAGCTTCGTTCCCGTTTTGGAACTGTGAATATTCCCAAAAACGACGCTTTCAGGGCGATTGTTAACTACAATAGAGAGGGAAAAACATTTGGATTAGGTTTTATTGCAGACCAAACACCTTCTGCGAATAATTTGCATTATTGGGCTACCTTCTTGAATCAAGACACTCCGTTTTTGAATGGAGCGGAGAGAATAGCGAGAAAGGGTGATTATGCGGTTGTCTATTTCGATGTGCAGAAGAAGAAACGAGGTTATTACACTTGCGATATATTAACATTGACTGAACACGCTAAGGAGACTGCAGAAAATGAGATCACGGACCGTTATGTAGAGTTGTTTGAGAAGACGATATTGCGTAACCCTGCTTATTGGTTATGGTCTCATAGACGATGGAAGCATAAAAGAAATGTGGGGTAAAATTTGAAAGGAATGAAGGTTGCTGTCATTATACTGAATTGGAATGGAAGAAAGATGTTGGAAGAATATCTTCCTTCTGTTTGCCGTTATTCTATTTCTGGACAATCGGAAGTGATTGTGGCTGATAATGGGTCGATAGACGATTCCGTCGAGTTCCTTCAACGTGAATATCCACAAGTGGGAATTGTTCAGTTGGATCAGAACTATGGATTTGCAGAAGGGTATAATCGAGCAATAGCGCAGGTAGATGCAGAGTATGTGGTATTGCTTAACTCTGATGTGGAGGTGACAGAAGGATGGTTGGAGAAAATGACCAACTATTTGGATGCTCATCCTGATGTGGTGGCATGTCAGCCTAAAATCCTCGCATATTGCGATAAAAAACGCTTTGAGCATGCTGGTGCTTGTGGCGGATATCTGGATAAGTATCGATTCCCGTATTGTAGGGGAAGGATCTTTGCAGATGTGGAAGAGGATAGGGGACAGTATGATTCTGTTGAACAAGTGTTATGGGCAACAGGAGCAGCCTTATTTATAAGGAAAGCGGTTTATGAGAAAGTGGGTGGTTTGGATGCAACCTTCTTTGCTCATATGGAGGAGATAGATCTTTGTTGGCGTTTGAATAGTAGGGGATACCGTCTTGTATGTGTGCCACAGAGTGTTGTCTATCATTTGGGAGGAGGTACATTAAATGTGAATAATCCCAGAAAAACCTATTTGAATTTTAGAAACAATCTTTTGATGATCTATAAGAATGAACCAATAGAGAGTTTGAAGAGAGTTTTGTTTATGCGTTGCATATTGGATAATGTGGCTGGTTTGGTTTTCCTATTGAAAGGAGATATGGAAAACTTTAAGGCTGTAAGACGCGCACGTTCTGATTTTAAGAAGATAAAAGGGGAATATAACGATAAAAGGGCTGAAAATTTAAAGCAAAGTAAGGTGTCTGAATTCCCTTATAACTATAATGGTAGTATTGTTTGGGCCTATTATGCAAAGGGTGCCAAAAAGATTACTGATTTATAAGAATAGAGATTCAAAATAATTATAGATTTGCCATATAAATGTTATATCTTTCAGAAAGATAGGTATGTATTATGTTAAATAGAATACGATTGTTATTGATAGCGTTGAGTGTTACGATGACACTTTCTGCGCAACTAGTAGACAGAAATATAGCCTTTAAACCAGGAGAGGTTATGAAATTGGATGCCTATTTCAATTTAGGTCTCATTTGGATGAAGGTAGGAACAGCCACCTTTACTGTGGAAGAAGAAAATGACAACTATAAATTTACGGTTAAAGCGGATAATTTACCCAAATGGGATTGGTTGTATGAGGTGCACACGTTGCATGTAGCATCGTGTACAAAAGATATGCGTCCGTTGTATATGTGGTCGAAAGTGACAGAGAAAGGCAAATATTCAGAAGACAGATTCGATTATGAAGATAAGGGCGATCATTACGTGGTTCGTCGTCATGCAATGGGCGAAAAACATCCAGATGGCTTTGATACAACTTTTACGATACCTGCAGAGTCTCATGATATCATTAATGCAGTTTATGTGGCTAGAAATGTAGATTTGACGATAAATAATGGGAAAGACATTCCATTTTATCCCATGTTCAATTATAAGAGTCACACGATTTGGGGCAATGTAATAGGAACCAAGAAAATTACGACCAGAGAAAAGGTTAAGTACGATTGCATTGAATGTACTGCACATGTAGGAGTCGGAACAATCTTTGATGCAGATCATCCTGTGCATGTTTGGATAACGGATGATGACCGTCATGTGCCTGTGTTAGTTGAATCCAAACTCTCATTTGGAACTGTTCGTGTTTATTTAGGTGATTATAAGGAAGGAAAATAGTTAACTCGAAATCCTTGCGATATTTGAGAATTTTTTGATGAAATAATCGAAATATGAAAAAATAGATAAATTTTAAATCATTCATACATAGATTATTATTCTTATTTTTAAGTATATTAATTTGTTTTATAATTTATATTATGTTAAATAGGGTTTGCATGCAACGTGCTTTCGTCGAACGATAAGTTGCATTTACTCCCAGCCTCTTTTGTCGGCATTTGACGTTTCACATCAGGAGTACTTTCCAATGACCACCTTTGGTGCCTCCAATTCTTTCTATTAGACCTAACAGTTTGAGCTTCTGAAAGTTTTTTTCAATAGCTCTTGAAGTTACTTCAAGTTCTTCAGATATGGATTGCGCAGTAGCAAATGGATTTTCAGAGAGAATTGAAAGCACCTTTTGGGCTGTTTTTGAGATTTTCGTATGGCCCGTAGAAGCCTGTTCTTGTGTGAGATGAGATACCTTTGGTCTTTTGTATACTCGGTTGTATACAGGACCGGGCTCGTGAAGAGTCAGTATCTCTCTATCTTCTTGGTCAGGTGTTTTGTAGGATGAAAAGGAGAAATCTAATACCAAAGATGTTCGGTCTGGATTGAATTCTTCTGTCAATTCAGGCCTTGGAAAGTTGTTTTCTTCCCAAATGTTGTACATGTTACACAAACCACAACCACTGCGTTCTCCAATGTCTATTAAATTAAACATGTTGAAGATACGAGGATTTCGGGTATCGCTAACACCTCCATTTATTGCATCTTCCACATTCAATCTAAATACACCTGGATTTTTAATGGATATGTGTCTGAATTTTTTTTCAATAACAATACCTCTTCTTCCATTGTAATCGGAATGAATTAAAGCATTTGCCAATGCTTCTCTTAACGCTTTATGGACGGGGGTTTCGTTTATGCGCGTCAATCCATCTTTCAATTGAAAAGGAACCTTGACATCCGCTAACAATCGATTGATGATTCGAAAGTAGAAATCGAACACATTACCGCTCCAAGTAGCATCTCCCGAACATACCCTATCAGACCACCTTTCGTCATTGAGTAGATGTTCTCGGTAATCAAGAAAAAAGTTCGGAAATTCATTCATGATGGATATGAAATCACCAAAAAACAATAAACCTGCGGCAGTTGGATGAATTTCGCAATCACTGCCTCTTCCTGCAGCTCCAATCTTCATTAGGAATACTTCGTCGCTTTGCTTATTCCAAACATGATCAGGTTTGGACAGTTTAAAGATGTTTCTATAGCCTTGTATTGAATCTTGGTTGAGTTCGGAAATAGTCATGTTTTCAATGATTTTTCCATCCACCCCTTGCTCTTGTTGATCTCTTACCATTGATACAATTTGCTCTCTTGTACAATGGTAATCCCCTTCTCCATTTCTTCTAAATGTACCTCCGTATAGGTTCTTGTTAAGAAATATTGGACGTTCAGTTCTTTCGGCTCTCGGCACTTCAATGACGATAATGGTACGTTTGTCTATGGTAAGTGCGTATATACTATCATTAAAAAGTATGTTTGAACTAACTTTTTCCGAACTTAATGTGTTCCAAAGGTCGGAAATAATAGCTTGTGGATTACTTACACCTGTAATGGTAAATGCCCCTTTCTTCTCTTCTACACCTAATAGTATGGTGCCTCCGTATGTGTTGGCAAATGCAGAATAGCTGTCCCAGAGTGATTTAGGTACTCCCCCTGCGGCTGATTTACATTCTAGAGAGATAGATTCTCCCTTGTGGAGCATTTTTCTTATGTCATTCTCTGTCTTCATATATTATTCCTTATTAACTCCACAAAGATAGTTTATTTTTCGGAAAAAAATAATTTCTACCGAATGTTTTTGTTTATTTCTTCGGAAAAAATAATATTTTGTTCGGTAATTAATTGAAAGAGATGGATGACGAATCTATTTTAAAAGTCATATATTTAACTTTCCTACCTCTTAATTCATAATTCTCTGTATCTTCCCCTCTCCCCTCCAATCAGTTTAGGTCTGCAATAGGCTGCAACGATATGGGCGTTTCCTATGTTTTTTTGCGATGGATGCACGGGAACTGCAACATCTTTCAGATGCATTCCGATAAGAGTGTCGCCTATGTCTAGTCCTGCCGATGCCCTTATATGTTCCACCACAACCGCTTTTCTGAAATGGTGGTATGCGGCTGTTGCAAATGATCCTCCTCCGTGTAACCAAGGTATCACGCATACGGGGTCATATCCGTATTTGTCAGCACACTCTTCTTCTACGACTAGAGCCCGGTTTAGGTGCTCGCAACACTGACAGGCCAAAAAGACTCCGTGTGCATCTAATACTCGTTTGGCTGTTTCAAATATGGTTTGACCAATCTCTTCACTCGAATTCTTTCCGATAACACCTCCCGCAACTTCGCTTGATGAGCAACCTATCACAAATATGGAGCCCCTTTTCATCGGATGTTCTTCCAATAATTGCGCGATAACACCTTCTGTTTGCTTTGCTATTTCTACTAAATCCATTCTTTTTCTTTTTTAACTTTACAAATATAACTTTTAATTCATCTTATTTGTCGACTTATTTCATATAAAAACAAAAAAAAGACTCCAGTTATCCTCTCGGACCACTGGAGCCATAGTTTTTACTGTTTCATCAAACTAATATGCTTGATTTGTTTTTCTTTGCATACAAAGATACAAATAAATTTTATACTGACAAAGTTAATTGCTTAATTTATAGTGTGTTCTATTGTTTATAATTGATAAAAAAAGCCATGAAAGCGCAAAAAATTGAACGGAAAAATTTTTATTTTAATCGTCGTTTTCTCTCATTTTCATCTATTATTGTTCTATGTCCTACCCCTTATAATCTCGCAAAACTAAAATAATTTGTAAGTTTGCATAGTTTTTTTACAAAGCAATGAAAGATAGATTAAAACATTTATGGACCGATGAGGTGGTTGTCTTGCTATGGAACCTATGCTTGGCGATGTCTGTTTATATGGCTTGTCGGTTTATTTATTGGGCGGAAAATCATAGCAGCTTTGAAGGCATCTCTTTCGACCAGTGGGTGCAAATACTTGCCGGAGGTTTGAAATTTGACCTTTCTGCTGTTCTCTACTCCAATATCTTACTGATTGTACTCTTCTCTATTCCTATCCATTTGAAATCTCGCATTCCTATGGTAGTTGGGAAAGCTATCTTTTTATTCTTCAATTCTGTAGGTGTTGTGATGAATCTGATGGATGCAGCTTACTTTAACTTTACGGGTAGAAGAACCACTTCTTCTGTTTTTCAGGAGTTTTCGGGTGAAGATAATTTAGCTTCTGTTTTTGGAGCGGAGGTGTTTCGTCATTGGTATCTCTTTTTGGCTGCGGCTTTGCTGATATTCATATTAGCAAAGTTTTATCGGAAACCTACTTATGAGCCAGTATCTTTAAAGAGTTACTACCCTATTAGAATTCCTTTGTTTGCTCTAATCCTATTCTTTACAATAAATGGCATGAGAGGTGGTTTTGGTGCTGCTGTGCGCCCTATCACTATCAGTAACGCTAATCAATACGTTTCAAAACCTTCAGAAGCAACTTTGGTATTGAATACGCCTTTTTCCATAATTAGAACATTGGGAACCAAACCGTTTGTCGTTCCTCAATACTATTCTAACGATGAAATGGAAGAAATTTACTCTCCCGTGCACTATCCATCCGATACACTCCTTTTTACTCCTAAGAATGTGGTGGTGCTCATTGTTGAGAGTTTTGGCCGGGAATACATGGGCTCTCTTAATAAGGATTTGGAACCAAACTATGGTGGATATACTCCTTTTATGGATTCGTTGGTAAGACAAAGCTTGACCTTTCGTTATTCGTATAGTAATGGAAGAAAGAGTATTGATGGTATGCCATCGGTACTTTCCAGTATCCCTATGTTTGTGGAACCATTCTTCCTGACTCCTTCTTCTATGAATGATGTCAGTGGTTTGGCTGGTGAATTATCAAAAAAAGGCTATTATACCGCGTTCTTTCATGGCGCTCAGAATGGTTCTATGGGTTTTCAAGCTTTCGCTAAATCAACTGGTTTTCAAGATTATTATGGTCGTTCCGAGTTTAATGAGGACGCTCGATTCGAAGGTGATGCAGACTTTGATGGGACCTGGGCTATTTGGGATGAACCGTTCCTTCAGTTTTATGCACAAAAGATGTCGGATTTCAAGGAGCCTTTTATGACTGCAGTTTTTACTGCATCTTCCCATCATCCATTTGTCGTTCCTGAACAATATAAGGATACCTTCACAGAGGGCCCTTTGGTGATACATAAATGTATACGTTATACAGATCACGCCATCCGTAGGTTCTTTGATTTTGCCTCAAAACAAGAGTGGTATGCCAATACCTTGTTTGTAGTTACGGCAGACCATTCAAATTTAACGGACCACTCCTATTATCAAACGGATTTAGGCACCTTTAGCGTCCCCATCCTATTCTTTGATCCTTCGGGAAAGATGGAGGTTGGTGTTAAGGAGTGGATTGCCCAACAGATTGATATCATGCCAACTCTATTAGGTTTGTTAGGATATGATAAGCCTTATGTCGCATTTGGCTGCGATTTGTTGCATACGCCTAAGGATGAGTTGTTTGCGGTTAATTATAATAATGGTGTATATCAGTATGTGAAACAGAACTATTTGTTGCAGTTCGATGGAGATAAGAGCGTAGGTTTTTATGCACTATCCGATTCTTTATTGCAGAACAATATGTTGGGTCAGTCAGACTTTCAGAACACGATGGAAAGGGAGATAAAAGCCATTGTTCAACAATATATGAAAAGAATGAATGGAAACGAATTAATAGTGAAATAAGAAGAATTCCCATAAACTAAAACGAGGTGCTCGATTGGGCACCTCGTTCTGGTTTAAAGACTATCACTAATACTTGTTGAAATTGTATTTGTCTCTTAATGCTTGTTTCTCTTCTTCGTTTAGAGAGCTGAAATAACCTTTCCATCCTGGACAGAAATTGATATGCCAGCGCCAGAATCTTCCCATTAGCGATTTAGGGTTCTTTTCGTAATTTGCGCGAAGTTTACAGTTCTCGCAAGGTTTGTTACCGTTTGCCATAATCTTATTTTTTGAATTTATTTTTTAATCTTTTTATTCCTTCTACCCCAAGAATGGTAAGCCCTCCATATTGGAATGTTTTTGCCATGCCGAAAAGAATGAACCACAACACGCCTTTCACTGAGTTGCTGATAGGTAGAGCCATCTGTGCAAAAGAGAGTATGTAGCAAGGAATGCAACATAGAAGAACGATTACTCCTGTGCGAAATGATAGGCTGCTAAGCCACTCTTTTACTCTTTGTAACTTCTCCTTCATTTCAATAGTTTCTCTATTGCAGGAGCTAAAATCTCCTTGGTGACTGTCGGTTCAAAACGCTCTACTACATTTCCTTCTTTGTCGACAAGGAACTTGGTGAAGTTCCAACGGATATCGTTATTTGCTTTGTGGTTCTTGTTGATCTTTTCCATCAGCATTACGATCAGACTCATGAATGGATGTTTGCTATCGAATCGTTTTATCTCTCCTGCGTTTTCCTTTAACCAAGTGTAAAGAGGAAGTTCATTTTCTCCGTTTACTTCAATCTTTTTAAAACGAGGGAATTTAGTATTGTAGCGTAATGTACAGAACTCATTTATTTCTTCGTCGCTACCTTGTGCTTGTGAACCAAATTGGTTGCAAGGGAAATCAAGAATTTCAAATCCTTTCTCTGCATAGGTATCGTAAAGTTGGTCGAGATCGTTGTATTGAGGTGTAAAACCACAAGCAGTTGCCGTATTGACAATAAGAAGAACCTTTCCTTTGTATTGAGACAAAGAAAATTCATTGCCTTTGTTATCCTTCACGCAGAAGTCGTATACGCTATTTTGTTCCATTATGTAGATGTTTTGGATTACATTATTTCATTGATGTCGTACGGAGTGTATCCTAAACAGAATAATACAGCAACTAGGGCAAACATTAGGATAATGATGGTGCTGTATATTGTACTGATGAGTTTCAAACGAGGAAACCATTTCTTATTGCTGATTCCCATTGTTTGCATCGCACTCCAAATACCATGGTTAAGATGAAACCATAGAGCGGCAAGCCAAACAAGGTATATTACAGTATAGGCAATACCCATTATATGTCTCTCTCCTACTCCATGGAAAGTGTTTACGATATGATAGATACCATTTGTAGCTAAAGATGGATCTCCACCAGTCAATTCAGCCAACATCATATTAGACCAGAAATTGTATAGGTGAAGAACAAGACCGATAATTATGATTGTTCCAAGTGTGAACATGTTTTGACTTGACCATTCAACATCGTTAGGTTGTACCCTGATTGCGTATGGTAGAGGACCTCTGGCTTGAAGATTCCAAATCTCAAGGTGTACAGCCAAAGCAAAGTGAATTAATACCATTACAGCCAATATGGCAGTTGCCGCAACTGCATACCAGTTTGCTCCTAAAAATTCACAAATTGCATTGTACCCTTTTGCTGTGAATAGAGCCACAACATTCATTACGGAATGGAATGTTAGAAACAGCACTAACGATGTGCCAGTGACTGCCATAATGACCTTACGGCCAATTGATGATTTTGCTAACCACATAGTGATTTTGTTTATTGTTTTAAGTATTAGTTAGTTCTTTGTAGAGGACATGAAGCCTTTTGCGAATATGAAGTACAGCATAATGTTTTCTGGATAGAAATGTGTTTTGAGTAATCCCCATTTCCTGAGATGCCTCTTTCACAGACATTCCTTTTATTTCTGTCATCTCTATTGCTTTCCTTTGTTCTTCTGGTAGTTCGGCAAGAGCCTTGTGTAGCTCATCCCACACCATCGATCGAAGCATTCTTATATCTGGATTTTCATTATCGTCGGTAATCATGATCTCAGAGAGTTCTCTCATAAATGAGTTGCCTTCCGTACCTTCGGTATTCATGGATTCCTCTCGATGTTTCTTGCTATGGTTGATGATCAGGTTGTGTGCTACAGTATAGAGCCACGAAGATACATCCGCGATAGGATTCTCAATCAGACGAATGGTTCGCAGAAAATGGTAAAACGTATCCTGCACAATGTCGTCGGCGTCATTGCGGTTGCCTACTCGACTTCTAACAAAAGAGTGAAGACGAGGAGTATTCTTTTTAATTATGTCATCAAGCTCGTTATTCTCCATCGGAAGATGATCCGTCTTTTTCACAACAAGAACCTTTGTGTTGTTCTACGATGCGATTGCGTTCTTCTGGTGTCATATTTTCCCAATGCTCTCGAAGTTTGTTGTCTTCTCCGTGGCACATCTTATGATGTCCGTGGCATCCGTGATGATGTCCGTGTACACCCGATATGCCACCAAACAATATTTTACACAGGAGAAGTAATCCAATAGCCTGGCAGAGACACAGCGTTGGTAACCCGAAAATGGACGGCATAAGCCAGTTCCATAATAGCATAACTATCCAACCAAACAATGCAATAAACGCTATAAAGCATAGTGGAATGAATACAAGATGTTTTTGTAATATTGTCATAATCGCTAATTTGTTATTTCTTCTATAATAGTAAGACAATTGAGATGCCAATATATTTTAAAATTTTGAAATTTTTTTATTGATTTTTTCAATTAGGACTTTGTTCAATAGAAAACGGGGTGCCCAATTGCTTTGGACACCCCGTTCGGAATATTTAAGTACTATTGTTATTTTACAAATTTGAAAGAATCTCCTTTGCTGGTTCGTAGGAAATAAATTCCATCTGCCAATGAAGATATGTCTATGCCCTCTTCCGTGAAGGTGCCTGACATAAGTGTTTTTCCTGAGATCTCGCATACGATGTATTGCATGTTCTCAACCATATCTCTGCATACGAATAGTTTGCTGCCGTCATTACAGATAGTTTGGTTTTCAACCATTCCGATTAGAGAATAGCCAGAGGTAGCAGCCGCTTTCTTCTCTTTGATCCTATTGAAGAATTCGATCATTTCATCGGTATATTCTCCTGCAACACCGTGACCACCTCCGTGAGGATAATATTCACACTCTACACCAGCTTTCTTTAGATTGTTGTAGAACATTTCACCCTCACATTGAGGAACGATATTATCAGTAGATCCGTGACAAACCATTGTCGGAGCATCTGTCTCATCAATAAAAGTGTTGGCGCCTAATAATGCGTGTTTGTCTGGACATTGTTGATTGTTGCAACCTCCTACCATATCATTTTCAGGTGCCATTTGAATTGGGTTTCCGCAACTCTTGTAACGGCAGTCTACTGGTCCAGACCAGTCGCATACGGCGTCGACCCAACTGCTCTCGTTGGTGTATCTACCAAGATTTCCCTCAATATCCATTGTGGCGGAACCAACAGTATAATTTTTCTTTATATTTCGAGTTACTCCCATTAGGGAAGCTAAGTGACCACCTGACGAGAAACCTGAGATGGCGATGAATGAGGTATCGACACCTAACTCTTCTGCATTACCACGAAGGTAACGAACAACAGCCTTGATATCGTTGATCTGTGCTGGGTATTGAGCATCGTTATAGGTTCTATGGTTTGGGGTTACCAAAATATAACCGGCACCTAATGAGGCAACTCCTACAGTTCCGAGATCGGCGCTACCTTTTGAATTGTTACTACCCCATGCACTTCCGTAAATGTGTATCACAACAGGATGTTTATCCTTCCCATCCTCTTTGGGCCAATAAAGGTCCATTTTGTGACCTATGTGATTATCTCCCACATAGTCTATGTCTTTCTTAGACTTATAGTCATTGATGTTTCCTGTATTAGTACTTCCTTCACCTCCGAAGTTGAAGCCTCCGCCGCCTCCCCAGCCGCCTCCGCCCCAATCACCCCATTGGGAATAAGCGTTAATACTAATCATACATAACACTAGTAAAAAAATCTTTTTCATGATAATAAATTGTTAATATAGTTATAATAATGGTCATTAATGGTTCTAAAAAGACTCTTGTCTCTTCTTGTCAAAATGCGCCGCTAAATTACATTTTTCTGCTTTTTATTGATGGTATTTGTGTTACATTTAGGTAGTAAAATGGATAAATTTTCCCCTTTCCTTCGGTTATTTGCTGCATGCAAACAAAAGAGGCAGAGTGTGTAACCGCTCTGCCTCTCTAATAAATAGGATTTATAGTGTTATTTTACAATCACTTTCTTTACCATGGTTTCTCCATCCTTGCTTGTTATACGAAGTAAGAAACTGCCAGACAAATGGCTTGGAAGGTCTAATTCTTCGTTCTCTGAAGTTGCTATGGTTACACCGTTTAGGTTCATCAACTCCAAGAGGGAAACCTCAATACCATCTACTTTGATGTATTCCGATGCTGGATTTGGTGCAACAGAGCATTCTGCTTGGTTGATATCAGATGTGTTGGTTGTAGACTTCTTTTGGATAGTTACAGTCACACTCTTTGCGAATATTTTCTCTTCTCCACTTTTCTTCAAATAGATTGGGTTGTTGATGCTCTTACCAATTCGAAAGAAGTCGAAATCAGCGTATCCACCAGTGTTTTTTGTTCCAAAATTGAACAATCCATATCGATAACCCATGAAGTGAGTTAATTCGTACGACATCGATAATGTAGTTCCTATGCTATTCCAACTTTGTCCGTTTAGGCTGTAATAGAATGTAGCCTTATCTGTTTGATTGGTATAGTTCATATCAATACGCAACCATACTTCGTTTTGAGATAGAGGTACGCTTGCTACCTCTCCTGTCTTGTTTCTCATAACGATCGATTTGCTATTGCCATTCACTTTCACTCCTACAAATCCATACTTGTCTTGCAATGCTACCAAACCAGCACAGTCTCCATCTTTCAAACCGGCTGTGTTTAGTTTTGTCCATCCAGAGCAGTTTGGTCCGAATGTGCGTTGAGTAAGTGTGTTTTGCGTACTGACAACATCTGCATCTATTCTGCCATTAGTTAGTCTCATTGAACCATTGTTCCATCCCCAGTTTTTAGCTACCGGATTGTGATTCCATTGCCACTCCAAAGGAAGCTCTTCTTTATCAAATTCATCAGATGTTACCATGCCGAATCCTTCCTCTTGTACGGCACCAAGTTGTAGTGAAGAAGGAACCTTTCCGTTGTTTCCAAGAACTGGCCAATCATTGCTCCAACTTACAGGTACTAGATACGGAATACGTCCTACGGAACCATTATCGCGGAAGAACATTCCATACCAGTCTCCGTTAGGAGTGTCGAAGATACCTCCTTGTGCTACTCCATTGTCTTGTAATAATACCTTTCCTTCGAAAGAACCATTCAATGATTTTGATCGGTAACAAAGTACAGAACGGCATTTTCCTGCAGGCCATGAGATTAGGAAGATATAGTAATAACCGTTCTTTTTCATTACTTGCGTACCTTCACATTCTACGTAGAAACTACTGCCTGCGATTGAAGCAGGGGATGACAAAATGCGTCGTGATGTAGCACCTGATTTTACAGACATTGCATCGGCTGATAGCTCAATGATATTAATGTTGCCAGATCCATAAAGTACATATACGCGTCCATCATCATCCAACAATAAAGAAGGGTCGTGATAGAAAGGCAATGTGGCTGATTTCCAAGGACCTTTTATGATATCATCTGTCTTAAAGATGTGCGTTCTGTTAGTTGTATAAGAAGGTGTAAGCACATACCAAGTTCCATCTTTGTATTTGATGCTACTTGCCCAAGAACCTTTACCATATGCATTTTTCCCATTGTTCATGTTGAGGTTATCTCCATTGTCTAATGCTTGGTGTGCATAGTTGATGGTTCTCCAACGAGCCAAATCCTTTGATGCCATAATAGGTACACCTGGGTTCATGTGCATAGTGGTGCTTGCCATGTAGTAGGTATCGCCTACTCTGGTAACTGAAACATCGGGAACATCCGCCCAAATAATAGGATTTGAAACTGTATGCTTCTGTCCATCAAGATCAGAAGGAATAAGTCCTCCTTCAATTTGTGACAAAGTATAATATCCCGATTGTCCTTCGTAGTTCTCTGGTACAATGGCCTCGTACGAATCGGTTGCCGCTACTTTGGATTTAAGTATTGTCACCTCTCCTTTGTCATTTACCCAATTTAGGTTGAATAGTTCATCTGAGAAATCGGAAGATTCCCATTTTACGGTGTATTTTGTGTCTGCGCATACATCATTTTCAGATGTTGGTGCAGTAAACTCATACGTAACCTTTTTGCTTTTTGCCATAAAAAGGATTTTGTCTATGTTGCAATATGAGTTGACAACATAGAATTTTAGTGTATGAGTTCCTTTTGTGATTTCTGATGTAGTGGCAGAAATGTTTGTGAAATTGGTCCACGAACCTGTGTTAGGGACAGTTATGTCGCCAGTTACCTCCTTGTTGTCGATGTAAAGACGAAAAGCAGATCCGTCTAATCCACTTGCTACAGTGGCTGAAATCTTGTATTGATCTGTTTCTTGTACGTCAACGGTATAGGTCAACCACTCACCTTTCATGGTCCAACCTAACACATACGATCCATTCTCCAATACGTCTAGATCGACACCTTCGTCGGTACGGAAAACCTTCCCTTGGTTTTCTTCTTCCTCATCGTGGTATGCTACTCCTTCTCCTCCTTTGTCATAGTATTCCATTTCAATGATACCAGGAAGGGTTTGCATACTTTCATAAGGCGTTTGTGCATTAGCAGTTTGTACAGTTAAGAAGCATAATGGAAATAATGCCTGTGCAATTAAATTCTTTTTCATGGTTCTCTTTCTTTATCATGGGAAAGACGTAGCACACTCTTGTGCTACGTCTTTCTTGTTTTTATAAGATTCTTATTTTGTAAGAACAACCACCCTTGAAGAGTCTTCTCCGTTAGCCTTCAAGATGTAAGCACCTTGATTCAAACCTAATTTTTCAAGAGCTGATTGTTCGTTAGCTTGGTTGCATTTCACAATGCCTAAGAATGCACCCTGCATTGAGTATACCTCATTACCGATTTCATCGTTGTTTTGTGCGTCTTTTACGCCTGTTGGGTTGCTAGCCTCGAACTTGATGAAGTCGATGTTGCAGTAATCTCCTTCAATACCTAATTTAAGTATGTGCTTTCCTTCCTCAATTGTTGATGTCTTACCAGAGATCTCTGTGTAAGTAACCCAGTCATCAGTGTTTGGAACTTCGATGAAATCAGTGATTTCTTTGTTGTCGATGTAAAGTCTGAATCCTGAATTGTTAGAACCAGAAGCAACTTTTGCAGTCCAATTGTATGTGTCTGAGTTCTCTACTTCAACAGTGTACTCCAACCACTCGCCTTTTCTTGTCCATCCCAATACATAACCTCCATTTCCGTTTTCGTCGGTGTCAACACCTTCTTCTGTACGGAATACCTTTCCTTCGTTAACATCGTCTACATCGTGGTAAGCATATCCTTCACCTCCAACGTCGTAGCGTTCTACTTCCAAAATACCAGGAAGTGTTTGTGCAACACCTTCGTAAGGACCTTGTGCAATACGTACCTTAACATCGATTGCTGGAGCTTCATACTCTTTACCTCCATTGTCAACCATTACAGCAGAGAAAGAGTAAGTGCCTGGCTCAAGACCTTTCACTTCGAATGTGTAAGGAGCACTTGTTACAGAACCGATCTGCTTTCCGTCTTGCAAGAAGTTGATCTTGGCAATATTGCTTTCTGTTGATTTAGCTGTCAATTTGATGTCGGCAGGAGCCTCTACATCATTATCTGAAGCCTCTAATGTGATGTCGGCAGTCTTGAACATCCAGTAATCGAACTCGAAAGAACCGCTGAACACGAAGAACAAATCGTGCTTGCCTGAGATTCCTGTAGAAAGTTTTGCAGTCACCTCTTTTAGTTGTCCATTTGTATTTGGTACTTCCAAATAACCAATAACCTCACCATCAGCCTTGTCTTTACAAATCTTGATGGCTGCACCCCTTGTAGAAGATACATTTGCGGTGAAAAGGCTTGCACCAGTACCGAAATCTACACCACAGACACCGATCCAGTCTCCTTTGTCGATTTGGTTTACAAGCATATTAGAACCACCAACCTTTGTGTTGATACCACCCATCCAAGCGAATGTCTCTGCCTCAGTTTTTTCAAATGGATTAAGAGCACCTACTTGAGACACACCTTTGTCAGAACCCATAGACTTGCTGATAACACCAGTCGATGTGTTAACTTGAACATAATCTACGTTAGTAGAACGGAAGTCGTGGTGAATACCCTTTGCATTTTGAAGCATTCTTCCGTGGTAGGTCATATACCATTTTCCTTTGAATTCAAACATTGAGTGGTGGTTGTTACCGCCATTGTCACCAGAAAGGAATTCGTTTTGATTGACGTATGCAACACCTGAATAGGTAAAAGGACCCATTGGGTTGCTACTTGTCATATAACAGATTTGAGCATTGCTCATTGGAGCATTTTTACAGTTCCAGTTTGAACAATAACTATAGATGTATTTTCCAGCTATCTTATTTGCACCTGCATCCTCGAAAAGGTAAGGAGGATTGATGGTTACTGCACTACCGTTGATACTGATGAAGTCGCTGTTGAGTTTTACAACGCGGGCAGTACCAGGATCTGCATCCTTCCCTGAAGGAACACCACCACCGAAATAGATGTAACCTGTTCCATCATCGTCAACCAAGACTGCTGGGTCGAACAACCAAGTTACATTACCGCAGTTTGGTGTGCTGCGGGAAATAAGCTCTCTTCCGATAGGGTCTGTCCAAGGTCCCCAAGGACAATCACTGGTTACAACGCCGATACCACTACCATTGTTAGCGAAGTAAAGAAAGAATTTCTCTTTTCCATTGATTTTCTTGTGACATGCAGTAGGAGCCCAAGAACAAGAAGCCCATTTTGCAGGACCATTTTTTGCAACAGCCATTGTTCCGTGGTCTGTCCAGTTTACCATATCTTTTGATGAAACGCAGTTGATGGTGTTGATGTTACCATATGCGTTGTCTGAATTTGGTTTTGCCTCATACTCCTGTTCATCGTTTGTCATGTAGATGAAAACCTCGTCGTTGTAAATCATGGCACATGGGTCTGCACCATAGCGAGTGATATACACAGGATTGTGATTCGACAAGGATTTGTAACCTTTTGTGAGTGTAACGCCATCAAATTGTCTTGCTAAATCAGCATCTGCAGCATTGGCGAAACCTGATAGCAGTAAGAAACTAGCGATCGTAAGAAATCTGTTCTTCATGGTTCTCTTTTTTAGTTTAGTTAATTTTAATTGATGCAAATAAACGACATTTCCTATAAGTACAAAAGAATTTTTAGTTCATTTAGATGGAATTTTGTTGCATTGTTATTTTGTGATGAAAGCGGTAGTTTTTATTTGATAATTCTTGAAAAACAAAGGGTGTTTGATTCATAAAAAAAGAGTATTTTTGCAGACACTTTTGAAGGAAGTTTTTTAGTATTTAAATATTAAACGATTTATATGAAAGTTTGGTTAACGATTTCGATGTTGATTGTGTCCAATGTTTTTATGACACTTGCATGGTATGGTAATTTGAAGTTGCATGAGATGAAAATTTCAACGGATTGGCCGTTGATTTTGATTATCCTTAGTAGTTGGGGCGTTGCCTTGTTGGAGTATAGTTTTATGATTCCTGCCAATCGAATTGGTTCCCAAGTGACAGGTGGACCTTTTTCATTGATGCAATTGAAAGTGATACAAGAGGTGATTTCCATTACTGTATTTACTGTCATTGCCACATTCCTGTTTAAAGGAGAAACCTTACATTGGAATCACATTGCAGCGTTTGTCTGTTTGGTAATGGCGGTGTTCTTTGTGTTCTATAAATCGTGATTTATGGACTGAAAAAATCACATTAAATTCAACATATATTTGTTTTTGAGTAGTGAAAACTAAAAAGAATTATACCTTTGTGAAAAATTTAGATAGAAATGAAAAACAATTATTGCGTGATTATGGCTGGCGGTGTTGGTAGCCGTTTTTGGCCATTTAGCACAGAGAAAAAGCCGAAACAATTTTTAGACTTCTTTGGAACGGGACGTTCGTTGTTGCAAATGACTTTCGATCGTTTCTCAAAAGTGGTTCCAAAAGAGAATATTTATATCGCATCCAATAGCAGTTATAAAGAATTGATAATGGAGCAATTACCTGAAATTACAGAGAATCAGGTGTTGTTAGAGCCTTCTCGCCGTAATACTGCTCCTTGTATTGCTTATGCGATGAACAAGATTGAGTCTATCAATAAGGATGCAAACGTTATTGTAACACCTGCCGACCATTTGATCATTAAAGAGGATGATTTCCTTAATACTATCAAAGTGGCATTGAACTATACGAAAGATCATAATGATATCCTGACATTGGGAATCAAACCCAACCGTCCGGAAACGGCTTATGGTTATATACAGGTGGATGAACCATTGGATGTTGAAAACCTTTATACGGTTAAGACTTTTACTGAAAAACCTAATGTGGAGTTGGCAGAGATCTTTGTGGAGAGTGGCGAGTTCTATTGGAATACTGGTATGTTTATCTGGAATGTACAAACCATATTGTCCGCTTTTGACGATTTTATGGGCGAAATGAGCAATAAGTTCCGTACCGGTAAATGTTTCTACAATACTCCAGAAGAGCAAGATTTCATCAATCGAATCTATAAGTCTTGTACCAATATCTCTATCGATTATGCAATTCTTGAAAAAGCTTCTAATGTGAATATCTTGGCTGCTGATTTTGGTTGGACGGATTTGGGAACTTGGGGGGCTATCTACGATAACTCTCCGAAAGATGTGGATGCGAATGTTACCGTGAAATGTAAAGGCCTCTTCTTCGATAGTAAAGATAATGTAGTTGCTTTGCCTGAAGGTAAATTGGCTGTGATTGAAGGTTTGGAAGATTATATTGTTGCAGATTCAGATAATGTATTGCTTATCTGTAAGAAATCGGAAGAACACCGAATCCGTCAATTCGTTAATGAAACGCAAGTGAAGGTGGGTAAGGAGTATACCTAATCCCCTATTCATTATACCATAAAAAGCACCGCCAACCGACGGTGCTTTTTTGTTCATTTATTTATGGGGAAATTTACAGACTAAACATCCTATGCAACAACCACACTGCTATTGCAATCACAAAGAAGCCTATGATTGAGATAAGGTTGATCCTGTTTCTTATGGTCTCATTCCCTTCTACAAACCCTTTGATCAATGTTCGGTTGATATAGTTTCCACAAAATAGGACATCAACTGCGCTTCCTGCCACAGGTATTAGTCCAATCAGAAAGTCTATGATGGCTACGCACGCCACTGCAAACGTTAATCGAATGGATTTCACTACGCTGAGACTTAGTATGACATAGGCAAGCCCTAAAACACCAGAGAGCAAATCACCGCCAATCTCCAGAATCCCTAAAAGAGCATCGGCTATGTCAAAACCAATGGCTCCTTTTATCAGAACTTGGTACATTTGGCTCTTTTCAATCTCTTCTCTTCGGTTAGTATCCTCCTTGCGCCACTTGGCTGCCTCTCTCTTGATCTGTTTCTCTCGATTGATTTCAGCTTCCGTGTCGAATCCAAACCTCTTGCGAGTCTTTCTCCTTCGTTCGTTTTGCATTAGATCTCTATTTTCTTTTCGCCCTTGATAAAGGCGTCAAAATCTTTCTCACTCAACTCTTGCTCAGGAATACCTGCCAAATCAATAAGTGCATTTCTTAACTCCTCCTTGTCGGTAGCCGTATTGGCTCTTTTTAGGACTTGTAGAAGGATTTTGTTCTTTTCATCGATATTGGACATGGTTGACTGGAATTCCTCCTTCAAACGGGACATTTCTTGGTTGTAGACCGCTTCGGATAATTGCGCTTTCATCTGTTCTGTTTGTAGGTAGGTCCAGTTTTTGATCAAATCCGATGCTTTGTTGATGGAGTTTTGTACGGATTGGCTAAATTCAACAGTGATATCGGCATCTGTCAAGCCAAATTCGCGAAGTATGGATGGTGCAATGTCTGCACCCTCTTCCTTTATTTCTGTGCATACCTGGTTGGCAAATTGATGTAGCTTGGTCTCAATTTCTGTAGGTAACGGAGCCTTCTCCTCCACTTTTGGAAGTGTAGTCACATTCATCAACGAACTATCAAGTTTGCTCTCTGCAATCTTCTTTCCTGCGTGCAACAAAGAGATAAGGTTCTTTAAATGCTTCATCACCTCCATTTTTTGTTGTGGTGAGCAATGTAGCTTATCTGCTATTTGTTGATTTATCGATTTAATACGTTGTTTGCACTCCTCGTACTCCTTCTTCTCCTTCTCCAATTGTTGGGTGTGAGACTCTTTGTCTTCTTTCCCTTCTTGGATATCCATGATGGCATCCTCGTATGCGGATACGAGTTCTCCATTATGTTCATCCCACTCCAAAAGACGCTTGCCATAGTTTTTTTCTGCAACACCAAAGGTTAAGAACTTGGTTAGCATATTGGGTTCCGCAGGTTTTTCACTAACGGCTTGTTCGTAGTTCGATTTTTGAGCGTCTACCATGCCTTGCCACTCTGCAATCTGAGTGGTATAAAGAGAAATGTTCTCATTATGGTCGTTGATGCTATTCTCCAACTCTCTGCATCTGCTAATCAGTTGGTCTCTCTCCTCTTTCATTGCTTTAGTATCTCCGGTGTAGATATTGTCAAGTAATTGTTGCAAATCGGAAGAAAGGACATTGTTGCTTAGTCTTACGAACGCATCTGCACGAGGAATATAAAGATCGTTCAATGTTTTGTGGATTGTGGCAAGTCGAAGCATGTCGCTACCAATCTGCTGACGATCCTTTTTGACACTGTTTTCAAAATGAACATACTCTTTTTGCATGCGAGTGGTTTTCTCTTGTGCATCCAACCAATGGTTTAGATAAGAGAGTGCACCCATTACCAATGTGCCATATATGCTTCCCTTTTTCCCTATGGCTTTGTTTGCTTTCATCCATACGGGAAGTTGGTTGGTTGTCTTTTCGTAATGACTGGCAATTTCTCCCAAAAGAAGTGTGCAACCCTCATCCAACTTGTTGAATTCTAGTTGAGCTTGCTTCTGCATAGTATTGACATCCAGCCACTTAATATCATCAAAGTTGAATAGTTGAGGTGCAACCACTTTGATAGAATCACCAAATACATCCACCAAAGCATTGGCATATTGCATAAATGTTTCATTGACGGAGCTGCGTAGTCCTACAAAATCGTGGATATCATTCTTAACGCTCATTTCTGCATTAACATAACTATCCACCATCTTTCCGTAGTTCTGCATAAGGGAAGCACCCTTGCTTTGGATGGTTGCAATGCCATCGGTGCCTTGTAGCCACTTTTGTACAGAGGCTAAGTCGTTAGCAAGTTCTATTTTAAGTACATCCGCTACATTTTGTCTTGCCTCATTGATGAAGTCTTGGGCTGTATTTAGATTGTCCCTAACCATGCTTATCGCTTCATCGCTTCTTCCCTCTTCCATTTGAGCGTTAAGTTCGTATTGATCGACCACGCTCATACTACCATTGTTTGTAATAATACTCTTATGAATAGATTCGGGTTGTCCCAAATTCTTATAAGCACGATAGATGACACCACTCAATATGGCTCCATCGCTACAATCCACCTTGTATTTATCTTGAAGTATATACGCTACATCTGCACGAGATATCTGTTCCTTGTGAGAGTATTGCTCATCGGCAATCTCTTTGATGAATTTATAGATTTGTTCTTCGTTTCTCATTTTCCTTTGGTTTTAGAAATGGTTAATAAATATCTCTTTCTAATCGTGTGGGAACTATGCCCGTATGTTGTAAACAAATGTATGTAATTTTAAATAAAAAAAAGAGTCTTTACACGTTTTCTTCTGTTATAAAATTATATAGTTTCCTATAGAAGGCGTGATGGGTTAATGTATCGGCATTTCCTATGACGATAAGTTTCATCTTGGCGCGCGTGATCGCCACATTCATACGCCTTAACTCGTTTAAGAAACCGATGTTTCCCTCTTCGTTGGAACGGACTAAACTGATGATGATGACATCTCTCTCCTGACCTTGAAAACCATCGATGGAATTGATCGTAATGAGCTTTCTGTATGGTTTGAGTGCTTTGTTGACCTTTACCAAATGACGCAAGAAGTACACTTGTGACTTATAAGGGGAGATGACTCCGAAATTTATTTGCTCCTCAAGTATTCTATGTCCTCCAACCTTCTCTACGAAATTTTCTAAAACATTGATAACCAATTCGCCTTCCATCTTGTTGATTCTTCCTGCCGTCTGTGCCACATAGTCTTCTTCGAAGTTGAAAGGCTCCGTGTTGATCCACTCCATCGGTTTCTCATAGTCTAAGATGCCTCTGTATTTTACTTCGTCTGCAGCTTTTAGTTTGCCTTCGTAGAACCATTCGGAAGAGAACTTCATTATTTCCTCGTTCATGCGGTATTGAACATTCAACAAGGAAACGACCTGTGGTTTTGTGTTGGTGAGCTTCTCCATCAAAGTATGGGACAATCCACTCTTCTCCGCCTCGTAGCATTTGATGGTTGGTGGCAGTTGTTTGTGATCGCCCGCAAAAATTACCCTATGGGATTTGCAGATGGGAATCCAACACGCTGCTTCTATGGCTTGTGCAGCCTCATCAATGAACAGAGATTGAAAATTACGTCCGTAGAGAAGATTGTTGGCTGCTCCCACCAATGTGCAGGCAACCACACGAGCCTCCGAAAACAGGCTCTCTCGTATCTCGTATTCGAGAGCCTCCGCCTTCTCTTTTACAGCCATTGCCTTGTCTTTGTTCGTTCGGTATAGCTCACGAACTGCCTTCCTCATACCCCATAAGGTGTCGTATTTGGGATGCGACTCAAATTTGCGTTCATACGTATATGAGAGCATCTTGTCATCCACACGGTTGGGATTGCCAATTCGTAGCACATTGATGCCTCTATCTACCAATTGTTCAGATATCCAATCGACGGCCATATTGCTTTGTGCACATACCAATATTTGGCTTTCTCTTCTTAGGGTTTCGTAGATGGCTTCTACCAATGTTGTGGTCTTACCTGTACCTGGAGGACCGTGAACGATGGACACATCTTTTGCTCGAAGTATCTTGTTGATAGCCTCCTCTTGTGAGCTATTCAGCCAAGGGAAACGGATCGGATTGAATTGAAGAAATTCAGGTTCCTTCTTCCCTATCAGTATCTCTCGTAGATCGAATAATCTGCCATCTTTCACATTCGCGACACGATCTAATGCATCGAACATTGCACGGTAACTGCTCTCATCGAAAGATAACTGTACACCAATCCTATCTGCGCTCTCTAATGCCAGAATGGCATCTCTGTTGGGTAAGGCAACTACCAATGTGTCTGCGGTGGCATAACTAACTTGAGCAGCAATTTTTATGGGCTTGATCTCATCGTTTAGGTTCACACGGAAAAACTCCACAGACTTTCCATACTCAAAATGATTATCCTCATCCTCTAGCCCGCGAGAATGGATCTCTACCACATATTGGTTGAGAGAGTTGTAATACGACCGTCCAATAGAAACAGGATAGCGACAGATTCCTGCCGATACTTTCTTGTCTAACGAGATGAAACCAGATTGGTGTTCGAAACTTTTTTTGTCGAACTCATACTCCATCTGTAATAACTCCCTTTGTTTTTGAAGTGCCAATATTGAGTTGATGTTCATCTAATACTTATTTGTTTGGTTTGTGTTACAAATCTACAAAATAGAGAGGTTGGTTCAAATAACAAATCCTGTTTTTGTTTGATTTGGTTCGTTTTGTGTCTCATTACAATCAAACTACTATGCCATTAATTAAATATTCTTTAATTTTGTCGAGTAACTATAACTGTATAAATACCATGAAAAGAGCACTTTTGCAATTTCTTATTGCTTCTATTTTATTGTGCCAATACACTTTTTCTCAATCTATGTATGTGTATCAGGGCTCACAAGTAACAGAGTTTAAGATCGCAGATATGGATAGTATAACCTTCTCTCAAGCAGGAAACTCTCCTGTGGTTGAACCGACCATGTATGTAGGAGGAGATATCTCTATGCTTCCCAAGTATGAGCAGCACGGAAATACATATTATGATATCAATGGAAAGAAAGTGGATGTGCTCCCTTTTTTCAGTCAGTTAGGACTTAATAGTATGCGTGTCCGTCTTTTTGTGGATCCTACGAAAGCAACGGCAGAAAACATTGGCTCAGGTGTGGTGCAAGACCTTAATTTTGTTGTTAACCTAAGCAAGCAAATCAAAAAAGCTGGATTCAAACTTATGTTGGATTTCCACTATTCGGATTCGTGGGCCGATCCTGCTCAACAGACTATCCCATATTCGTGGAGAAATGCCTCTGCTCAGGCCTTGACAGATACATTATACAATTACACCAAAAGGTGTTTGAAAGTGATGAATGAGAATGGGGTGACTCCCGATTTTATTCAGATTGGTAATGAGATATCATACGGTATGCTCTGGAATACAGGAAAGGTTTATGCCACCAGCGATAACAACTGGAATGTCTTTAGCGCTTTCTTAAAATCAGCTAGCAAGGCATGTCGAGAGATGTGTCCGAATGCAAAGATCATTATTCATACGGAACGATCAGGTAATGCAACAGTAAGTCGCCAATACTATGAGAAGATTAAGTCTTACGGAGTGGATTATGATATTATAGGTCTGAGTTACTATCCTTTCTGGCACAATGATTTAGCTACTTTGAATACGACCTTGTTTACATTGGAAAATTCATTTCCGGATAAGAAAATTCAAATTGTGGAGACTGCCTATTATTACCAATGGTTGCCTAAGGTGGATTACGATTTCAGTTCAACCTGGTCTGTATCCCCAGAGGGACAAAAGAAGTTCCTGTCCGATTTGATATCAATGCTCAAGAGGCATTCTAATGTCAATGGACTTTATTGGTGGTTCCCGGAAGAGAATGGAAATGGTGTGATAGATAATTGGGTAAATCGAGGGTTGTTTGATGATAATAATGGAAAGGCTCTTCCTGCATTGTATATTTTGGGAGACTTTGCCAAGTAGATTTTAGTAAGGAAAAACGAAAGAGAGGAACTCTGCTGTTTATCGGCAGAATTCCTCTCTTTCTTATGTTTATTGAACTACAATAATCCGTGAGCTTTCTTCAACAACCATTTGCGTAAACCGAAGAGTATGCAACCCAATACAATGGAGAAAATGGCAATAGTCTGAAATATGGCTCCTGCACCTAATTTAGTTGTGAAGGAAGCAAGGTATCCACCCATTATGTTGGCAAAGAAACTGCTTAATAGCCAACATCCCATCATTAAGGAAGCAACCTTAACAGGAGATAGTTTTGAAACCATAGAAAGGCCTATTGGCGATAGACAAAGTTCCCCTAACGTATGGAAGAGATAAGCGAAGATCATAAATAGGATGTTTGCCTTGATCGCTTCATCTTGAATATCCCCTCCTCTTTGCATAACTGCACCAATAAGAAATAGGAACCCTGCACCTAGCAAGATCATACCCATCGACATTTTAGTGGGAACGTCTGGATCTTTTCCATCCAATGATAAACGTGCCCATAACATTGATAATAGAGGTGCTAGAAGCACGATAAAAACTGGATTGATGGATTGGAACCATGCTGTTGGAATCACAAATCCATTGATGCTTCTGTCTATGTATTTATCCGTATAAAGAGTCATGGAACTACCTGCCTGTTCAAAACCTGCAAAGAAGAATATGCTGAACAATGCAAATACGAGTATGACTTTCACTCTATCTTTTTCCTCTGTTGTAAGAGGTTGATCGTTTTCTGAATTGTTGAGTTTGGTGGATCGCAAAGAACATTTGCAAAGATCTCCCAATAGTTTGTTTTCTAATAGTTTGTAGATGATCCATCCTACAAGCATACCCAAACCGGCTACAAGAAAACCATAACGGTAACCATATCGGATAGCGAAATAACCTGTAAGAAGAGGTGCAAAGAAGGCACCTACATTGATACCCATGTAGAAGATGGTGTATGCTGCATCTTTTCTGCTATCCCCTTGTTCGTAGAGGTTGCCCACGATAACCGATATGTTGGGTTTGAAAAATCCGTTTCCTATGATGAGTAGGAACAGTCCAAGGTACAAAAAGGTTAGACTGGATTCGTAGAATAAACAAAACTGGCCACACATCATAGTAATGGCTCCGACTGATATGGAGCGGCGTTGACCGATGTAATTATCGGCCAACCACCCTCCTATCAATGGTGTAAAATAGACTAAACCAGTAAAGATACCATACAGTAGAGATGCATTTTGGTCTGAGAAGCCTAACCCTCCTTCAATTAAGGATTGTGTTAGGTAAAGAACTAATAAAGCCCTCATTCCATAGTAACTGAAACGCTCCCACATTTCAGTTGCAAATAGTAGGTATAAACCTTTCGGGTGTTTAGCCATTTTTTTTTATTTATCGTTATTCTTTTGTGCAGATGGCTTGCCGATTGCCTCACGCATTGAAGTGTCCGCTTCGATATTCTTCATACGATAATAATCCATAATACCCAAGTTTCCGTTCTTGAATGCTTCTGCCATTGCTTTTGGCACTTCCGACTCTGCTTCGATCACTCTTGCACGAGCCTCTTGTGCTTTTGCCTTCATCTCTTGCTCTGCTGCGATAGCCATTGCACGACGCTCCTCTGCTTTTGCTTGTGCGATGTTCTTATCTGCTTGTGCTTGGTCTATTTGCAATTGAGCACCAATGTTCTTTCCTACATCGATGTCGGCGATGTCGATAGAGAGGATCTCGAATGCAGTACCAGCATCCAAACCTTTTCTCAATACCAATTTAGAGATGGAATCAGGGTTCTCCAATACAGTCTTGTGAGATTCGCTTGAACCGATAGATGAGACGATACCTTCACCGACACGGGCCAAGATTGTCTCCTCTCCTGCTCCTCCGACCAACTGTTGCAAGTTGGCTCTTACTGTAACACGGGCTTTAGCAATCAACTGGATACCATCCTTAGCAACGGCAGTTACAGGTGGTGTGTCGATAACCTTAGGGTTTACTGACATCTGCACAGCTTGCAATACGTCACGACCAGCCAAGTCGATACCTGTTACCATTTTGAAATCCAAGTCGATGTTCGCCTTAGAAGCAGATACCAAAGCGTGAACAACACGGTCTACATGTCCTCCTGCAAGGTAGTGAGCCTCTAACTCATCTCTTGTGATGTTTTTCAAACCTGCTTTGTGAGCCTCAATCAATCCTTGTACAATCAAATCTGGTGGCACATTACGAATGCGTGACATAAACAATTGTACCAAGGAAACATTTACGCCTGATACTTTGGCAGATAACCAAAGCAATACTGGGAAGAAGTGAAGGAATAGTGCCAATAGAATGATGCAGATCACTACTCCGACAATTAAAAACATTCCTGTCATAAACAAATTATTTAAAAGTTAATATTATTTACTCAACCAATGCGTAGCTATATAGCATGTTGATTGCTAATATAGTGAAAACGTACCTGGCTGCTAATCGGTAGTCGCTGGCGTTTTCTGCCTTTAATATGATGTAGTAAAGACTCAATGCTGGAACTACGCAAAAGCATACATATAGACGCAAGGAAATGGATGTTTGCAGTTCTGGTGTTGTGTAGATGATGTAGCCAAAGATGGCCCATATCAATGTAATCCAGATGTATAGTATCCATTTTGTTTTACTTTCGCCCAATACAATAGGAAAAGTGTGGCACTCCAATTCTCTGTCTCCCTTCTCTGTTGCCATATCCTTTACCACTTCCACCACAAATGTCCACGCGAATGCAAGTAGTCCCATTCCTGCAGAATAGGTTAAGCATTGGCTCATAGCCTCTTCTGCCTCTGGTGTGATTTGGTATTCGAGCGTCATAAACCAGTTGTGGAAAATGGCAACCATAATAGGAACAAGTCCCATAAGAACAGCCACAATGGCATTTCCTAACACCAAAATACGCTTGTAGGTTGATGAATAGAACCATAGAATACCAGTGATGAACAAAAGCATCAAAGCATAATCAAGAGAGCTCGCATGCCAACATAATAGTAATGCAAATACAATGCCAATTGCTGTAAGCACTATGTACAGCGTCATGGCAGTATGCTTTTCTATTCTTTTCCCTACTATGCGTGTTAAAGGTCGGTTAATCTCATCAATCTTCAAATCAAAGTAGTCGTTAATAACAAAACCTCCTGCTGCCATAAAAACAGAAGCAAGAATAAGGTTCGATAGATCCCATACCGACAATGCTGGTGCAATACCGTAAGGTGCCAATATAGGAGTGATGATGAAATAGTAAGTGGTTAATTGCATAACTGCCACTAAAAGTAATGTCGGTAGATGCAATAATTTAATATAGTCTTTTATTATATCCATAATATCCTTTTTTTACCAACCAAAAGCCTCTGCATTACTCATCCAGTCTCCGTTGGCTTTCATAACTTGCTCGATAACATCTCTTCCGCATCCTTTTCCTCCCTCTTTAGGTGAAATGTAACGCGATATAGCTTTGATCTCTGGTGCTGCATCGGCAGGACAACAAGGAAATCCGCAATTTTTCATGATTTGAAAGTCAGGAATGTCGTCGCCCATATACAAAACCTCTTCTGATTTTAGATTGTATTTGTTCAAGTACTCCTTGAATGTTTCAATCTTGTAGGCAACACCCATATAGACATCAGGAACACCTAATCCTTCAAATCTTTTTCTTACGGCTTCGGTCTTGCCTCCTGTTATGATGGCAACCTTATACCCTCTTTTGACTGCGTGTTGAATGGCATATCCGTCTTTTATGTTTACCATTCTCATTGGTTCCCCTGAAGGATGCAATGGCACGCAATCGGTGGATAGAACGCCATCCACGTCAAAGACCAACGCTTTTATTTTTTGTAACTCTTCTTTAAACATTTTTTGATTTCAAATCTAATTCATGAATAGATTTTGACATTATCTCGTATACCATTTTCATTGTGGGATAATCACTCAACATCCTTAGATGTTCTTCCATTACATTCACATCATTACGAACGGCAGGACCCGATTGTGCAATGGAGGGAGGTATGGAATGAACCTTCTCTGCCGTCTCTTCTATCAAAGGCAAAAGGGCTTCGAATGGAACCCCTGCAGATTGCGCTATTTCAGCACCCAAAGAATAGGCGTGATTAGCGAAATTGCATGCGAATACGGCTGATAAGTGTATCTTTTTTCTGTCTTCGGATGATATGTAAAACAAATGATCGGATAATGACGATGATATAAGTGTCAGTAAATCTGATACTTCCTTTGATTGTCCTTCCAAAAGGAAGTGCACTTTCGAAAAATCCACCATCTTAGACTTCGTAAAGGTCTGCATTGGGTATAAGACACCACATTTGGATGAGAATTCACTCAAAATGTTCATAGGAATACTACCTGCAGTGTGTACCAAAACCTTATCCTTTAACACTCCATTGGTCTGTTTTAGAACCTCCGAAATGACAGAATCCTTCAAGGCGCAAATGTAAAGTTCTCCTTCCGTAGTTAATCGGCTGACATCTGTTGTGAAAGAGCAGTTCAGTTGGTCTGCCAACTCTTTTGCAGCCACCTCTGTTCTACTATACACTTGCAGTATATTGTACCCTGCTTTATGTAGGGCGATAGACAGCTGGGTAGCCAGATTTCCACTCCCGATGAATACTATTTTAGGATATTCAATCATTCGTCTTTGTTTGAGATCTCCTCTGCTTCTACTATTTCTGCTTGATCATCATCGGTTTTCTCTTTCAATCCCTTTTTGTTAACATTGACAATAAGGAATGCACCAATACCGATCAACATTACTGGCCAAATTAGGTTGGCAAAGCCGTGGATGTACTCTGCAATGGTTGGAAACCATAACAACAATCCTACTGCTCCTAAAACAGCGGCTATCTTGGTCTCTTTTCCATAAAGGAATATTAATGCAAGATAGATTGGAAACGATTTTGGATCCAATATGATTCCGTCGGCTGATAAAATGCCTAATTCCTTTAAGAACAATAGAATTCCAAAGAATACGAATGCGATACCGCAAAGGAATCGTCTGTCTTTTTTCTCTAAATTAACCATAGACTTATTAACTAAAAAGTGTTCTTTTTAACCTTGTCCCATTTAAGACGAGTTTCGTCAAATGGATTTTTCTCTTCTGCTTTGTATCCTATCGCTATGATGCACTCAATGCGCAAACCTTCTGGAGCATTGATCAATCTCTTCAAAAAGTCTTCTGTTGTTTGCTCTTCCGATTTCTTCCTGTTGCGTACTTGTACCCAGCAAGTTCCCAAACCAAGGTCTTCGGCTGCAAGTTGCATATATGCGGCTGCGATAGAAGCATCCTCTACCCATACATCACTAAGGCTCTCTTCTGCTAATACTATGATTGCAGCAGGTGCACCTTCTAAGAATTTGCATCCCATTTCGCGACATACAGACATTTGAAGCAATTTTTCGCGTTCGTCAACAACAACGAAATGCCATGGTTGGCATCGCTTTGAAGAAGGAGCCATCAGTGCTGCTTTTAATACATCGTTAATCTTTTCCTCTTCAACAGGACGCTCTTGAAACTTGCGTATGCTTCTTCTTGTTTTTGCTAATTCATTAAAATTGTTCATGTCAAAAATGGATTTTGATTATTTTGTGTAATCTTGAATGATTGTTTCTAATTTGTCTGATACAAATACTTTGCCCAAGATGCCGACACCGACAGTGTTCTTCTCGCCATTCCACTTAATTTGGGTAAGTGAGCATAAAACATAATTCTCTCTTGATACCAATTCATTTACTGTTGCTTCAGTAAACTTGTTTCCTACAAGCGAGCCAAGAGTCTTTCCTAACAAATCACCCCATTTGTTGTCGATCTTCGATGTCTTCTCGTTGATAGCGTCTTGCATTGATTTTTCAACCTTTGCTTTAACCGCGTCTTTATGTTCTTGTTCTGATGGGTTTGTAAATGCAAGTGCTGCAATAATGATACCCAATAAAATCAAAATAACTTTTCCGTTTTTCATTTCAATCTCTTTTAATGTTCATAATATGCAAATATAGCAATTACGAGTGATATTACCTAGCGGTGTGACACTTATATTTAGTATCGAGTTTGACATATTTTAAGGTTATATGAGGTTGATTTTGAATTTTTTTGTTTATGTTTGCAAGGTAAATTATGTGATGATGAGAAAAATTAAAAACGCTATACTAGGAACTCTTTCGATATTTTTTTGTTTGGCTTGTTCAAATGCTCAGTCAAAAGACAAGTCTGTTGGCGTGAAAGAGATGAATGCCTCGGAGATCATTCGATTGATTGATAAGGGGAAGAATGTGTCGATTGTGAACGCGATCATTTATGATGATTTGGACTTTACAACGGTAGAAGATATGTCGGTAACTGCCCCTAACGAGGTGGTTGTAAATGTACCTGTTCATATCTATTTTCAAGGATGCGTTTTTATGGGTAGGGTGACTACATGTGAGGATTTGATGAAAGATGGAAAACCAACAGGCCTACGGAAGAAAGTTCACTTTAAAGGAGAGGTTTGTTTCTTCGATTGTGACTTCCGAAAAGAGTTGAAATTTGATGAATCGGAGGTTGATGGCAATATAAACTTCACAAAAACTGTCTTTAATGAGGTATCTTCCTTTAATCATATATTGGTCAATGGAACTCAAAGTCAATTTGTAAATATCAATGCGAATAAGAAGTTTATGTTTGTGTACAATACTATTCGCGGAAATGTAACCTTTATGGATGCCCAATTTAAGGAGAGTGTCAACTTTTCCGGATTAGATATTCGAGATCTGATATTTAATAATGTGAAGACACAAGGAAGACTCGATATTTCGGAGTCTACCCTACACGGAATTTTTCAATACAACTATGGAGAATGTGGCGGAGATGCTTCGTTTGCTTTCTCTAAGTTTTTGGATCGTGTGAGTATAAATGATACGAAGTTTGAAGGAGAGGTTTCTTTGGAGCGTTCGCATTTCTTTGGTAAAGTCAAGATGAATAGATCTTCTTTCGACAAGTTGGTTGTTACGGATGCTCTCTTTTTTGAAGAGCCAGAAATGAAAGAGGTTGTAAAGAAAGATGAAGATCCAATTGTGGTTGAAGTAAAACAAACTTCTACAGTTCAGATAAATCAATAATTAAATAAATATCTTAAAGGTATGGTTAAATTTAGGAGTAAAATCGTAGCGTGGATGTTGATTCCGTGTTTGACATTCACTTCGTGTGATAGTGACACATTCGACGAAGTTATGAGTGTGGTGGATGAGATCTTAAACTTGTTCTTTGGATATGACAAGGAAAAGGAGGATGTTGATGATCAGGAGAAGGCTACAGACGAGTCTGATATTGACGTTAAAGGTAAAAAGAGTTGGGAGTCTGAATGTCCTCCTATTGGCAATCAAGGTCAATATGGTACGTGTGTGGCATGGGCAACAGCTTATGGATTAAAGACAACATTAAATGTTATTGATGGTAAATGGTCTAATCCAAGTAGTTCATCACAACAATGTAGTCCAGTAGACCTTTGGCATTTGATTCCATCTTCTGGTAAGAGTACTCAATGCAACGGTTCTAACTTTGAACCTGCTTTGCAAGCTATGATCGACAAGGGTGTGGCTACAATGAATGAAGTTCCGTTTGCTAATAGCAAGATGGTTTGCGATAACGTGTCTGGTAAAGGTTCGTCTATCAAATTGGCACAATACCGTGTGGTGGCCTATAGCGCAGATATGAGTTCTAATGGTAAGTCTTATGGTATGACCAAGGAGAATATCAAATACTATTTGAACCAAGGGCCTCTTGTGTTTGGAGCTCAATTGGGTAACCGTTTTATGAGTTGGAATAGCAGTAGCGTCCTTACATACGATGATAAGACTTACAATGGTCAACATGCATACCACGCAATGCTATTGGTGGGATATGATGATGAAAGGAATGCATTCCGTGTTAGGAACTCATGGGGTTCGGATGGTTGGGGTGATAAAGGTTCTATTTGGATCGATTATGATTTCTTTGTGAACCAATTCTGCTTCGGTGTTTGGAGTGCAAGTAACTCTTCAGCTTCTACTGCGTCAGCTTCGATGAAGTCAACAAGTGGTAAGGATGTAAAGGTTACAGTCCTATCGGATAAGTCTATTGGTAATGGCTTGAGAACAGTGAAGTATTCAATCACAAACAAAGGCAACTCTGCCATTGACACAGAGGATTACCCTATCTCTTACATTTTGTTCCGTTCAAAACACTTTGCAGAGAGATATGTAGTGATGGATAAGGCTGATAGTAAGACAATCAATGTGGGCGAAACTGTTACGATGACACACACCTACTCTATTCCAGCAGAGGCTGAAGATGGTAAGTATTTCTTGGTGATGGTAGCAGATCCGACTAATGAAATTGGAGATAAGAACAGAGACGACAACTTCTTCTTTGTAACTGGAGCAGCAGGTATGCCTCTTATGATGTCTCAGAACGCCTTGATGGATGTTCCTCAAACATTGTCTGAGGTTCGTACTTTGATTTGTGAGTCTAACAAGAATGCCTATAGCAATGGAGAGTTAGAGTATTTCTTGCAAAAAGAGAAAAATAAGAAGTAAGACATAAATTTTTAGAATTGAAATAATAATATGTGTTTAGGGAGGTGAATCCGTGAGGATTCGCCTCTTTTTTATACTGGAGATGACGGTGTTTGTTCAATGTTTTCACTTGATATGATGGGGAGTCCGGATAGTTTTAGGAAGACCTGTACTGTTGCAATAACATCATCCTCACAGTATTGGGAGATCCTATTTAGATCTCTCTCTTGGTAATAGACACGATAAACGTCACTTCCATCCATTCCTTTTTTGGGCGATTCTATGTTTAAGGCATTGCATAATAGTTTTAGTGATGTGTAGTGTTTGTAATCTCCAAACTTCCACATCTCCATGGTGTCGATTACGGGACTATCCCACTTCTTATTCCTGGCATTCAGTAGTATTTGTGGCAACGGAATATTGTTTATGATCATCCGACGAGCAATGTAGGGCACGTCGAACTCACGAATGTTGTGACCGCAAAGAGAATAGTTCTTTCCATTGAGTTTGTGTAGCAGTTGGGCGAACGATTCTAACACTTTGGCTTCATCCTCCCCATAAATCGATTTTAAACGCATTTTAAGCTCGTTTCCTTCTTTGTGAAGGTATGATATGGATATGCAGGCAATCTTGCCAAATTCGGCAAATAACCCCATGTCAGGCAGACAATTCTCTGCGGTGCTGTCGTTTGTGTATTTTTCGGGTGCCCTTTTTTTGATTTGATCGTATTTCTCTTGCCAAAGAGTGGCAACATCTTCCCTCAATTCACTGTAATACTCGGTTTGTGAAACGGTCTCCACATCAATAAATAGAATTTTCTCAATGTTCATAAATAGATTTTTTTAGGCAGAAACTATAAATATGTTGTTGCAAAAATAGATAAATTTATTTATAAGCTAAAATTATTAGTATTTATTATAATAAGAGGACACTCCGAAAATTGTATAACAACTTCCGGGGTGTCCATCAAAATGGATGTCTTTTTAGGTTTTGGTAAGGATGTCACATCTGCCAAAATTTCAGTCTTTGTCCTGTCAAAATCTGCCATTCTGTGCTTTTTTAAGGAATGGCAAAGTAATTGGTATTATTAATATATGAGTTTTATAATCAGTATGTAAATAAGAAAAAGAAAATAGTTATGTTTGGTTCAAAAAAAGAAAACGAGGAGCAATCTTCTGTAAATGAAGAGGTTAAAGATCAAAATGCAACAGAGGAAGTAAATAATGAGGCTTCTGATGAGACAAACAATGCTGGAGAGTCAACTGACAATAAGGCAGAATTGGATGCATTGAAAGAAAAATGCGAAACAATGCATAATGATTATTTGAGATTGTATGCTGATTTTGACAACTATAAGAAGAGAGCCTTGAAAGATAAGGCAGAGTTGATTAAGTCTGCAGGAGAAAATATTTTCAATAACATACTTCCTTTGATTGATGATTTTGAGCGTGCGTTGAAGGCAATGGAGACTGCTGATAATGTTGATTCGGTAAAGGAAGGTGTGGATTTGATTTACAATAAGTTTATCAACTTCTTGTCTCAAAATGGTGTTAAGCCAATTGATACAGAGGCAAAGGATTTTGATACTGATTTCCACGAGGCAATAGCGAAGATTCCTGCTCCGACAGAGGATTTGAAAGGAAAGGTAATCGACTGTACACAAAAGGGTTACATGTTGAATGAGAAGGTGATTCGCTATGCAAAAGTAGTTGTTGGTGAATAAAATTTATTACGATGGAAAAGAGAGATTATTATGAAGTGTTGGGCGTCTCTAAAACGGCGACTGACGATGAAATAAAGAAGGCTTATCGTAAGAAAGCCATCCAATATCACCCAGATAAGAATCCTGGAGATAAGGAGGCAGAAGAGAAGTTTAAAGAGGCAGCCGAAGCTTATGAGGTATTGAGTAATGCAGATAAGCGTGCTCGTTATGATCGCTTTGGCCATGCAGGTATGAGCGGAAGTGCTGGTGGTGGCTTCAATGGTGGAGGTATGTCTATGGAGGATATCTTCTCTAACTTTGGAGACTTGTTTGGAGGCCACTTTGGTAGTTTCTTCGGAGGCGGTTTTGGCGGAGGAAGTTCTTCATCTGCCACTCGAAGAGGTTCTGATTTGCGCGTGCGTGTAAAGTTGAACTTAAAAGAGGTTTCTACAGGTGTTGAGAAGAAGCTTAAGGTCAAGAAATATGTAAAATGTACCCATTGTAACGGTACAGGAGCAGAAGGCAATAATTACTCTACTTGTAACACTTGTAAAGGTACTGGTCGCGTGACTCGTGTACAAAACACTATGTTTGGTGCAATGCAGACACAAAGCGTTTGTCCTGATTGTGGTGGCGAAGGTAAGATCATTACTAAGAAATGTCCTCATTGTAGTGGAAATGGCGTTGTTGTAGATGAGGAGATCATTACAGTGAACATTCCGGCAGGTGTTATGGAAGGAATGCAAATTCCATTGAGAGGTAAAGGTAATGCAGCTCGTCACGGAGGTGTTAATGGAGATTTGTACATCGCTATTGAGGAGGAGGCACATCCAGAGTTGATACGTGATGAGAATGATTTGATTTACAATCTATTGTTGCCATTGCCAACAGCGGTAACTGGAGGTACTGTAGAGGTTCCAACCGTTGATTCTAAGGTAAAGGTTAAGATCGATGCAGGAACGCAGCCTGGAAAGGTTTTGAGACTAAAAGGAAAGGGTCTGCCAAGCGTTAATAGCTATGGTACAGGAGATCTTTTGGTGAATATAGGTGTTTATATTCCAGAGAAGATCAGTAAGGATGAGAGCAAGATATTTGAAGAGTTGTCTAAGTCTTCAAATATGACCCCAACAGAGAGCGCTAAGAAGAGCTTCTCAGACCGCTTTAAAAAGATGTTTAGCTAATTTTATTAATCGTTATTAGGCAAGAACTCATCATAGGTCTTGTCTGAATAGAATACAACGATTTTCTTTACATAATGATGAGGAGTTTTACGAGAGTAAGATTCCTCATTATTTTTAGGTTGAATGATTTCTTCTTGTTTTGAATTTGTAGCAGACGATTGTACTGGAGTCTCTTCAATCTTTTTTTCTGGATTGACAGTGATGGAGGCAACAGGGTTCTGATTTTCATTATCCGAATCTTTTTCTTCCTCTTTTTGATTTTCTTCTGATTTTGGAAGCTCTGAATTGGTCGTTACATTTTCTACATCATTATCCTTTTCTTTTAACTCGTTTTCTGTGCTTTCGTTCGATAAAGTATCCGGATTATCGGCAAATAAGTCAGCCATTTCGAGTTGAACCGGTGTTTTTTTTGCTATATTTTCTTGATTTTCAGATGATTCAAGTGATTTTTTATAGGTGTCTCCATTTCCGAAAAGTAGCCAATCTGAGGAAATATTAGGGTATGCTTTCAGAACTTTGGTAACAATATCAAGAGTTATTTGATTTCTGCCACTTTTAATGTGAGAAATTTGTGCAGGTTGTACACCAATGCGAAAAGCGAACTCTGTAGTTGTTAACTGAGAATCTTCTAAAACCTTTAAAAATCTGTCTTTCATAATGTAAAATTTAACGATACAAATGTAATATTAATTTATTTACAAAACAACAAATTGATAAACAAAAGTAAAATTACATAAGTAAAGTATACAACATTACAAAAGTAAATAATCTGTAATAGTATACAAAAGTAAATGTAATTATATGTTTACAAGATTACAAAAGGTGTATA
>JAZRXL010000076.1:0-5257 GCA_045600225.1 Paludibacteraceae bacterium
AACCCTAAAATAGAAAAAAATAGCCTTTTCTTGAAATGCCAACTTATTGTGTTTCAAATAATTGAAAATCGCAGTTCCCCATTAACCATGGGTAAGGGGAGTTGTGCACTTTATCAGAGGGGTAAATGAAAGAGCCGTGTATGAGAAAGGTATTTTTTGTTATTCTGTAAGTTCACACAATTCATAGTTGGTGCTTCTGCCTCCTTCATTCGTGCTGCGCAATATACCTTTGTCTATCAATTCCTTTATGTCTCGTAGAGCCGTATCTTGCGAACAATGGTTGATTAAAATTTCTATACCAGTTAATCATCTTCCATATCCGTTCAAAAAATCTTTGAAATATAGGGGTTCATCCCCTTCGCCGCTCCTTAACTGAACATAATCTACGAAGTCACGAAGCTTTGCTGCTGGATTGATGTCGAGAAGATCTTTTGCATACCTTAAAAGATCAAGACTGCAGTCTTTATTGATACTATTCTTGTAAACTTCCACAAGGTCATTGGGTGTGAAGTAATAGCATTTCAGGGCATAATCCTTCGTATCCAAGAAATAGATTCGGTCGAGGAACTCTGCGTGCATTCTTGCGAACAGCGATTCTCTTTCACCATTATATACTGGATTGCTTAGATAATCAGCTTTCCATGCCCAGTAACATACCTCCATGTGTTCTACGGATTCAGGCTTCTTGTAAGCATTGATAATCCGTCCGTCATCTGTGTGTATGACCCACGGGTCAAGAAGCGTATCATCGGTCTTATCTGTATTTATCGGTGACGCACAGATTGCCTTATCAATGCAGTCAAGGATGATTTCCAAAAGACCTTTCTTCCGTGTCCAGTCAATCTGATACCAATAGAAGAAATAGAATTCCAGCAGTATCAGGTAGCATTGTTGCTCGCTGAAGATGTGGAAGTCGCACCTCATAATCATATTCTGCCAATGCTCCACGATGGGCTCGACATCTTCTTCTGGATCAAAACGCCATGTGTATTCCAACAAGAAATCATCAGAAGGCGTATTCTTGTTAAACTCGGATGGCTCGATATGTTTTAGAATCTTTTCTTTCTCTTGGATTATCCAATTATAGAGGATTTCTTCATCAGCATCACCTTGAATCTCATCTACAAAGTGTGGATTTACACTTAAACATAGTACATCCGAATAGAATTCACGTTTTGTAATCTTGACGAAGTTCTCTGCATGGAGGATGTAATAGTATGCTTCTATCCAGTTTTTCGAATCCACACACAGACGAGCCTTTTCACACCACACATCTGCTTCAACGAGATATGGATAACAAGGGTGCGACCAACACTCGCTTAACGGATTAATCTCTAATCCTTCTGGCACAATTCGCTCCAATTCACATTCCTCGCCAGATTCCCGCGATGCGGTATAAGATAGCCTGATGTGTTCTAATGCCTTATCCGTATGCTCCCATGCTTCAAACAAAGACCTCTGATAATGTAGTTCTCTTCCGTAATAAAGATGCTCAATGCATAAACCTAAATGAATGCGCTGGTCGGAATTATATCTTTCACCCTTGAATGTTAGGAGCTTTTCGAGGACAGCGATGCGGTCTATTGGGGTTGTACGGATTTTCACTTTCTTATATCCAAGCTTTTCGCTCAATTCATCAAGAAAGTCAGATCCATGATTATAATTCTTTAGATACCTGTAAAAACCATTGCGCGAAGGTTTGTCAGCTATGTCAATGTAATCTTCGGCCATCTCAAGCAAGCGATCATGATAGTCATCTGTTCCATCCCAGTAGGGACTTGCTGTAACCAATTCTTCTGCTGTCATTTCTGTTTTTAAATATTTAGTTATTTGCTTTTTATGGTGATGTCACTGTTTATCTCGAATTTCTCCAGTTTATCTACAATCCGATCTGCATATATCCAATCTGGAGTGTCGTCATTCCACTTCACCATTAAGTTGGCCACAATCCTCCAAAATTTGGTTTCTTTAGACATTTCGTCATAAATCAACTTGTCTAATTCGTCGAATGAAATCATTCTTAAACCTTTACCATAATCATGTGTGATGTATGCATAATTGTCTTGCATTTTCCATCTGTACCATTCCTTTTTGTATAAAAGTTTTTCTTCTTGTGTTACTTTTGTTGTAAAAGTGTGGTATGCAGTATTTTCAAATCTCGCATCTGATAATTCAGCAGGGCAGATATAATATTTCCGTTCTGATTTGAAATGTTCAGAGTTATCAATATCCACCTCATACAAATTATCTGAGGCAATAAGGTCTGCAAACATATAAAGTGCTAACATTTCACTTGCATACTGTCCGTGATAAAATATTACTTTATTATACAACGAGAAGTCCAGTTGTACAAAAGACTTCAACTCGTCAAACACCTCTATGCTCTCGTATCGTTTAGTTGTCTGGAAAAGCTCACGATCAGAGTAATCCTTGGGGATATATACGTGAGCCAAACTTACAGGGAAACAGAAAAACTCATCGTCAAGATTCTTGTCTGGTATGAGTTTGAACAATCTGTAACAACTTTTAGAAGTAAAAATGTAAAGATCCTTATTCATGTTTTGTTGTTTTTTAGTTTCACGATGCAAAATTAAAACAGGGTTATGCAAACGGTGTGCACAACCCTGTTAAAAAAGAGATATATGTGGGATCATTTTTTTAGCCAGTCACATAATTCTAACCATTCATCTGGTTTGAATAAATATTTTTCTCTATCTTCGTTGTTTCGATATTCCATCACATACTCCATGATATAAGTAAGACTGGTATTCTTTATTTCTTTATTATTGATTCGTTTGCCAGAATCAATGAACCCCACAATCTTATAAAGAGGAAATCTTGTAAGCCGATCATTAGTCAAACATCGTGGAAGGTTTGGTGTATTTTCTCTTGTAACGATTTCTACTTTGTAACCCATCCACGGATTGAACGCATCATTGCCCCCACCATGACTCTTTATTCCCCAATAATACATAGAAGCTCTGTTTGCATGTACTATCATTTTAGGAGCCATGTCTTCTATGGCTAATTGTGTTATTTTCAAAAAGCTTGCTCGGATATCATTTGCTTCGCGGAAAACATTCTCAAATCCTCGTTGTTGATGGGTTTCACGTATAGGGAATAAATCAATGTATGGAATAGAGTTTTTGAGAACTCCAAATTGATTCTTTTTCTTTGTCCAATGCCTACCTTCTGCGGTTGCAAAAGTAAATTCACGACATTCTCGCGGAAAATCTTCACGGTGTTTTTCATCGTATGATGGATTTATGCCAGTAAGCATTAGTAATGGAGAATCATTAACTTTGTCATTATTACAACAAACATATCCTCTTTCTAACACCATTCTGATGTCAGAAGAGAGTTCGGGGCATTGTCTTAAATCTTCGTCCAACGCAAGATATTTTGATACTATATCTCTATATTCCATTACAATCCTCTTTTATAAATGTTATGCATCATGCGCGTCATTTCTATGATTTCTTCTCTCAAGTAATTCGGTTCCAGCACCTCAACTTGCGTGCCCATTCTTAGTACCTCCTGATAGAAGTCATAGAATGGACGGATATGTAGCTCGAATACACTGTAGTTTTCATTCCGCTCTATCTCTTGCTGACTCTCATGAATCGGAAGGTCACGGATATAGTTGGCTTGGAATGCCGTTGCTTTCAGGCGGACACGAGTCACTTCTGGACCATGTTCATCACTCATTACACCATAACAGTCACGGAAAAATTTTTCTGCGGAGAAGTCTTCCGGAACCTTGAATGTCTCGTCAATAACGGCTAACTCCTCAATGCGGTCGAGACAGAACCTTTGCACCTTGCCAAGATTCGTAGCATGGGCAACCACATACCACCGCTGATGCCACAAACGCAGAAGGTACGGTTCGATAACAAGTAGCGAATCTCTGTTCTCAAAGTAATCATGATAGACAACCCTCAGTCGCTTATCCTGTTTCATCGCCTCCATGATGTTTTGCAGATGTTCAATGCTGGAAGGCACTTCTTCAAGCATGATACGATTGTGCAAACACTTATTTCCCATCAGTGCATTGCTCACGCTGTTGGTACTATAGAGCCATCGCTCCATGCTTCCACTCCTAAGTTCATCAGGATTCTCCAGATAGTATCGGTACTCACCCCGACCTTCGTTCGATACGATGATGCCGAATGTATCGAACACCACATCTATCCACTTGTGTAGCGTTCGTTTCGGCAGGTCAAGACCACTACTCAATGTCTCATTGTCCTTCCACTTCTGGTTCAGATCCGCAAACGAAATCTTCCCAGCCTTGCGGATGGTATCAACGAGCCACACTATCTTATTTGTCTGGTTTATGGGCATATAAAGTTAATGAGAACGAAAATCAATCAAGGTTTTCAATTGATGTTCTGCAAGTGAATAGTATTTCAACTTCTCTTGGATTTCCTCTATGTCTAAGCCTGTAAGTTCTGATAATGACATGTTTACCAAAGCTTCAGCCGCTGATTGATGAATGTTGTACTTGCTCTTTAACGCATCGATACTTGCGCTAAGGGTATTTGCTTGTCTGTTTATGAGGATTATGTCTTCAATAGGATTTTCACAATCGAACACTTTGCTCCAATCCTCATAAATCTCCTTGCCCTGCTTTGCCCAATGATAGATCTCTTCTACATTGCGGTACATTGCAGAGAAATCAGCTTCTTCAATAGTGACGCAACCTTCCTCGGTGCACATCACCATCAGTTTCTCTGTTACTTGATTACCATTTTCATTAATATAGACAACTTCTTTTTTTTTCATATTAACTAAATTTGATATTATTGTGCAAAGATACCAATAAGCTGTGCTATTCTTGTGCACTACCTTGTCAAAACAATGTGAAATTCAGGAAAATAAATGACTTCACTAAGAAACTGTTTAAATTTAATTCAAAACTAATTTGAGAGGCCAGAAAAAACCTCTCTAAAATACGCTTAAAATATTGATTATCAGTTTGATAAGTGGATAAAAATTCGTAACTTTAAAGGTACCAAACATTAAAGGAATGAACAGTTATCCAACAAATCTCACCGATAATCAGTGGCAAGTTATAGAAAAGTTTTTAAATGTGCAAGAGAGAAAGCGCAAGTACCCTCTCAGAAACATTGTAAATGCGATCAATTACCTTCTCAAATCAGGGTGTCAGTGGAGGATGCTCCCAAAAGATTTCCCTCCTTACAACCTTGTTTACTACTATTTCTCCAAATGGAAGAACGAAGGTGTTTTTGAGGAT
>JAZRXL010000077.1:0-63952 GCA_045600225.1 Paludibacteraceae bacterium
AACCCTAAAATAGAAAAAAATAGCCTTTTCTTGAAATGCCAACTTATTGTGTTTCAAATAATTGAAAATCGCAGTTCCCCATTAACCATGGGTAAGGGGAGTTGTGCACTTTATCAGAGGGGTAAATGAAAGAGCCGTGAATTGACGACTATTTTTTTCTCGGCAGTTACTATTATGCAAAAAAACATGTGTGAAGAGAACTCCTTTATTAAACAAAAGAATGCCAAGCCTCAATAGTATTTTTATCTCTATATTTGCATCATTGATAATTGAACAAAAAAACTGTTTTTTAAACAAAGGCAACTGTTAGAAATGAAAGTGAAAAAATTATACATTCCCATTCTTCTACTACTATTGGCAAACAATGCCATAGGACAAAACGAGATCGTGGGAGGGAAAGCAGACATCGACTTCAACTTGCAAAATGGAACGGGAGAAACCAATGGCTACCATTTGGTTTGGCAAGACCTATTCGACCAAAATGAATTAGACAGTGAGGCGTGGAATGTAGAAGTTCGAAATGACGGAGGAGGCAATAATGAATTGCAATACTACATCAAAGATAATGTAACTTTAGAAACAGACAAGGATGGAAATGGATGTTTGGTACTTACAGCGAAAAGGCAACGCTACGAGAACAAAGATTTCACATCAGGACGACTAACCACACAAAACAAAGTATATTTTTGTCATGGAAAGATTGAAGCCAGCATCAAAATTCCCAAAACAGCCAATGGTCTCTGGCCCGCATTTTGGCTTTTAGGAAATGACATAGAGTACAATAACTGGCCTTATTGTGGAGAGATAGACATTTTGGAAATGGGAAATTCCGATTGTTTCGAAAATGGCACTCAAGACAGATACTTCAATGGAGCTTGCCATTGGGGACCATTCATCAACAACGGGCATCCCAACTATTCAAAATCCAACACCTGGAGTTATTCGCTTCAAGATGACAAATTTCACCTCTATACATTATATTGGGATGATAAAAGAATCGCAATGTATGTAGACCAAGACATCGACCCAAACACAATGCCCTATTACGAAATGGACATTAGCGACAAAAGCCAAGACAATAGTCCAGGAATATACTTCCACCATGAATTCTTCATTCTTTTCAACTTAGCCGTTGGTGGCGATTTCTCTCATATATATAGTGCAGACGGAGTCACTGCTCTTCGCAATGGAGAAGCCAAAATGTATGTCAACTATGTGAAAATATACCAAAAGGGAGACGAAGGAGAATCCTACAATGGACCTATTCAAAACTTTGTCGACACAGAAGAGATAATGTTTGCAGATAGTTCTTACGACATCTTCGCATCTATATATTCAATCAATGGAACATACTTAGGCAGTTATACATCTATCAATTTCGATGCACTTCCACCTGGAATGTATGTATTACGCACAGACAACGGAATTTTCAAAAAGGTTGCAAAGAAGTAACCCAAAAGAATGAGTACACGCATCGATGTAGGCCTTCCCTTTTTCCAAAATTTCACAATCGACATTTTTATTTTAGAAAAAACTATTGTTCATAAGTGAAAGATTCTGAATTATTTTGTATCTTTGCGTCGTTATTTCAAAATAGAGAGTATGTTTAACACAAAGCATCATCACAATCATCATCATTTTCAACGATAATTTCGGTGAGCGGTTGTGTGTGCAATAAAGATAAGGCTTGCCGGTTTTCGGTAAGCCTTTTGTTTTTCAGAAAATAATAACAAAAAAATATACAAATATGTTAAGAATTGCAGTTCAAGCAAAAGGTCGTTTGTTCGAGGAAACAATGACCATGTTGGCAGAGTCCAGTATCAAAATCAGTTCTGGGAAAAGAACACTTCTAGTTCCCGCTTCTAATTTCCCTGTCGAAATCTTATACCTAAGAGACGATGATATTCCACAAGCAGTTGCAAGTGGCATCGCAGACGTAGGTATCGTAGGAGAAAACGAATATGTAGAAAGAAGAGAAAATGCAGATCTTATCAAACGTCTTGATTTCAGCAAATGTCGTCTTTCTCTTGCCATTCCAAAGGCAGAAGACTACAAGGGAATCGAATGGTTTAACGGAAAGAAGATCGCAACTTCTTACCCAAACATTCTTCAAGACTTTTTAGATAAGAACAACATCAAATCAGAAATCCATGTAATCACTGGTTCTGTTGAAATCGCGCCAGGAATTGGATTGGCAGATTGTATCTTCGACATCGTCAGCTCAGGAAGTACTCTTGTTAGCAACAACTTAAAGGAAGTTGAAGTTGTTTTAAAGTCTGAAGCTATTCTTATCGGAAACCCTAATTTGAGCGGAGAGAAGAAGGAGATCCTAAACGAACTTTTATTCCGTTTCGACTCTTACAAGAACGCAGAAGGCAAAAAATACATTATCCTTAACATTCCGAATGAAAAGATTAAGGATGTATGTGCAATCCTACCAGGAATGAAAGCTCCAACTGTTACTCCTTTAGCACAAGAAGGATGGTCGTCTCTTCATTCTGTAATTACAGAAAAAACTTTCTGGGATATCATTAGCCAACTAAAGGCTCTTGGAGCAGAAGGCATTCTTGTAATTCCTATTGAAAAAATGATTCTCTAATCGCATCTCATTATGAAAATATATAAATATCCATCGGCATCAGAATGGGCAGATTTACTCACACGTCCAACATTCGACAATGCCACTCTTTTCGACACAGTCAGAACTGTACTGAACGATGTTCGAGAGAATGGAGATAAGGCCGTAAAGGCATACGAGCTGAAGTTCGACAAAGTGGAGCTTAACTCATTGGCTGTCACAGAGGAAGAGATAAAAGAGGCAGAAGCAATTGTTTCCAAAGAATTGAAAGATGCCATAGTGTTAGCAAAAGGGAATATTCAAAAGTTCCATAGCGCACAAGCTCAAGAGTTGCCTTGCGTAGAAACAATGCCCGGAGTTACTTGTTGGCAAAAAGCAAAAGCAATTGAGAAAGTAGGATTATATATACCTGGAGGAACCGCTCCTCTATTCTCAACAGTACTAATGCTAGCCATCCCTGCTCAAATCGCAGGATGTAAGGAGATAGTCCTTTGCACACCTCCTAATAAAGAGGGAAAGGTCCATCCCGCAGTATTGTTTGCTGCAAAAACCGCAGGTGTTAGTAAGATTTTCAAAATTGGAGGAGTTCAAGCCATTGCATCAATGGCCTACGGAACAGAGAGTGTGCCTAAGGTGTACAAAATATTTGGACCAGGAAACCAATATGTCACTGCTGCAAAACAAATGGTCAGTCTGAAAGATGTGGCAATCGACATGCCTGCCGGACCATCAGAAGTAGAGGTATTGGCAGACGAAACAGCCAATCCTCAGTTTGTTGCATCAGACCTCCTTTCACAAGCAGAGCACGGAGTGGATAGCCAAGCTATCCTTGTAACTACTAGCGAAGCCCTTGCCGAGAAGGTCATGAAAGAGGTCGATTCTCAGTTGGCACTTCTTCCAAGAAAAGAGATTGCAGAAAAATCTGTCGCCAACAGTAAAATCTTTATTGTCAAAGACATGGACGAGGCAATTGCCATCAGTAATTCATATGCTCCCGAGCACCTTATCATATCTGCAACCGATTATAGAGGCATAGCAGAAAAGATTGAGAATGCGGGTTCTATCTTCTTGGGATACTACACACCAGAGAGCGCAGGAGACTACGCTTCTGGCACAAACCACACGCTACCTACCAATGGTTATGCAAAAGCATACAGTGGAGTGAACTTAGATAGTTTCCGAAAAAAGATCACTTACCAAGAAATCACAAAGGAAGGTTTGAATCTCATTGGAGATGCTATTGAAATAATGGCAAACAACGAGCAGTTATTTGCTCACCAGAACGCAGTTACTTTGCGTAGAAAATAAGGTTTCACTTAAATTTTATACTTATGTTTGATTTAATGAAAACTATTCGTCCAAACATTTGGAAACTCAAACCCTACTCTTGCGCACGCGACGAGTTCAAAGGAGAGGCTTCTGTTTACTTGGACGCAAACGAAAATCCTTATAATAGTCCGTTCAACAGATACCCTGACCCCTTACAAATAAAAGTTAAGGAGGCTTTGAAAAAGATTAAGGGGGTTCCTGTAAAGAATATATTTTTAGGGAATGGTAGTGACGAACCTATAGACCTTGTGTATCGCATATTCTGCGAACCTAAAGAAGATAATGTCGTTGCGATCGCTCCTACATACGGAATGTATAGTGTTTGTGCGAACATTAACAATGTAGAGTATAGGAATGTAAACTTAGACGAGAACTTCCAATTCTCGTCTAAAGAGATTCTTGCAAAATGCGATGACAACACTCGTGTCATCTGGCTTTGTTCGCCCAACAACCCAACAGGAAACTCTTTAGACGCAAAAGAGATTGAGAATTTATTGGCAAACTTCAATGGCATTATTGTTGTCGACGAAGCATACATAGACTTCTCTGCACAACCAAGTTGGGTTAAGCGTCTTAGTGAATTTCCCAACCTAATCATTCTTCAAACCCTGTCGAAAGCATGGGCAAGTGCAGGAATACGATTGGGAATGGCATTTGCTTCAGAAGCCATAATCGCATTGTTTAACAAGGTAAAATACCCATACAATGTAAACATTCTCACTCAAAAGCATGCATTATCTATTTTGTCCAACAAATCAGAGGTTGACTTATGGATAAAGACACTCATGGAGGAGAGAGGAAAGATGCAAAAGGAACTTGCCAACTTAAGCATTGTAGAAAAACTATATCCTACAGATGCAAACTTTATATTGGCAAAAGTAAAAGATGCAGACAAGACATACCAGCATTTAGTAAGCAAGGGCATCATCGTTAGAAATAGAAATACCGTTGTTCTTTGCGGCAATTGTCTTCGCATAACGATAGGAACCCCAGAAGAGAATGAAATTCTTCTAAAGGAGCTAAAAGCATTTTAAGAACAAAAAAAAATCACTCACAAAAGGAATCCTGCTGCAAAACACAGCAGGATTTTTTATTTTGAAACCCAAACCTTATAAAATAAAAAAGGTGTATTCCGGGAGGAATACACCGCTAAAAAAACAGGAAAACGAATTAAAACTGCACTAAACTGAACATTATGCTATTGTGTGTGTATTAAATACAAATAAATAGGGGTTATGTATAACTGAACTGAATATTTACTCTGATTGTTCAGGCTTAATGGCGAACCAAAAGGTTCGCCCAGCCGTATAAGTGTAAAGGGTAAAAAAGTGTACAATGGTAAAACATCTGAACGTCCGACATCCATAAACTAAAAAGATAAAAAACAAGGTTGTCGGCGTTTTTATTTCTCTTAATGTTAGATAGTGTCAATCTTAAAGTCCATCCTCTTAATGGACATAGCAAAGTAACACTAAATAACGCACTTAGAATAGAAGAATTTCGTCAGATGATTGGATTTTTTCTGCAAATGCAATTTTTTTCATACTAACATTCAAACAAAAAACAGCGCTTTCATCGAATATTAATCCTATATTCACTTAATATTACTTGGAAGTATTCCAAAAAAGTCTTTAAATTTTTTTGTAAAATATGCAGGATCTGTAAATCCTACTTCATAAGCAATACTTGCAATGTTTGTTTCCTTTCCAGCCTCTTTTAAGAGAGACATTGCCATATTTAATCTGTATTCATTCATCACTTCTATAGGTGTCTTACCTAACAATGACTTAACCCTACGAGACAATGTGGATTGACTCATATTCAATTCTGAGGCGAGAGACTCTATTGAATAATCACTATCGATATAGTGTTTTCCAACGACATCCATCAGTTTCATTACAAATGGGTTTAGTTTTTCATCCTTATCCTCTTTTTTCTCTACAGTACTTTCTTTCGAGTCTACCTCTTTTCCCTTTTGATAATACTGCTTATTTAACAAGCGAGACTGCTGTCTTTGACGAATCCTCAAGATGTTATTTACCTTCATCAACAACTCACTTGCACTAAAAGGCTTAGGTATATAGTCTATTGCGCCACTCAATAATCCAAGTAATCTATCCGACTCCTCATTTTTAGCAGACAAGAACAAGAATGGTATTGAATTAGTGTCTTCTTCACGAGCCAAATGTCTACTTAGTTCAATTCCATTCATCACAGGCATCTCTACATCACTTAATATCAAGTCTGGTTCAACCCTTTTAATAAGTTCCAAAGCTTCTTCTCCATTAGATGCAGTGAACACTTCCATATAAGAACTCAATATGTCAGAAATATTCTTACTGATCAAAGAGTCGTCATCAACCACAACAACCTTATTTCCCTCAAGAATTTCTTTGTCAATCGTTTTGTCCAACTTCTCCTTGTCTGCATTCAAAGTAGGGACTAATTCAGATACCTTCTGTTTTGACAATGGGAACTCCAACTGAATGGTTGTACCCTCACTTTCCTTACTGAACAATTTCAAGGTTCCATTATTTCTTTCTATGTAATCACGACAAATACGGAAACCTAATCCCGTTCCTTTTTCATTATCAGTACCCAAAGAAGAATCACAATATCCTTGCGATTGAAGAGTTGCCAATTTATCTGCCGACATTCCGACTCCATTATCTTTTATTGTCACTTCCACACGATCTTCGTTTATTTTTCTTGCAGAAACAACAATCTCACCTCCTTCCGGAGTAAACTTAATAGAGTTATTAATGAAGTTTCTAAAAATTGTACTCAACATTCGGTTATCGCCCCAGACACACTCTTCCAAATCCACATCCGTTTTCAAAGAAATTTTCTTTTTGGAAAGTAAAGTAGAGAGCAATGAGGCAACATTGCGAACAACAGAATTCAAATCCACATTGGTAGGGTTAAAATCAATCCTATCACTTTTCGCTCGAGCCCACTCCAAAAGTCTTCCCATTTCACTTTGAAGTGATTGTGAGGAAGACAACACATTAGAGATAACAGCTCTTTTTTCTTCGTTATTCATTGCGGGTTCCCTACGAATCCAACCCTCTAAAGCTCCAACAATAGCAAACATAGGATTTTTCAAGTCGTGTGCTATAACAGACAAAACACGATCCTTATCAGCCAAGACATGCTTAAGCTCCTCGTTCTGCTCTTCTATCTTAACATTCTTCAAATCCAACTCCTTGGTTCTCTCCTCTACCATACGACGCAATTCAGCCCTTTGCAAGGTCAATCTACGTAAACGAATATAGAAAACGCCCCCAACAATAACTAAAGCCAACAAGATGCACAAAAGGGTAAACCACCAAGTTTTCCACCAAGGAGGCATCACTTTTATCTTCATACATCTTTTTTGAACATCATCACCACAAACAGACAGAACTTCCAACTCATAGTCACCACTAGGAATATAAGAGAAATAAATATATCGATTATCAGGAAGCGGGATATACTTATCTGAAAATCCTCGCAAACAATATTTAAACTCAACTTCTCTCGATGAAAGATCCACCCAATCTACAAATATGGAGATATCTGTTTTATCATAAGGTAAGCTAAGAGATTGAACCACTCCCTTGTCAGATCTATCAATATATTTTTCAGCTTCTTCATTCGAAAGATCAGCCACCTTCACCTCTGACAATTCAAAACACTCTATCGGGCTAAGCATTTGGTCTGCCAAATTATTCTGGACCACAAATCCATCCTTGGTTCCCCATAAAATCCTGCCATCTGAGGTTTTTAAACTGCTATGACTTCTAAAATAGTTAAATCCCTGTTTTGCGAAATTATAATTAAGTGCCTTGTACTTTTCATTAACCTCATCTATTTCGATTATACCATCTGTCCCCGAAACCAAGATCTTACCATTTCCTCCAATATTGATAGAAGAATACTTTGCAACAGGAAGATACCTCAAAGTATCACACTTCTGAGCATCTTTAGAGATTTTGATTATGCTTCGATCGGTTGCAACATACAAAGAACCGTCTTCTGCAACCATCAAGTCATTAACAGACATAGGATTACTATCTGGAGATTTCGAAAAGTCTCCTAACATAGGTTTTCTATTCTCTCCATTCACATACCATACAGAACGAGATGTGGAAATCCAACGATCGTTATTCTTTCCCTCAATTACACGATAAGGCCACATATCAAATTCATTCTCAGAGAACTTTAGCATATATCGGCTCCATTTTCCCGTAACATCGCGTTTGTACATACCATCTCCACCTGTACTTACCCAAATTTCTCCATTCGACAATTTAGTTACATGCGCGAAACAACTTAAATTAGAGTTAAGTCCGGGGAATTTCTCTTGTCTATATTTACAAGTAGAAGGGTCAAACTCCAAAATACCACCGCCCCAAGTCGCCAACCACAAATGACCATCCTTGTCTTGACTATGAGACACCACATTTTTACTCGTCAAACCATATTTTTCATTATAAATTTCAATGACTTTATAGTCGGAAGAGAGTCTCGCCAAACCACCACCATCACAAGAGACAAAGATATCATGATTGTCAGTCTCAGAGAAAGAACTTCCCATCTGCATAGGGAACTGTACATCCTTAGAGAAAACGAACAACTGAGGTTTATTCGGATGGAACCTCAACATTCCATTACTATATGTAGCCACCCAAATATCTCCATTCGACGACTCCTCTATGTCATAAATCTTACTTAAGTATTTTTCTGGCAAGTTGCTTGGATAAATTTTCTCATATTCAGTATTTTCAGAAGGTTCTACATTAGAACACCATAATCCATCGCCATCAGAAGAATACCAAAAATTTCCATGCTTATCCTTTAGGACTTTATTCAAATTTGAAAAAGGGACCTTTATTTGAACTGGTTCCAGCACATCTCCATTAGCGTCTATTGTAATGATATACAAAACATTAGTAAAGCATGTCACTAATATTTTATTCTCAGACAGCGGTATTAATTTAGAAGAGAACATAGACTCCAAGTCTCTTCCCAAGTCCAACTTTTTCACCACTGTCCCATCCGGGGTTGTAATAATTAAGGTATTGAAGGAGGCTATCCAAAAACGACCAAATCTGTCTTCATAGAAAGAAAGAATATAGTAATCTTTAAAAGCATCAAAAGCAGGGAAATCATTAGAAAATCCGCCTTTCTTCTCATCTAAAAAATAGATTCCACCTGAAGTAAATGCCAATTTTCTCTGATCTCTCAAAAGATAAAATCCATCCACTTGTTTCAGATATGTGGTTTGGAAATCCACAGGAGAATAGTCTTCAAAGCAGTCTTTTACCGGATTATATTTCAACAACGCACCGGCATTTCCTCCTACGAAGAAAGAGCCATCAGGATATGACTTTACCTCGTGCAATTCATCTTGCATCATCGATGGATAATTGCTCCGCACAAACTTCTTGAAAAATTTTCCATCAAATCGGGAAATTCCAAAATCTGTGGTTGCCCATATATGTCCACAAGAATCTTGTTCTATTCTGTGAACCCAATTGGAGGTCATTCCATCTTCAGCGGAATACTTATCAAAGTAGATGGAACGAGCATTTGCCTCATCCACACCCGCAGACAAGAAAAAAAAGCAAATACATAATGAATAGAACCACCTCATCCCCTTACTTTTTTATTGTAGTGCAATAATACTAAAATTAAATTCATTATAGGTCTTTATCATAAAAAAATTTAACTTTGCATTGCTAATTTTAAAGTAATTTATTCCTAAAATACGAAGCATTATTCTTATGAATAACAAAGAAAACATTTCTCGTAGAAGTTTCCTAAAGAAATTAGGGGTTGGTTCTTTTGCAGCCGCAACTTATCTGACAGGATGCTCTACAAAAGAACAGAAAGAATCATCATCTGCTAAATTTGATGAAAGCGCTCTTGGTCAAATGACTTATCGAAAAGACACACACGGCCAAGATGTATCAATCCTCGGATTTGGATGTATGAGACTTCCAACCACAAAAGGGGTTAGCGGAAGAGAAGATGCCAATAACGACATCGACCAAGAAGAGGTGAATCGCATGGTAGACTATGCAATGGAGCACGGAGTAAACCTTTTCGACACATCTCCGGCTTATTGCCAGGGTCGCTCAGAAAAAGCAATGGGTATTGCTCTAAGCAGACATAAAAGAAGCGAATACCTTGTCTCCACCAAACTTTCCAATTTTGGGGAATACTCCCGAGAGGCGTCACTCGAAATGTATCACAACTCGTTTAAGGAACTTCAGGTTGAGTATTTAGACTACTACCTTCTACACGCCATTGGAGGTGGTGAAGATCCTATGCAATACCTAAAAGACAGGTACTTTAACAATGGCATGCTAGATTTTCTTCTAAAAGAAAGGGAGGCTGGAAGAATTAAGAATTTAGGATTCTCGTACCACGGAGACATTCGTGTATTCGACTACATGTTGGGCATGCACGATCAGATAAAATGGGACTTCGTTCTTATCCAATTAAACTATGTTGATTGGAAGCATGCAAAAGAAATGAATCCAAGTAACACCAATGCAGAATATCTGTATGGAGAACTTGAGAAAAGGAATATTCCAGGATTCGTAATGGAACCCCTATTAGGAGGAAAATTAGCAAATTTAAATAGCCACGCAACTGCGCTATTGAAACAAAAGGACCCTGATAGCAGCATTGCTTCATGGTCTTTCCGTTTCGCAGGATCTAAGCCTCTTATACTATCTGTGCTAAGTGGTATGACCTACATGGAGCATCTTCAAGACAACATCAAAACATACTCTCCTCTTAAAGTCCTTAATGAACAAGAGTATGAGATGTTGGAAAATATTGCAGAGATCATTGCCAACTACCCTACTATTCCTTGTACAAGCTGTCAATACTGTATGCCATGCCCTTACGGAATAAACATTCCTGGCATATTTTCTCATTTCAACAAATGTGTAAACGAAGGATTTGTTCAAGAGGACAGGAAAAGTCCTGAATACAATGAAGCACGTCAGGCATTTCTTGTAGGCTACAACAGAGAGATCCCTAAAGTAAGGCAAGCGGACCACTGTATAGGATGTGGAATATGCAAAAAGGCATGTCCTCAACTTATCGACATACCTCGAGAAATGAACAGGATTAACCAATTCGTAGAGTTACTAAAAAGAGATGGGGCAAAACTAAGTAATACGGTTATACTTGCAGGCCTTCTTAGAACTAGAGACGAAGGCAATTTCTCATGTGTAATTTCGAAAGGAGATGTAGTTCGAACATTTAGACAAAACGGGATACTTGACCTTTATGACTTAAACCAACGAGAAAGCGAGTTCTTAAATGGTGCATTAATTGCAGACAAAATCATAGGGAAAGGAGCTGCCGCATTGATCGTAAAAGGAAAATTTCAAGAAGTTCGTACTCACGCAATCACAAATGCAGCATTAAAGTTATTGGAGGACAATAGCATTAAGGTTACATTTGATGAAACAATCGACCATATCGATAACAGAACAAAGACAGATTGGTGTCCATTGGAGAAAAGATTAAAAGAGGCGAACTCCGTTGAAGAGTGCTACCCTATCATAGATGGTTTCGTAAAAGATCTAAAAGAAGGAAACATAAAATAGGTTCACATAACATATGAGTACAAAAGAGAGGTTGCTGGGAGCAACCTCTCTTTTATTAGTTAAGGTTCAAAATTACGTTTTGACAAGATTTTATGGTTTTCCATATAATAAAAGTTATAATATATTCTTCTTAAAAAAAGGGTGGTCACATAAGACCAACCCTTTTATATTGTACAAACATTTGGGAGAAATAACAATCAAAGTTCAGACGTTATAAAAACCATTATTACACTTATATCAACAATCTTATTTATTGACAATGCAAATATACAATCAATTATGCATTATTCATATGTATTTTCATCCCAATCTTATGGATTTTTTTCCCATTTCTTTATGAATTTTTCGTTTACACAAAACTCAAAGAACTATCAAACACCTGTAAATCATTTATTTAACATAAATCACTTTTCCATTGAAGGAGAAATACCAAAATAGGATTTATATTTCTTACTAAAATATAATGGATCATTAAAACCAACAGAATAGGCAATCTCCGTAACACTCATATTACCCTGTTTCAACAAATCTTGTGCTTTATGCAACCGGTACTCTGTTAGAATTTCCGTTGGAGTTTTATCTGTTATGGACTTCAACTTTCTTGAGAATGTAGACTTACTCATTGCAAGAGCAGTAGACATATCATCTGCCGAAAAATTAGAATCAGAATACCGTTCCTCTACTAATTTAAGCAAAGCCCTCAACAATGGATTCAATTCCTTTTCTGTTGTTTTTTCATCCAAGTGTTCATAATTCTCTCGAAGCACACGTTGTTGTCTCTCCCTTCTTAGCAGAAGGATATTATTCAATTTAATCAACAATTCCTTGTCATAAAAAGGTTTCGAAATATAATCAATGGCACCTTTATACAATCCTAACAAACGATCACTCTCCGCGTTTCGAGCAGACAAGAACAGCAATGGTATATATGCAGTTGACGGATCCGATTTTAGAGATTCATACATTCTTATTCCATCCATTTTAGGCATCTCCACATCACTCAAAATGAGATCAGGCAATTCTCTTTTTGCAACAGCCAAACCTTCTTCTCCATTATTAGCCTCAACAACCTGAAAATAAGGTTCCAACATTGTTCTAAGATGCAATAAGATTAAAGGATCATCATCCACAATCATCACTGTATTACCTTGAAGAAGTTCTGCGTTATATTCAAATTGACCACTCAACTCCTCTTGCTGTTGTTTTTCCAAATCATCCACATCATCAGTCAGAGCAACAGGCAATTTTATAGTAATAACAGTCCCCTCATTCTTTTTACTATCAACCAACAACACACCTCCACTCTTTTCCACAAAATCCTTAGCCATTTTAAAGCCAAGTCCGGTACCCTTTTCCATTTTAGTACCCATTGTGGAAATTACATTTTCATTATTTCGTATAGACACAAGCTGCTCTTCTGTCATTCCTACACCTGTATCCGTTACTTTCATTGTTATATACCCGGATTCTTCTAGCACTTCTATTTCGACAGAGCCTTCCTCTGGTGTGAATTTAACAGCATTCGACAATACGTTTCTCAATGCAGTACCAATCATTCGGGAATCCATCAGAGCACAATGAGAGACATTGAAGGAGGTTGACACCTTTATCTTTTTTTCTTTGAACAAACCATTCAGCAAAGAGACAACCTCTTGAACCATCTTACGCACACTTGCATCTTCAACATGGCATACAACATCCGTTTGTTTACCTCTTGCCCATTCCAACAATTTAACCATCGCAGATTGCAAATTAAATGCAGAGAGATATATGTCTTTTAATGTCTTCCACGTATTTTCCAACGAACTATGATTCTTCAAAACACTATCCAACGCACCTACAATAGCGAACATCGGATTTTTCAGATCATGAGCAATAACAGACAATAATCTATCCTTTTCTTGTAAAGCCTGCTCCAAATCCTTATTCCTTTGCTCAATGAGCAACTGTTTTTGTTCAAGCAAATGATTGGATTCATCCAATTCTCTTGTTCTCTCTGTTACCATCTTTGATAAAAGATCTTTTTGCTCTTTTATCCTCCTAAAACGATAAGAAATGACGCTGAAAGTTACAAAGGCAACCGACAAGGCAATCAATGAATAGAACCACCAAGTATTCCACCAAGGTGGAGAGACTACGACTGGAAGGGTTACAATCTTACTGTCTATTGCACTTCTTTTCTTCGCTTTTACCTCTAGCACATAACTACCCGAAGGAATATGAGATATCTTAATTTCCCGTTTTCCTTGAAGATCAATCCATTCCTTATCCAAATCCTTTAAACGATAGAAAAGTTCAACGTCATTCAAACCAGAGAAATCAATAACATCTACAGCCACAGTAAAGTTCGTTTCATCGTAATTCAATTCCAGTTTTGGAACATCCACCAAACATTGAGGCAAACTACTCTGTCCAGATCCCTGCATATATAGTTGCGAAAATTGGAGATAATCAACAGTGTCCGAGACATTCAATCTCTTTGGATCGATCATTACAAATCCTTCTGTGCTACCAAAATAAATTCGTCCTGACCCATCAATAAAAGAAGCACGACAAGTAAAGTAATTCCTACTTCTAAAACGGTCGTCTAGTAGTATTTTTGAAAAGACCTTCTTCCGATCATCAAAAGAGAGGACTCCGTTAGAACCTCCAGTCCAAAAAACACCATTCTCATCTTTCACAATGGAAGAATATTGTCCGTCGGGAAGATAATCCAATTTTGCATAAGCACTTCCATCTGCTTCAAATCGCAAAATACCCTGGCTTGACACAACGTATAGGTTACCCTCTTCATCGCACGCTCCTTGCAACATAAGCAATGGTCTATGCATTTGTTGCAAATCAACATCCGGGAATACTGATTTTTCTCCATTCTCATCACAACGCCAAACAGAACGAGCAGTAACAATCCAGCGAACTCCTTGTTTCGACTCAGTAATATCTTCAATCCAAATGTCTGGCACTTTAAAAGATCCATCGTCCTTAAGCCATTTTCGAGACCACTCCCCTGTCTTGTTCATAGAATAAACTCCATCGCCAGACATAGCCACCCAGACCTCCCCATTAGAAAACGGATAAACGGTTTTACACGTAATGAAAGGGATACCAATCGAAGAAAAAGGGACCTTTCTAATCTTCTTCGTTTTTGTATTCAGTTTACAGAGTTCTCCACCCCATGAAGCAATCCAGAAATCACCATCAAGACCTTTCTTTACAGAGAGAACATTATTAGAAGACAGACCATCCTCAATAGTAAAATTATCCAAAAGAGAAAGATCAGGAGCGAGAAGAAAAACGCCATGACCATCAGCAGCCACTAATATGTTTCCTTCCTCATCCTGTGCAAAAGAGGTTCCATCAACCATAGGGAACCCCACATCTGAAGAGTGAATTGTTCCTGAACTTCCAATCGATCTATAACGAAGGAGTCCTGCATTTTGCGTACCAATCCAAACATCTCCATTTGAATCCTCGTACAGACAATGTATTTTCATCAACTCCTCCGACTTGATATTTTTAGGTTCTATTTTCTCAAAATGGAACGTCCCATCATAAGTTGCCCTCCACAATCCAGAACCCGCAGCACCAAACCAAAATCTTCCTTTTGAGTCTTTTAACACACTTGAAACATTAATAAAAGGAATATCCAACATCTGGGCCTTTTCTATAGATCCATCTTCATTTTCAGAGAACACCCACAGACCTCCGACAAAAGACGACACTAAAAATTTGTTTTTTTCTATCTCAACAATGTTAGAGATAAGCTTCCCCGTCGACAACAAATCATCATACTTCTTAAAATGATAACCTTTCTCATCAAAGACAGAAATTCCTGTATACGTTCCACATAGATATCGTCCAAAGCCATCGGACTTCATCGCAGAAATGAAAATATCAGATGTCGAATCTGTCAAGTAGGGATGTTTGTCAAACTTTCCTATTGTATCATTGTAAAAGTAGACACCATTCGTTGTTGTAGCCCACAGTATACCCTTATTGTCCAAATGAAAATTAGTAATACCTTTAAAATATGTTGTGAAGAAATCATCAGGTATTAGATCAACGAATGAATCGCTTTTTTCATCATAAGATATTATAACACCATTGTTTCCAGCTGCCAAGAAACGGCCATCTGGAGTAACATATAAATGAAGGACCTGATTTCTACACAAGGATGGGCATTCCTCCACAAAATAGGAACGGAAATGAACTCCATCAAAACGATTTAGTCCATACTCTGTTGCAATCCACAAGAATCCATTTTTATCTTGGACTATATCATGGACATAATTACAACTCAATCCGTCTTTGCTTGAATATCTGCTAAACGAAAACAATTCATTCGCGAAAATCTTCAATGGAGAGAATAGTAATAACAGTAATAAGTTGTATAATAATAGTTTAAATCTTGTCATCCTCAACAAATATATACACAAAGATAGGGAAATATTTATTTTATTTCCCCATCCAACGTAATTATAGGATCCCCATCCTCCAAATCTTCAATATCCTCTGGATTTAATTTAGATCCACAATATTTACAATATGCAGCATCCGGCTCATTCCCAGGCTTATGACAATGAGGGCAAGGGATTGCAGCTCTCTTCTTATGATCAGTAATCATTTGAGCAGAAACGATACCTGTAGGAACCGCCAACACAGTATAACCCAACAACATAACAAAAGCAGACAAGAAGCGACCCAAACTTGTAACCGGCGTTATATCTCCATATCCAACAGTAGTTGTAGTTACAATTGCCCAATATATACTACTAGGAATATCAGGGAAGCTTGTGTTCTCAACATCTCCTTCTACCATATACATCATAGTTCCAGTACAGATTACCAACAGAAGAACAAACACGAAGAATACGATAATTTTCTTAGAACTTGCTTTTAACGACAACAACAATTGTTCTCCTTCATTCCAATAAGAAAACAGTTTAAAAACACGGAACACTCGTATCAATCTAAAGATACGAATAGTCAACAAACCGTGTGCTCCAGGAAAGAAGAAACTTAGATAAGTCGGCAAAGTAGCCAAAAGATCGACTGCACCAAAGAAACTAAACACATACTCTGAAGGTTTAGGATCACAATAGATTCTCATCAAATATTCGATGGTGAAGAAAACCGTGAACACCCACTCCAAAACATTCAAGAATGATTTAAACGACGGAGGGAAGAATGACAAACTTTCTAAAATCACCACACCAACACTTGCTATAATAAATGCAATCACCAAGACATCAAAATTCTTACCCTCTCTTGTGTCAGTGTCATAAACAACCATATATATTTTATGCTTCAATTCCTCGTTGTGCATAAAATTGTGCCATTTTTTTTTAATAAAGCCAAACATACGCGTTTTAAATTTTAGAGAAAATCACAGACAATAGACCTGTGTGTTCAAAAAATATTTTTAATCCAATACCTATCAAGACAAGGCCTCCAACCAATTCCATATTAAATGGAAGATGCTTTCCTGCCTTTATTCCTATTAAATTACCCATCACAGAGAACAAGAAACTGGCTAATCCTATCATAATCAACGCAAAAACAAAGGTAGAGGATGTCTCTGTAATAAAAACAAGCCCGGTTGCTAATGCATCAATACTAGTAGCTATTGCCAAAAAGATAAGAGTCTTCCACTGAATTGCAGGCTGCACGACTTGATCATTATCATCCTCCGACAAACTTTCTTTTATCATCTTAACCCCTAAAACGATCAGAATCGCTAATGCAATCCAATGATCCCATGTTTCTATCAAATCTGCAAAACCAACTCCAGCCAACCAGCCAATCAATGGCATCATTGCTTGGAACAAGCCAAAAAGAAAAGCCATTTTCACGATAGGGACAATTTGGACATTCTTCATTGCAATTCCATTCGTTATAGAAACTGCAAAACAATCCATTGCCAAAGCGATTGCCAAAAGTATAATGGTTACAACATCCACAATTCTATATTTTAGAGTTCATCTTGTTCATTTGCAAAATTAACAAAACTAATTGAAAGACAAGATATAAATAAAAACAAAAATCCCCGTCCAACAAAAATTGGGCAGGGATTTCATTATCGAGACTAAGAGGGTATTACTCCCCTATATTAGCATTTTTCTAATGCTTGCTCCAAATCTGCAATGATATCTTCCGGCTCTTCAATACCTACAGAAAAACGGATCAAATCAGGACGAACGCCAGCTGCGATTAACTGTTCATCAGACAACTGTCTGTGTGTATGAGATGCGGGGTGAAGAACGCAAGTGCGAGCATCTGCAACGTGGGTAACCATACAAGCCAACTGAAGGTTATCCATAAACTTGATAGACACATCGCGACCACCCTTCACACCGAATGTAACCACACCGCATGAGCGACCATTGTTAAATTGTTTTTGAGCCAACTCGTGATAAGGATTTGACTTTAGTCCTGGATAATTCACCCAAGCCACTTTTGGATGTTTCTCCAAATACTCTGCAACCAATTGAGCATTTTCACAATGCTTTGGCATACGAACATGAAGAGTCTCCAATCCAAGGTTCAACAAGAAGGCATTATGAGGAGCTTGAATAGAACCAAGATCGCGCATTAATTGAACAGTAGCTTTTGTTATGTATGCAGCCTTGCCAAACGCCTTGCTATAAGCCAAACCATGGTAAGACTCATCTGGTTGAGTCAATCCAGGGAATTTATCCTTATGAGCATCCCAATCAAAGTTTCCACTATCAACGATACAACCACCAACATTTGTAGCGTGTCCATCCATATATTTAGTAGTCGAGTGAGTTACGATATCGCAACCAAACTCAAACGGACGACAGTTGATTGGTGTTGAGAATGTATTATCCACAATCAAAGGAACGCCATGAGAGTGAGCGATTTTTGCGAACTTCTCTATATCCAACACACTCAACACAGGGTTTGCGATTGTCTCACCGAAAAGACACTTTGTGTTTGGTCGGAAAGCCTTTGAGATCTCTTCTTCAGAAGCATCTGGATCAACGAAAGTACACTCAATACCCAACTTCTTCATTGTAACAGCGAACAAGTTGTATGTTCCACCATAGATAGTAGAAGAAGAGACGAAGTGATCACCAGCCTCGCATACATTAAACACTGCATAGAAAGAAGCCGCCTGACCAGAAGAGGTCAACATAGCAGCCACACCACCTTCCAAAGCGCAAATCTTTGCAGCCACAGCATCGTTAGTTGGGTTCTGCAATCTAGTATAGAAATAGCCAGAAGTCTTCAAATCGAACAAATCAGCCATTTGTTCTGTTGTATCATACTTAAATGTAGTAGACTGATAAATTGGCAATACACGAGGCTCACCCGTTTTAGGTTTCCACCCCTCTTGAACACAAATAGTTCCTAAACCTTTTTTCTTATTCATAAAAAATAGTAATAATCACAAAAAATAATAATACAAAGGTAATAAAAAGAGTTGTAGTTATTGGTTGAAGCAAACAAAAAAGGGGTGTATCAAAACTAATAACACATTGAGTACGCCTTTCCTGTTGAACATAACAAACATTATCACGTCCAGTAGTCCAAGACCTTCTCCACTACCGGAGCCATATCATAATATTTGTAGTCGGCCAAACGACCACCAAAAATCACATTCTTCTCTTGAGATGCAAGTTTACGATATTTCTCTGCTAATTCATTATTCAATGCATCATTCACTGGATAATACGGTTCCATTCCAAGCTTCCATTCGGTAGAATATTCTTTACTAATAACCGTTTTGGGACAATCAAAGATATCCTGACCAAACATCTCAAAATGCTTGTGCTCGATTATACGAGTATAAGGGACTTCTCGTTCAGTATAATTAACAACAGCGTTACCCTGATAATTGGGAGTCTCTTCAACCGTAGTCTCAAAAGAAACCGTGCGATACTTTAATTGTCCGTAACAATAGTTATAGTATTCATCAATTGGACCTGTGTACACTACCTTCTCGGCAATCGACTCTAGATTTTCTCTATCCTTGAAGAAATCCGTATTCAACCTTAGATCAACACCATCCAGCAAACCTTCTATTAGTTTATTATAACCACCCACAGGAATGCCTTGGTACTTATCGTTAAAGTAGTTATTATCAAAGATCATTCTAACAGGCAATCTTCGAATGATAAAAGCAGGAAGTTCAGTACAAGAACGTCCCCATTGCTTTTCGGTATATCCTTTGATAAGAGTCTCATAAATATCGTTACCAATAAGCAGTTTCGCCTGTTCTTCCAAATTCTGAGGTTCTCTACCGTTCAGTGATTGTTTGGCTTCTGCTCTCTGTTCTTCAAGTTTGGCCTCAGCTTGAGCAGGAGTAGTCACCCCCCACATCTGATAGAAGGTATTCATATTGAAAGGCAAATTAAACAACTTGCCTTTAAAGTTGGCCACAGGTGAGTTTGTATATCGGTTGAATTCGACAATGGAGTTCACGAAATCCCATACTTTTTTATTGGAAGTATGAAAGATGTGAGCACCATACTTATGGACATTGATACCTTCAATATTTTCGCAATAGATATTACCTCCCACATGGGACCGTTTATCTATCACCAAGCACTTCTTCCCTGCCTGCTTTGCCCGATAAGCAAAAACGGAGCCAAACAAGCCAGAACCAACTATAAGATAATCGTATTGAGGCATAGGGATTATTCTTTTTCTAATTTTTTGTAAACGTCGCAGACTTGATCTGCAATATTGTCCCAGTTGTATTTTGTCATGTCATAAGATATGCGTTCTCCGCAAGTCCCTTGTAAACGTTGTTCGATAAGCTGAGACAACCGATCGACGTCGCCTACTTCGAAATAAACATCAGAAGTCAATCCTACTTCCCTATTGGCTGGAATACTGCTCACCAACACGGGCAAATCGTAATTCATTGCTTCCAACAATGCAATTGGAAGACCTTCATGAGAAGACGGGAGCACATAACAACTAGCATGAGTCAACAAAGAATGAAGTTTATCACCTTTCACAAAACCAGTCAAAACAACACCATTATCTCGTGCCATCTGTTTTAACTTCCTTGAATAATCATCCTCAAAATCCGTATCACCAGCAAGCACTAATTTCACCTTACTATTTGGATTCCTTTGCTTGTAGACTTCAAACGCATGAATTAAATGATGAAGATTTTTTTCTGGCACAAAACGACTCATTCCTAACACATAACGCTCTTCCTCAATTCCCAATTCCGAGAAATAAGACGAGTAATCAACAAAATCAGGGGTCGAGACACCATTATATATCAAGTGAACATTTTTAGTACGACCATGTTTATATGCTATGATATTCTTTATCACTTCAGAGATAACAATTACCTCATCCGCAAAATGACACGCCATAAACTCTCCCATTTTTAATATAGTCTTTGCTACAAATCCCCACTTTTCACGATCATAGTCAGGTCCATGATGAGTAAAAACGACTTTTAAACCTCGAAGTTTTGCATAGGGAACAAGTAGGCCTGGACCTATAGCATGAATGTGAAGCACATTTGCTTTTAGTCGTTTAGCCCTGTTTATAGCCTTAAATGTATGGACAAGCGTCTCTAATGACTTTTTACGAGGAGAGGCAATATCAATCAAGTTAACATCATTCCATTCTGTAAAAAAGTCCTTTGCATATTGAGCACGACGAATAACAGCCACATCGTATCCTTTTTTTGCCACCAAAGGATACAATTTCTCACAGTGAGTTTCTATGCCTCCCATTATGTTAGGAATTCCTCTTGTACCTGTAACGACGACTTTCATAAAAAGCCAACAGTTTTAATTAATTTCAATATCTCGATTCGTCTCTGCTCTTGTTGCCTCATATCCTTGACCAGCCACATCCGCATTTACAATATCCTCGCCACGTTTGCCTTTCAAAGCCTCCTTGCTATCAGCGGACAAACCGTTGTTGATAGTAGCATTCAGATCACAGGTGCTTCGTTTGTCCAACTCTTCCTTGGTGACCTTTCCATCGCGATACTCGCCGCAGACAGGAATTTCATACATAGAGTATTTCATGCCCAACAAGGACTTCAACTTATGAGTAGCCACCCACGCAGCAGGCTTCCAAATATACTTGCGCATGGCAGGAGAGACAGAACCAATCATCCAGCAGTTGCGGTTGCAGCAGCGCACTTTCTTGCGTACTTGCTCCGCCTCAGGAGAGTTCCACAACTCATTCCACGACTGCGTATTCAGATTACCCATCACCTCCTTGTTCTTTGTTCCATTGCAAGGCATTACATCGCCATAAGGATCGATAAAGAACGTGTCGAAGGACATATCGCACGGCAACAGACGATTCTGTCCGTAAATATAATTGATCAAGCCGTGATTGAAGTAGGCACGAAACCATTTCTTAGGGGAATTGCTTTTGAGCAACTCATTCACCAGGTTCTCAAAGTTCTGTGCCACCATCGGGCGATCCTTGATAATATTCTTAGCCTCGACAAAATAGAATGAGTTATGCAACGACGCAGTGGCAAACTCCATACCCATTTCATCAGAGATTTGATACAAAGGGACCAGATCTGGAGCGTTCTTATCTTGAACAGTCATGCCGAAACCAACATCTTTCATACCCATCTCGCGAAGTTTTTTCAATGTCGTGTAACCACGCTGATAACCATCATTCAATCCTCTGATCTCATTATTGGTTTGTTCAAGACCTTCGATGGATATACGGATTCCAACCTGAGGAAACTCTTTGCATAGATCAATGATTCGATCTGTAAAAAAGCCATTAGTGGAGATAACTATTCTATCACTTAACTTATAAAGTTCTCTGACGATCTCTTTCAAGTCGGTCCTAATAAACGGTTCTCCACCTGTTATATTGGTGAAATACATTTTAGGCAACTTCTTTATCGTCTCTATTGAGATCTCCTCTTCTGCCTTTGATGGAGCTTTATATCTATTGCACATGGAACAACGTGCATTGCAACGATACGTTACAATTACTGTCCCATTGAGTTTTTTGTCTGCCATATCGGAAACTTTCATCTGTTTATACGCAAATATACACTTTTTCATTCCATTCAATGAATTAAAGTAGAAATAAATTCGATAATTCTCATGCCATGTGCAGAGACATACTCACAAAAACAAATATATCAACACATTAGGCAAACAAAAAAAGGCTCTTGTCAAACAAGATCCTTTTCAATTTCAATTATTTTTTTGTCCTATTTGTTTTCCCGAGGATCGTATATCTTCATCAGACGCGTATAATAAGACTCAAAAGAGTATCTTTCCTGAGCATCTTGAGCAATCGTCTCATAGCTGAACGTTGCCGACCACATCGACTCCACCTTGCTTCTCAAATCAGTTTCATCCCCACTTGTGAAACACATTCCCGTCACATTCTCTTGTATCAACTCTGGAATACCACCTATTCTAGCACCTAAAACAGGAGTTCCTAACGCTTGTGCTTCAATCACCGTCAGCGGATTATTCTCACTCCATTCAGATGGAAGCACCATAAACCGAGCAGATTCCAAGACAGTTCGAAATTCACTCCAACTCTTCTGACCTAGAAATTCTATGGGTGCATCTTTGTATCGTTCTCTTAACGGCATTTCCAATTCCCCACCACCTATGACCACTAGTTTATACGGCAATTGTTCGGCTACCCGACAAAGTGTTTCTATCCCTTTTACCTTGGTTAATCTTCCCAAATAGACATAATAGTCTTTTTTCTTAAACGTAGGATTGCTTACTTTTTGCAAATCTATAAAATTGCACAACACATGGAATTTATCCTTATCATAACCTCCTGCCACACAAGTATCTGCCATAAACTGGCTCGGTGGGAGGAACAAATCACAATAGGACTGTAATTTTTCTTTGTTCCACATTCTTGCTTCTAGGTATCCAACAACAGCTCCTGGCACACTACCCGGCAGGCAGCGGTGTCTAATCACGGCTGTTTTTTCCCCGAAACACTGCGTGCACCATTGTCCATCTCGCATACAAGTATAGCAAGGGCAAACCAATTTGGAGTCATGCAAAGTCCAAACCACACGTACCCCTCTCTCATGAGCGATTTGCGCAATCACCGGAGACAACTGCGTATGAATATTATTCAGATGAACTACATCCGGTTGGAAATCATCCAACAGAGCGTTGAACTTTTGTTTTACCTCCGCATCCCCAAACGGTCTTGAGAACGCCTTTATCTTGGACATATTTGATGGCCAATATCTGCTCCACTCTGATGGCTCATTTTCGGGATACTGCATTGCAAAGATTGCCACTTCATGACCTTTAGCCTTTAACAATCGCTCCAACTCCATCATATAGATGCAGTCGCCACCACGGCGGTAATAGAATTTGTTAGATAGAAGAATGCGCATAGACATCTATCGCTTTATGATTTTCACACATTCTGTTTGTCCTGTAGTCTCATTGTGTAACTTCAAGAAATACAATCCTGAAGATAAAGAACAAAAATCTAAAGATTCTCCACTTGACACAGTTCCTTTCTTATACAGAATGTCATTGTTGTAAACACTATATTTGGCAGATTCCCAAGGGAGTATAACTTGTACTCTGTCCTTTACCGGATTTGGAGAAACCGCTAGTGAGAAATACGACCGATTCAAGTCCAACGACGTACTTTCTGCATCATAATCATCACGTTCATCCTTACTCATTTCATAACCGAGCAACCGATTTGGTGACGATAGTGTAGCCCACTGTGTTTTCGTCCAAGAGCCAAAGCTATCATAAGAGAAGCGAGCATACGACTCACCTTTCTCATGCAGATCGTATGTTACAGAGTCCAAGACCACCAATTCGTCATCCTTCAGCATAGAAAGGGAAACTTTTTCTTTTTTCGAAGCAGACAATGAGAAATTTGTATGCAAAGGTCCTTGCTCGTCTTGTTCGTCGGCCCAAAAGACGATATATCCATGACCAGGGACAGTCGTTTCAGAAGGAGAATCATCAGGTATTTGATATTTGGTCAAATTATTCTTGCCATCAGACAAATACATACCACCCAAATCGACAGGAGTGGATCCTGCGTTATAAATCTCTATCCAATCGTCCGATTCACGATATTCGTCCACATACATCTTATTTGTCGCACATATTTCGTTCAAGAAGAGCTGTGGCATTCCATTGTACGCGACATCTTTTTTCAACACTGCATGATAAGACGTCGCGCCAAGAAATTTAGTCTGCAGTTCTTCATCATCCGACACATACGAAGAATCTGCAGTTGTCACCACCCAATGATCAAAGAGGTAACCGTCTGGAGGGCAGCACGTCAAATTCAAGTCGAACTCAGAGAAGCAATAGCTTTGGAAATCGGAGATATCGATACATTCATTATTGAGGAAAAATTCAGCACCCGGCTCTTCTGTATATATTTTAAGAGAAGCCGTGTCTCCTAAAGAGTAATAATCCTTCAAGTATGAAAAAACGTACGCAGGTCTTTCCTGTGCAAAAGAATGGACTTTTTCTTTGTTTGTTTCCCATTTAGAAATCTTACGACCTAATTCGGTTTCCCAATAATAAAGCAATTCTGGCTCGTTATCCCTCAACAGACTATCAAGAACATATTTAACATGTTTGCTACGGAATATCGTACCTGCATTCACTATATACTTGCAAATATACTGCTTAAAAATTGTATCATTTTTGATGATTGCAGCAAACTCAGGATTCTTTTCCGCATACGGAATCGTATTTACGGAACTACTACAAGATCCTGATCCCCAAAAGCCGAAATCCAAATCAAACAAGATGTATCTCCACTTGCCATTCTCTTTCTGTTTCCAAAACTTTGTATTATTCAAAGGCCAATCAGAATTACCCGAATAGACTTCCAACATAAAATAGTTCAACCACTCGTCTATATCGATAAGAGAGTCTATCGTTGAATAGGTGGGCGTTTCCGACCCATTTAACACATCTCGCAGGTATAGATATTCCGCATCGATCGGTTTTTTGACATTATCGCCAAAACAGATGGACTCCTCATCCAGCCCGTAATTGGAATAAACGAATCCTTCGTCTGATCGTTCTCTAATATTCAACACACCATAATAGAGACCATTTATAAAAACAACCGAAGGTTGGAAAGACAAATGGTCTATATTCATTGACCGAGGCAATAACGATTGGATAAAGCCATCTCTAATCAAGATTGAATTTCCGAAGGTCAAGTCATTCCCATCATTTCGAAGAACAACACTTTTCCATTTCAAATTAGGTTTCTCGGAAAAAAAAACCATAATCTAACCTATTCTTTCCTAGAACACCACTCGCATTGATTTTCATCGACTTTTTCGGAAATCTTCTCGAACACGCTCCTGAGTTTTTTGTCTTCACCTCCTGTGAGAATTTCTGCTCACCATCCACGAACAATTCAAAATTACAAGGGCGAGATTCGTCTCCCCAATAATTAGCCTTTCCTCCACACGTTGCCGATGGGTTTGTGTACCGACCATTTCCCTCCACATAAATTCCCAGGTCATCATCAAAAAAGAATTTAGGGTCGACGACCAGAGAGACAACAGGCAGACTGATTTCTCTTTCTCCCACAAAAAATGTACCACTTAAAGGCTCACTCGGCAAAGAGGATGGTTCCACAGAAATCGCTCGAATTGGAGTGTTTTTATTTACGACAATAGGCGACTTATACATTAACGAATCACAAATAAACGGCTCGGTTCCATCTAATGTATAATAAATTTGGGTTTGGGGATGATTTGCATTTATTTCCACGATCTGGTCTGACCTATAGAACCCTGGAGCAATACTAAAGGAAGGGGGATCTGATTGTACATTCATGTGAAACCTTTGATCGTTCTGCTTACCCGGAGAAGGAATCTGAAGGAATCCCCAGTCCTCAGTGTCAGGGATCAGCAATCCATACGAAATATTTCTATAGGCTTCTGGATACTCAACAGCATCCATCAATGTACCGGACTGAGTATCGTAAAGAGACAATGAACCACCCTCGGGTGATAATTTAAAATTCACATGATTAGTCTCCCCTAATTCGTCAAAATAGAGAACGAAATACGACTCGGCGTCAACCATGGAATCCATTTCACATTGCCAAGAAAGAGAACCGTCGGAAACAAGCAAATCTGAAAGGTTAAACGAATCTGACGAAGCATTATAGAATTCCACCCAGCCTGCGAAATCATACTTTTCGTTCATCATATAAGAGACATTACGAGGCATCAACTCGGTGATACGAATATCTCCTGCCATGCATCCAATCTGGAAACACACCAGAACGTAAAGTAGACCTATTACACGAAGTAGACCTTTCATTTTTTATAGTTATTCTTTTTTTGTTCCAATTCTACCGGATTCATTTTCTTGAACACAATATTTCCCGTATTCAATCGGCTATTTGAGAACTGTTTTCCTTTTTCCTCAAACATGACGAACTCCCCTGAAGTCCCCGAAGTCCAAACCATTATTGGGTCAGAATATATATACTCATTTTTGCCAAATACTATCATCTCTGGTTTTGATGCTGTATAAAAGCCTTTCCCTCCGATGAAAACATTTCCCTCTATCACAACTGACGAAACATAGTTTTTCTGATAGCTTAGGATATGAGTGTCTCTTGATTCCGGGGATCCAAACCCATTTTCACCACTATCTATGCAAATATTATTTCTGAAAGAGCAGCGCACGCAATCGTACATAATATTCTTTTCCTTGTCATTATTGCTTAAGAAATATTCGAATGCTTGCCGGCAATTTCGGATGATATTATTCTCAATGACGATATTCTCCGGGTATGCACCCACATGTTTTGAACCCTGTATCGTCGTTCCACAATCAAATGTATGGCTAATCACATTATTAAAGATCTTTCCATTTTTACGAATTTGAGACACATAGAACTCAACTCCGTTCCCAAACCGAGCCCATCGTTGATAGCCAATCTGTTGCGCACCTCCCACACAATCAATTTCACAATCAGAAACAGAAGCGTCCGATCCACAGGTTACTCCGTGACAACTAAATCCTTCTATTCGTATTCCTTTAACAGTCGAATTCTTCACAACGACACCATGTCCATACGTCGAGAACTTGAAATGATGCAGAGACGGGTCATGATCAAGATACATATACAAATATTTGAAGTCCGAAGGTTGAGGCTTCTCTTTATATTTAGAGGTCTGAGCAAAATCAAAATTGTCTCTCAAATACGTATTTCTCTGAGCATGTTTGTATGGATCCTTACACTCCTCCTTATAGAGGAACTCACACTTGTGTCCATGCATGACGTTTGTCTCCACATCAACGATCAGGCCAATATTATTCTCATATTTTTCGCTACTACCACTTCTACCTGTAAAACCAGTTTGTTCCATATCAATTCGCCACACATGAGTGCCCTTTTGAGGGATCCACTTCCCATTCGACAATTTTCCTTCCTCCCATTTTATCTTTCCTTTTTCCAGCACTTTCCATCCTGAAAGAACTGGTTTATTACCTTCTCCATACGAAGAAAGATCATTGCCATCTAATTTTACATTCTCACAAAAGGTATCTCCACACCTCAGCATAATCTGGGCTCCGCTCTTAGGAATCTTCTCACAGGAGAGGGTTCTAAAAGGATGCTCTTTCGAACCGTCATTTCGATCATCACCCAACGAAGAGGAGACATAATAAACGTTTCTTTCGTCTGCTATCACATTCATCACACCAAGTATGCAACAAATGGGCAAGGCAATGTACTTAACGAGTTTAGTAATCATAATCTCTACTTTTTCCCAATCCGAAACGCACAAAATGTATTTTGTGATGCTTTTTGTCTATTGCAATAACATCAAAGGCTGACTCTTCAGATGAATTCTTCTTATGTTCATACATAACACCGTCTTCCGACATTTTAGGTGTCAGATAACCAGCCTGTAGTGTTGTCACATACAATATGCCATTCTCAAAATGATGCCAGTCCGAGTGTATATGTCCAGACACGCAGGCAATCACATCATGTCCAGACTTCTCAGCACTCTCCAGCAAATCCGCATACGAACGATTACCCTTCCACTCTCCCATATCAGAAAGAGGGACATGAGAAAAAAACATAAGAGAATATCCCGTTGGCACACCTTTTAATACGGTTTCTTGAAGCCACCGGTATTGATCCTGTTTGTAATTCATTCCAACCACATCCATGAAAACATATCGGATGCATGAAGAGGGGTCATCCATATAAGCCCAATTATTGGTCCCATCCAAAACGAAGTCATCAGATGAATGAGATGTTGAGTAACGATAAAAGTCTTCCGCTGTCATCCCGTAGCCTTCGGATCCTCCCGAATAATTGACCTCGTGGTTTCCTCGAAGCAGAAATGTAGGAGCACGAAACAACTGCGAGAAACTCACAGCATCCCTCACACATTCAACCCCTTGTTCATAAGTTTGTTTCCCTGATGATGGTGTCGGCAGTTGCACGTAGTCGCCGCCCATAACGACAATGGAGAAATCATATTTGTCGTTCAAATCTTTTAACACATGTAATGCGTTAAAAACACCTTTTCGAAGTTTTGTCTCATAAAAGCCACTACCATTGGAGGAGTAATGCAAATCAGTGATAAAACCAACCAACGTGCAACTATCTCTCACATATTCGTCCAATGTACGACAAATCTGTCGATAATCAACTTCCAAATAAGATGGATAGCTGCCATTTTCTATATCTTCCCACTCTTTGTCAAAACACGAATTACATACCAGTAAAAGGAGTGAAAGTTTTATAATCTTAACAAATACTCTCATATTGTCAAAATCTCGCAAAAATTTTATTTCTTACATATTTAACTTTCTGCAACATTCGATTAGGATAAGAGAATAAAGGAAATATTGTTTCTAAAACAGCAAAAGGTGTATGCACATACATCCAACGGAATAGATGAGACAGTAATCCATCTTTTTCGCATCTTGTGTAAGATGAGTTATAATCTATGGCATTCTGAAGCAAAAATCCCTCTTTGTATGACAGATCACCTGCAACAGCTTCAAACATCGCCTCTCCTTTCGAAGAATTTGTTATCACCATCGAATAACCTTTCCCCATATCCTTAACGGATGTATCCAACATATTCAACCCCCAAAAATCAGAGATGGTCAAATCAGACACACGATCGACACCAACAAAAGGACAACGGTAACACGATTTCCTAAACGATGCATACAAGTAAAATATCGCATAATACGGAAACTTCCAATAAGGTGCAATCCATTCTTTCACTTGCCCATCCTTCTCATATTTTATCTTGAAGTTTTTGTTTTTCATTCCATATTTATATCGAAAAGAAAAACTTTTCACAGAACAACATTTTCTCTTTTCATATCGCTGAATGGATTTATCGAAAAACTCCTGAGAAGGAACTCCATGACATATAAAATCGACAAGATATAGATTAGACTTGTCCTTAACTACATTATACACTGCATTACATTGACACGGTGTACCAACGAACAACACTGGTCTATTATCCGACAAAATCGACTTAATCTGATTATATACGCCCAACGTATCACTTTGAATATATTTCGATTTCATCAAAGACGACAAACTAGACAGATCCTCAACACCCTTATGTTTCAACTGAAGGTTCTCTTCGAACGACGCACCAAAAACAACGCCATTATTCTCTATCACCCACTTCCCTAAAGAATAAAAAACAGATCCCGAACTACCTTCTAAGCGCTGTTTTTCATTTTTTGCAAACGCCGAATAGACCTTTCGACTCTCATAAGTAGAAGATTTTTTTTGAATCACTGGACACGCAGAAATACATTTTCCACAATCCACACACGACGCAGTATATACAGAAGGGACTCTATAGCCATAAGATGTCACTTCCATAGATATAGCACCCTTAGGGCAAGAATCCACACACGAACCACAGCCGCAGCATTGACTTTCGAAATCAATCAGTCCGCAGTCTACCAGATTTCGCATTCTTATTTTTCTGGATTATGAGAAGTCAAATTTCTAAGCATACTACTGCTGATACCTTTCGTATGAGAAAGATATTCAATCGTAACGCCAACCTTTGAGAACTCCTTTTCGTATTCGTTATACAGCTCAGTTCCCTTCCATTCATCGCCATGAAACATGACATCAAAATGGAACTCTTTCCATGCTTCCATCTTATCCATTGAACATTGAGGCACCACCCTATCGACATATCTTATCGCCTCTACGATAGACACTCTCTGTTCAAACGGAATGATCGGATTCTTTTTCTTATAGGATTGAACCACAGCATCGGTGCTAACTCCCACAATTAAAAAATCACACATCTCCTTGGCACGTCGTAAAATATTCAAGTGCCCAATGTGGAACATATCAAAAACTCCCGACGTATATCCTATTTTATATTTCTTCATTTCCAATAAAGATTATTACAATGAACACGACGTTTCTCCACAGGTGGCAATTTCATATAATCACCAAACACCTGCGTCAAATACTCGTCTGACTTTTGAGGTCCTAAAAACGACTGTGATTCAAACTTATATTTCTGAGGAGTTCCAAACAGACGTTTTTCACATATCGATTTTTTTCCGTACAAGCTCCAATAACTGATGTAGAAATCGCCCGATTTATCTTCAAATCTTCTTATATAAGAGTCTATTTTCTTCAACAAATAGTTTTTATCAAACGGACAAACCGCTCGAACTACAGACCGGAAAAAACCATTGACCTTTGACGGATGCGTAGAATTCACAAATAAGAATCGCTGAACTCTAAACAAACCACGAATGACAGAATATCCTTTGGGATTTTCGGAACAACTATCCAATGGGAATATATCAACATTGATGCCATTTCTATTATCTTCCTTCAGCAGATAATAGGTTGGCTCTACCGCCACAGTTCTTATATCTTGAACTTTTGCAAAACCAAAGAAAATACCATCGCTATTTTGATAAGTAGACAATCTCAAGTTATCCGGAAGTTCAGATTTAGCCTTTTCCAAGAACAAATCATAATACGCTCTATCAATCGCTATATCGAAATCGTCATCCCACGGGATAAAACCTCCATGACGAACCGCACCCAACATCGTACCGCATATCATATAATACGGTATCTCATATTTGGTGCAAATTTCATCCACAGCAGTGGCAATTTGCAACAATATCTGATGGCATTCCTCTATATCGATTTCTCGCATAATTCATCTTTTACCTTGCAAAGATAAGCATTGTTCTAGAAATCGTAAAGAATCGTCCCGCATTTCTTGCAGTTTATTATCAACAAACTCATAGTCTATGTCTGTTAGCAACGTCTCACAGAGTCTTTCAGATCCTTTTGCGATCCTACTTTTCAGTCCCAAAGACCCCAGCAAACTATCAATTCTCGAATGTGTAGAACCCTTTTCCTGTGGTTTTTGTCTGTAATAGGTCAGAAATTTCTTATGCATCAGCAAGGAAAACACAGTCCCATGAAATGAGTCTGTAATCACGTACTCAGCATCGCGAATCAATCGAATAAAATCGAAAGGGTCAACATCGTACATATCGATATCCCCTAAGCCATCATCCACTTTATGATAATTATCTATATGTGGCAAGTTCACAATCTTCGTATTCAGCTTCTCTCTTATGGACTTAATATCTTTGCGGACATCTTCTCGTTCTCCCAAAACATAGCATAGAATATATGGTTCACCCACAACACATCTTTTCTCGTCGATGTGAGATTCCCACTCCTTTTTCGTCAGCAACATTGTAGGGTCCAACACCACTCTAGCCTCTCGTGACGAGAGTTCCTCCACAATCTGTTTCCCTCGATCTTCCCTCACTCCTATGTAGTCCATGCGGGAAAGATACTCCCTCACACCTTTCTTCTGCCACTCAAAAATAGAAGAAACGCCAAAACTAGAAGCATACGAAAATTTCGGTATTGAGTCATCCACGAAAAGCAAATTATAAAATCTGCTATATAGGCTCAAAGGGCCCCACACCTGATCGCTTCCCACCATAACTGCAGAATAAGACAAAGATCCTTTTTGCAAATCCTCGTAACCATAGTAAAAACGAGAAACGGAATCAAAGTATTTCTTCTTAAAGGCGTTCACCGCCTTGGTGCGGATGGCTCGGGTATCTCGATACTGACGATGTATCAAAAGGTCCCATTTCTTATGTAATCGATAGAAGAATTTTTGAATAGCACCACTCCGAATCAAGCCAGGCATTGTATTTACAATTTCCGCTATTGTTCTCTTTTTCCTGTACCGTATTATTTCGCATTCTGCCCCCATCTGACTCATCTTGTCAATGGTGGCAAACCCCTGTAAAGAGGTTCCATAATTATTTTGTCCAGGATGCATGATAATCACGCAACCGAGTTTTTTGCTTTGTATATTACTCATTATTCGCTATCAATAAACTTCTTTTTCTCGAGCATCGGCATACCCGTACAAGAGATCAAAATACTCTATAGAGTTTTTTATAAAGAGCAAGACTCGTTCTCTAGAGTCTTCGTATCCAAGAATCTTGGGATTATTCTCGTAAAACCCTAACAATGGGGCTTTATTTTTGCATATTTTTTTACATTTGAAACATGCATACTCAGTATCTCCATAAAAACAGATATCACCCTGTTCATACGTATGATTTTGCTTCCACGTCACATTTTCCCAATATGTAGTATCCGTTAATGGTATGCCTTGACACGCTCGTAAACACCGATACACGGTTTTACTTTTTTTTTCATAGGAGAATGTCCCAGGTAGATACTTTGTTGTCGATTTATATGCCCCACCAGTCATCAGCCCCATGAATTTCTGACTTTCACCCCATGCTATATCCCAATAACCAGTATTAATCAAACTTTCTCGATGAGACGGAGTTTCTTTCCACTTATCAAACTCCATGTCATAAAATCCTTCATGATCCCATAGTACATACCAGTCATCAAAAATTTTAGAAATATTTTCCACGGAAAAGACATTCAAGCGACGTAATTCGAAATAGCGTTCTTGTATTTCCTTAGAAAAGTACATTTTCACATAATAAAAAGGGAGTTCCTCGCTCTCCTTTACTTCTCTACCTGTTGTTGCACCTTTGTATAATCCAGTGGTTGGTATTACGAAACTCACATCCTGATCATAAGGGCACGGAGTCCAAACTTTCCCATTCCAAGTCACCCATTGCACATTTTTCTTACGACTATCCGCGTTACCCAACAAATTTGTCTCCAATATGTAATCAATCGCATAAGGAACATTTATATACTCTAATATAAAATCACGAACTTCCTGTTCACCTTCCGAATCGTTTATTTTGGTTCTCAACTGTTTCACAAACAAACTGAAACGTTCGATATTTTCCTTTGTTTTACAAGTTACACTATCCAAATCGCAATCGTTAGACAATTCTTCATTCCCTTGATACTCTTCCCCTTCTATGGAATACAAAGTTTTTGGATTTCTAATCTCGAATTTCGACCAATCCATCTGTCCGAACAGTTGGTTTTCTCCCAAATTGCCATCCAGAATTATATGATTAGGATCTTTTTTATCCATAGAAAAATTATCTCTATGTTTCTTTAAATTCCATGTCATCATACCATAGAATTCACCGTTAAAGTAAAATTTCACAGGAAATCCGTCCGGCATACACCTTTCATTTCCACTATAACAAGAATCTGGAAGAAACATTTTGTAAGGTCGATCGAAGTCTTGTCCTCGTGTATTCCACATTTCCTCGTTTAGATTATAACTAACCAAAGTCACGCCTCGAAATCTATCTATATAATTGGACTTCAAATGGAATTCCGACTGTCTTACCCAATCTGAATACTTTACTTTACAATCGGTACTATCATCATTTAGCAAGGAAATCGCAAGAGACTGTTTTGGAAATTTCCACGTAACTGAACTATTTCCCTGCAACTTTATAACCGCATTCTTTTTAAAATAAATACCATTTGCATCAGAGTACTCCAGAACCTACATTAGTTTGTCATCCTTACTAATCGGATAATGATCTGCAGTTATTTTTACTACTGCCACAGAAATTTTGGGTATCGTTATCTTTTTTCGATCCGAGCAATCCTTAAACGGATAAAAGGAGATGCTATCAACCTCCGCTACGCTCACAGTATCTTGGGAATAGTTTTTATACACAATCAAGTTTTCTCCTGCCACAACAACACTATCCACATCTGCCAAAAGATACTTTTTATCTCCCTTATTTTTCCCCATAACACTAACCGCATAATTAGAATATAAGGTAAAAGGGAAAAGGATCAGACAGAGCCACAAAAAACCATGGGAAACACCATTCTTGCATTGTTCCATCACTAATATTGTTTTTATCGTTTTTTATTATACAAATATTTAACTACAGGTTTAAAAAGCTGATGTCTTCCCATAAATCTTTGGACATGACATATCGCAACACTCAAATAGTCCTTTAACAATGCTTTCGGCATTGATTCATCATAACATGGTGTCATTCTCCCCACCATCCGATCCATCGTCATCGCAACCTTTGCTCGTCGTTTCTTCGGGAACAACATCTTTTTTTGAGATTGGTTTACAATATCGATTGAAACTTCATCCATTGCAATATATCCCTCCTCTTTAGCTTCCTCAAATATACTTTTAAAACGGTGAGATCTAATTATCCAAGAATTGATACCTATTTTGTCCTCCGAATACGGTTTGATATGAATATCACCAAAGCATACATCAGCTAACTCTCCATAATGATCAATACAAGTCAGACATCTATGTGGTTTGAAAAAACTTCTTGTTGCACCATAATAACGAACATACGGAATGGTCCAATGATTCGTTTTCTCATCCTCCCTTGTTTCAATCTCCATATTACCCAAGCAACCATTATCTCTAAATGAAAAACTAGAAATCGTTGACTTGTCCACACCATACTCATCAAAAAGGAAATCCCTCATCGCAAAAGATCGGTTACACGAACAATATATAGAGAAATATCCCCATACACAATCAGAGAACTTTTTATCTTTTTGTTCTCGTTTACGAAATCCCTGAATATGGCATGGAAGACCGACAATAACATATCGACCTCCACGTTTTACCATCTCATTGCCCACACCACATAAAGATACTGGACAATATTTAGAACTTCGTGCGTTAAGCACCTCCTCCCGTGTAGAAGCTATATACGAATACGGAGTTATGTGATCTTCTTTATACGCCGTAACGACAACGCCGTCAACATACTTTTTATCCAATAGGAATATAAGCATCTGACTCAAAACTCCCCCAGAAGCTGAATGGTACCGGATATCATAATCCATACTATACCCCACATGAGCCGATTGATAATATCCCGCATGAGAATCACGTTTCTCGTCATCATCTTTCGAGAATAATAAGGAAGAGGTCTTTTTCAAATCACAGCCAACACCGGGGCAAACGCCAACACACCGTCCACATTTCTCGCCCAAACACAGATGGTCATCTATAACCGGTTCGTTTATATCTTTTTGGCATACCATCTTAATAGCATGTACCGGGCACACGTCTTCACAGACACCACATCCCGTACAAAGCTTGTTTGAAACAGTGTTTGAAACATTATATCTCCGCGTACTCATCAGTAAACAAGGGGATTTTTTTCGAATAGATTACGAACTTTCATATAAAAACGGCGACACCATCTTTTTTTATACACCGCCACCTTAATCCGCTGCACAACAGTTTGGTGCTTCCAACTACCCGTACACTCATGAACAGCCACAGAACTAGATGATGATGTACGATAATCAGCAAACACATCAGATGGGTATATACAGATATTCCTCTCCAGTTCCTGCTTTTCGTTCACATATCGAAATCCATATTTTTCAGCAGTAATGGCAAGAGTGGTTGGTATCGTGTAATTTCTTCTTCTGTTTTCTTCGAAACTCATATTGTACATTGACATACAATCGCGAACAAAAGAATGCCCTGATTCAGATGCAAAAATTGCAGACATCAGCCCAACACCTGGAATTTTCAAATCGCTAGGGAGCTCAGTTTTCCGCTTCCCGTTCTCGTCCAACATCTCCACCAATCTATCATATTCCCGATATTTAGGATGGAATTCGTATGACGTAAAAAAAGAGTGATCAAGATAGTCATCAAATGATTTCTTTACAACGACATCTGTATCCATATAAATTCCACCCATGGTATACAACGCATGTAACCGTACATAGTCAGCTACAAATGCCCACTTCCCAGCTTCTTTGGCTTCTTTGGTAAAGGGATTTGCGTCTACGTCAAAGTCAGCCTCTGTCCAACATTTAAATGTATAATCGGTAAGAATAGACTTCCATCTTTCGACATTTTGTTTTTGTGACACAGGCATTTCCTTGTCACCAAACCAACAATAGTGAACTATCTTGGGAATCATTTCTACTCTCGTATTGTTTTAATTAGTTTTATCTTAAACCCATAAACGGTTTTTGCAACATAAAAGGCAATCCGTTGGAGCACTGTCATTTCTCCATATTCTTCCAAATAGTAGGCAGCACTATCCAAACCAGCTTTTAAGACGAAACTTTTCGAACTCCTTTTAGTTGACGTAGCTCCTAAATGAATACACTTAAGACTTGGAATAAGATAGTTTCGTATTCCCACTTTCTCTTCCTGTTTGTAAATTATATTCTCTTCATAGTAGAGAAAAGTATGAGGGTCAAAAATTGTCACCTTCGTCAGCAACTCCTTAGAAAAGAGCATACAAGAGCCACTCGGCAAATCTATATCGACATAAGGGTCTGACAATTTTTGCGGTTCTTGTTCTAAGATCCGGATAGATTTGTTTCGTCGTTTTAACACCCCCAGAAAAGATGACTTCAACAGCAAATAAGATAAGATAACATCCCAGTTACTATGTTTTTTCCGTGCACAGGTAAAATCGTACCCATCCATGTCTTTTTTATACAATAGAGGACTGACAATTCCTACGTCAGGAAGGGTGCTCAATCCATCCAACAACGATGGGATTATATCTTGAACAAAAAGGACATCACTATTCAGAATCATCAGATGAGTAATTGTCTCATCGGACTGAGCAAGCCGGATTCCTTTGTTATTTCCTCTTGCGTATCCATCATTGGTCTTTGACGTTACAAACGTAACATAAGGTAATACCGATGATGTATAAGCGGATCTTTCTTCCTCTTTCCTATACTTATCTCCATACATCGTTTCAAGCTGCTCATGAAGAAAATCAACCTGACCAGCCTTTGTAGAGCAGTTGTCCACAACAATGAATTTCACAGGAGACGTATTAAATTGTTCCACGCTACGGATACAATTCAGCGTATCTTCCGCACCATTATAATTCAGGATAATAATACCTACTGTGCTATCTGACATACATTCCCTTTTATTTTCTTTTGCACAATGGACAATAATACTCTTTTGATAGAGTCTTCCCGTTCCGTCAGCATCACAGACTTCATAAGAATAACATACACCACCAAGAAGGTTGAGAAGCTAAAAGCTCCAGTCAAAAAAGCGTACACAACATACGATAACACTAACGCATTTATCAGATGCCGGTTTTCGTTTCCCGCATTTAACTTCTGATTCACATAGACCATAGATATGAATAGTCCCCCATATATCAGAAGGAATCCTAAAACACCATACTGTACCAAACCCGAGAAAAGGAGACTCTCGAATCCAAGTAACACAGGATGTTTTCCATTTTTCTCCATGTATTTTCTTACCCACCCAGCACCGTTGCCGAAAAAGATTTTTGGACCGGAAATAATATCGAATGTGCCTTCTAGCTGATTGAGACGCATAGACACACTGGATCCCTTAATCTCACCTGCCGTTTTATCATCATCCCAAAAATAGACAATCGAATCAACCATAGGCTGATACTTTCCAAATATGGGGAAAGCCATCATCACACCAACCAAGCCTGCAAAAGACAATGCAATAATTAGAATCTTCGAATACGAGAGGACTTTTATTCCATAATAGATCAAGCCAACAGCTGTGGCCACCATAGCAGAACGAGTACCGGTCAAGAACATATTGATACCGATCCCCAACATTGCCACAACAGAAATGGCCAACCAAATTTTGTTTTTTCTCTTCAAACACTGTAAGGAAAAGAACAGAATAAGATAAAAAAGGATCATCATCATACCTGCATAGAACACAGGATGACCTATAAATCCACCGATTCTACCCTCTAGTCCCGCACGCTCTTCCTCCATATACTGTTCAAAATCGTTTGCATCAGGATAATGAATTTGGACAAGCAACGAGTATAGATTAGTGCCTATTGAATAGGTATATATACCATAAATACAAGTCACTAAGACAAGAATCACAGCATAACGCTGAACGGACACACATTCCTCACTCTTTCGAAATATAATTACCATTGAGAGAGGAACCAACATATCCAAAAGGAACTGCTTCACAGCCGGCATCTGTCCCAAAAAAGACATACCCGACGCAAAAGGCATAGAAAACACATACGCCGCAAAATAAATGGCAAACACTCCTATAATCTGTAAAGTTGCATTATTTCGCCAGTTTTTTTGTAGGTACATCTGACTCAAAACATAAAACAATGTCACATAGGTGACGATTGTCGAAGGCGAGAAAGAAAAGACCTTGACACATGGAGGGAATACGATAAGCACAAATAAAAAAAGAGCTCCCGCAACAGCGGACATACTAAACTTTGAAAGCGCAAGTGCGCCTCCAAATCCTGCCAATAATATCAGTGCGAATATATTCACGAACAGCAGAGAACAATATTATCTCTCGTCTTCCAAATGTACAGTAGTGAACATTTGATGGACTCTATTTCTTAGTAATCGAAGAAGATATCTAGGCAAAGGTGTATTTATTCTAGGTGGTGTATCACGAATCCAAATAAGAGGTCGGTTGATCAGATCTTTTTTTTCTGCTACCAACCACACATTAAACAATCGTTCCGCCATAAATCCCCAAACTCTTTTTTGATACGGATCGTAATGCTCCGTATTCACCAGTGCATCCGCCTTCTCTAAGATAGGGAATAACCACGAACAATAGGAGTCGAAGTCAGACCACTTCATCAAGAACATGTTACAGGGATGAAGCTCATTAGAATAGAGCATAACTTCATCGAACGCTTTAGTATATTTCTCGTCACACGATTCTTTGATGATTTTTTTCACCTTCTTTATATCTGCCGAGTTATGCGCATAACAGTAATTATAGAAGACTGGCATGTTGTAACTAATCGATCTTGCGACAACAACCTTTCCTTGTTGCACTCGAGACAACACACCTTCTGGCACGTCATAATTCAACGAGTCCATTTTTTCCGACTTAAAAATAGTGTACGGATAAAAGCGTCTGCATTGATTGTGGAAATCAAAATATCTTCTATAATGACAAAGTCCAATAAGATCAACATCTTTCAAATTCTTCCACGCCCAATACAAAGCAGTCAATTCACAATACGATCCGTTTTTCTCGCTTATATTATCTCCCGTATTATCCGTTTGAATATTTAGTTCGACATTTGACAACGACTTACCCACATGAATGGGCATGTAAGGATCGTTAGATAGCATAACATCCTGTTTATGACAACTAACCAATATCTTCGTGTTCATCTTCTCTACTTATTGATGGAGGTAAGTTATTCTTAACTATTGCATACTGCAATACATATCAAGATCTTCAGAGTCTTCAACAACAAAATCTTCCCGTGTATTCTTAAAATGCATATACAAGTTACGTTCGTTTACGTGATTCAAGACTCTTCTGATTCCCGTCTTTAAAAGTTTAGCAGGTGAACCAGCTAACACACTATACGGTGGCAAATCGGAATAATCCTTAGTCAGCAATGTATTAGGAGCTGCAACAGTCAAATAGTCAGCAGTTCTAACTCCTTTTTTCACATAACAATTATGACCCAACCAATTAAAATCGCCCAACACGATTCTCTTGGTGTTTGTCGTTACCGTCCTTTTTTCCACGTCAACCACAAAATGGTCATCTGTGTCCATAACATGAGAATGAAATCCTATACGAGATTGGTATCCGACTTCCAACCCCTCTCTGATTATTAGGGTGCATCCATCCCCTAGGACATTATACCCCTTAAAATGGATGTTTCCTTTATTATCTATGATGCTAGAACCTCCAATTACCAATGGGCCATCAATTGTTATCGTACCCGAATTGTTCAGTTTTGTGACACCATTTGACTTAAAAGAGGCGCATCCTATTTTTACCAGACCCTTTTTCAAAGGAGACGTTATTAATATAGTGCCAATACGATAAATATTGGTATTCTTATATATCAATATCGGTCGAATCCACAATCCTGTCCACCCACAAACACGGAAATTCACCAACATCGTTTTTCTGAACGACACCTTTTCCCTCATACTAGAAAGACCAACAAGTCTCTTAAAAAAATCAACTATCCAATTCATAACTCAAGTTAGTTATCTTTTAATTTTTTTCCGAACAACATCCAATAATCCCACGCGTTCATCTTTGGTCAGTCCCACGAACAAAATAGAGACAACATTCAGTATGCAAATAACACAAAGGAGGACAATGTTTTCCAATGTAGAATCACTAGTCAAATACTTCAACAAATATGAGACGCACACACTGACAAGGGTAACTTCGGCAATCGGAAGAATTACAGATCTGCAATATTTTGACTTCGAAAAATTTAGTTGTTTACTAACCATACGTACACGTACGAAATGTGCGATAATATAAAGCCCCAATTGTATTTGAAACACAACTAGAGGAGAGAATCCCTGTAATAAAAAAAGATAAGAGATTGGTATGACGGATACGAAAATAGCAGGCAAAACAATCATGATTTCTTTTATATTACCTGTTGCTAAGGCACCCGTCAACAAAGGTGTTGCTAATGCTCTTATCAATATAAAGCACATCGTATAACAAACGAAATCTGACGAATAATCAGGAGTTTGTTTCAGCCATATAGACAAAATGAACTCTGACATCATAAGAAGAGGCAATGCTCCCAAGAATGTCAAAAGATAAGAGTATCTCGAGGCGTTGAACATGAGGGTATGCATTTCATCCAAATCCCCGTTTGCATAATTTTTTACAATTTGAGGTTTGAATGCCATCTGGAAATTATTACAAAGTTGTCCTACTGAGTTTTGAACATGCACAGCCACAGCTCTAGCGGCATTCACCACAGGCCCGAAGAATATATTCAATAGCATATTAACACCTTGGGTCAAACAGACATTAGCTATATTCCCCAGAAAATTCCAACCGGAAAAGCCAATCATCTCTTTTAACAAATCCTTTTCGACGCAAAGGGGTTCGAACTTCGATTCTTCGAAATGGCGAATACAATAGAATCGGTAAGTCAGAGACACACTGATTTGCAGGAACATAATCAAAATGGCATAAAAAATCAACTTATCCCATCTTGTCACAGTTATCACATAGGCTATTATCAATTTCATCAACCCTTCATAAATAGAAATAGCAGCAAAAGCGCCCATTTTCTCTCTGGATATAATGACCGCATTGTACGGATACGACATCAAGAGGAAAAAAGACGTAAATATACTTAACTGAAATGTCCAAAATGCCGCATTATATCTATCTGTTGGAATTACTAATTTGTTAGAGAAGAACCACATGCCAACAGACTCCAACAGGATAACTATAAATATCGCAATAACAAAATGAATAATAACACTTGCATTAAACACTTTGTTAGTCTTTTCTAAATCATTTTCCCCTAAACTAAAATTGAGAAAGCGTTGAGTGGATTCTATCATCGGACCACTTATAAAGCTGAACATGGAAACAACGCCACCTACAACATTATATATTCCATAATCTTCAACCCCCAACTTATCCAATATGACCCTTGACGTGTAAAACGAAATACACATCAAAAATATCATTCTCAGATATAATATGAAAGTGTTTTTGGCAATCTTTTTATTATTCGATGTATTCATGCAATACTCAAGAACTAATCGACATTCAAATAGTTGTGGAAATCGCCTCTAAGTTCATTGTCAAACGGGAATTTCTTTTGGTCTGAATCTCGGAGTTTAGGAATCAATTCTTTCTCCAATTCTCGATTGATAAACCGGAACAATCCCGTCCTTTTCAAATTCGCAGGTATACCCGCGAAAAAATTCCCTTCTGTGTTTATATCTGAAAAATCCTTATTGACAAGTGAGTGTGAAGAAACAATGGATTTAGAAGGTATACACGCATTTTTTTGCATACATACATTATTGGACAACCAAACATTATCACCTATCTTTATAGCTCCCCAAGGGTTGGTCACACACTTTTCATCATCATCATATACCAAATGGAAACTAGTATCCACTAGCTGGCAATTCCATCCAATCCTACAGTTATTTCCCACTTCAATCGTGTTAGAACATGACATAAATGCATTATGATTGACAGTTGTATTCGATCCAATACTCATTCTCGCATTTTTATTTATCGTCACGCAAAAACCTCTTGCCATGACAACATCATGTCCCAACTCCAAAACCGCATTTCCCATAAATTTCATGAAAGATTTAGGATACGGTGTGAACGCCTCTACACCCAATTTGATAGAGAATGTATCCTTTACATTCAGCAACTTAATGCATCCTTTCCTTAACCCGCGAAATTTCATTGAGCCATACACCGCTATTGGAAGTTTTACGGCTTCACGGAATGGCAAAGCAAGAAAATTCACTTTCAGAGTTTGCCATATATTCAAATCGAAAAGTATTGATTTTATATTCATATCTGTCTAAAAAACAAGTTGTTTTTTTTATTAGAGTGGATTTGCCTAACCGTCTTCTTCCATAAAGAACAACAAAAGCAGAATGTTCTTTTCTTTCCAGAACATTCTTCAACCGTTCCTGCTCTTTATTCCTATCAGTAAATTTCATTTTATTATGGAGTAGAAAAATAATTTTTCTACTAAATACTCTTCATCGATTACATTTGACTATATCTCAAGAATCAATCCCTCCTGAACAGATCCCTCGTATACACCTTCTCCTCGACATCGTCCAAACAACTGTCGTAGCGGTTGGCGATGATGGCCTGACTTTGGGATTTGAATTGAGTTAAATCGTTGACAACCAAACTACCGAAGAAGGTGCTTCCATCTTCAAGGGTTGGTTCATAAATGATAATATTGGCGCCTTTCGCCTTGATTCGTTTCATCACGCCTTGGATGGAACTTTGACGGAAGTTATCCGAATTAGACTTCATAGTCAAACGATAGACCCCAATGGTTACAGACTTCTCCTCTCCGTATTGATTACGATTGGAATAATCATAACAACCAGCCTTTGATAACACTTGGTCTGCAATAAAGTCTTTGCGAGTACGATTGGATTCAACAATGGCTGTCATCATGTTTTGCGGCACGTCGGCATAATTAGCCAACAGCTGTTTGGTATCTTTTGGTAAACAATAACCGCCGTAACCAAAAGAGGGATTGTTGTAATGGGTACCAATTCTTGGATCTAAACCAACACCTTGGATAATGGCTTGGGCATCCAAACCCTTCACCTCTGCGTAGGTATCCAACTCATTGAAGTAACTTACTCGAAGTGCCAAATAGGTATTAGCAAAAAGCTTCACCGCCTCAGCCTCTTTCATGCCCATAAAGAGCGTGTCGATATCTTCCTTTAAGGCACCTTCCTTCAACAAATCAGCAAAGGTTTTAGCAGCTTGTTCCAAGAAAGGAACATCGGCAATCTTTTGTATTGCTTCATTCTCTTCTGCAAACTTCTCGACTTCTGAACTTGTTGAAGAATCAATCAGTTTAGGGTAACCCACAATGATGCGTGATGGATATAGATTATCATAAAGTGCCTTGCTCTCGCGCAAGAACTCTGGCGAGAAAAGAAGGTTCAACTTCTTAACTCCCTTCTGCGCATATTTCACATAGAGGTTACGAGTATACCCCACAGGGATGGTACTCTTGATGACCATCACAGCAGATGGATTCACCTTCAAAACAAGGTCTATCACCTCTTCAACATGGGTAGTATCAAAATAATTCTTTACAGGATCATAATTTGTCGGAGCGGCGATTACCACAAAATCAGCATCTTTGTAGGCTGAGGCGCCGTCTAATGTAGCGGTCAAATTCAAGAGTTTCTCTGCCAAATATTTTTCTATATACTCATCCTGAATAGGAGAAATATGCTGATTGATTTTCTCCACCTTTTCTGGCACCACATCTACAGCAACAACCTGATGTTTTTGTGCCAAAAGCGTAGCGATACTAAGTCCTACATAACCAGTACCAGCTACTGCTATTTTTAGGTTTTCAAATGAATTCATTCGCTATTATTATCTTCCTTTATACATATCCTCATAGTACTTTTCATACTCTCCACTAGTGATGTTATCCATCCACTCCTGGTTTTCCAAGTACCATTTTACTGTCTTCTCAATACCTTCTTCAAACTGCAAACTTGGCTCCCAACCTAATTCTTTTTGAAGTTTAGTAGAATCGATCGCATATCGAGCATCGTGCCCAAGACGATCTGTTACATACGTAATCAAATCCATATCCTCACCCTCTTTTCTTCCTAATAGACGATCTACTGTATTGATTACCACCTTTATGATATCAATATTTTTCCACTCATTGAAGCCTCCAATATTATAGGTCTCTGCGATTTTTCCATTATGGAAAATAACATCAATTGCACGAGCATGGTCTTCTACAAACAACCAATCTCGTACATTTTCTCCTTTACCATACACTGGCAATGGTTTACGATGACGAATATTATTAATAAAAAGAGGTATCAATTTCTCTGGAAACTGATATGGACCATAATTATTAGAACAATTGGTCACAATGGTTGGCATTCCGTATGTGTCATGAAAAGCACGAACAAAATGATCAGAGCCCGCCTTACTTGCAGAGTACGGAGAATGAGGATTATATTTCGTCGTTTCGTAGAAGAAATCCTCGCCATAAGCCAAATGATGTTCACTACTTGAAGCCGTAGTAGTAAACGGAGGTTTTATTCCTTCCGGATGTGTCATCTGCAAAGCGCCATACACTTCGTCCGTGGAAATGTGATAGAATCTTTTCCCTTCGTATTTCTCTGGCAAAGACTCCCAATACAATTTAGCTGCCTGCAATAACGACAAAGTACCCATAACATTGGTGCGTGCGAAAGTAAACGGATCACGGATACTTCTATCCACATGGCTTTCTGCCGCTAAATGAATAATTCCATCCACTTTTTCTTCTTGCATCAACCAAGAGAATGCTTCGAAGTCACAGATATCCATCTTAACAAACCTATAATTGGGTTTGTCTTGTATATCTTTCAAATTTGACAAATTACCAGCATATGTTAACTTGTCAAGATTAATTATCTTATAATCTGGATACTTGTTCACAAACAATCTCACAACATGAGATCCAATAAAACCAGCACCTCCAGTAATAATTATACTTCTTTTAAATTCCATATCATACTAAATTGTTAATCTTTTCTATTTGTTCAATTGCAATCTGAACAGAACATGCGATTAGGTTATCTACACGCACAACCACCTTGTTTTTTCCGTCCAGACGAATCAATTCTCCTGTAAGCCCTTTAAAAGCCCCGTCATTCACTATTACTTTGTCCCCACGCATATATAGAACCTCTTCCGTCTCAACTTCATAATTATTATCCGACAGATTAATAAATCGGATAAATTCAGACATTTGAGACTCAGGTATCTCGAGTAAACATCCGGGATTCTTACACGTCATATCCCTCAAATATGAAACCTGTACACCATGATCGTTGTGCAAAGCAATTGCTGTTTGTTTATCCGCATGCACAAAGACTGTATTTGGAATTAAGACTGCCTCCACCTTCTTTTTCCTATCATGCCAATCTCGAATTTCCGTTCTGATAGGAAGAAACGTACCAACACCCAACTGTTCAATTTGGCGTTGTACTGCCTTTTCCTGCTTAGCTCTCGTCTTAGCAACAAACCACTTAACAATCTCTTTATCTGCCATTTACAATCCTATTAGGCACGCTTCGCGGTTGATAGTAACATTACCACCAAACCAGAAAAGCAAAATCATCTTTTGCGAAAACACAAGTTTTACAAAGGTAAAGAATAAAAAACAAAGGAACAAATGTTTTTTTGCACAAAAAAGACCTATTTTAGAACACCGTCTATCCAAGAAAAAAACACCCTTTCATCGAATTTTATGCACTCAAAAGCAATGTCATAAAACATAGTTTTCTAACCTTTTCATCATCTTAACACATCCCGAAGCGAACTACAAAAACATCAAAACCTCGAAGTCCCATTTTATTGAAAAAAAAAGGAAAACTCTCGTCTATTTTTTTTATATTTGCAAGAATAATTTACTACAAAACAAATTAAGTATACGATATGAAACACGAATTAAGAAGTTCGTTCTGCACGAACGGTAGAAGAATGGCGGGAGCAAGAGCCCTATGGCACGCCAATGGAATGAAAGAAGAACAATTAGGCAAACCAATCATTGCCGTCGTCAACTCTTTTACTCAATTCGTACCTGGACATGTCCATTTACACGAAATAGGACAAAAAGTAAAAGCCGAAATCGAAAAGTTAGGCTGTTTTGCTGCTGAATTTAACACAATCGCTATCGATGATGGTATCGCAATGGGTCACGATGGAATGCTCTACTCTCTCCCTTCAAGAGACCTAATCGCAGATAGCGTTGAATATATGGTTAATGCACACAAAGCAGACGCTATGGTTTGCATTAGCAATTGTGACAAAATCACTCCAGGAATGCTATTGGCAACAATGCGTCTTAACATCCCTACCATATTCGTATCTGGAGGTCCAATGGAAGCAGGCATACTTGGCAACCAACACCTCGACCTTATTGACGCAATGGTGAAGGCTGCCGACGATAATGTTTCAGACGAAGAGATAAGCAAAGTAGAGCGCAGTGCTTGTCCTACTTGCGGTTCATGTTCCGGAATGTTTACCGCTAACTCTATGAACTGTCTTAACGAAGCTATTGGATTTGGCTTGCCAGGCAATGGAAGTATCGTTGCAACTCATAAAAACAGAGAGCAACTATTCATTGACGCTGCAAAAATCATCGTTGATAATGCATTTAAATATTACAGAGACGGCGATGAAAGTGTTCTCCCTCTAAACATTGCAACAAGAGAGGCTTTCTTAAACGCAATGACTCTCGACATCGCAATGGGAGGTTCAACAAACACCGTTCTTCACCTTCTTGCTGTAGCTCACGAGGCCGGAGTAAACTTCACAATGGATGACATTGATGCTCTTTCAAGAAAGACTCCTTGTATCTGCAAGGTTGCTCCTAATACTCAAAAATACCACATTCAAGATGTAAACCGCGCAGGTGGTGTCATCTCTATCATGGCAGAGTTGGCAAAAGGTGGTTTGGTAAACACTAACGTTAAACGTGTGGATGGTTTGACACTAGGAGAAGCAATTGACCAATATTGCATCACTAGTAAAAACGTATGCAAAAAAGCAATCAAGAAATATAAGAGTGCACCTGCATGTAAGTTTAATCTAAAAATGGGATCTCAAGAGTGCTATTTCGACACTTTGGATACCGATAGAGAAAACGGATGTATCAGAGACCTTCAACACGCATACACAAAAGATGGAGGATTGGGCGTTTTGAAAGGAAACATCGCATTAGACGGATGCGTAATCAAAACAGCTGGTGTTGATGAGAGCATCTGGAAATTTAGCGGTCCTGCAAAAGTATTCCAATCTCAAGATGATGCTTGTAACGGAATCTTAGGAGGCAAAGTTGTTTCAGGCGATGTTGTTGTTATCACACACGAAGGTCCTAAAGGTGGACCAGGAATGCAAGAGATGCTTTACCCTACCTCTTACATCAAGTCAAGACACTTAGGAAAAGAATGCGCATTGATTACAGATGGTCGATTCTCAGGAGGAACCTCAGGTTTATCAATCGGACACATCTCTCCAGAAGCAGCTTCAGGAGGAAACATTGGTCTTGTAAGAGATGGCGACATTATCGAAATCGACATACCAAACCGTTCTATTAACGTAAAATTATCTGATGCCGAATTAGCCGAAAGAAGAAAAGCAGAAGAGGCAAAAGGGAAAGACGCTTGGCAACCTAAAAGAGACCGCGTAGTTTCTAAAGCACTAAGAGCTTATGGTAAAATGGTAGCATCTGCAGATAAGGGTGGTATCAGAATTGTAGACTAAAGAGACTAAAAAACATGAAAGGTTCATATATATTGATGGAGGCGTTAAGAGCCGAAGGTGTTGACACCATCTTTGGATATCCTGGAGGTAGCATCATACCCGTGTTCGATGCTCTATACGACTACCAAGATAAATTCAATTATGTGTTGATGAGACACGAACAGGGTGTTGCCCACGCTGCGCAAGGATATGCGAGAACATCTGGCAGACCTGGCGTATGTCTTGTAACATCAGGTCCCGGTGCCACTAACACTATTACTGGTATCGGAGATGCCATGATGGATAGTACCCCAATGGTAATCATAACAGGGCAAGTAGGCACTTCCTTTCTTGGAACCGATGCATTTCAAGAAATCGACATGGTAGGTATCACTCAACCTATTACAAAATGGGCTCATCAAATACGCCACGCAGACGAAATCGCAGAAGCTGTATCTAGAGCATTCTACATCGCCACATCAGGTCGTCCTGGGCCTGTAGTCTTGGACTTCGCAAAGAATGCTCAAATTGAAGAGTGTGAATTCGAATACAAAAAGACGAAATTCTCTAGAGGATACATTCCTACTCCTGACGTAAATCCAAGACAGATAGAAGAAGCTGCTTCTTTAATCAATGAAGCCAAAGCTCCTTTTGCTCTTGTTGGACAAGGAGTTGTTTTGGGAAACGCAGAACAAGAACTTATTGAGTTCTTGGAGAAGACAGACATTCCTGCCGCTTCAACTCTATTAGGTCTATCTGCAATGCCTTCGGACTTCCGATTAAACAAAGGATTTTTAGGCATGCACGGAAACATTGCTCCTAATATGAAAACCAATGAATGTGATGTTCTTATTGCCATTGGGATGCGCTTTGACGACCGCGTAACAGGAAACCTTACCACTTACGCAAAGCAAGCCAAAGTTATTCATTTAGACATTGATCCTTCCGAAATAGACAAGAATGTAAGAACCACAGCAAAAGTCGTAGGAAACGCAAAAGAGACCTTGGTTGCTCTTACTCAAAAAGTATCAAAAGGAAATCATACAGAATGGATCAACTCTTTTGATGTATATGACAAGAAAGAATACGACGAGGTTATCAAAATGGAATTAAACCCAGCAAGTGAGAAAATCACAATGGGTGAAGTGGTTCGCAAAATTTCAGACGCAACCAACAAAAACGCAGTACTTGTAACTGACGTTGGTCAGAACCAAATGGCGGCAGCCCGATATTTCCAATACACTCAAACTCGTAGTATAGTTACCTCTGGAGGTTTGGGAACAATGGGATTTGGTATTCCTGCAGCAATCGGAGCAAAATATGGAGCACCAAACAGAACCGTATGCATGTTCGCAGGTGATGGAGGTTTCCAAATGACTATTCAAGAATTGGGTACCATTATGGCAAACAACCTTGGTGTTAAACTAATTATTCTCAACAACAACTACCTTGGAATGGTTAGACAATGGCAGGAGTTATTCTTTAATGAACGCTATTCCTCTACTCCAATGGACAATCCAGACTTCATAAAAATTGCAGAGGCTTACAGAATTAGAAATAGAAGAGTAAGCAAAAGAGCCGACTTGGACGATGCGATTCAAGACATGTTGAAAGATGACAATGCATTCTTACTGGTAGTAGATGTAGAAGAGTTTGGTCTAATATACCCTATGACACCGGCAGGTGCAACTGTTACTAACATTTTAACTCCGAGCAAAGATGAATAAAACGTTATATACAGTAACAATTTTTTCTGAGAACCATGTTGGTTTGCTAAACCAAATCAGTAACGTTTTCACACGAAGAGGATTGAACATAGAAACTTTATCCGTTTCCCCCTCTGCTATCGAAGGCATCCATAAGTTCACTGTTACAACTTATACAGATGCCGACACAATAGAAAAAGTTGTCAAGCAAATAGACAAGCGCGTTGATATTATCAAGTCCTATTACAATACTGACGAGGATCTTGTATATCAAGAAATCGCGTTGTATAAAGTTGCAACAGACCAATTTATTGGCTTAGGTTCTATCGAAGATCTAATTAGGAAGTACAACATCAGAATTCTTGAAATAACAGAAAACTGCATTGTGTTGGAAAAGACGGGTCACTACGATGAGACTCAAGGCCTATTCAAGGAGTTAAGTAGCAAGCTAACTGTCTTACAATTTATTCGTTCTGGAAGAATTGCAATCAACAAATCAAAGATCGAACGCTTGTCGGATATGCTAGCTCACTTAGAAGCAAAGAAAGAAAAGATTTGATATGGATCCTATTGAAAGACATACTTTCACTGTCCAACCATTCGAAATTGATTTTAGGGGAAAGTTAACCTTTCCCCTTTTAATCAACAACCTATTGAATGCAGCAGGACACCATGCAGACAATAGAGGCTTTGGAATACGAGACATTAACAAAATCCACAGAACCTGGGTTTTGTCTCGCGTATCTTTAGATTTAACACGATGTCCTAAAGACAGAGAGACTATTACCATAGAGACTTGGATCGAAGGTCTTTTGAGAACATTTACCCAAAGAAATTTTGCCATATTAGATGCAGACAACAACACTTTGGGATACGCAAGGACAGTATGGGCAATGATTGACACAGAGACAAGAAGACCCGTCAATCTTATGGAATACGGAATTGAGCAATATTTGTGCAAAAAAGAATGTCCTGTAGAAAGAGGTGGCAAGATTGTACTTCCTGAGGATGCAACCATATCAGAAACCTTCACAGTCAAGTATAGTGATGTAGATATCAACCAACATCTAAACAGTGCCAAATATGTGGAACACATATTCGACGCTTTTTCTTTGGAGGATATTAAACGACATAATATTATCAAACGATTTGAAATAGAGTATGTCGAAGAGTGCCGTTATGGTGAAATCATCCACATATATAAAAAAGAGATTTCTCCTAATGATTTTCTTATAGTTCTGAAAAAAGATACAGGAGAAATAACATGTAAAAGTAGAATAGTATTTACTGAATAAACAATATTATTATGAGTACAAATTACGATCAATTGCTGCTCTATGCAGCAATCGGACTATCTGTTATCTTTTTAGTCCAATTTATCATGACTTTCTTTGTCGACTTGGATATGGACATCGATGCAGATGGTTCCTTAGACACATCCGATTTCTTATCGTTCAAAGGTGTTCTTCACTTCTTACTTGGATTCTGCTGGACAGGCGTTATTTACGGAATAGATTCTCCATGGAAAATAACACTAGCTGTCATGGTAGGACTTGTATTCTTCTTTTCTTTGATATTCGTTTATAAAAAGATTTATTCACTAGCCCAAGAAAAGAAATTTCAAGACCCCAAGGAATTAATAGGCGAAGAGGCTGAATTGAACACTTTTTATAATGGCACAGGAACTATTTTCATCACTTTTGATGGAAGAAGATCTGAGGTCAATGTAAGATCAGACAAAGATGTCAAAACAGGAGACGTAGTTCGCATTGTCGGATACGAGAATCACACATTCATTGTTGAACCAAAATAACAACTAAAAAAAATTTTTATATGAACACATTAATCGGAATTCTTTTTATAGTCATATTGTTAGCTACAATAGGTCTATTATCTCGCTACAAAAAATGTAAGCCAGACCAAATCATGGTTATCTACGGAAAGACTGGCAATAAAGAAAAAAGTGCACGTCTTATTCATGGAGGTGGTGCCTTTATCCTTCCCATCATCCAAGGTGTCGAATACCTTTCTCTAAGGCCATTTCAGGTTGATTGTTTCCTAAAAGGAGCCATCTCTGCTCAAAACATCCGTGTTAACGTCCCAACAATTATCACTGTTGCCATTTCTACAGATACAGATGTAATGCAAAATGCAGCAGAAAGACTACTAGGTCGTCCTCATAGTGAAATCGAAGCAGACGTAAAGGACCTGGCTTACGGACAGATGCGTGCCATTATTTCAGATATGACCATTGAGGGCTTGAACAACGACCGTGATAAATTCGTCGAGATGATCCGTAAAAACCTTGCTAACGAGTTGAACAAGTTGGGATTGGACATCATCAATGTAAATATCGCAGACATCGTCGACGAGGCAAACTATATCGTCAACTTAGGAAAGGAATCAGCATCTCGCGCGAAGAACCAAGCAGAGGCAAACATTGAGGAGCAAACAAAATTAGGACAAATTAAAATCGCTGAGCAAATTCGAGAAAGAGAAACCTCAATTGCCACTATCGACCAAGAAAGAGCAACAAAAGTAGCAGAAGCAAACAGACTAAAAGAGTCTTCTGTGGCAGAATCTATCGCTCAACAAGAATCTGCAATCGCTGAATCTCAATCAAAGAAAGAGATCAGCATCGCTGAAGCAGACAAGCAAGCTAAGATTGGACGAAATGAGGCAAGCAAAGCCATCGCTAACTCAAATGCAGAACTTCGCGTGATCCAAGCAGAGGCCGACAGAATATCAGGAGAAGCTGAAGTTAAATCAAATGCAGACATTGAAATTCAAAAAGAGTTAAAGAATCAACAAATTGAGGAGACAAGAGCAAAGCGCGTCGAAACACAACTAAAAGCAGACAGAATCGTTCCAGCCGAAATGAGTAAACAAGAAACTATCTTGAACGCGCAAGCCAACTCTGAACGATTGATTATCCAAGCAGAAGCGGAAGCGGAAGCAAAATTGAGAGTAGCAAGAGCAGAAGCGGAAGCTATCCGTTTAAAAGCATTGGCAGAAGCGGAAGGAAAACAAAAATACCTAGAGGCTGAGGCTGAAGGATTCCGAAAAATGATGGAAGCTGCAGACAAGAACCCAGATATCGCCGTAAAGTACAAATTCATCAATGAATGTAAAGAGATTGCAGGTGTACAAGTAAAGGCATTCGAGCATATGAACTTTGGCAATGTTCAAGTTTGGGATTCAGGAAACGGAACTACATCCCGCTTCATGGAAAGCATTATTAAAACAGCAGCTCCAGCATTGAATATCATGAAGGAAATGAATATTCCTTTAATGAGTGAGAAATTGGGCGGATCATCGAACACAAAGAATGATAATACAAAAGATGATACAACAATAGAAGAGATTAAAGAGTAAATATTTTTCTCACAGATTAGGGGAGGTCTATCAAGGCCTCCCCTATTTTTTTGGTAACTATATACTATTTATTAGATCCTACAAAGTCACGATATTCACCAAATTTCTAAAAGCAACTGAATAGTGGCAGTTAACACCAAGCGTCTGTTAAGACGCTACAGCCGTAACCCTGTACATGGAACGAAGAGACATGTGCTGGGTAAGGGCACTGTAAATGGGACACTCGTCTGTAAGACGATACAATACACACGTATCCGAGGTAGCGTCTTTCAAACGCACAGAGACTTCATGTATACTTGTATCCACCCTGCACATCCTCTTCACTTCGTGTCAGAGGCAACAAATACACAAGTTTTTTTCAAAAAACAAACACCTTACATAGCAGGCAAAAAAAGAGGATGTATCTTTCGACACACCCTCTTTCATTTTTTATAGATACTCTAAGAATTAGCAGTTCTCTGCGAAATACTTAATAGTTCTAACCATTTGAGAAGTATAAGAGTTCTCGTTGTCATACCAAGAAACAACTTGTACTTGATAAGTATCGTCGTCGATCTTAGAAACCATTGTTTGAGTAGCATCAAACAATGAACCGAACTTCATACCGATGATATCAGAAGAAACGATTTCGTCTTCAGTATATCCGTAAGACTCAGTTTGAGCAGCCTTCATAGCAGCGTTGATACCTTCCTTAGTAACGTCCTTACCCTTAACAACAGCAACCAAGATAGTAGTTGATCCTGTAGGAGTTGGGATACGTTGAGCAGAACCGATCAACTTACCGTTCAATTCAGGGATAACCAAACCGATAGCCTTAGCAGCACCAGTTGAGTTAGGAACGATGTTTTGAGCACCTGCACGAGAACGACGAAGGTCACCCTTACGTTGAGGTCCGTCAAGAATCATTTGGTCACCAGTGTAAGCGTGGATAGTTGACATGATACCTGATTGGATAGCAGCGTACTTGTTCAAAGCTGCAGCCATAGGAGCCAAGCAGTTAGTTGTACAAGAAGCAGCAGAGATGATGTTATCGTTCTTAGTCAAAGTCTTGTGGTTAACGTTGTAAACGATAGTTGGAAGATCGTTACCAGCAGGAGCTGAGATAACAACTTTCTTAGCACCAGCAGCGATGTGAGCAGCTGCCTTCTCCTTGCTTGTATAGAAACCAGTACACTCCAAAACAACGTCTACGTTGTTAGCAGCCCATGGACAGTTTGCAGCGTTAGCCTCTGCAGAGATCTTGATCTCCTTACCGTCAACAATGATTGAGTTCTCTGTAGCCTCTACAGTGTGCTTTCCTTCACCGAATTTACCAGCGAAACCACCTTGAGCAGTATCATATTTCAAAAGGTGAGCCAACATCTTAGGGCTTGTCAAGTCGTTGATTGCAACTACTTCATAACCATCTGCCTCAAACATTTGACGGAATGCAAGACGACCAATACGTCCGAATCCATTAATAGCAACTTTTACCATTTTTTAATTTATATTTATGTTAAACAAATAATTTAATTATCTTAAAAACTCTAATAAATAATCATACTCCCAAGGAAAGTGACCTTTACGATACACTAAAAACAGCCACATCCTGATTTACAAGAAACCAAGACAACAACTATTGTTACGAGAGCAACAACCACCTTTATGTATTTCTGGATATTAAGCATTTTGTTGAAGCTCGATCACCTCTGTACGCAAATTTCCATATCCTGGACAAAGTTGTTGTTTGCAAGCACTCATCGCCAATAGCAACAAAGCTGCAGCAATAATCATTTTAATTGTCTTCATTGTTTTTAGTTTTTATAATTACCTTTTAGTACGCAAATTTAATTTTTTTTTCTTTGCTTTATCCTTTTTTTTCAAACTTTTTAGATGGCAAATGCATTTTTTTTATTTTGTCATCCAAACCTAACAAATAACCCGAGCGAACCAACATGATTAATATCAATGGAATCATCGCTGGATGAAACTTTTGAAACACTCCAAACCATCCTATCAAAGGTAGGCAACACAACACAAAGTTCACCCACAAATATGCGTCTCTATATTTTTTCAAAGGTCCAACAAACGCCAAAATTGGGAATAACAATTGCAAAGGATTACACCAAAACAAATTAAAATTAGGATTTGTACAAGGATGAGTGGACACAAACACTAAAAATGCCAACACAAGTCCAAACAAGCCATAGACAACAAATAAAACTGCGTCAAAAACGCAAGAACGACTTCCTTTTCTGTATTGCAAAAGAGTGAGAACCAAGACAATGAAGAAACAAAGCAAAAAAACCGGCACTGGATCTTCATACCAATGCAAAAGAGTCTCCTCCTCTGATTCCGCAACCGGCGTATTCAATATCGTTGCCGGAGCAACCAACTGAACCGTACTACCATCAGACAACTTTCGTGTAGCACCATCATACGATTCCATCAAATAGAAAGGCAAAAACATCAAATCATAATCTTTGATTACTTCGTCCGTTTCCTTTCCTAAACAAAAATCGATTCCCAAACACAACCAAGGCGCCTCCGATGTCAATACATGAATCTTATCTCTGTATGAATCGGTATTATTTAACGGTTTGTAAGATATTTCACCTAAGATTTTTTCTATCAAATCTCTTGGTCTTGTGGCACAATTGTCGTAAAAGAAATTGTAACGATAATACCGGTTCTCTTTTTTTGCATTCTCCTCCAACGCAGAGACCAACCGACCAGTCTCCTCTTCCGATATATTCAGCACCTGTTCATACAAATACACATTTTTATAAACAGACTCCATTATTGCACGACCAACGCTCTCTTTGTCCAACCAGTAATCCGTTTCTCCCTTGACAAACTTATAAACAAAACCATCATCAAAAGAAAAAACACCATAATTGTACACAACATCTGTGCTATCCGTCCTTACCCTCAAGGCCGAATGACCCCACAAAGTAAACACAGCCCTACCGGATGGCATACTGGTTAGAAGACTAACTTGCGTAGCAGCAAATGAACTGGTACAGAAAAAACATAAAAGAAAAAAAAGGAACCGAACGACTCCCTTTCCAAAATTTCCATTTCTCATTTTATGACAATCCTTTGAAGGACATTATCAACTCGAACAATATAAAACCCTTTTTTCAAATCCAATGCTATCTTTTCAGAAGGAGATGTCAATTTCACCTCCAATACATTCTCCCCCAACATGTTTTTCACTTCAAGGATTGTATTTTCAGAAGCATTAAAAACATACAAGTAGCGATCATAAACAGCAATATTCACTTTGGTTTGGTCCGACGCAACACGCTCCTGTGCACCTTTCTCTCCTTCACAAACAACATCTTGTGAACAAACCTCTGCGATAGGGAGCAACAAAGATAAGAGTAATATGGACAAACCCTGTTTCATGATTCAAATCTATTTGGCACAAATATAGAGTATAAATCCCTTTCCTACAATTTTTTTTCAAAAAAAAACGGGTTCTTCGCAATATTTTGCACAAAAATCAGTTGCTTAAATCTGTCTCAAATGAAAAAATCAAATCTCTCCACTCATCAGAGATCAACACAGACGTGTTTGTTTTTACATCAAAACCACACATTACAGAATGGCAAATCGATTTAACTTTCTTTGTTTTGTCATCAAACAAAACCTGAACCAATTTCATGCTTTTATTTCCAACCTCATATATTTTAGTGGCGATTCGAATATCATCTCCAAAGAAAATAGGACTATAAAAATCCACATCAAGATTTACAACAACCATCTCCGCTTCATTCCACTTTATAACATGCTTCTTTACTGCCTCAAAATATTTAACCTTCCCTAAATCACAATAGCTTAGTTGAACAGCATTATTTACATGCCCCAACACATCTATATCATTAAATCGTATCTGAATGGTTTCTTGGTGATTAAACTTTACCTCACCAATATTTTCTAATGTATATTTCTTCATATTCTTTCTTTTTACAATAACTTAATATCATCAATCACACAAGCACCAACCTTTTCATTTAAATTTTTCTTCAACTGGCTTAACATCATCAGCAAGTTAGACTTCAAGGCAGGAGAATCAACCTTCACAAATAAGACGCGATTTTTTACATATACTTTTTGTGTATGCAAAGCCGTCTGTTCTCCAACAACCTCTCCCCAAGAGTTTTCCAACAATGTTTCGTTTATTTTTTTTGAAAATTTTTCTGTTTTCAGCAACTCTTGCAGTACGCTCCCTATTGGTTTCGTGTCTTCCCTATCCATAGTTTCACTCTTTTCTTTCCCTCAACTCAACACATCCAGATTTAACCCCATATAGATGATAGTCGCAGTCTAAATTTTTCAATAAAGAGGAGAGGTGTTCTCGATTTGTATCCGAAATAAAAACTTGCCCGAATCGATTGTCTTTCATCAACTGAACTATCTGATTTACACGCAAAGCATCCAATTTATCGAATATATCATCAAACAAAAGAATTGGTCGCACCCCTTTTAATCTTTTCAAAAAATCAAACTGTGCAAGTTTTAGAGCAACCAGATATGTTTTATTTTGTCCTTGAGATCCGATTTTCCTTATGGGCAAAGATTCCATATTCATCTCCAAATCATCCTTATGAATCCCTTTGGTTGTATAACCAACAACAAAATCTTTTTCTCTACTGGTTTTCAACAAAGTCTTTAACGACGGATGTTCTTGCAACTGAGACTTATACAACAATTCAACGCTCTCTTTTCCCATCGAAACAGTCTGATGAAACTCTTGGAAATGAGGAAGGAAGTCTGCGATAAACTCGCATCTTCTGGCATAAATAGAAGAACCATAAAAATCCATTTGTTCCTCTATTGCTTCATAAAGGATCTCATCCCTAATTTCATTGCGTATCATAGAATTTCTTTGCGTCAACAAATTCTTATAAGATAGCAAATGGACAAGATACTGCTTGTCATATTGAGCAATAAAGCCATCAATAAATTTTCTTCGCTCTTCACTACCTCCCAATATAAGTTCTTCATCAGAAGGAGAGACCAATACTAACGGCAACAATCCAATATGATCAGACAGTTTCTCATACTCTTTTTTATCCCTCTTAAATTGTTTCTTTTGTCGCTTTTTTAATCCACAATATATATTGGTAGGATTATTTTCTATCAAATAAGAGCCGTCCAGCATGAAAAAATCACGATCATGCATCACATTCTGACTATCGATAGAATTGGTGTGACTTTTACAAAATGACAAATAATAAACTGCATCCAACAGATTTGTTTTGCCCTCTCCGTTATCCCCAATAAAGCAATTTATTTTCGGAGAAAGTTCCAAATCCGTCTCTTCTATATTTTTATAGTTTAATATTCGTAATCTTTGCAAATACATAGAAAAAGGGAAAAGAAACGAGGCAGAGAAAGGAACACTCTGCCTCGTCAACATTATTGATTACTTATTCAAGTATGCAGTCACATTCTTCTCAATACGATTATTCAAAGCAGATAAGTCCTCCGAACGCTGGAACTTTTCGCCAACAATATTTTCGTACAATTCAATGTAACGATCTGAGATAGACTGAACAATCTCATCAGTCATTTCAGGAACTTGCTGTCCAGTCTTTCCTTGGAACCCATTATCCATCAACCACTCTCTAACGAACTCCTTTGAAAGTTGTTTTTGAGCCTCTCCTTTGTCAAATCTCTCTTGATAACCTTCTGCATAGAAATAACGAGAAGAGTCTGGTGTATGGATCTCATCCATCAAATAAATAGTTCCATTTGCCTTTCCAAACTCGTATTTGGTATCGACCAAAATCAAGCCTCTCTTGGCAGCAATCTCGGTACCTCTTTGGAACAATGCCAATGTATATTTCTCCAAAACCTCATAATCCTCTTTTGAAACCAAACCTTGTTTCAAAATTTCCTCTTTAGAGATGTCTTCATCATGCTTTCCTATCTCAGCTTTTGTGGTTGGGGTAATGATTGGAGTTGGGAACTTTTGGTTCTCCTTCATTCCTTCTGGAAGTTTCACTCCACAGATTTCACGAACACCACTCTTATACGCTCTCCAAGCGCTACCACAAAGGTAGCCACGAACGATCATCTCAACAGGGAACCCTTCACATCTGATACCTACAGTAACCATAGGATCCGGAGTCGCTAATTTCCAGTTAGGACAAATATCCTTAGTATCATCCAAGAACTTAGCAGCAATTTGATTCAACATTTGTCCCTTAAATGGAATTCCTTTTGGAAGGATAACATCAAAGGCAGAAATTCTATCTGTTGCCACCATTACTAACTTATCGTCACCTACGCTATATACATCGCGTACCTTTCCGTGATATACACCTTTCTGGTTAGGAAAGTTGAAATCTGTTTTAGTTAAAGCATTCTCCATTTTTTTGCTTATTTAGTTTTTGTATTATTTTTTTCGATATCAATATCTGCTTCTTTCTTCAACTTACGTTTCTCCTCCACTTTTTCGTAAGCCTGAACAATTCGCTGCACTAATTGATGACGCACAATATCTCTCACATCGAACTCTATCTTCGCAACGCCTTCAACATCTTTCAAAACTTGAAGAGCATCGATCAAACCCGACTTTTGATGAGCAGGCAAATCTATTTGCGAAACATCACCAGTAACAATAATCTTACTATTCATACCCATACGGGTTAAGAACATCTTGATCTGCTGTGTTGTCGTATTTTGTGCCTCATCCAAAATTATAAATGCATCATTCAAAGTTCGTCCCCTCATAAAAGCCAATGGAGCAATTTGAATTGTTCCATTCTCCATAAAGTCCTTCAGTTTTGCACCCGGAATCATATCCTGCAATGCATCATACAATGGTTGCAAATAGGGATCTATTTTCTCCTTCATATCTCCAGGAAGAAAACCCAATTTTTCTCCTGCTTCAACAGCTGGTCGACTCAATATGATTCTACGAACCTCCTTGTTTTTCAAAGCTTTTACTGCCAATGCAATTGCAGTATAAGTTTTACCCGAACCTGCAGGTCCCACAGCAAAAACAAGATCTTGTTTTTCAAACAACCTTACAAGCTTCTTTTGGTTGGGAGTTCTTGCCACAATTGGTTTCCCATTCACTCCGTAGATAATGAGATCCGTAGACTCTGATTTCGATTCAGGCTCCCTGCCTTTTATATAGTCGATAAGGGTTGCCTCATCCAGTGAATTAAACTTTGCGCAATGTTGTTCAATCTGAAAAAAAACTTTTTCAAATGACGCTATTTCTGATTCATCCCCACAACACTTTACCGCATTACCACGAGCAACAATCTTCACCTTAGGGAAAAGATTTTTCATTGTAGCAATGTTACTGTTATTCAAGCCATAAAAGATGACAGGATCAGCATTCTCTATCAAAAATATTTTTTCTATCATTCAAAAAAAATTACAAGAAAAGATATGTGCAAAGATAAAAATTCGATTTGTCTTATATGGAAACTTTTAGAAGAATTTATCAACAGAATAAAGCAAAAAGGGAGGGCATTCTTAAATTTATTCTTAATTTTGCAAACGAATTAGTAAACATTAGAAAGAATGGCAACGAAACCTTCAATTCCGAAAGGAACAAGAGACTTCTCACCATTGGAAATGGTGCGTCGTAATTACATTTTCAATACGATCAAGGATGTATTTAAATTATATGGCTTTCAACAAATTGAAACGCCCGCAATGGAAAACCTTTCTACCCTAATGGGAAAATATGGAGATGAAGGTGACAAACTATTGTTTAAGATATTGAACTCGGGAGACTACTTGGCGGGTATCGACAACGCAGACCTTGAATCTCGAAATTCAATTAAACTAATTAACAAGATTTCGGAGAAAGGTCTTCGTTACGATTTGACAGTTCCTTTTGCTCGTTTTGTCGTAATGAACAGAGATAAAATCTCATTTCCTTTCAAGAGATATCAAATTCAACCTGTTTGGAGAGCAGACAAACCGCAGAAAGGACGCTATCGCGAATTTTACCAATGTGATGTAGATGTTGTTGGTAGCGATTCTCTATTAAACGAGGTAGAACTTATTCAAATTGTGGATGAGGTATTTCGCAGACTAAAGGTAAATGTTTGTATTAAGATAAACAACAGGAAGATTCTTTCTGGTATTGCCGAAGTCATAGGAGAAGCTGATAAAATTGTCGACATTACGGTTGCCATCGACAAATTAGACAAAATTGGCTTAGACAATGTCAACGCTGAATTAGCTTCCAAGGGTATTAGCAATGAGGCCATCACAAAGCTTCAGCCAATCATTCTATTACAAGGAAGTAACGAAAACAAATTAAATACGATAAAAGAGGTATTAAGCTCTTCCGAAACAGGTCTTAAAGGTGTTGAAGAGATTAAAACCATCTTGGATCATATTGAAACATTGGGTGTACAAACTAAGGTTGAGTTAGATTTAACACTGGCACGCGGTCTTAACTACTACACAGGAGCCATTTTTGAGGTAAAAGCTTTAGATGTCCAAATCGGAAGCATTACCGGAGGTGGTAGATACGACAACCTAACTGGAGTATTTGGTATGGATGGAGTTTCCGGTGTCGGTATCTCTTTTGGTGCAGACCGTATATACGATGTATTGAATCAATTGGATTTGTACCCATCAGATATGATGCAAACGACAAAGGTCTTGTTTGCATCTTTCGGAGACAAAGAACTTTCATACGCTCTAAAGTGCATTAAGCAAGTAAGAGAGGCTGGTATTCCTGCTGAAGTATACCCTGAGCCGGCAAAAATGAAAAAGCAAATGGGATACGCGGATGCAAAGAATATTCCTTTTGTTGCAATTATTGGAGAAACAGAAATTGCAGAGCAAAAGGCAATGTTGAAAAACATGACAAGCGGAGAACAAAAGTTATGCACAGTAGCTGAAATGATCGAAGAGATTTCGAAGAATGCATGACAATGAACCTAATAAAAAACGAAACGGGGATGAGCAAACGTTCATCCCCGTTTCATTTCAATGAGACCTTTATTTCGAAAGGATAACCCTCTTCATAAAAATATTGTCATCAACAATAACATTAAGAATATACACTCCCGCATCAAGAGACGAGGCATCCACATTATAGGAGTCTAAGCAATCAGCAGCAGAAAGAATTTGTTTCCCATTTGTACTAAACATAACAAAATCGAAAGAGCCGCCAGGCACCAAAATTGTAAAATTATCCGTAGCTGGATTAGGAGAAACCATAACTCTCGTGGGAGTTTCATTCGTATCAACTATTGAATCTGACAAATTCGATCCGAAAACTGTAAATGATAAGCCAACAAATATGAAGGCTAATAAGAACTTAATAGCATGCTTCATAATGAATAATTTAGGTTAAACATACTTGATATAAACAAATATAAATTTTTTTTTCTCATTTAGCAACTTTAAGAAGAGAAAAAATCCACAATACCGACCAAGTCTGTTTTTTTATCGATGAAAGACTGAGACATGATGTCCACCAAATAGGAATTGATTGTTGAACGTATTTTCTGAGGATTTTTAAATCAGTCATATTGTCTTTCTACTAAAAAGCGAGGAGACAGACCTACCAGGCTCCTTCAGGGGAGCCCCGCAGGCCCGCCTCCTCGCTTCTATTTTACATTTTATCTATTTTCTTTTATTTCCTTGCCGATATAGTTATTTCTTTGCGGAAGGGCAAACAGCACGAACAGAGCATCCGAAGTCACGGCTGCGGGTGCTGACGACGAGGACGTAGCCCGAATCGAAGAAGAGGCCGTAGGCGTAGCGCGAATAGAAGAAGGGGTCGTAGGCGTAGCTCGGGTCGACGGAACCGAGCGAACTAGACCAATAGTCGCCGTAACGGCCCTCGTAGTAGCGGTTGAAGTAGCCGTTGCTGTAACCGGCAGCAGGCAAAAAGATAGCCTTGCCGTTCTTTTTACTAACTCCTATCCTTCCGGCAATGCCGCTTCCGTTCAAATCGTCGGTCCATTTCCAGTTGCAACCGTCATACAGTTCATCCAGTTCTGACTTTGTCGGCATTCTCCATTTTCCCTTCCAGTTGGCTGCCGCCGCATCATCCTCCGGATCCAACTGCGTCATATTATCTACAATCCCGTGTGATTTCTCCGTATTATATTTTGTCAATTCAAATTCATTG
>JAZRXL010000078.1:0-50558 GCA_045600225.1 Paludibacteraceae bacterium
ACCAATGTCTGTTGTCTCTACTTCCTTAACCACGGACATCTTAAACGTCATACTGTAGTCTTTCTGCGTCCGTTTAACATAAACTCTTTCTTTCTCTTCCATAACATTACTTTTTTTGTAACGCTATTTCAGGACTAGACATAGTGATTTCATAGGGGAGGTATTGCATTTGCGATACCTCTCTTTTTTGTTAGTGTAAGGTGTGTTTACTTAAACTTTATCATGTCTGCCAGTTGCAGGAAATAGTCGTTCGACCAGATGTCGAGTTCGCGATCATTCTCTATGTATGTAAGAACATTTTGCTTGACGAGATTTATGTCGGTGCATCCATTTCATCCTTGGATTTGTCGAACAACAAGAAGCTCTCGTCTTCTAATATCAACTTCAAATTCAACAACAATGGAATCAAGGTAGATTCTCACCCTTGTCTTTTCAAACTTAGTGAGTTGAACTCGTCTATAGATGATGAGCGTGTTGTGAGAGTTGTTGGCGTGGATAGCGTGGAGGTGGGTGAGACCCTCTATTTCAAGGCGATTGGAGATACAATCTCATATACTTACGATGTAAACAATGAGGAGATTGATCCTCTTTCGTTCTATATCTCTGCAACCGATGCTGATCACTTGCATTTCTATAAGGACGGTGTTTGTGAAAGATGTGGAGAGGAGCGAATTGTCACCTCTTTGGCGGATAACGCTCAATTGTCATTGTCTGTATATCCTAATCCGGCAGTTGATTACATCAGTGTGACAGGAGAGGTCTCTTCTTACAAGGTGATTATTTTGCTTGGTGAAACAGTTGTGGAAGGAACTGATGCTCGACGTGTCAACGTCTCTTCTTTGACAAGCGGAAACTATTTGATTCGTTTGGTTGCGAAAGATGGTTTTGTTAAGTTGATAAGCTTCCTCAAGAAGTAGATGTAAACTATTGGATGTGATTAGATAGAGGTTTCGTGAATTAAAACGGAACCTCTATCTTTTTTGTTGGGCAAGTATATACCTGACCCCAAGGGATGAAAATACTATCAATGATGGCAGTGCGCCCTTGCCCAGCACATGTCTATTCGTTCCATGTACAAGGTTACGGGTGTAATGAATCACTTAGATACAAATCGTTTCTTTTCATCCCTACAAATCAGTTGTAGGGCCCATTTGCCTGAATGAACAGATGGTGGAATACCTCCGCCAGGGAACAGCCATTGGCCAGCCAAATAGAAACGGTCGAGGTTCGGTAGCTTCTGATTTAATTGGTCGATCACATTCTTTGGGGTAGGAATAAAACCTTCGTAGGCACCTTTCCATGCACTGGTGTATCGGATGGTAGTCTTTGGAGTTGCCACGTCGCAGATCTCTACGAATTCGGAACTGTTAGGGTAGTGTTTCTCCAATATTTTAAGTGCATCCTCTTTAATTTTCTCCTTCTCGACCAAATATTCATCTTCAGTCATCTTCTCCCATAGGGAGTAGGGACTCTCATATCGAATTACGATGCTTGATTTCCCTTCAGGAGCCATCGTTTTGTCGAAATTGTAATTCAATATACGGTAGTTGTGCGATAGTTTTGTGCTACCTATATTCTCTCCATCAGCCAATACCACTTGGATGTTATAGTCTGTCTCTAATTTTTTGTTTACACCAAACGAGACTTGTACCATAGAGGTGAATGGCTCCCAGTTGGCATAGACTTTATCCAATTTCGGTGAATTATACTTCCCTTTTAGCATTTTGTATAGGGTAGAGTAGCCGTCGGCTGCACTTACTACATAGTCTGCTTCGATGATGGTCCCATCGGAAAGTCTCACTCCTTTAGCCTGATTGTTCTCCACGATGATTTCCTCTACCTCCTTTTTGAATAAGAATTCACCACCCAATGATTCGTATCTCTTCTGCATGCGTTCTGCAACGCCTAAGGAACCTCCGATGGGATAGCCAGCGTTCTTGCGGAAGTACCATCCCATAATGAGAAGGAATGCATATGCGGAAAAATTACCTTCTCCGTAGATGTTTAGAAGTTTCTTCTCTAATACAGGACTCTTTATTTTCAAAGAGTGAATATATTCTGTATATGTCTTTCCTTTGTGTCTTAATGCAATATAAAGAGACGGGTAACAATGAAGGAATGCCTTTAAATATTTAAAAGGGGTGCGAAAGGCGGGTGCAATGTCGAATGGACGAAGATGAGAAGCCCAGCGAATGTCGCTCTCCATTTTGCGAATGGCCTTGGAGTCTTCCGGAGATATCTTTAGTAGATACTCTTTCCATCGTTCAAGGTTGGTATATATGATGAGATCGGAACCATCTTTTGCTACATTCCTATTGTGGATTTCTGCATTGATTATTTGAACATTTTCATCGAGAATGCCTGTCTCGCACATAGTGTCGTGGAATGCACCTTCCTTAGTTCCAACAAGCCATTGGATGCTGTAATCAAAGCGGTATTTCTTCCTGTACCAAGCTGTACAGATACCTCCGGGAATACTATGTTTTTCGATGATTAGGGAATCAAATCCATTGATCTGAGCATAGATGCCAACGGACATTCCTGACACGCCACCTCCGATGATTAAAATTTTCTTTTTCTCTCCCATGAATGAGATTGGTTTGTAGGTTTTATCAAATTAGAGCATTTGCATAGTTGCTTTGCAAACTGTACATTTACTCCCCTTGCAGAGTTTGATGGGTGCGCAAATTTATAAACAATATGAGTATGTAACAAATGAAAATATGTCAGCAAAAATTATTTTTTTTGTGATGTGATGTGTAATTGTCTGATAGTGTTTGATTTATGTCTAAAAGTTTTCTTGTAAAATATTGAAAATAAATAATTTGATATATGCTCTTTGGTATGTTTTTATGCGTTCGGTTTTGGATATCATGTATTTCTGCTTGCTTTTTTCTGGCATTTTGAGCATACGCCTTTTACGATATATGATATCTCTTCCACATCAAAATCTCTTGGAATATTTACAAAAGGAATAGAAAGCGTCTTCAAACAAAATGTTTTCTTGCATACGGTACAAGAAATATGAACATGGTGTTGATGATGGGTCTCGTCGTTACATTCACAGACGCAATATTTAACGGAGCCACTGCCATCATCGATCTCATGAAGCAGTTCCTTTTCTTTGAACAAAACTATAGTTCTGAATAGGGAAGATTTATCTACCGTGATTAGTTTGTTCTCCAAGTCAGACAAGGAAAATGCATAATCGAAATTCTGCATCTCTTTCCAAATGAGTAGGCGTATAGCTGTGCATCTGATTTTCTTTCTTGAAAAAATATCTTCGTATGACATTGATCAAATTTTAGATATATGCAAAGGTATTCTAAAAACCTTAGAATTTGTTTAAGTCTAAGATAAAAAACTCCGAAGGTTGAGAAAAAACCTTCGGAGAAATAATATGTAAAGATGTTTAAATAAGCACAGAGATGCTTTTACATCGAATTTTATCTTGTTGTGCCTTATTTTAGTTCAATCTTGAACGAGTCATCACCAGAACTCAACACGTAGATTCCTGGTTGTAGAGTCTTCTCTAATTTTGATTGAGCATCTTCCTTGCTGTTGATGTTCAATGAATAAAGTTTCTTGCCACTAAGACTGAACACATCGTATTTGCCTTGGTGTGGTGCAACCTTCACAGACTCAATAACTACACTGCCAGTGGTGTTCTTTGACTTGAATTCCAACCAATCAATGTTCACATACGAATTGTCGATCACGATGCGTATCACATGCTTGCCTGCTGTGAGTTTTGTCTCGCCACTTACGACCTTATAGTTATTCCATTCTTCTCCAGTCTTCTCCACGTTGATTTTAGGGATGATCGTTTCTCCATCACATTCTACATGTAAAGCGGAAGTCGCACTTCCGGAAGCTAGATTGAAGTACCAAGTGTAATCTCCAGTCTCTGTCACTTCAACTGTATACTCCAACCACTCGGAGGTGTTTGTGTATCCTACCGCGTATCCACCATCAGGTGTCGTGGTGATGTCAACGCCTTCGTTTGGTCTGTATTCTTTTTCTTGATTCTCCTCTTCGTTGTCGGAATATCCATATCCTTGACCTCCCTCATCAAAGTTCTCTGCCTCAATCTTACCAGGAATCTCAACCATAGTTCCCTTGTATGGTCCCTTTGGTTGTGCAACATTCACATCGGTAGATGCTGCTGCCACATTTCCTTCGTTATCTGTTGCTTTCACAGTGATTGTGTGTTTGCCAATCTCTTCTACATCCCAAGTGTAAGTATAAGGTGCATTGGATGATGAGCCGATCAACTTGTCATCAGCATAAAACTCTACTTTTGTGATTTGTCCATTCTCATCTGTTGCATTGGCTTTAATCTCTATGGCAGCAGGAGACTCGAAGCGAGTTCCCTCCTTTGGCGCAGTGACTGTTACCTTAGGCATACCATTCTTGCCTTTTCCAACCAAAGTGACAACAGATTGTGCATCCAATTGAACCGAGAATTGAGTTCCCGAATAGTTACAACTCTCTTTGGCAAGGTTTTTCGAACCCGTAGTGACGATTCTCTCCCAGCTTGTGACAGCGTTGTTCGGAATGCTAACGTTTAAAGTCTTGGCACTTGTGTTTTTGTTGATGATTACCAACGTGATGTCGTTCTCGTTTTTGTATGCAGTGAAGTAAACATTGCTGGTTGGGTTGTGGGTACAATCCAAACGAACATAACCAGGACGAACATATTTAGAAAAATGCGCCATCATGTAACCACGTTTACTGATGCTTCCATCTTCATTCATTGGTCCATAACTTCTGCGAATATACCACCATACATAGGCATTGAACCTTGCGACTGCCATACCATTGCTCATATGGACAGCCACATCCAATGATTCTGGCCAACGACTATTCGAATTTGCCTCAGAGTTTGGCACATAAACCTCGGTCATCCATAACTCCTTACCTTGACTGTGGTTGAAATAATTTTGATAGGCGAAATCACTTACTAACGTTCCATAAGTGTGGCAACCTAATACATCCACGTTAGCCCATGCCGCAGCATCATTGATGATTGGATCTGAATAGTTCTTGCGATATTGGAATGATTCTGGAGCAATTACTTTGCAATTGATTTTTCCTGCATAGTTCTTACAGAAATCAACTAACTCGGTTGGAGTCCAACCAGTCCATTCTGATGCGTAATCCGGTTCGTTCTGGATAGAGATTGCGTCGATTGGTGCTCCTTGGTCTTTCATGAATTTAACGAACTTATTCAGGTGGTCAGTGTAAGCCTGATAACTGTCATGTTTTAGGTGATACTTCATACCACTTTTCTGCTCGCACATTGATGAAGGGGGATTCCAAGGTGATGCGAAAACCGTACAGCCATGTTGTTTTGCTGCTTTTACAGTGGCAACCTCTCTAGACCAGTTGCTTTCCAACTCGTCTACGTGGATACGGAGCACTGAAAAACCAAGTTGATTGTTGTCGTTTCCAAATGCAATCTCACGCTGAGATGCTGTTAAATCTGAAATCCAGGTCGTGAAGTTGATACCCCCGAAACCTGTTATCTTCTGACTCTCCTTACTCAAGTCAACCGTCACGCTTTGAGCTGACGACTCTCCTACAAAAAATGCCGCGCATAATAACGCTAATGCGCGAAAGTGTAATTGTTTTTTCATTTTTCCAATCAATATATTTTAATGTGGTTCTCTAAAATTAATTAAGTCAGTCTTTTGTGTAATAAAAGTTCTTCAGTTTTTTTGATATCCCAATGAGATATACCATACACTCAGTCTGTCTTACGAAAATCGGCGGAAAGTTATGGAAATTTTTATTAACAACAAAGTAAGACGATGAAAAATTATTAAAGTAGAATGCTTCTTTCTTGATAAATATTGTATTCTAAGGGTTTCTTGTTTTGGGAGAAAAATATGATAAAAAATAGTGGAGAAAAATATTACGAGTGAGTGATTTTTGTATTAACTTTGCAGAAGTATTTTAGGATACGGAAATTATTTAAAATTCATATAAAATCAATGGACAGTCAACATCCTTTTTCAGTATTTGCCGGATCTAATACGAAGTATTTGGCAGAAGAAATATGCAATTGCTTAGGTTGCGAATTAGGTAAAATCAATTTGCAAAGATTTGCAGATGGTGAGTTTGGTGTTTCTTACGAAGAGTCAGTTCGTGGTCATTATGTGTTCTTGGTTCAGTCTACAGTTCCTACTGCAGATAACTTGATGGAACTTCTTTTGATGATCGATGCTGCAAAGAGAGCGTCTGCTTACAAGATCATTGCAGTTATCCCTTACTTCGGTTGGGCAAGACAAGATCGTAAGGATAAACCACGTGTTGCAATTGGTGCTAAGTTGGTGGCTGATTTGTTGACTGTTGCGGGTATTGACCGTTTGATAACAATGGATTTGCACGCTGATCAAATTCAAGGTTTCTTTAATGTGCCTGTTGATCACTTGTATGCATCTACCGTTTTCTTGCCATATATCCAATCAATGAAGTTGGAGAACTTGGTTATCGCTTCTCCTGATGTTGGAGGTTCTAAGAGAGCAAACTCTTATTCAAAATATTTGGGTTGTCCAATGGTACTTTGCCACAAGAGCCGTGAGAAAGCTAATGTCGTAAGCGAGATGACTATCATCGGTGATGTAAAAGGTAAGAATGTAGTTATCTTGGATGATATGGTTGATACTGCTGGTACATTGACAAAGGCAGCTGGTATTATGTCTAATGCTGGTGCTACTTCAGTTCGTGCTGTCGTTTCTCACGCTGTTATGTCAGATCCTGCAAGTACTCGCGTAGATGAGTCAAGTTTGGAAGAGATCATCTTCACAAACTCTATTCCTTTCCACAAGGATTGTAAGAAGGCACATGTTTTGTCTGTTGCTCCTTTGTTCGCAGATACTATTCAACGAGTAATGGATAACCGCTCAATTAGCGAGAATTATTTGACTAAATAATAAAAACTACAAAAGAGGCTGGATTCGGATTCATCTGTTTCCAGCCCTCTTTGTCTCTATACATTTCCTATGTTTGCAGTTTTGTTAACGCATCATCCTTTGTGGAAGTTTGTTTTAAAACCGGTTCTCTTGAATGAACCGAACGGAGGCTCTATGGGTATCGGTCAGGTTCTAAATGCTTCCAATATTAAGGATTATGATTTGGCAGATTGGCAAAAGGAGATAATATCCAACTATGAGATGACGAGTGAGAGTTATCTTATGAAACTCTTTGTTCGAGAAAAAATATCAGTTGTTGAATTTCAGAAGAAGTTTGGACCTTCATTCCCTAATTATGAATTAATAATCAAGTCGGTTGAAAAATCCAACTATAAGGTTGCCAAATTGGTGGTCGAACATCAAGTGCCTTTTTATTTGAAAAAGAAAAATTTTTCAACGCTTTACTCATCTGATAAGGTGGAGGTCTCTTCGGAATTAGATAACTCTGAGACTTCGTTTGTGTTGGATGAATCCTCTACACTTCATTATTCTTTGAATATAAAGACAGGGGAGAAAACATCCAAAATACCTTTGTTGAGGGATCTGAAAGATGTCTATTTGTTATCGACAGAGCCTTGTTGTATGGTTATATACAATCGGTTGTATGTGTTTGGACAGGCATCGTATAAAAAGGTGGCTGCTTTTTTCTCTAAGAAGTCTATTGATGTTATGCCTTCTAGTCTTCATGCATATATGAAGTCGTTTGTGATGAAATCGTTACAGACAGAGGATGTTTTGGCAGAAGGATTTACCATCAATCGATTGAATTATTCCCCACAACCCGTGCTGACTCTTCGAGAAGATTTAAATCAGTTGGCTGCCTTGTATCTCGATTTTGAGTATGGGGATATTCGTGTTGAAGTGGATGCTCCTAATCAACGATTGGTAACGATGGATGAACGTAATGGAGAGTATAGCTACCGTGTAGTAACAAGGGATTTGGATCTTGAAAAATACTGGGCGGATTATTTGAAAAAGGTAGGTTTGAGGGAGAGAAATAAATTTTATTATGTGGAGTCAAACCAAAAATTCTCTATTCTAGACTTTGTTGTCCATAAAAAATCTTCTCTTAAAGATTTCAAATTGAAACAAGAGTTGAAGGAAACAACTTTCATCTTGGAACCTGTTGCCTCTGAAATAGAATTGGAGGAGGTGGATATGGATTGGTTTGAGCTAAAGGGTATAGTTCGCGTGGGAAGCGAAGAGATCCCTTTTGTCAAGTTGAGGACTCACATCATTGAGGGGCAAAGAGATTATCAGATGCCGGATGGTCGATGGATCCTATTGCCAGAGGAACTGTTTTCGAAATACTCTGAGCTGATGAGAATGACTACAAAGGGAGACGCTCTGAAAATTCGTCGTTCCCTGATAGGATTGATGAATGACACCTTTGCCACTGCTAAGAATCTGCGTTTGAAGATGGACGAGCCAGAGCGTGTGCCAGAAACTATAAAGGCAGATTTGCGCCCTTATCAAGAAGTAGGGTATTCGTGGTTGGTGAAATTATATAATCTAAATTACGGAGGATGCTTGGCTGATGATATGGGACTGGGAAAGACTGTCCAGTTTTTGTCTTTCCTTCAATACATCTATCCTCCATCTATTAAGAAACAGGTGGAGCCTTCTTCAAATTGGATCTATTCCACCAGTGAGCCTTCATTGTTTGATCAGCCACAGGAGACTATTGATTCGGAAATAACAGTGGAGCCTTCTCGCAAATTGCCAACATTAGTAATATTGCCTACATCGCTAGTCTTTAACTGGGTGAATGAGAAAAACAAATTCGCACCATCCCTTACTTATTATGTTTATACGGGAGAGAAGCGAATAAAGTCGAAAGATATTTTTAAAATATTCAAACATTATAATGTTATCTTCACAACTTATGGAATTGTTCGTAACGATATAGAGTATCTGAAGAGGTGTGATTTTGAATGTGTTGTGATGGATGAAAGTCAGAACTTAAAGAATCCATCCTCGCAGATCTACAAGGCTGTGATGCAGTTGCAAGCTCGTCACTATTATTGTATGACGGGTACCCCGATAGAGAATGGAATGATGGATCTTTGGGCACAAATGAATCTGGTTAATAGAGAGATTCTAGGTTCTCAAGCCTATTTTCATCGTTATTTTGAGCAGCCCATTTTGAAAGAACAGAATGAGGAGAGGGATGCTTTGTTGCGTCAGATCATTAAGCCTTTCATATTGAGAAGGACTAAAAAGGAGGTGGCGAAAGAGTTGCCGGAGAAATACACATTGGAAGTGTTCTGTGAGATGAGTGAGGAACATAAGTCTGCTTATGAATCTTACAAGTCAGCTATACGTAATAGTATAATGGACGACATATTTAGGTTTGGAAAGCCTCGGGAGATGACTATTGCCTTATCATCGTTAACACTAATGAGACAGATGGCGAATCAGGTTTCGTTAGTTAATGAAGAGATGCAGATACCATCCACTAAGGTGGAGGAGATCATGAGCCGTTTGGAGAGTTTGAAGGAAGAGGAACATAAGGTTTTGATATTCTCGAATTTTGTGAAATTCCTGGATGTGATAGAAGGAGAGTTGCAGAAGCAGAAGTATCGTTATTCTAAAATCACAGGAACCACTAAAGATCGTTCTGTACAGGTGGATCGTTTCCAAAATGACCCAGAAACATTCTGTTTCCTTATCTCATTGAAGGCTGGAGGAGTGGGACTGAATCTGACGGCTGCAGATTATGTTTTTTTGATAGATCCTTGGTGGAATCCGGCAGCGGAGCAACAGGCAGAAGATAGAGCATACCGTATAGGACAGATGCGTGATGTGTTAGTGTATCGCTTTATTATGAAAGATACGATAGAGGAGAAAGTTTTGCAATTGCAAGACAAGAAGAGGACGATTGCGGATTCCTTCATAAATCAGAATAATCCATTTGATAGTTTGGATAAATCGGAGTGGGAAGATTTGTTTAAATAAAAGATTTGTGTTATCTTTGCACCGCTTTTTAGAATTTTAAATTCAACGAAAGTGTGATGGGAAATTAAGCCATTACGAAATTAATTAATGTAAAACTTAATTTTGAGTAACACAAAATGAAGACTTTTGATTTGAAGGGTTCGCTTAGAAGCAATGAGAACCTAGGAAAGAAGGCCACTAAGGCTATCAGAGCAAACGAGATGATCCCATGCGTATTGTACGGAGGAAGCGAGAACGTAAACTTCCAAGTTAGCGTGGCTGATGTTCGTAAGTTGATCTACACACCAAATATCTATTTGGTTAACTTGTCTGTAGAAGGTAAGTCTTACATGGCTATCATGAAGGAACTTCAATTCCACCCAGTTAAGGACAATGTATTGCACATTGACTTCTTGCAAGTATTCGAGGATAAGGACATCGTTATGGAGGTGCCTTTGAAAGTTGAAGGATTGGCAGAAGGTGTTCGTATGGGAGGTAAGTTGAGCCAAGAAATGCGTAAGTTGAGAGTTAAAGGTAACTATAAGAACATTCCTGAATTCTTGACAGTAAATGTTGAGAACTTGGGTCTTGGTAAGACAATCCAAGTAGGTGCTCTTTCTTATGATAACTTGAAGTTGTTAAATGCATCGAACAATGTTGTTGTTGCAGTTAAGGCTACAAGAGCATCAAGAAACGCTTAATTTTGATATGAAATATTTGATTGTGGGTTTGGGGAATATTGGTGATGAATACGCCAATACCCGACACAACATAGGATTCAGAGTGTTGGACGCTTTTGCTAAGGCGTCCAACCTTGTTTTTGACAATAATACACGTTATGGTGCTACGCTATCATGTAGAGTGAAAAATGCGGAATTACTTTTGTTGAAACCGTCTACCTACATGAATCTTAGTGGTGATGCAGTGCGTTATTGGATGAATAAGGAAAAAATTCCTGTAGAGAATGTGTTGATCATTGTTGATGACTTGTCTATTCCTTTTGGATCTTTACGATTGAAAGGAAATGGAGGAGCTGGTGGTCACAATGGTCTTAAGAGCATAGAAGCCCAGGTAGGGACACAAAGTTATGCTCGTATCCGTTTCGGAATTGGAAATGATTTTCCGAAAGGAGCTCAAGTTGATTATGTGTTAGGAGAATGGTCTGCTGAGGAGTCGAAGTCGTTAGAGGAGAGAATTCCTATTGCTGTTGAGATGATAAAAAGTTTTTGCTTGGCAGGATTGCAGAATACCATGAACCAATTTAATAATAAGTAAATTTATTTGCTCGACAAATTTTTATTTTACGAAAATGGCTGATAAAAAAGTACGCGTGCGTTTCGCACCAAGTCCAACAGGTCCTCTTCACATTGGTGGTGTCAGAACTTGTTTATACAATTACCTTTTTGCAAAGAAGAATGGTGGTGACCTTCTTTTAAGAATAGAGGACACTGACTCTCAGCGTTTTGTCCCAGGCGCAGAAGACTATATTATTGAATCATTCAAGTGGTTGGGAATCAAGTTTGATGAAGGTGTAGGTATAGGTGGAGAAAATGGTCCGTACAGACAGAGTGAACGTCGAGAGATATATAAGAAATACGTACAACAGCTTTTGGATGCTGGTTATGCATATTATGCTTTTGACACTCCTGCAGAATTGGAGGCAAAACGTCAGGAGATCCCTAATTTCCAATACGACTCTCATACTCGTATGTCTGGAGTTAACTCATTAACTCTTTCTGCAGAGGAGGTTAAGAAGCGTATTGATGCAGGCGAAAAATATGTTGTTCGTGTGAAGATTCAACCAGATCAAGATATTGAAGTAGACGATATGGTTCGTGGTAAGGTGGTTATCAACTCTAATATATTGGATGATAAGGTGCTTTACAAAGCTGCCGATGAATTGCCAACTTATCATTTGGCAAATATCGTGGATGACCATTTGATGGGAATCACACATGTAATCCGTGGTGAAGAGTGGTTGCCTTCTGCTCCGCTTCATGTTTTATTGTATCGCTATTTTGGTTGGGAAGATACAATGCCTCGTTTTGCTCATCTTTCTTTGTTGTTGAAACCAGAAGGAAATGGTAAATTGAGCAAGCGTGATGGAGATCGTCTTGGTTTCCCTGTTTTCCCTTTGGAGTGGCATGATCCTGCATCAGGAGCAATCTCTTCTGGATATCGCGAATCGGGGTACTTGCCAGAGGCTGTTGTGAATTTCCTTGCTTTGTTGGGATGGAATCCTGGAACAGACCAAGAGATGTTTACAATGGACGAATTGATCAACCTTTTCTCTATTGATAGAGTAAGTAAATCTGGTGCAAGATTTAATTATGAGAAGGGTATTTGGTTCAATCATGAATACTTGATCAAGAAGTCGGATGAAGAGGTTGCAAAAATGTTTGCCCCTATTTTGAAAGAGAAGGGAATTGAATGTGAACTTTCTAAGTTGACCTATATTGTTTCTTTGGTAAAAGAAAGAATTAACTTCCCGAAGGATTTGTGGGAACAAACTAGTTTCTTCTTCGAAGCACCAACTGAATATGATGAGAAGTCATTGAAAAAGCGTTGGAAAGAGGAGAGTCCTAAGTGCCTAACTGAGTTGATTGAAATTCTTAAAGGTATTGCAGACTTCTCTAAAGTAGAAGAGAATGAGAAATTGGTACTTGATTGGGTTGCATCTAAGGGATACAACTTAGGTACTGTAATGAATTCATTCCGTATTACGCTTGTAGGTGCTGCTAAAGGACCACATATCTTTAATATCATTGATATCTTAGGAAAAGATGAAACAATTGCTCGTGTTGAACGTGCGTTGAATATTATCAAATAAATGATACTCATTTACAATTTAGGCATCCTGCTCTATTCATTTGGAGCATGGATTGCCTCTTTTTTTAGCGATAAAGCAAAGAAGTTTGTCGAGGGAAGAAAGAATGTTTTTGAGATCCTTTCTGAAAAAATTGATCCTCAGGCAAAGTATGTTTGGATTCATGCAGCTTCGTTAGGTGAATTTGAACAGGGTAGACCCATTATTGAGAAGTTAAAGACTCAAAAACCAGAGTATAAGATTGTCCTTACATTCTTCTCTCCTTCTGGTTATGAAGTTCGGAAGAACTATGATGGAGCCGATGTGGTTTGCTATCTTCCAATGGATACTTCGTGGAATACAAAGAGGTTTCTCTCTGTTGTAAAGCCATCTTATGCTATTTTTATTAAGTATGAGTTTTGGTACAATTATCTTTCCAACTTGAAGAAGAATGGTGTGCCTACTTATATTGTATCTGCTATTTTTCGTGAGTCACAAAGTTTTTTTCAGTGGTATGGCGGATGGTATCGCAATCTGTTGAAGAACTTCACCCATCTTTTTGTTCAAAATCAGGAGTCGGTTGAATTGCTTTCTTCGATAGGCGTTAAGAATGTGACATTGGTTGGGGATACGCGTTTTGATAGGGTGGCGGATATCGCAGCAAAAGCAAAACAATTACCAATTGTAGAAGCATTTGCTGGAGATGCTAAGGTTTTTATTGCCGGAAGCTCTTGGCCTAAGGATGAGGATATTCTTATCCCTTATATCAATGAACATCCTAATTTGAAATTCATCATTGCACCTCATGAAATTCATGAGGAACACCTTCAGTCTATCATTTCTAAGTTGAAATGTTCGTATGCTCGCTATACAAAAACGAATGAGCAGGAAGCAAAGAATGTGCAGTGCATGATTATTGATTGCTTTGGCTTGCTTTCTTCTATCTATCGATATGGCCAAGTAGCATATATCGGAGGTGGTTTTGGTGTCGGAATTCACAATATCTTGGAAGCTTCAGTCTATGGAATACCTGTTCTTTTTGGACCTAATTATAAGAAATTCAAAGAGGCAGTTGATATGGTTGCCAGAGGGGGAGCGTACTCAATTTCCAACGCTGAGGAATTTGCAAAGTTGATGGATGATTTCTATTCTGATTCCTCTTCATTATACGAGAAAACAGCAAAGGTGGCAGACGATTATTCCAAGGAGAATAAAGGAGCTACGGATAAAGTGTTGAAAGAGATCTTCTAACCAATGGTTAGATCACAAAATCCATAGTTGGCATTTCGTTCTTTTACGTGCCCCTTGCTATTGATTGTTTTCAAATTCATCCAGAGGTTGATAGTAATAGGATCGGACGCTCGGTTGAATATGGGACTGTGATGGGTAGGTTCTTGCCTCCTACCTTCACATCTTTGGATATTATAACAATAAAATATCTTGAAAAGAGACTTTCCCTTAATCCTTTTTCTCTTTGTTTATTATAGGAAGTACCAAAGAGCATCCGAATCCTACAATGCAATTTACTACGATTTCTACCAAGTGAGCCAATACGGCGAATGTGCCTGCTTGTGTTTGGGTAATTCCATATATAGTAAGTGCTTGTATTGTCATGAATTCATATGTTCCAATACCGCCTTGAACCGGAGCAACCATACCTAATGCACCAAATACATAGGTAACCAGTCCTGCTTCCATCGACAAGTTAGATGTGAAGTCGAATAGGAAGAAACTGAAATAAAGCATTAGGTAGTAGATGAAGAAAATAAGAACAGAATAGAGAAGGAACAAAGGTTTGTTCTTTACTTGAGTGAAAGATTTTAAACCGTTCCATACGCCTAAACCTATTTCTATGATCTTTTGAGTGATGCTTAGTTGAGCAATCTTCTTTCTGAGAACAAAACAAAGAAGTCCTAATGTTATGACGGCTCCCCATAAATAAGGATTGGTAAGTAGAGAAGTCAAGGAGTCTAACAGGTTTATGTTAGCTAATATGTCCTTGAATACATCAAACTCAAAAACGACAGTGAAGAATACGACAAGAAGGGTAATGATTAGATCAAATGCACGTTCGGTGATGACTGTGCCGAACAATTCACTCATAGGTATATCTTCGTATTTCTTTAAAACTCCACATCTGGCAACCTCTCCGGCACGAGGAAAGATATGATTTACAAAATAGCCAAACATCACTGCACAAAAGGTGTTTTTCATCGCAGGGACCTTTGCTACGGGTTCTATTAGCATATTCCAACGCAATGCTCGCACCCAACTACTTAAAAGACATAGGATGATAGGTATGGTTATGTAGATCCATTTGGCTGAAGCAATGATGGATTTCATTTCATCCAAATCTAATTGTTTGTATACGAGGTAGAACACTAATACTCCTAAAGAAAGAGATATGATGAGTTGTATTATGTCTTTTTTGGATGCTTTTCCCATTTTTATAGCGTTGTAAAGTTTTTGCAAAGATAAGAATTAATTGGTATGACAGGAAGTGTTGTGACTAAATAAACGAGGGAGGGGCTGAAGACCCTCCCTCCCTCGAGAATAAAATTGTTGATGATGATTATTTGTTGCTTTCCATCATTCTTTTGTATTCCCTTTGTGCACTTGCCCAAGAGCTTGCCGATTCTGTTATTTCGTCAATATCTTCAAGTTCCGGCATTGCTGCTTTTGATTTCTTAAAATATTCAAACGCTTGTTCGTAGTCTTTCATTATAGCATAATAAACACCAAGGTTGTAATAGAGTGCAGCAGCAACCTCCTTGTTGATTTTTGCGTTATTGTTATTCAAATCAGCTTGGTCCAAATTGTTTTTCCACAATTGAACGGCAGGTGTTGCTATTTTGTCAAATGGATCCAATTCTATTTGACGTTTCTTTATGACTTCAAAACCTTGCTTGAATGATTCTGCAGCCTGGTTGATGTCCGAGTAGTCGTGAGGACTCTTCTTGTTAGCTTTGATTTTGTATATGTGAAATTTTACCTCCTCAAGAGGGGACATGCCCAAAGCTTTGAATAGGAATGGAGTATAGGCTCTCATCTCGTTGGGAAGCGTTAGTGATTTTGTTTTTTCCACAACCAGATCATTTGCATAAGTTATATCCATTTGAATGTCTGACTCAAATTCTTGATTGATAGTCACTGTGTCTGAGAATACAACTCCCTCTCCAGTTCTTGCCTCGATATTGAATCCCATATATTTCTCTGCTCTTGCGATACTTCCCGCTTTTGGCATTCCTAGTGAAGGTATTGGGGCAAATGGAATAGATGATTGTGTACTATTGCCCAAGGAAACAGATAATTTTCCCATTTTAGCAATGACATCCTTGGCAGTCTGTTTCACCTCTTTACCCTTTAGTTTAGGTTTTTTCTCGCTTGCTTGGTAGAATTTAGTCGCATATACCTCAGAAAACAAGTCGTTGACAGAGATGACAATGTCTGCTCCATCAGGTTGTTGAGTGTAGGTCATCCAAGAAGGTCGCAAGTATAGTGATTGAGGTATGTATCCATCTGCACTAAAACCTTTGATAGGTTTATGGTCTTTGACAATGGAAAAGGACTTTGAATTATCCTGCATTGGAACATAAGGAAAGCCTGGAACTGAGAAGTTTCCTAAACTCATCTTGTCTGGACTTTGTGCGAAAAGGGCAGTGGTTCCCAATAATAGAAATGTTGTTTTTAATAATGTTCTTTTCATGTCTACAATAACGTAATTTTAAACAGAAAAGCCTCCGAAAAAAACGGAGGCTTTCTTATATAACATCGAAAATTTGATTCGATTAGTTGTTCTCTGGACGAAGCTTTCTAACAACTGCACCAGCACGCCACATTTCGCTCTCACGAAGAGCAGCCAACTCCTTCTCCAATCCAGCACGGTAGTCTTTCTTAGAGTTAGAATCGATAGAGATTTGTGCCTCGTTACCAGTGATAACTGAGTTGTAAAGCTTTTGCATAACTGGCTTGATAGCGTCGTGGAAAGGAGTCATCCAATCCAAAGCACCACGTTGAGCAGTAGTAGAGCAGTTTGCATACATCCAATCCATACCGTTCTCTGCGAATAGCGGCATCAAAGATTGAGTCAACTCCTCAACTGTCTCGTTGAATGCCTCTGATGGAGAGTGACCATTCTCACGAAGAACCTCGTATTGAGCCAAAAGCAAACCTTGGATAGCACCCATCAAAGAACCACGCTCACCAGTCAAGTCAGAAGTAGCCTCCTTGGTGAAAGTAGTCTCGAACAAGTATCCAGAACCAACACCAATACCAAGAGCGATAACCTTCTCCCAAGCGTGGCCAGAAGCGTCTTGATAGATAGCGTATGAAGAGTTCAAACCACGGCCTTGAACGAACATACGACGAAGTGAAGTACCAGATCCCTTAGGAGCGATCAAGATAACATCAACATCTTTTGGAGGAACGATACCTGTACGGTCATTCCAAGTAATAGCAAAACCATGAGAGAAATACAAAGTCTTACCTGGAGTCAAATACTTCTTGATCATTGGCCAGCACTCGATTTGAGCTGCGTCTGAAAGAAGAACTTGGATAATAGTAGCTTTTTGACAAGCCTCTTCGATACCAAACAAAGTCTCTCCTGGTACCCATCCGTCTGCTACTGCCTTATCATAAGTCTTTCCTGGACGTTGTCCTACGATTACGTTGAATCCGTTGTCACGCAAATTCATAGATTGACCAGGTCCTTGTACACCATAACCAATAACAGCGATAGTTTCGTTCTTCAAAACTTCGCGTGCTTTCTCTAATGGAAACTCTTCGCGGGTAACTACGTTTTCGATTACACCGCCAAAATTCATTTCTGCCATTTTTTATTATTTATTAAGCATTAAAATTATATTTCTATATTTTTTGCAAAGGTAATATTAAAAATTACATTTTCAAATACTTGTTTTAAAAAACCTGTTGAAGAAAATGCTTTTTTGTTATTTTCAATATAATTATTATCTCATTTTGATAAGGCAAGTTTCTCTCTTCTTTTTAATTTAGTTGTATCTTTGCGATAATAGTTTATAACAAAGGATCTTATTAAGATTTTTATAAAGTAGATTGTTTATGAATAAGTTTTTTACAGGTGCTATTGCTCTTCTGTTTTCTTCTGCTGTTTCTTCTCAAAATAGCATGGAGCCAATTAAGATGGATCCTTCTTTGAGATATGGTATATTGGAAAATGGATTGACATACTATATCCGTCATAATAATGTGGTTCCTGATAGGGCTGATTTCTATATAGCACAAAATGTGGGTGCCATTTTGGAAGAGGATAATCAAAATGGATTGGCTCACTTTTTGGAACATATGGCATTTAATGGAACTAAGAATTTCCCGGGGAAACAGCTTATTAATTATATGGAATCTATTGGGGTGCAGTTTGGTAATAATATTAATGCGTATACTTCGATTGATGAGACGGTCTACAATCTTAAATCGGTTCCCACTATTAGGGAATCAATTGTAGATTCTGCATTGTTGGTTCTTCACGATTGGTCTGGTTTCATCTCGTTAGAGGGTGATGAGATTGATAAGGAGAGAGGGGTCATTCGTGAAGAGTGGCGTACTCGTATGAATGCCAATCGTCGTATTTGGAAGGCATCCCTTCCTATTCTGTATCCTAATTCTCAATATGCAAAAAGAGATGTGATTGGAGATACTGCAATCATTAACAATTTCAAACATGATACTCTTCGTGCTTACTATCATCGTTGGTATCGTCCTGATTTGCAAGCCATCATCGTGGTGGGTGATATTGATGTAGATAAGGTAGAGGCGAAAGTAAAGGATATGTGGAAGGATATTCCTAAACGCGTCCATCCTGATGTGCGTCCAATCTATCCTGTTTATCCTAATGAGGAACCGCTCATCGCTATACTAACAGACGAGGAGGCGAAGAATAGTCGTGTGCAGATCCAATACCGCCATTCTCCTATGCCTGATAGAGTGAAGGCAAGCATAACGGGCTACATGATGACATTGGCTTATAGCCTGATAGAGAATATGGTAAGTGACCGATTGGATGAACTTTCAAATAAGGCGGATGCTCCTTTTGCGGCTGGTTATGTTGGATATGGAGAGGATGTTCGTCCCATTGATGCCTTTTCTCTAATTGCTATTCCTTTGGAAGGAAAAGAGTCTTCTGCATTCACTGCCTTGTTAGAGGAAGCTGAACGTATGAAACGATATGGTTTCTCGGAAACCGAATTGGAAAGAGCTAAGTTGAATTTGTTGAGTAGTTATGAGAAGGCTTATAATGAAAGAAGCAAAACGAAAAATGATTCGTACGTAAAAGAGTATATTCAAAACTTCTTGGATTTCTCACCAGTCCCTGGAATAGAGTGGGAGTATGCGAAGTCGAATGAGTTGCTTACAATTCTTTCTCTTGACATGGTAAATGAGGTGGCAAAAAATTTTGTGACTGATAAAAACCAGGTTGTCTTGATGTCGGGTCCTAAAAAAGAGGCGGTGAAATTCCCTACAGAGGAACAAATCAAACAAATGTTGAACGATATTAAGACAACAGAGTTAAAGCCTTATGAAGAAAAGCAGATTGACACCCGTTTGATTGATGATAAGCTAAAGGCACAAAAGGTTAAGTCCTCAAAATCTAATGACGACATTACAGGAGTGACAGAGTGGGTGTTGGGTAATGGAATGCGTATCATTCTTCAACCAACTCAGTTGAAAGAGGATGAGATCTTAATCTACGGATTTAGTAGGGGAGGAACCTCTCAGATTTCAGATCTGTCTGTTCTTGCTTCTGCAAGTATCTGCTCTTCCATAGCAACAAACAATGGTATGGGTAAGTTTAATCAGATGGATTTGTCGAAGGCATTGGCTGGTAAGTATGTGAGTCTACGTCCTTCGGTTACTGCTTATGATGAAAGTTTTTCTGGAAACTCTACGATAAAAGATTTTGAAACATTGCTTCAGTTGGTTTATTTGACATTCAAAGGAACCCGAAAAGATGATGATAGTTATGCTGCATTGATGAATCAATACAGAGTCTCTTTGGCTAATGCAGACAAAGACCCTGCTCGTGCATTCCAAGATACTATTCGAAGCATGGTGAGCAATCATCATCCAAGAAGTTTCTCAATGGATTTGAAACGATTGGAGGAGGTGTCGCAAGAGAAGGCCTTGGAGATTTTTGATCGTAGATTTGAGGATCCAAAAGACTTTACGGTTTACTTGGTTGGTAACATAGACCTTGATTCTGTAAAACCTCTTGTTGAGACTTATCTGGGAGGAATTCCTAAACAAAAGAAGATGAAAGAGGAGAATTGGATTGATTTAGGATTGCGATCTCCAAAAGGTTTGGTTGAGAATAAGTTTGAAAGGGAGATGCAAGTGAATAAGACATCAAACTTTGTTTATTTTACAGGTGATTTCGATTATACATTGAAAAATAATCTGACGCTTCAATTGATTGCAGATATATTGGATATTCGTTATTTAGAGTCGATGAGAGAGGATGAGGGTGGTACCTATGGTGTAAGTGTCCGTTCCTCTTTATCTCGCATACCTGTATGCAAAGGTTCTCTACAAATGGTGTTTGATGCAGCTCCTGAATTACAAGAGAAATTGATGGGGTTGATTCACGATGAGATAACTAAGATGATTAAAGAGGGTCCTATTGATAGCGATTTTAATAAGGTAAAGGAAAATCTTAAAAACAAGTATGCCGAGAACCAGAAAGAGAATAAATGGGTGTTGAATGCTCTTGTGTCTTACTACAAGGATGGTATAGATCTTCGAAAGGAGTATATTGCCACATTGGATGCAATCAAAAAAGAGGATGTTCGAGATATGTTGAAGGCTTTGATGGATCAAGGTAATGAGATTAAGGTGGTGATGTCGCCTCAGAAAATAGATAATAAATAACTTAAATAAATAGAATGGTATGAAGAAAATTGTTTCAATGCTTTGTATGGCCACATTGATGGGCCTTTCTGTAAATGCGCAGAAGATAGAAGAGGGATCGTTGGATGTCTTGAAGAATGAGAAGATTGTTGGTCTTCAGGTTGATTATTCATCAGCTAAAATTCATGACATGAGTGAGGATGAGTTCGCCGAAAAGGAGCAGGACTGGTATAAGGATAAGAAAGGTATCATCGAGAATGTTAGAGATGGTATTACAGATGAATGTGAGAATCTAACATTGCTAATAGACTCGAAGAAGTTCTATACACTAAGGGTGAATGTGATTAGTGTGAGTCGTAGAGGAACTACTGTTGCATCTGTAGATGTCTTGGATACGGAGGGAAATATCGTATGTAAGATCTCTGAAGTCTCAGGACTTGGAGGTTCAATAGGAACACAGTTGAGACTTATCAAACAGGGTGCAGAAAACTTAGGAGAGAATATAGGAAAGTTCTTGTATAAGCAACTAAAAGGAAAATAATTTCAAAGGGTAAAGGAAAAAGTAAGAGAGGATGGGTCATTTTGATTCATCCTCTCTTTTTGCATATGTTGTTTTTAAAACGTCTTGACTAATTCTTCTGCTTCTTTTAAACTGTCTAATTTGCCGACGTCAATCATTCTAACGTCATCTTTGAGATATCCTCCGATTCTTATTTTCGCAGCAGTAGATAGGTAAAAATCCATGATCGGAAATTTAGCAGGATATTCCTCCATGTATTGGAATATCTCAGGGGAAATGATATGGATGCCAGAAAAAGCGTGCTGTACAAGCTGATTTGCATCTAAATCGTCAAAAGGCGACTTGGTTTCTCCTGTTTGTGTGTTTATCCATCCCTTTAACCTTTCCTCTTGATCGAATAGAAGGTAGCGGGATGTCTTTCTGTTTTTTACCATCAATGTAGCCATATTGTTGCTTTCAATATGAGTATCGTACATCTCCTTTAATTTTGCATCCGATAGAATATCTACATTGTGAATAAGAAAAGGTTTCCCATCGTCAAAGAAGTGGGAGGCTTTCTTGATGCCACCTCCAGTGTCGAGAAGCATCTCTCTCTCGTCCGATATTTCGATACGAAGCCCAAAGTTCTTCTTCTCTTTAAGAAACTCTATGATCTTATCAGCGTGATGGTGTACATTGACGATTATCTCTTCGAAGCCTTCGTTGGCAAGTTTCTCAACAACGCGTTCTAGTAGCGTTTGTCCAGCAATAGGGACAAGCGCTTTGGGAATAGTATCGGTTATGGGTTTTAAGCGTGTGCCTAATCCTGCCGCAAAAATCATTGCTTTCATAGCTCTCCTTATTTTTTGTTAGACGAGTCATTCTTAGGTTGCAATAGTGATTTGTATCTCTCTGGATCTTTTAGAATCTTAATTGCTTCTGCCTTTTGCTCGTCATATTTTAATGTCTCTGCAATAGAACCTTTTTGATAATAAGTTTGCTTCATAATCTCAATGCTGATTAGTTTGCAAATCTCATCTTTGAATAGGTTCAAATCTTTCTCCAAGTTGTGTGAGAGTTTCTTTTCCAATGCTTCAAATTCATCTTTGGAGAATTCGTAATAACCCTCAGTTTTGGCTACATCCTTCAGTTTTGTAAGGACCTCTTCTGTCTTCAACTTATAACTGAAATCTTGTTTGCTTGCATATGCTTTGAAATCATCATAATCGTTGAATTTGAATTGCTTAGGCGATTCTATTTTGCTGTGAGAAGAGATGTATTTCGTTGCATAATTGAAGATGATGTTCTCTGTGTAAAGATAGTAACTGATGGTAGAGAGGTTCTTTGTCTCTATTGTTACATCGGGTGTGATACCTCCTCCGTCTCTTACAATTCTACCATTTTTAGTTTTGAATTCTGTTGTCAAACTATCAGGAATTCTTTTTACTGATCCATCCTCGTCTCTCTCTGCATAGTTGATGGCTTGAACGCATCTGCCACTTGGAATATAATATTTTGAGATGGTCAATTTCAGTTTTCCTCCAAATGGAAGGTTACGAGTGGATTGAACCAATCCCTTTCCATAGGTTCTTTCACCAACGATTACTGCTCTGTCTAGGTCTTGGAGCGCGCCCGAGAATACCTCTGATGCAGAGGCTGAATTGCGATTAACCAGCATCACAATAGGAATTTGGTTATCGATAGGGTTCTTTGTGGCTTTGCATACCTCGTCTAGTTGTTTTACCTTGCTTTTGGTAAATACGATGGTGGATTGGTTGTCGATAAAGTAATTCACAATCTCAACAGCTTGGTCCAATAGACCGCCAGGATTGTTTCGTAGGTCGATGATTAGGGAGTTGATTTTTTTGTTCTCCTTTAAATCTAAGAATGCTTTTTTGAAATTTTCTGCCGAATTCTCTGTAAAACTAGAAAAGCGGATGTATCCAATGCCATTCTCTAAGGTGTCACAATATTCTATATTAGGAAGAGTGATCTTTTCTCGTAGAAATTTCACTTTTCTTTTTTCCTCCGTGATTGGGTCTTGTACCTCCACCTTGATGGTAGTACCTCCTTCTCCGCGGAGTAGCTCACTAACTTCACTGATTGTCTTCTTTTCTGTGCTTTTTCCATCGATTTCTAATATTCTGTCTCCAGCTCTCAGTCCGCTTTTGTATGCGGGACATCCTTCATAGATTTCTGATATGCAGATATGATCTTTTATTTTGCTGATAGATGCACCGACACCTGCATACTCACCAGTAAGCATAAACTTAAAGTCATCTTCTTCCTCTTTGGGAATGTAGACCGTGTATGGATCTAATTCGTTGAGCATTGCGTCTATACCACTTTTTACAACTGTTTTGGGGTCTATGGTGTCCACATAATAAAGATCTAACTCTTTGTAAAGAAGATTGAATAGATCCAAGTTCTTTGAGATATTCTCATAATGGCTGTCTATCGAATCATTTACAGACGAGGCTTGTATGCCAGCAGGAAGCAAGCATGCCGCTACGATTATATTTAAAAGTCTTTTCTTCATATTTGTTGGATGATAGTTTCTTAATATTTTTTGTGGTTCCCCCACAATCCTTTCATTCTCTCGGTCAGCTTGTTTTCTGCCGCATTGTCTTGTGGTATCCAGAATTGAGTGCCAGATATTTTAGAAGGTAGAAACTCTTGTACAACAAAGTGTCCTGGATAGTCGTGAGAGTATTTGTAATCTTTGCCATAGTCTAGTTTCTCCATCAGTTTTGTTGGCGCATTTCTCAAATGTAGAGGAACAGGGAGGTTGCCAGTCTCTTGTACCTTGGCAAGCGCAGAGCCAATAGACAAGTAGGCAGAGTTACTTTTCGGACTAGTTGCCAAATAGACAGTGGTCTCTGCCAATACGATTCTTCCTTCTGGCCATCCAACCTTGTGTATGGCATCAAAGCAAGCGTTCGCCAACAGAAGGGCATTCGGGTTGGCCAACCCTATATCTTCTGCGGCTGAGATGACGAGGCGACGGGCAATGAATTTGGGATCTTCGCCTCCGTCAACCATTCTGGCTAACCAATAGATCGCACCATCAGGGTCGCTTCCTCGTATTGATTTTATAAAGGCAGAGATGATGTCGTAATGCATCTCTCCATTTTTATCGTATGCGTTTGGATTTTCTTGTAAACGTTCTGTTACCTTCTGGTTGGTAAAGTGTATTTCATCACTGTTTTCCTCTGCGTTGATGACCAACTCGAGAATATTGAGTAGTTTCCTTGCATCTCCACCTGCGAAGCGAAGTAGAGACTCGGTTTCGTCGAAGAAGATTTTTTTCTCTTTTAATATTTTATCTTCTTTTACCACTCTGTTTGCTAACTCCATCAAATCTTCGTCTTCCTGATGTTTCAACACATAGACTTGACAGCGGGACAAAAGGGGAGTGATGACCTCGAAAGATGGGTTCTCGGTGGTAGCTCCAATGAGAATAACAATACCTTGCTCTACGGCACCCAACAAGGAGTCCTGCTGAGCCTTGGAGAAACGATGGATCTCATCGATAAAGAGAATGGGAGGTTCTGGGTTGAACAATCGCGTACTCTTTGCCTTTTCGATGATGTCTCTAACATCTTTCACGCCAGAACTGATAGCGCTAAGCGTGAAGAACGAACGCTCTAATTTTTTTGCGATAATGCCTGCAAGTGTGGTTTTTCCCACTCCTGGAGGACCCCATAAAATGAAAGAGGAGATCCTGCCTGATTCTATCATTTTACGAAGAATGGCGTTCTCTCCGACCAAATGTTTTTGGCCAACATATTCGTCTAATGTTTTAGGACGAACGCGTTCTGCTAATGGTTGTGTTAGACTAATGCTCATTGTATTTTTAAAGAGACACAAATTTAAGTATTAGAGATGAATTTTTCAAATAAAAAAGCAACTCCAAGAATCTTGGAATTGCTTTTGTCTATATTGGGTACTCTTTCTTTTATATTATACCTAATTGCTTTCCAACCTTTCCTATTTTCTCTAAAGCGGTTTGTACTTGAGCTTCTGTATGGGTTGCCATAAGAGAGAAACGAATTAGAGTATCGTTGGATGGTACGGCAGGACTCACAACTGGATTGACGAATATTCCCTCTTCGAATAGTAGTTTGGTGAAAAGGAAAGTCTTTTCGTTGTCTCTGATGAATAGAGGAATGATAGGAGTTTCTGTGTGTCCGATCTCGAAGCCTAAGTTTTTGAATCCGTCTAAGGCGATATGAGTGATCTTCCACAAGTGTTCCATTCTTTCTGGTTCATTTTGCATAATCTCCAAAGCTGCAAGTACAGAGGCAGTTGCTGCTGGTGTGATGCTCGCACTGAAGATATATGGACGGGCAGAGTGTCTCAGCCAGTTGATTATAGAAGAGTCTGCTGCTATGAATCCTCCGATGGATGCTAATGATTTACTGAAGGTTCCCATTATTAGGTCTACGTCCTTGGTTAATCCAAAGTGGTCGCAGATACCGCGGCCTTGTCTACCAAAAACACCAAGGCTATGTGCTTCGTCTACGTAGATGCTTGCATTGTATTTTTTACTCAATGCTACAATCTCAGGTAGTTTTGTGACATCTCCTTCCATGCTGAAAACGCCATCCACTACGATCAATTTCACTTTGTCAGGCTCACACATTTGAAGCTTTTGCTCCAAAGAAGCCATGTCGTTGTGCTTAAATTTGAGAGTCTTAGAGTAGGTTAGTTGCTTTCCTGTCATAATGGAAGCATGGTCTAACTCATCAAATAGAAGGTAGTCTTCTCGACCTGTAAGGTTTGAGACCACACCCATGTTGACATTGAAACCTGCAGAGAAGATTAAAGCTTCTTCTTTGCCAACAAATTCTGCTAGCTTTTTCTCTAATTCGATGTGGATGTCAAGCGTACCGTTCAAAAATCTTGAACCTGCACAGCCAGAACCATATTTCTTTGTGGCGGCAATGGCTGCTTCTTTAATTTTGGGATGGTTGGTTAGTCCTAAATAACTATTAGAACCGAACATTAGAACCTTTTTCCCATTGATGGTAACCTCTGCATCCTGATCACCTTCAATTACGCGGAAATAAGGATATACACCTTTTGCCTTTACCTTTTGAGGCTCCGTGTATTGGGCAAGCTTTTCTTGTAATAAACCCATTTTTTTTGATATAAATTTAGACTACAAAAGTATGATCTTTGCAGTTAATAACTTTTTCTTACTATAGTTTTTTTCGTGATGGTAAACGAAATGTTTAACCTCTGAATTTTGTTATCTTCTCTGGAGTAGGTGCTTCGAAACTAATCTTCTTGTTGGTGGCAGGGTGGAATAGTGTAAGTCTTGCGGCGTGAAGACCAACACGACCGATGGGTGATGTGTTTCCCCCATATTTTTTGTCTCCAACAATAGGATGTCCGATGGCTTGAAGGTGAACCCTGATTTGGTTTTTTCGTCCAGTTCTAAGATTAACCTCCAATAGGGTATTCTCTTTGTATCGTTTCACTACCTTGTAGTCTGTGAAAGATTCTTGGCCTCCATTGTCATAATCGAAAGAGTATACTTTCTTCGATTTAGGTTCCTCTGTCAACCATGTGTGAATAGTACCTTCTTCCTGTTCTACTACACCTTCTACAAGTGCATAGTATATCTTTTCGCAAACCATTCTTTGCCAATTCTCTTGCAATCTCATCTGAGTTTCTTTGTCTTTGGCAAAAAGAAGTACGCCGGATGTCTCGCGATCTAATCGGTGGACAATGTACAAGCGATTGTGCAAGTCGCTTTGCTTCATATAATTCATTACAATGCGAAAGGCTGTTGATTTCTCCTGCTTTTCTGTTGCAATGGAGAGTAAGCCTTCCGATTTGTTGATGACTATGATGTAATCATCTTCGTAAAGCACCGATAGTTTTGCGCTTTTTAATCCTGTTGTAGGTTTTGAGAAACTTACCTTTACAGAATCTCCTTCGTGAAGAGGATGGTCGAATTGAGTTACAGATCTTTCGTTTACAGATATTTGACCTTTCGCCAAAAGACTTTTGACAGCTGTTTTACTCATACTTCCCATCTTGGCTAACACAAAATTGAATAGGGTAGCCTCTTCTTTTACAAAGAAGGATGTAGAGCGATCATTTTGTTTCTTCCTGTTGTACATCTTAGAAAAAATTAGGATGCAAATTTAGTTTATTTTGTTTGCTTTATCAACCTTAGTATGTTCTTTTTGTGTATATTTGCCTTGATAAAATCTATTATTTAATGTTTAATTTGATATATTATGGCTGATCATAATGAATTAGGTCTATTGGGAGAAGAGAAATCTGTTGAGTATTTGCAATCGCATGGATATGTGATAAAGCAGAGAAATTGGAGGTCTGGTAGATTCGAACTGGATGTTGTTGCGGAAACGGATGACTATTTGGTTATCGTGGAGGTGAAGACTCGCAAAAGGGGAACTTTAGCGACACCAACAGAGAGTATTAACAAGACTAAAATGAGAAACCTTGTTTATGCGGCGAATGCTTATATTCGTAGGTTTAATGTCACAAAGCCTACACGGTTTGATATTATTGCAATGACGATTGATTCGACGGGACAAGTAGATGAATTCTCTCATTATGAGGATGCATTTCTGCCTTTTGTAAATATGTAATGTGCGGAAGGGAATTTTGTATTATCCTCGTTTCTTTTTGAAAAATTCGCTTACGATAGAAGAACATTCTTCTTCCAAAATGCTGTTTACAACAATGCATTTTGGATGTAGAGCGTTAGGGGCTAAGATTGAGTAGCCTCTCTTCTCGTCTTTGGCCCCATATACTACCTTGCTGATTTGAGCCCATCCGATGGCTCCTGCGCACATGGTGCATGGCTCTACGGTTACGTACAAGGTGCAATCGGTAAGGTATTTGGCTCCAAGGTGGTTGGCTGCCATTGTGATAGCCTGCATTTCTGCGTGGGCGGTCACATCAGTAAGTGTTTCTGTGAGGTTGTGAGCTCTGGCAATGATCTTGTCTTTGCAAACGATAACGGCTCCAATGGGAACCTCGTCTTCGTTGGCTGCCATCTTGGCTTCTGCCAAAGCCTGTTTCATATAGTATTCGTCTGTCATTTCAAATCTTCTTTTGAAAACAGGGTAGGAGCATTCTCTTCTAATTTTTCCCAAACGGTACGAATGATTGTGTCACGTAGGAATTTCGATTTGTTGGTGATTTTATACTCCTTGAAAAAACGCTCAATCACCCTGAGCTCTTTCTCGTTCAGGGTGATTGAAATGCGTCTATTTCTCACCAACCTATCCTTTACGGAAGGTTTTAGTGGTGTTTTGGAATTTTTTTTCGCCATTAGATATTTTGATTAGGAAAACCAAAAAGTTTTCTTATTTGATATCTACAACTTCTACGTTTTTCTTTTCAAAATTATACTCCAAATCTTTAAGGGCAGTCTCTTTTGCAGTTACTTCTGCTTGTGCCTTTGAAAGGTTTGCCTTTGCTTTTTCGATGTTCTCTACATCTTTTTGGTATTCAGAACGAACTTTTGTGATTTCTTCATCACAAACAATACGGTTTGCTTGTTTGAAGTGTCCTCTGAATTCATCTTCTGTACTGTGAGCAATACGTACGATGCCTTGCTTTTGGTCTGCGTAGAAGAATGAGAAAGAAACACCATCTGCAGCAACGCTTTGTACGATACCCATCTTGTTGATTTCTTTCTTGTTGTCTGGATTTGCAAAGAATACGATATCACCTACTTGCATTTTAGCAATCTTTGCGATAACCTTTCCTTTCTTTGCCAATTTTTGCATGTCAGCTGGAACTTCGAAACCTAGGATCTTATGCATATACACTACCAAACCTGGATTGTCGAAAGATGCGTCTCCTACTGCGTTTGCAGCAAAAGGCTTGTTAGTTTGTTGGTGCAAAACACCCATTGCCTCGCTCATGTTCTTACATTGTGCGTTAACAACATCCAATCTGTTTCCTGCAAAGGCTGATGTACCCGCAAGAAGTGCCATTGCTACTGTCAATTTAATCTTCATCGCTCTATGTTTTAATCTGTAAGTTAATTATGATGTTTAATTCAATTAGGTGCAAAAATAATGAAACACAATGTATTTTCAACTTTTTTTGACAATTAAATATGCTTTTTTTTAGAATTGGGGTGGTGAATTGTGCTCTTTACATTATTTTAATTGTTAAATTCTGACACTAAACCTATAAGATTAGTTTAATAATTTCATACCTTTGCAGGGTAATAGATATTTGTATAAATCAGAATAAATATAGTTTCGATGGAACACAAGTTGTTAGTATATAATACCTTGAGTCGTTGCAAAGAGTTGTTTAAACCTTTGAATGAGCCTCATGTGGGTATGTATGTGTGCGGTCCTACTGTATACGGTGATGGCCATTTGGGTCATGCTCGTCCCGCTATCACATTTGATGTCTTGTTTCGTTATTTGACTCATCTTGGTTACAAGGTGCGCTATGTCCGCAATATTACTGATGTGGGACATTTGGAGCACGATGCAGATGAAGGTGAGGATAAGATTGCAAAAAAGGCTCGTTTGGAGCAAAAGGAACCTATGGAAGTCGTTCAATACTATTTGAACCGTTACCACAAGGCAATGGAGGCCTTAAATGTATTGCCACCAAGCATTGAACCTCATGCATCGGGACATATCATTGAACAAATCGATTTCGTGAAGAAGATCTTGGATTCTGGTTATGCATACGAGAGTCAGGGTTCGGTATATTTTGATGTTCGCAAGTACAATAAAGATCACCGTTATGGCAAATTGTCTGGCCGTAATATTGATGATCTATTGGCAACTACTCGTGAGCTAGATGGTCAGGATGAAAAGCAATGCTCTTTGGATTTCGCATTGTGGAAAAAAGCACAGCCAGAGCATATCATGCGTTGGCCTTCTCCTTGGAGCGATGGTTTCCCAGGATGGCACATGGAGTGCTCTGCTATGGGTACTAAATATTTGGGTGAAGAGTTTGATATCCACGGTGGCGGAATGGATTTGGTTTTCCCTCATCATGAGTGTGAGATTGCTCAGTCAACGGCTGCGTTGGGTAAAGAGACTGTTCACTATTGGTTGCACAATAATATGATTACCATCAATGGTAAGAAGATGGGTAAATCGTTGGGTAACTTTATAACATTGGACGAATTTTTCACTGGTAACCATCCTTTGTTGGAACAGGCTTATTCTCCAATGACTATTCGTTTCTTCATACTTCAGGCTCACTATCGTAGTACAGTTGATTTCTCTAACGAGGCTCTTCAAGCATCAGAGAAAGGTTTGAACAAGTTGTCGGATGCATATGCTCGTTTGCAAAAGATTACTCCTGCAGCTACAACTACAGTCGAAGTGGCTGGCTTGCGTGAGAAGTGCGAAGATGCTATGAATGATGATTTGAATACACCAATCGTTATCTCTTACTTCTTCGAGGCCGCTAAGGCAATCAATACGGTTACGGATGGTAAGGGAACTATCTCTGCTGCAGACTTGGATGAATTGAAGTCGTTGTTCCAATTATACTTGGTTGACATCCTTGGTTTGAGATTGGAGACAAGCTCAGATTCTCATAGTGATGCATACAAGGGAGCAATCGACTTGCTTTTGGAGATCCGTAAGCAAGCAAAGGCAAATAAAGACTGGGCAACAAGCGATAAGATTCGTAATGAGTTGACTGCTCTCGGATTTAATGTGAAAGATACGAAAGACGGCTATGAATGGTCGTTGTAATTCGCATAATTGGATACAAGTTTGGGAAGCGGTTTTTTTTTTAGCCGCTTCCTTCTTTTAATATGGCAAATAAGGTTTTCTCTAATACTTATCAAAAAGCGATGTCTGTTTATGACAAGCTAATGAGGCTATCCCTTCGTATTCCTTTTGTGAAAGTGGATAAGGAGAAGTATTTGAGGGGAAAATTTGAGAAACAACTGACCGAAGAACAGTTGAGAATGGTGTTGGAACAACGCCCTTTGTTTGTTCTTCCGATGGACGAGGTTAAAAGCACGGCTAAGAAGGAGATTTGTAGACATGCCCTTTGGGTAATGCTTCTCTCTATTGTGGCTGCTATTCCCCAAAGCGGTTGGTTGATGTGGTTAGGAATCGCATTCGACTTTATTCAGTTCCAGTTGTTCGTATTCGTCGTATTGCAGAAGTTACTCTACCTCTATGGTTGTAAGAGTTTGTCAACTAGGGAGGAGGGACTGGATTCTTCGGCAGATTGGATTTTGTTGTTGATATCTACGGTGATGATAGGGAAGCACCAGTTGGTGAGGATGGCTAAATCGGCAACAGGAATGGCGGTTAAGCAAGTTATCCAACGCTTTGCTGTGCGTATGTTGACTAAATTGATGGTGTTCAATGTGCTACGTCAAGGAGCCAAGTGGTTTGGTATTGTTTTGACCAAGGAGATGGTGATCAATAGTATGGACTTGATTGTTCCTGCTTTATGTGCAATCATTTCGGGTTTGATATCATTATGGCTCTTTCTTCCAATGACTAAGCGATTGCAGAATCATCTAACTCAGTTGGCAGAAGAGGGTAAAGACCCAATAAAGAGTGCTATGGAAATAATGTAGAACTATATATAGATTAAAAAATGGATTATAAGTTATTAGTATTAGATATAGATGGTACGCTAACCAATTCAAAGAAAGAAATTACGCCCCGTACCAAGGAGGCTATTATGAAAGCACAAGAAAAGGGTGTGCTAGTTGCATTGGCATCTGGAAGACCTTCGCCGGGTATAGACCATGTAGCTAAGGAGTTGGAGTTGAACAAGTATGGTGGGTATGTGCTCTCTTTTAATGGAGGTGTTATCACTAATTATCAGACCAAAGAGGTGATTTTTGAGAAGGTGTTACCTGATGGAATCGTGCCTGTGCTTTACGAAGAATCTATGAAAGCTGGAGTTGCAATTGTTTCTTACTTGGATGATGTGATTGTGACTGAGACACCAGAGAGTCAATATATTGAGTACGAAGCCTTCTTAAATCGAATGAAGATATTGAAGGTGGATGATTTTGTGGGTACTTTGCACGCACCTGTAACTAAATGTTTGATGGTGGGAGATCCGGAAATTTTGATAAAAGAAGAGGAGAAACTAAAGAAGAAGTTGGGTGACCGTTTGAATATCTATCGATCAGAGCCTTTCTTTTTAGAGATCATGCCGCAAAATATTGATAAAGCCTATTCGTTGAGTAAACTATTGAAGCACTTAGGCTTGGAGCGAGAGCAGATGATTGCCTGTGGCGATGGTTTTAACGATCGTTCGATGATTGAGTATGCAGGTTTAGGTGTTGCAATGAGTAATGCGCAACCGGAAGTGAAGGCTGTTGCCAACCTTGTTACTTTATCTAATGATGATGACGGAGTAGCACTTGTTGTTGAGGATTATATGTTGAAATGAGTTAAGTTTTTCAAGAGCTTATTTTAGAAGTTCGGTATACCTTTCCTCATCCGCATTCATTCGTATGTGCCATTCGGATGGGTATAGGTTGTTGCATCTGTTTCCTAAATTCTTTCCAAAACCAAGTGGCGTTCCTTTATAACAGAACAGAACGATGCCTTTAGGTGCATCTTCCAATATCATGTTTTCTTTTTTGAGAAATTGAATGGCTTGTTGCCAACTGCATTCTATCATGGGAAAACACTCTTTTTTTAAGTTCCAAGAGAGTGCTAATGCCTCGTCTGGAATAATATCTTTCCCTTTAAGCGTGCCAATAGGTTGCGCGTTGTGAAGCGTGCGTAGTTTCTGTTTTAAGAAAAAGACTGTATCCACCCAGTCGGAAGGAATGGCTGTTAGTTTATCTCCTTCTGATAGTATCTTAACATCTTTGGTGTTGATCCATTTGCTGCAAAGTGCCGAGACCTCTTTGGATGCCAATGGAAGTTGCTTCGGAGCCTTGATCTTAACCATGCTCTCATTTTCCGTTTTTTGTAAAATGGCAAGGAAGAAACCTTCTCCTTCCGTCTTGTGAGGATAGAAGTGGTAGCCGGCGCCTTGTGATACTGTGTTCCAATTGGGTTCCGTTTTAATTTCGAGAATATCTGCTCCTAATTCTTCTGCAATCCATTGCACATTCTTCTCGTCCTCTTCCTCATTGTAAGTGCAGGTGCTGTAAAGAAGCAAACCTCCCTCTCTCAAAGCAGGAAAGACATCAGCGACGATGCGTCTTTGTCGTTCACAGCAGAGTTGTACATTGTCCAGCGACCAGTCTTCAATGGCCTTGTCGTCTTTGCGGAACATTCCCTCTCCAGAACATGGGGCATCGATAAGGATCACATCAAACAAACCATTGAGTTGGCCGAAATCAGAAGGATCGTTGTTGGTAACCGTAACATTGGGTGCTCCCCATTTGGTGATATTCTCATCCAATATTCCCATACGAGACTTCATCACCTCATTGCAAACCAACCATCCCTTGCCATTTAACAGAGATGCTAAATGTGTTGATTTACCACCAGGAGCCGCACATAGGTCCAAGACGAGAGGGTTATCCTCTTCCAATTTGTCGAAGTGTTGTTTGAGGGCTTGCTCTACAAACATGGATGAAGCCTCCTGTGCATAGTAACAACCTGCGTGGAATAGGGGATCCATTGTGAATAGAGGGCGTTCGTTAAGGTAGAACCCGTTGCTGCACCAAGGAACTACCATTGCGTTCTTAACCTCCTCGTCACATTTGTTTGGATTAACTCGTATGCTTGTGATACGCTCACCTTGAATGGTTTCTTGAAATTTCTGAAACTCCTCTTCTCCTAATAGGGAGATCATCTGGGAAATAAATGCTTCGGGTAATTGTATCATTTCTTATCTGTTTTTTTCTAGACCGACCAAAGGTGGTTTGTATGAGGAAATAAAATTCGATGTAAAGTTAGAACATTTTTAACTAAAATCTTAATTTTGCACTATTGAATAGCGTTAAACGCTCTAAAAAGCAGACAAATGGATTATAGTAAGTTTATAGGAATTATTCCTGCCAGATATGCATCAACCCGCTTCCCAGGGAAGCCATTGCAGTTGATCGGTGGTAAAAGTATGATACAGCGCGTGTACGAACAGGTTTCGAAAGTGTTGCCTACGGTTTATGTGGCAACCGACGACCAACGTATTTATGATGCAGTGATTGCTTTTGGTGGTAAGGTGGTGATGACTTCCGAAAATCATAAAAGTGGTACCGACCGTTGTTTTGAAGCCTATCAGAAAGTTGGTGCGGGAAAAGAGATCGTAATCAATATTCAAGGAGATGAACCATTTATCCAAACTTCGCAAATCGAAACTATTTGTGCTTGCTTTGAAGATCCATGTACTCAGATTGCTACATTGGTAAAACCTTTCAAACCCTCGGATGGTACAAAGGCTTTGTTCAATCCCAACTCACCAAAGGTGTTGTTGAATAAAAACAGTGAGGCTATCTATTTCAGTCGTAATGTAATCCCTTATCTGCGTGGAAAGGAGCAAGATGAGTGGATCAACTTGCATACGTATTACAAGCATATTGGACTCTATGCTTACAGGGGTGATGTGTTGAAACAGATTACCCAGTTGCCTCAATCCTCCTTAGAATTGGCTGAATCGTTAGAGCAGTTGCGTTGGGTCGAAAATGGATATAAGATAAAGGTGGGTGTTACTGAGGTGGAAACCATTGGTATTGATACACCAGAAGATTTGCAAGCTGCAGAAGTGTTCTTAAAGAAAAATTGTACTGAATGAGACCCTCAATTCCAGAAATCCAAAAGATAGGGGAGTTCGTTTTCCCTAAAATGAACAATACCTCATTGTCGAACGGACTGCCTTTGTCTGTAATCCCTTTCGGACCAGAGGAAATGGTTCGGGTGGATTGTGTCTTCGAAATGGGTGTGTTGCAACAACCTCAGTTCTTTGTTGCCTCATTTATGCATAAACTGATGAGAGAGGGAACAAAGCAGCATAGTTCGAAAGAGATTTCTGAACTATTGGATTTTTATGGAGCCTCATTCGTTTCTAATACTACAGAATCGCATACAATATTCACGCTTCTGACTTTGAAGAAACATTTGAAGGTGATGTTGGATCTCTTCAAGGAGATCTTGTTTGAACCTGTTTTTTCAGAAGAAGAATTCGATTTGTTGCGTACGGCAGAGATGCAATCGTTCGAATTTAACGAGAGCAAGGTGGCCACTATGGCAAGCAGAGGTTTGAAACGCTGTTTCTATGGAGAAGATGGAACCTTGGGTAAGTCTCCTCTTTTGGAAGATTACGATAAGTTGACGGTTGATGTTATCAAGTCTTTCTACAATGATTATTGTGTGCTCAATAATTGTCGTTTCTTCTTGTCGGGCAATTCCTCTGCTGATGTGATAAAAGAGGTGGATGATTGTTTCGGTTCTATGCCTTTGCAGAATAATTATCAGAAAAAAGTGACTGCTTATAACGAATCTGCATTAGAAGAGAAAAAGTTGTTCCTTCCAAAACCGGATAGCGTTCAGTCGGCAGTTTATGTGGGTCGTCGCTTGTTTTGCTTGAATCATCCTGATTTTCATAAGGTTTCTATTTTGAATACTGTCTTTGGTGGTTATTTCGGTAGTAGACTGATGTCTAATATCCGTGAAGAGAAGGGTTATACTTATGGTATCAACTCTGTGCTTCGTCGCAGTAGCCAAGGCGTCTCTTCTGTAATTGCTACACAAACGGCAGTGCAGTATGTACAGCCGTTATTGACAGAGTTGTATAAAGAGATGGATCGTCTTTGTCAGGAGACTATCCCACAAGATGAATTAGAGATTGTAAGGAATTATATGTTGGGTGATATTCTTCGAACTTCTGATGGTTCTTTCTCCGTTATTGATGGTTACATAGGTATGGCATTGGAAGGTGTGGATATCGTAGATTTCTTCCACGAGAAGACAATGGCCATTCAATCTGTCACATCAAAGGATTTGATGGAGATGGCCAACCTCTATTTTCGAAAGGAAGATTATTATGAAGTGATCGCAGGAGGAAAATAGTCGTATCTGCTTGTTTTGTGCAATTCTGTTCCCCTATAAGATTTCCAGTTTTGCGTATTTCTGAAGGATCTTTTTCTCTCCCAGATTTTCAAAGTTGATGGAGATTTTAAAGTCCGTGCCCATTGATTCGATACCAGTAATGGTGCCGATGCCAAACCTCTCGTGTTTTACTCTCGTACCCACTTGGAAAGAGCAGTTGGATGTGCTCGCAGTTGCGGATGGAGTAGAGGTTGCAGTTACCTTTTTCAAGCGGGTTGGGGCGGTGTAATCGCTCTTCGGTGTAGGGGAGCTCCAAGCTGCTGATGTACTATTGCTTGAAGCTCTTCCGTATGAATTGTTCTGTGAGTAACTTGGTCGGTTACTGCTATTGAAACCAAAAGAGGAAGAACTTTGGTTTCTGAATCTACTGAAATCAAAATCGTTGTTTGATCGCTCTTCAGTGTTCCTGAAATCGACGGGTAGTTCGATGTATTGAGAGTCAATGTCGGAAAGAAAACGACTTGGAGATGTGTAGATGGTTCTTCCGTTGTGGAATCTGCTTTTCGCGTATGTGATAAAGCAATTTTCTTCCGCACGAGTGATTGCCACGTAGAATAATCTACGCTCTTCCTCTATGCCCGATTCGGAATCCATATTCATATCAGAAGGGAAGAGCTCCTCTTCCAGTCCTACTACAACAATATTCTTGAATTCCAATCCTTTTGCGGCATGGACGGTCATAAGGGTTACTTTGTTGTCATTCGCATCATTGTCGGTATCTTGGTCTGTGAGTAGAGATACAGTTTGTAGGTAGTCTGCGATGGTGCTGATCTCTATACCTTCCTCCTCTCTTCTTGATTCGCAGAACTCGTGAATGCCAGTCAATACCTCTTCTGCGAGCTTTAGGTCATCTTTCCCTTCTTCCGATTGGTCTCGGCTCAATTCTTCGATGATGCCACACTCTTTTAAGACACGGTCGGTGAGAGAGTAAGCATCAGTTGTTGAGGCTATTGCGGAAAATTTATCGATTATCTCGCGAAAGGCGGTAACCTTTTTGATGGCTGCAGGACCTAGATCGAGATTGTATCCAATCGGGTCTGATAATATTTCCCAGTAAGGGAGTTCCAACTGGTTGGCAAGTGTATTTATCTTGTCGATGGTCGTGTCACCGATACCTTTCTTTGGGAATTTTACAGCTCTTTTGAATGCCTCTTCGTCATTATGATTGATGATCAATCGCAAATAGGTGAGTATGTGTCTTACAATCTTTCGTTGGTAGAATGATTTGCCTCCATAAATTCTATAAGGGATGGCACGCTTCCGAAAAGCTTCTTCTAGTAGTCGGGATTGTGCATTCGTGCGGTAAAGGATGGCAAAGTCCTTGAATTCGTAGTCTTTGCTTAATTTTCCAACGATGTTTCCAACGATGTTGCTCTCTTCCTGGTCGGAGAAGGAGCTGAAAGCTTTTATCTTACTGCCAGAAGGCTTTTCTGAATAGATATGTTTCTTTATCTGTCCTTTATTTTTGGCAATCAAGCTATTTGCAGCGTCTACGATATTTGGGGTAGAACGATAGTTCTGTTCCAACTTGAACAACCTGTATTCCGGATAGTTGTCTTTAAATCGAAGTATGTTTTCGATGTTGGCTCCACGGAAGGAGTAGATGCTTTGCGCATCATCTCCCACAACGCATAGGCGGTGGTGAGACTCTGCCAGCTTCTTTACGATTAGATGTTGTGAGAAGTTCGTGTCCTGATACTCGTCTACCAAGATGAATTTGAAGCGGTCTTGGTATTTTGCCAATATCTCAGGGTAGTCTCGGAAAAGAACATTGGTGTACAACAGTATATCATCAAAATCCATTGCGTTGGCACGATGACATTGGTTCATGTATATTCTGTAAACCTCCTTCAATCGAGGCATGTTTTGCCTGCGATCTGTTTCTTGTAGGTCAAACCTCTTGTCGTATGAGTTGGGGGTGACAAGATCGTTCTTGAGCTTGGATATTCGCGATAGAACTTTCTTGGCGGTATATTCCTTGTCGTTGAGGCCCATCTCTTTGATGATCTCCTTTATTTTGCTTTTGGAATCATCTGTGTCGTAGATGGTATAGTCTTTCGTGAAACCAAGAGGTGCACCATCTGCTCGAAGTATTTTAGAAAAGGTGGAATGGAAGGTGCCCATGTATAGTTGACGGGCTTCGAACTCTCCGACGATGGAGGCAATACGGCTCTTCATCTCGTTTGCAGCTTTGTTGGTAAAGGTGATTGCGAGAATGTTGTAGGGCTTGTAGCCTTGTTTTAATAGAGCGGCTATTTTATAGGTTAGCACGCGTGTTTTTCCTGAACCCGCACCTGCCACTACTAATGATGGTCCGTCATTGTAAAGAACTGCCTCTTTTTGATTATCGTTGAGTTGTCTTAGTATTTCTTCCATAATCTAAATTTGTTATGCAAAAATACTTGTTTCTTTGCGATTAAACAATAAGTAGAGGGCGCTTTTGGGATAAAAGTTGATTTTAATTTGTTTAAATTATAAAAAGATGTAAAACATACAATTGAAAATGAACATTGCGTATGATTTTGATATGTTTTCGTGTGTATGGTTAGATATTTCCGTTTGGGTGGAAGATTGCATGGTCTTGACAACAGGAGGTTAATACCATAAGGTGATAATTCGATAAAAATATTTGTTTGAGTAATAGAAAGTTAGATGAGAATATATCGCAAAAGCATATTTTTTTTATGTAAAAATTTGTGGAAACAAAAAATAGTTGTACCTTTGCATCGCATTTGAGAAATACTCAATGATGCCCAGATGGCGGAATCGGTAGACGCGCTGGTCTCAAACACCAGTGGATTCACTTCCATCCCGGTTCGACCCCGGGTCTGGGTACTTAAAAACTCCGTAGATTGTTTGCGGAGTTTTTTTTATGTCTGAGAATCGAAAAATGTTTCTTTGGCACTGACGAGTGTTGGTTGATTGTTTAGGGGCATGTATGCAAGTGTACAGATTCTTTTTGGGGCTCTTTTTTTCGATAGGTAAAATTCAATAATCTCAAAGTGTTATTTAATACTTTTACTTTTGTTGTCTTTCTTTCCATTGTTTTTTCCCTTCATTGGTTTGTCTTAAAGCCAACAAAAGTGAAAAATCTGTTTCTGCTACTGTCCAGCTATATTTTCTATGGGTGCTGGAATTGGAAATTCTTGTTTTTGATGTTTTTTACTTGTTTGTGTTCTTATTTGGCAGGTGGAGCTATAGAAAAACATGTTGAACAAGACCCGAAAAAAAGCAAAATGTTTCTTGCTGTTAACGTGATAGTAAACTTGCTGATTTTGGGTGTTTTCAAATATTATAATTTCTTCATAGAGAATATATCTGTTTTTTTTCATGAGCTAGGATTCCATTTGGATTTCCCAACGGTCAAACTGATACTTCCTGTAGGAATTAGTTTTTATACTTTCCAAGCCATTAGTTATACGATAGATGTGTATCGAAGGAAAATTGATTCGTCGAAAGACCCTATTGCATTTTTCTCGTTTATTAGTTTTTTTCCTCAATTGGTGGCTGGACCTATTGAACGAGCAATCAATCTGCTCCCCCAATTTGAAAAAGAGAGGAAATTTGACTATAACATGGCTGTGGATGGTTGTAGACAGATGCTATGGGGTTACTTCAAAAAGATGGTGATAGCAGATGGATGTGCATACTATGTAAATCCCGTATTTGCTGAACCTCATAGTTTTAGTTGTCTTGCATTGATGCTGGGGGCTGTCTTATTTGCATTTCAAATTTATGCGGATTTCTCCGGCTATTCTTCTATCGCTATTGGGTGTGCGAAACTATTTGGCATTCAGTTACAACCTAATTTCTTGACACCGTATTTTAGTAAAAACATTGTGGAATTTTGGCGAAGGTGGCATATATCCCTCAATCGTTGGTTCGTTGATTATGTCTATATTCCATTTGGGGGGAGTAGGGTGCCTAAAATAAAGATTGTCCGAAATGTGTTCGTTGTTTTCTTGTTAAGTGGTTTATGGCATGGAGCTGACTGGACTTTTGTCCTTTGGGGATTGTTTCATGCATGTCTTTTTTTACCTTATGTCTTGTTTGAAAAAACGAAAGGGAATAGGGATGGTGATGGTGATGATAAAACAGGATGGGCTATGAATTTGGGAAATGTTATGCAAATGATTGTCACGTTTGGTTGGGTGACCATAGGTTGGGTGTTTTTTAGATCTGCTTCTATTGCTGAAATCAAGAATTTTTTTGAATGTCTATTGCGTTTCCGAATGTACGGGGAATGGGATTGGATTTATTTCCACAATTCAATATTGATATTTATCGGTATCGTTTTTATGTTGGTTGTAGAATGGTTGAATCGAGAATGCCAATATGATTTTCAAAAACTTCCTCAACAAAGGATTCTGAGGATATTCCTATATGTGTCTTTGATCACATCTTGCATTTTATCATACTATACAACTATAGAGAGTGAGAATACCTTTATTTATTTCCAATTTTAGGCTCTTAAGGATCGGAATAAATCACAGTCAGCATTTTCTGTTTTTTTTGAAATTTTTTGTATGTTTGTGATGTTTTGAATAAAAAACGCAAACGTGTGGTGGGCATAAGTTTGTTCGTGAATATGAGAAGAAGTGGTAAAGATGAGGTCTGATAATGGTCTGTAAATTGAATCGTTTATGATGCACAATAGTTTTATGAAAAGGGCTCTTGTCTTTTTGGAATTGTTGCTCTTGTTTAATCTTACGTCTATGGCACAATCGTATATTTACAAAGGGAATAGCATGTGGTCGAGCGATATTGTTTCGACCTGGGATGGTAAGTATTTGTATAAAGGTAAGAGCACATGGAGTAGTGATGTGCTTTATACTTGGGATGGTAAACATTTGTACAAAGGGAAAAGTACGTGGAGTGGCGATATTTTGCTCACGTTTGATGGGACGTATATCTACAAGGGGAATAGCACGTGGTCGAGTGATGTTATTTCCACTTGGGATGGTAAGTCTTTATATAAAGGGAAAAGCATGTGGAGTGGAGATGCTTTGTTTACATTCGATGGTAAATGTGTTTACAAGGGTAGAAGCAGTTGGAGCCAGGATGTTTTGCTAAAGGTGGATGGCGTCATTCCAATAACTCTTCTTTTTGTGCTATTGTAAGGTTATTTTAAGATTCTTTTGATGTCTTCTACCAATAATAACGATCTTTGCTTAGCTCCTTCTAATGTCATATGATATGGAGTGTCGAAGAACAGAGAGTCGTCGAATGCATATCTTTCTGGGTTTGCCAGAAAAGGAATGTTATGTTCCTTGAAATAATTGGATTGTGCCTGTATAACCTCTTCTTGATATTCATAGTTGCTTATTGTGAGATTTGGAGGCATATGTAAAAGCTTTATTTTCTTGCTTTGGCAATATTTGTGGATGTACAGATAGTATTTTAATGTCTCTTCGTCTAATTCTTTCAGAAAAGTGTACTTGTCAAGTCCATCTTTGTTGGGTCTTTCGCTTTCGATGTCTCCAAACTCGTTTATGTATTTAGCTGCGTATGGGGTGTCGAAAACACCTATGTTGATGCATTTTAGATCATCTATAAAAAGCTTCCCATAGTATTTATAAATATGTGTCCATTGGGTCATATTTACTTTTGTGTATGACGAAGGAAGATGTGTACTTAATATTCTAACCAATGCTTCTTCTCCGTATAATCTGGCAAGTCCTGTGCAATAGTATTCGGGGCAAAAGATTACGATGTCATCTCCTTTCAAAAAGTCTTTGTAAAGTTCAAATTGCATTCTTATCCCGATTCCTGCGTGGGTGGATGTGTTTACAACTGGAAGGTTTAGGGAATCGTGTAGTATGCGAGAATTAATACTAAAAGCTCCACTAGAACCACTGATGATGACTACTTTTGTTGAGTCGTTCAATTTCTCTAATCTGTCATATGCTAATGATGCATTGATCTCGTGTGAATGTTTGCTGTAATTATTCTTGCTGTATAATAAAACGCCTATTGTTACAAAGAACGATATGAGAATTACGAGTGCTGTTTTATATATCAGTTTTATCATTGGAGTTGGAAATATTAAAGTGATCTATGTTTTGCAAAAGTACATTTTTATTTTGGTGCTTTCCCCATTGAATGAGATGATTTGTTATGGAATAAATGATAACGGTCTAGTCAATCGTATATGTTGATTTTTTTTGTAAATTTGCACCTCGTGTTTTAGAATAATAATTAGTATTCAAATTATATATGTTAACAGTAGAAAAAATTGGAGGAACCTCCATGTCGCAGTTCAAGGATGTCTTGAACAACATTATCATAGGAAAGAGAAGTGGGGCAGATATGTACAATCGTATCTTTGTCGTTTCTGCTTATAACAATGTTACCAACTGGTTGTTGGAGCATAAGAAGACTGGTGAACCAGGTATCTATGTTAAGTTCCTTAATGATGATAACTACGAAGCTGCATTGGATGAACTTTGCCAAAAACTAATCGCTTTGAACCGTGGGTTTGAGGATATCAAGTTGGATCAGAAGGTTGCTGACGAGTTTGTTATCAATCGTATTGAGAAAGCAAAGAGTTTCTTGCGCTCAATGCACAGCGTTTTGGCATCAGGTTATGTTGATCGTAACGATATTTATTTGGCTGCTCGTGAGATCCTTTCTTCAATAGGTGAAGCTCACTCTGCATTCAACTCTGTTAATATTATCAAGAACAATGGTATCAACGCTACATTCATCGACCTTTGCGGTTTTGATGATTCAGAGGCTTTGACTATCGACGATCGTATCCACAAGGCATTCTTGGGTATCGATTTCTCAAAGACCCTTTGCGTTGCAACAGGATATACAAAGGGAACAGAAGGTATCATGCGTGCATTCGATCGTGGTTACTCGGAAGTTACCTTCTCTAAGATAGCTGTTGATGTGAAAGCTCAGGAGGCTGTTATTCATAAGGAGTTCCACCTTTCTTCTGCAGACCCTAAACTGGTGGGTAAGGAGAATTCGATCATCGTTGGAAACACAAACTTTATGGTGGCAGACCAGTTGGCTGATGTTGGAATGGAAGCTATCCACCCAAAGGCGTCAAAGCCATTGGAATTGGCAGGTATCGACATTCGCATCAAGAATACATTCGAGCCAGAACACCCAGGTACTTTGATCTCTAAGAACTATGTGGCAGAGAAGTCTCGTATCGAGATCGTTTCTGGTACAGACAAGGTCTTGGCTGTTGAGGTGCACGATCCTATGATGGTGGGTGAGGTTGGTTTCGACTTGCGTATCATGCAAGTATTCGAAAAACACGGTGTAAGTTATATCTTAAAATCAACCAATGCGAACAGTATCACTATGGTAATTTGGGACAAGCCAAAATCAAAGGGCTTGATCGAAGAATTGAAGGAGAAGTTCTACCAAGTGACTGTAAAGGATGTGGCTATTGTTTGCTGCATGGGAACTAATATTGCTCATCCAGGATTCTTGTATAGAGCTGCAAAATCTTTGTGCGACAATAATATCAATATTGAGTGTTTCGCTCAATCATTGCGCCAAGTTAATATGCAGTTTGTTATTGAAAGAAAAGATTATTCAGCCGCTATTGTTGCATTGAATAATGCACTCTGCGTAGGGGCTTGATGAAATAAGAATGTGATATGATTGATTACTCTCAAATTCCAACTCCCGCTTATGTGGTGGATGAAGTGCGACTTCGTCGTAACCTTTCTCTGATTAAATCGGTAAAGGAGCGTGCAGGTGTGGAGATTATCCTAGCATTCAAGGCTTTTGCATTATGGAAGGTATTTCCGATTGTTCGTGAGTACATCCCATACTCTACGGCAAGTTCTCTTTCTGAGGCTTGCTTGGCTGCTGAAGAGATGGGTAATTTGGCCCATACCTATTCGCCAGCCTACACGGAGGAGGAGTTTCCCAAGATAGCGGAGTGTAGCAGTCATGTCACATTTAATTCTCTTTCTCAATTCCAACGTTTCTATCCGGAAACAAAGAAGGCGTCTCATCCTATCTCGTGTGGATTGAGAGTGAATCCGGAATTCTCGGATGTGGAGACTGATCTCTATAATCCTTGTGCTCCCGGTTCCCGCTTAGGAGTGGTGGCCGACTTGTTGGGTGATAAATTGCCGGAAGGTGTTGAAGGTATCCATTTCCACACCTTGTGTGAATCTACATCGTATGATTTAGAGCGCACGCTGGCAGTGGTAGAGGAGCGCTTCTCTAAATATTTCAAACAGATTAAGTGGATCAACTTTGGTGGAGGTCATTTAATGACAAGGGCCGATTATGATGTAGAACACTTGGTTGGTTTGTTGCAGGCGTTTCGCGCGCGTTATCCATGGTTGCAGGTTATTATGGAGCCGGGAAGTGCATTTGCATGGCAAACTGGAGAGCTGGTAGCCAAGGTGGTGGATGTGGTAGAGAATAAGGGTATTCGCACTGCCATTCTAAATGTCTCTTTCGCATGCCATATGCCAGATTGTTTGGAGATGCCTTACAAACCTGCTATCTTATCGTCTGTTGAAGGTGGCAAATATTCATACAGAATGGGAGGAAATAGTTGCTTGTCGGGTGACTTTTATGGCGACTGGACCTTCGATCATGAGCTACAGATAGGTGAAAAGATTGTTTTGATGGATATGATTCACTACACAACGGTGAAGACAACCATGTTTAATGGAATCTCGCATCCTTCTTTGATGCTTTGGACAAAGGATGATAAGTTGGTGAAATTGAGAGAGTTCGGTTATTCTGACTATAAGAGCAGAATGTCGTAAAACGGAAAAGATAAAAAAAACATAAAAAAACGACACAAAGGTTTGTATTTATCAAAATAAGTTGTACCTTTGCATCGCAATCGAGAAATGAAACGATGTTCTTTGGTTGATGCTTATTGTTGCGAAAATAGCTCAGTTGGTAGAGCACAACCTTGCCAAGGTTGGGGTCGCGGGTTCGAGTCCCGTTTTTCGCTCTCCCTTTGAATTGACAGTTTTCACCTGTCAATTTTTTTTGCCCAGGTGGTGGAATTGGTAGACACGCTACTTTGAGGGGGTAGTGCCGGTTTCGGCGTGTGAGTTCGAATCTCATCTTGGGCACCAGGTTATAGTATATGTAATTTTAATTTGGGATATCATGAAAAAGGTTTTTCTATTGTTATGTGTCGCTGTTGTGTCGTCGCTGTTTTATTCATGTAAAAAAGATGATGGTGATTTGGGAGGGGGATATCAAGATCCTACTCAAGTTGAAGATCCAGATCATGTAAAGGTTAAGGACGTGTATGGTATTACGGTTGCTTGTGGTAAAGACCAGTGGACTAACGTCTATCAAGATACGATGCCCCAGTCTGCTCGTTACGATGATTACAAGTGTAGCAATATCACACTTGGATTATACCAAGATAGTATGGTTGTAAATGCTCAATCTCAATTCCCTACGTTTATACAGTTAAGGCGCTTTTTCTACAAGCCAACATCGGCTGAGGATGCTTATGCGTATATGGAGGGATATCGTCAAATTGCTTTTGTGGATTTGATTTCTGCAGATTATGAAGATGTTCCAACATACCAAGACATCTCGCTTAACGGTTATGCGGCTAAATATTTTACAGCTGTCACGGGAGGTTCTCGTACCCCTGCCGGTATTCGCGAGGTTTATATGTTCTACTATAATGGAACCATTTATGGCGTTATCGTTAATGTCTACGACAAGTATAAGTCGGAGGATAGTTACGAGAAATGCTTAGAGGTAATTAAGACATTGAAATTGAAATAAATTTTATATTAATGTGTATGTATGAAGGTGGGCGTCCGTGAGGATGCCCATTTTTTTATCTCCGTTAGAATCTCTTATTTGGGGACAAAAAGAAAGAGAGTCGCTTTTTTGCGACTCTCTGCTCGTTATTTTTGAGTGTAATTTCTTTATTTGACCAACTTGTTTGTTGCAGTATCAGGGAAGATGACTGTAGGTTTGAATATCTTAGCCTCTTCGAAGTCCATCATAGCAAACGACATGATGATGACAACATCGCCAGGGGCTGCCTTTCTGGCTGCTGCACCGTTTAGACAGATGACGCCAGATCCCCTCTCTCCTTTGATTGCATAGGTTTCCAATCTCTCTCCGTTGTTGTTGTTGACAATGAAAACCTTTTCATTTTGAAGGATGTTGGCTGCCTCCATCAACTCCTCGTCGATGGTAATGCTACCGATGTAGTTTAAATCCGCCTCTGTCACTGTGACACGATGGATTTTAGATTTTAACATTTGTACCTGCATCTCTTTCTTATTTCTTGTATTGGATGTTATCGATGAGTCTTACTTCTCCACAGTACACTGTGATGCAACCTGTGATATAAGGAGAGTCGGACCAACTCTTCACGTTTTGAAGTGTTAGAGAGTCGACGATCTCGTAGTATTCAACATTTAGGATAGGATCCTCGTTTATTTTGTTGATTACCCAGTTCTTCACTTCCTCTACGCTCTTTGTTTTCATCATGTCCAAACTCTCGAATAGAGCCTTGGAGATTTTTACGGCAGTCTTCTTCTCTGCTGCAGATAGACGTGCGTTACGGCTGCTGAGTGCAAGTCCACTCTCTTCGCGAACGATAGGACATCCGACGATTTCAATAGGGAGTCTTAGTTGCTTAACCATTTCGCGGATGATGGCCAATTGTTGGAAATCTTTCTCTCCGAAGTAAGCCTTTTGAGGTTTTACGATGTCGAAAAAGCGGCTCACCACTTGTGCCACGCCATTGAAGTGACCGGGACGGTTAGGACCTTCCATCACTTGGTCGAGTGGTGCGAAGCTGAACTGTCTTGTGTCTGGTTTTGGGTAAACTTGTTTGACGGAAGGCATAAAGGCAATAGTGCACTTTGCACTTTGCAATAGTTTGATATCGGCCTCTTCTGTGCGAGGGTATTTCTCAAGGTCTGTAAGGTTGTTGAATTGAGTAGGGTTAACGAATACGCTTACTACGCAAACATCGTTTTCTGCAACACATTTCTTAACCAAAGATAGGTGACCGTTGTGTAGCGCACCCATAGTAGGGACAAATCCAATCTTTTTGCCCTCTTTGCGATACTTTTCCAATGCATTGGAAAGGCCTAAAACTGTTTTGTAAACCTTCATCTCTATTATAATTTATTTTAATTCTAAGACCATTCTGTCGTGAAATGAATTCATAACACAAATATTCTGCAAAGGAAACAATTATATTTGAGAGACAAAAGAAGAAGAAAGAAAAAAAATGAAAATTTGGCATTTTGCTCCATTTTTATTACTTTTGTGGAACAAATTATAAACGAATGGATACAATTAAAGTTTTATACATTTCGCAAGAGATAACTCCATATTTGCCCGAAAGTGAGGTGGCAAATATGAGTAGATATTTACCTCAGGCAATACAAGAGAAGGGCAAGGAGATACGTACATTTATGCCTCGATTTGGATGCGTGAACGAGCGTAGGAACCAGTTGCACGAAGTAATTCGTCTTTCGGGTATGAATTTGATCATCGATGACACTGATCATCCTTTGATTATCAAGGTAGCTTCTATTCAATCTGCTAGAATGCAGGTTTACTTCATTGATAATGATGATCTATTCCATCGTAAATTTACAGTTGCTGACGATAATGGCGTTGAGTTTGATGATAACGAGGATCGCTCGATCTTCTTCGTTCGCGGTGTGTTGGAAACAGTTAAGAAACTTCGTTGGACTCCTGATATCATCCACTGTCATGGTTGGATGACTGCTTTGACTCCTCTTTATATTAAGAAGGCTTTTAATACCGATCCATTCTTTAAAAATTCAAAGATTGTTTACTCTGTTTACGGAGATGACTTCAAGACTCCATTTAGCGCCTCTTTTGCTAATAAGCTGAAGTTGGAAGGTATTTCTGATAAAGATGTTGAATCTATTTTGAATAAAGAGGTCTCGTTTAATGACCTTACTAAGTTCGCTTTGGAGTATTCGGACGGTGCAGTCGTTGCTTCTTCGAATGTGAATGATGAACTGAAAGACTATGTTAATCAGTTTAACGGCTTGAATATGGTAGCCCCAGAAACTGATTATGTAGATGCTTACAATGATTTTTATGACAAGGTGTTGCAAGGCACTAAATAATTCGAGAAGACATTTAATTAAGTTTTCAAAATGTTGAAAGTCCTTAAGTATTTATCCGTAGCTCTTATCGGTGCTACTCTTTGGGGGTGTGATGATGAAGAGGGTGTTGGATCCTCGATTCAACCTGCTGAAGATGTTTTGTGTGCTTACTCTAACAGATTGGATGTTGAAACTTCATCCATCTTGTCTGATACGGTTTTGAGTAAGTATGAGAATCTGCTATTAGGACGGTATGTTGATCCTAAATTCGGCGAGTCTGTTGTCGAATTCTTTACACAATTGGATGCTCGTGTAGGTGCTCTGAATGTGCCTGAGACAGCGGTGGTGAATTCATCGTCTTCTTCTGCGGGTATCTTAAATACGTTGCTTACTGATATCGATAGCCGTTATGGTGAAATAGAGGAGATTGTTGATGCATCGGATGTGGTGGTGGATTCGACACAATTCTATCTTGCTTATTCGAGCGATTTCTTTGGGGATTCTATCGCATTGCAGAGCTTTTCTGTATATGAGTTGAATGAGTCGTTGAAGGAAATGAAAGCATTTACCAATGAATCGGTAAAGAATTATTGTGATAAGTCTAAGTTGTTGGGTTCTTTGTCTTTCCAAATCCAAAATAAAAGAGAGCTTCGCATTCCTTTGGATAATGAGGTGGGTGAGCGAATCCTTTCAGCTTATCAAAAGGGAACAAGGGTTTCCACGCAACAAGAGTTTAACGAGTTGTTCAAAGGCGTTTATGTAAACCACTCTTTCAACCAGGGAACAGTACTCCAGGTGACCGTTTCTGGCATCCAGGTATTCTACCATTTCGATGCGAAGATTAAGACTACTTTCAATGGCGAGTCTGTTACTGTTCGTGCATCTGAAGTGAAAACAAAGGATGGTAAGTTGCTGAATCCATTGGTGTCTAGCGTGTTCTTGTCTGCCAACAAGACTGTTAAGCGTGTGAATATGGTACAACAAGAGGATCTGGAGAATCTCTTGCCTTCTTTGAATGAGAGTCCCTACACTTATACATATACTCCTGCAGGATTGTATACTTCCGTTCATATCCCATTCGATGCGTTGATGGATTCTGTAGCGATGAATGCTCCTGATAAGAATAAGGTTTTCTTTAACTCGGCAAAGTTGATCTTCCACAGAAAAGAGTTGGATTGGAATACTAAATTGAAGTCGAGTGCTTACCTTATGTTGATAGATAGAAGTCGTGTGGTTGATTTCTTTTACAACAATGAACAGCCTGATGGTGTATCTTCGTTCATTGCTGCGATCGATACGTCGGCAAATGCCTACATATTCAACATCACTGCACCTATTCAAAATAAGATGAGAGGTAGTAGTGAAACTTATGGAGAGGACTTGGTGTTGGTGCCAGTGGTGAGGCGAGTGGATGAAAATGATAACTATTACTATCGACAGCAGTTGTGGTTGACTTCCACAATGTTGTGTAGCCCAACTCATAAGGTGAACAATGTGCGTCCTCGTTTGGATGTTGTTTACACTCGACGTGAGTAAAAAAATGAGATCGAAAATATGAAGCAGGAGCGTATTTTGATATGCTCCTGTTTTTTTTATATATGACGTCTGATTGTGAACAGCACAGAAACATTACAGCCATCGTCGCTCTCGCGAGGATGGCTGTTTGAATTAATCACATAAAACGAATTGAAATCTAATATATCTTTTTTTTTCTCGTCAGAGAATTGAATTACCAATTTTGAAGTGGTGTTTTCATCACCATCTAATATAGTACAAGTTCCGTGCCAAACTCTTCAAAAAATTGATGAATTTAAATAAGAAAATTGATAATAGGGTAGATTTTGAATCTTTAAATGTGCTTGTTGTCTCTATAAATTGTTGGTTTAGTGAATGTTATTGATATTTTCTGTCTGGTGAATTTTTTTTATGTGGGTAAGGTATAAAAAAGCCTCAATGTCCGATGTTGTCATTGAGGCTGTTAGAGAATTAGAATCCAGCGTCGTCGCTGTTTCTTCTTTGTGCTATGTGTTACCATGTTTTTTTTCTTTATGATGGGTTATTTACTCATAGAAACTATTTCCATATAAACTTTTGCAGAGAATGTTACTGCTACGATTGCTGAGAAGAGAACTGCTATTGTCATATATCCTAAATATTAAAAGGTTAAAACTGATTTTTTTTAGTCTGTTACTACCATTACTACTTTAGCAACGAAAGAACCAAGAATCACTGTTGAAAATAATACTGTAATCATAATCGTTAATTTTTATACGTTAATTATTCATTTTTATTTCTGTGATTTTCTTAATCACAATGCAAATATATACTCTATGTTTTAATTGTGCAAATAATTATGCAGAA
>JAZRXL010000079.1:0-103579 GCA_045600225.1 Paludibacteraceae bacterium
TCGGTTTCACCCTCTAGAATAGCATTCAGGAAAGATTTCATCACAATTTCGTCTTGCATACAATACTTGAAGCCGAAATCGCATCGCAAATCAATATACTTTGCCATTTTCGTAAATAAATTAATGGTTTAACAGATAGAATTCTTGCAAAAACAAGCGATTCTAAGGACAAAAATAAAAAAATAATGATATGTATAAATGATATTGATTGTAAAATATAAAAAAAGTTTGCTGTTTCCAAAAAAAACTCTTATTTTTGAAAAATCGAAACAAGGAGAACGAAAAGCCATGTACAGTGTGACACAATTAGATATGGTCAATGCCTTGCAGTCAAATCTCTTGAAAAGATAGTAATATGACCAATATAAGAATAACATCAAATATTTATAACATGAAAAAAAGATTTTTATTTTTCTTGATGCCTATTGTGGTATTACTCTCTTTTGTTGCTTGTGGCAATGAAAGTGAAGAAGAATATGACTTGAGCGAGAGCGGTAAGGAGGTCGGTTACTCTTATGTTGACTTGGGACTGAGTGTGAGATGGGCCACTTATAATGTAGGAGCGTCCAAACTGACAGAATATGGTGACTATTTCTCCTGGGGTGAGACCTCTCCTAAATCCTATTATTATGTGACTGATTATAAATGGTATAAATGGGATTTGCCTTACCATATAATGACAATGACAAAATATAATATAGATGTAGACAATAAGATTCAGTTGGATCCGGAAGATGATGCCGCTGCAGCTAACTGGAAAGGAAAATGGAGGATGCCTACATCTTCCGAACTAGAGGAACTGAATGTTGGTTGCAACTGGGAATGGACCGATGATATGAATGGAAGCGGTATTGCAGGAAGGATAGGCATTAGCAAAAAGAACGGCAAGGCTATCTTTTTGCCTGCTGCTGGTTCCTGCGACTACACCTACTACGAGAGCGAAGGCCCGTCTAATCCAGGAACCTTGATTGGTTACCTTCCCAGCGACCGTAGCTACCACCGCAACTCCGAGGGAGAAGCCTGCCTCTATTGGTCTAGTTCGCTCTTTGCTGATCCCCTCTCCACGGGCTGCGCCTACAATCTCTTCTTCAGTTGTTCGGGCTTCGTCAGCGTCAGCCGCAGCGGCTGCTCCGAAGGCTTCTCTGTTCGTGCTGTTTGCCCTTCTGAAAATAAACCATATCGGGTTGAGGAAAAATAAGCGATGCGCAACCAATCGGCTGCGCATTGTTTGTTAATATTCCAATCCTTCTTCTTTTCACCCCTCCAACTCGCATCCTGGGAAGCCATTCTCCTTGGCGGCTTCTTGTGAGGCACAGAAGTAGATTAGTGTGCCTTGGGTGCAGACTTCACCCTCTTTGTTGAGGAGCTCTGCATCAATGTAGGCGATGTTGCGCATCTGCTTGTTGAGCTTGGCACGTACAAGGATCTCACCTTCGTTGGTTTTTACAGGCTTGATGTACTTGACCTCCATCTTGGAGGTGACGCCTGTGGTTTGCAGTTTACGGGTAACTACCCATCCGGCTACTTCGTCGATCAATAGGGATTGTACACCTCCATGTAAGGTGTTGACCCAACTCTGATGGTTTTGCGTGGGATCCCAGCGTGTTAGTATATATTCGCCATCTTCGTAGAAGTCTAAGTGAAAACCGATTGGATTGGTTGGCGAGCAGGCTATGCAGTTGTAGCCAGCAGTGCGTGTCCAAAGATTTTTTATCTTATTCATGATTTTAACTATTGTTATATTTTGACGGATACAAAGGTATGTTTTTTTTAGGCAACAAAGAGATTAATTCTATACTTTTGCCTCGTTATGGAAATTGTAAGTATTATAGTATTGGTATTGGCAATAGTACTATTGTTACTATTCCTTTTCGGTATTTTCTTTTTGAAGATATCGGTGTTGCACGATTCTATCGGTAGGAGAGAGGAGACGTATCGGTCTAAGCTTTCTCCCACCTATTCGGAGTTGTTCTCTTGGTTCGACTCTCTGAAAGAGCAGGGATGCATTTCGGATCTCTTTATTACGAATAGGGAGCAACTAAAACTACATGCCTATTATCTTCCTTGTGAAAATGCAAAGGGAACTGCCATTATGGTGCATGGCTACTCTGGCTGTGCTTTGCAGACACTTCCTCATGCGCGCATGTATCGTGAAAAGTTCTCCTACAATGTGCTTATGGTTGATTTGGCTCACCATGCTCAGAGCGAAGGAAAGATCACGCAGATGGGTTGGAAGGATCGTTTGGATCTGCTTCAGTGGATGGATGTGTTATTGGATCGTTTCCCCGAGACGAAGGAACTTCCTATTGTGTTGCATGGTTTATCGATGGGTGGTTCTACGGTCTTGATGACAGGAGGTGAAACATTGCCTCAGAACGTGAAGGCCTTGATCGATGATAGTGGATTCACCTCTGCTTATGATGAATTTGCGTATGAGATAAGGCATAAGATGCATTTGCCTCCCACACCATTTATTCAGGCGGCAAATATTGTTGGTCGCTTATTATTAGGATGGTTCTATAGTGATGCTTCTGCTTTGAAGCAGATGCCTAAGATTGAATTGCCAGTGATGATCATCCATGGGGATGCAGATGTGCGTGTTTTGCTTAGGGATGGAAAGAGATTGTATGAGGCAAAAAGCAGAGGAGAGAAAGAGATGTGGGTCGTGCCTAATGGTACGCATATCCGCGCTATCTTTCAATACCCGGATGAATATGAGCAGAGGGTTGCTAACTTCTTGTCAAAGAGTTTAGAATAATAACAATTAAAAGATATGGATATGATTAAAAAAGTTTTATGGATAGCAATATTATTAGCAGGATGTCTATTAAGTTGTAATGCGCAGACTCCCTCGTTTCGTAGTGTGGAAGCAGGTGTTTTTGAGAGTTTTATATCCGATTCAACTGTGATTTGTGTGGATGTGCGTCGTGCTGCTGAATATGCTGATGGACACATTAAAGGTGCGATAAATATCGATGTGATGTCACCTGATTTTAAAGAGAAGGCATTGTCTCAATTGCCTGCCAATTCCTCTTTGGCTGTCTATTGTCGCAGTGGCAAACGAAGCAAAAAGGCGGCATCGATCCTGTCGTCTATGGGATATACGGTGGTAGAACTGAACCAAGGTGTGTTAGGTTGGGTTGCTGTAGGAAAAGATTTGGTTAAGTAGCGTCGTCCATTGTATGTGACAGAAAAGTTGCTTGTAGATAAAAAGGAAGAACCGGTAAGGCTCTTCCTTTTCTGTTTTATCGAATGGATTCTAAGATTAGAACCAAGTGTTTCCAAAACTTATCGACGGTCGATATTCTGCACTTTTCAGCAGGAGAGTGATTGTCGAAGATGTCTGGTCCGATAGAGATCATATCTAATTGAGGATACTTCTCCAAGAATAATCCACACTCCAAACCTGCGTGGATAGCAGATACGATAGGATCTTGGTTGAATAGCTTCTTGTATGATTCTACCACTACATCCTTGATGTGGGAGTTCATGTTTGGTTTCCATCCAGGGTAACCATCGCTATGTTTGATGCATTGTGCACCAGAAAGGGCAAAAACAGTCTCAACACGGTTTTTGATATCGTGCTTCTTGCTCTCTGCTGAACTACGTTGACTGGTAGCGATAACGATTGTTTTCGCGTCAGGCATTTTTACAGAAGCGAGGTTGGTGGATGTCTCTGGTAATCCTTCAATGTCTCGGCTCATCTCCATTACACCATGCGGACAAGCATAGAGGGCATCAATAATAGCATTGGTTTGAGTAGGATTTAAGATAGTACCTGCGCTATCGGTACTGCTCATCTCAATCTCGAAATCTTTCTCATGAGGAAGCTCTTTCTCTATGGTTGCAACATACTGATTTAGATCGACACGTACATTCTCCTTCTCTTTAAAAGGAACGGCAAAGATGGCAGTAGCCTCTCTTGGAATGGCGTTGTGAAGGTTACCTCCTATAATGCTTTTGATGTAAAGTGGATTTTTTTTCTTTTGATCCCATAAGAATCGAGCCAATATCTTTATTGCATTACCTCTTTGTTTGTTGATGTCTTCACCAGAATGACCTCCTGTCAGGCCTTTCACAGTAATTTCAAGGAAGAAAAGTCCTTCAGGGGTTTTTTCTTCTGATAAGTTGTATGTGGCGACAGTATCAATACCACCGGCACAACCAATGCAGAATTGTCCGTCGTCCTCAGAGTCTAAGTTGAGTAGTAGGGAAGAGCGAAGCCAATCCTTGCTTACATGTTGCGCACCGGTAAGACCTCTCTCCTCATCAACCGTGATAAGACATTCGATAGCAGGGTGTTTTATATCCTTAGCATCGAGGATGGCAAGCATAGCAGCCACACCGATACCATCATCAGCACCTAGGGTTGTGCCCTTGGCCTTTACCCAATCACCATCTATGTAGGTCTGGATAGGATCGTTGTCGAAATCGTGTTCCGTACCAGAGTTCTTCTCGCACACCATGTCCATGTGGGCTTGTAGTACGATGGAAGGCGCAGATTCGTAACCAGAAGTAGCTGCTTTTCGGATAAGAACATTGCCTACACTATCTTTTAGGGCTTCTAGACCTCTTTGTTTAGCAAAGTCTATCAGATACTGACCAATTTTCTCCTCTTTGCCAGAAGGATGCGGTATTTGGCATATTTCGTTAAAATAGAACCATAAGGCTTTAGGTTCCAAATCGATAATTGAGTTCATGTTTTTTTTGTTTTAAAAAACGAATGGATACCCAAAGAGAGTATCCATTCGTCATAAGCGTATTCTTACTATTCCTAATTCGATTGTAGTGCGGCAGCACCGCCGACAATATCTAACAATTCACTTGTAATAGCTTGTTGACGAGTCTTGTTGTACAAGACAGTAAGCTCGTTAATAAGTTCGTTAGCGTTATCAGTAGCCACTTGCATAGCAACGACGCGAGCTCCATGTTCAGAAGCGTTAGAGTCGAGTAGGCAAGCATACATCTTTGTACGTAGCGCTTTAGGCAACAAAGCCTCCAAAATCTCCGCCTTACTAGGTTCCACGATATAGTCGCCGCTCAATTTAGAAGCAGCATCCTTGTTGGATTCTAGTTTGATAGGAAGGAAAGTCTCTGTTGTTAATTTTTGAACAGCGGTATTCTTTAGGTGGTGATAGATAAGCACCACTTTGTCGAATTCCTTGTTCAAGAATTTTGCCATTAACTCATTAGTGATTGTACTAATACCATCGAACGAGGGGTGATCAGAAAGAGAGACTTCGATATCTACTTTTTGAACGTCAGTCATTTTATTGACAGCCTCTTTCACTTTCTTACCAATAGGGTAGACTGTGATTTCGACACCTTTGCCAGACTCTTCTTTGATGACACCATTCAGTTCTTTAATAACATTAGAATTGAATGCACCACAAAGGCTTGAATTAGAAGAAAAGACCACAATAGCCATCTTTTTAACCTCTCTTACTGCGGAGAAATCAGATTGGAAATCTGTTTCTGTAGCAAGGAAGTTCTCCAAGATGCTATTCAGACGGCTTTGGTAGGGCAAAATGTTTTCGATAGCCATTTGGGCTTTCTTCAACTTTGCCGAAGAAACCATCTTCATCGCACCAGTAATCTTTTTAGTGGAGTTCACTGATCCGATTCTTGCTTTAACTTCTTTTAATGATGCCATTTATTAAGCCTCTTTTTTGATTTGATTAATGACAACTTCAGCTTCGCTCTTCAAGATAGCTTTGATGCTGTCGTCGATCTTTCCTTGTTTCAAATTGTTCAAGACATCCTCTTTGTGAAGGTGTTCCAATCTTTCGATGTACATCTTCTCAAATGCGTGAACTTGTTCAACTGGAAGTACGTTTAAGATACCTTGAGTACCACAGTAGATAACTGCGATTTGGTGCTCAACAGGGTATGGAGTATATTGAGGTTGTTTCAACAACTCAGTATTACGAACTCCCTTGTCGATAGTCATCTTAGTTACGGCATCCATATCACCACCGAACTTGGTAAATGACTCCAACTCACGGTATTGAGCTTGGTCTGTCTTCAATGTACCAGCGATAGCCTTCATGGCTTTTACCTGAGCGCTACCACCCACACGAGACACGGAGATACCTACGTTGATAGCAGGACGGATACCTGCGTTGAACATGTTTGTCTCCAAGAAGATCTGACCATCTGTGATGGAGATTACGTTTGTTGGGATGTATGCAGAAACGTCACCCGCTTGAGTCTCAATGATAGGTAGGGCAGTCAAAGAACCACCACCTTTAACTCTTCCCTTCAATGAAGCAGGAAGGTCATTCATTTGAGCAGCCACAGAGTCGTTGCTAATAATTTTAGCAGCACGTTCCAAAAGACGTGAGTGCAAATAGAACACATCACCTGGATAAGCCTCACGACCAGAAGGACGTTTCAAGATCAAAGAAACCTCACGGTAAGCAACGGCTTGCTTTGACAAGTCATCATAAACAACCAATGCATGCTTTCCTTGGTCACGGAAATATTCTCCGATGGCAGCACCAGCGAAAGGTGCGAAGTATTGCATTGCGGCAGGATCTGAAGCAGTAGCTGATACGATGATAGTATAATCCATTGCTCCGTATTCCTTCAATGTGTTTACGATATTTGCTACAGTAGAACCCTTTTGACCTACGGCAACATAGATACAATATACAGGTTCACCTGCTAGGTAAGCCTCTTTTTGATTGATGATTGTATCGATTGCAATAGCAGTCTTACCAGTTTGACGGTCACCAATGATCAACTCACGTTGTCCACGTCCGATAGGAATCATGGCGTCGATAGCCTTCAAACCTGTTTGTAGAGGACGCTTTACTGGTTCACGATAGATAACACCAGGAGCCTTACGTTCCAATGGCATTTCGATCAATTCACCCTTGATAGGACCCATACCATCGATGGGTTGTCCGATGGTGTTTACAACTCTACCAACCATGCCTTCGCCAGTCATGATAGAAGCAATTCTCTTGGTACGCTTTACTGTGTCGCCCTCTTTAACTTGGTCTGTTGGACCCAACAACACAGCACCTACGTTATCCTCTTCCAAGTTCATGACAACGGCGTTCATACCGTTTTCGAACTCCAAAAGTTCTCCTGCCTCAGCATTTTGCAATCCGTAGATACGAACTACACCATCGCTGACTTGCAATACGGTACCAACTTCCTCGAACTTAACTTTTGTGTCTAAGTCTTGGAGTTGCATTCTTAGCACGTCGGATACTTCACTTGCTTTTATAGCCATAGTAATAATTTCTTTTTAATTTACGAATACTGATAATAGTTAGGCATTTGCCGAATTGCGACTCAAGAGTGTATCTTTAATAGATCTCAGTTGACTCTTAATACTAGCGTCTAACTGGTAAGTTTCCACATTCAAAACAAATCCTCCAATCAGATTAGGATCCACTTCCTTGTGAAATTCGATGGTTCCGTCGGTTACTGATTCAACAGCCTTTCTCATTCTTAGCTCTTCAGCCTCGGTGATAGGCGCTGCAGTAACAAGGGTACTTGTAATGATGTTTTTCTTATCACGATACATATCTTGGAACACTAAGCAAATGCTTTGGAAGTATTCCTCTCGTTTATGCTCGATGACCAAATCCACGAAACGACTGAATTCGGCACATACTTGGGTACCTGCAGCAGTGATAAGCAGTTCTCTCTTCTTCTGTTTTGAGACAGTTGGATTCTTCATTGCCTCGCGAAGTTGTGGAACCTCAGTGAAACTTCGTGATAAAGTCTTCACATCGTTGTAAACCAACTCCTCATGCTTGTTGTCTTCTGCAAACATGAAAAGTGCTTTTGCATATCTTGCTGAAATTTTACCTGTATTCATCAGCTATTACGATTTAGCGATATTAACCTCATCCAAAAGTTTGTTGATCATGTCGATTTGGCTCTCCTCGCTCTTCAATTCGCCTCTAATGATCCTCTCTGCAATGTTTACAGAAAGTTCAGCAACTTGAGTACGGATCTCCTTAACGGCATTATCTTTCTCCAATTGGATGCTTTCCTTTGCATTTTCGATGATCTTGTTTGCCTCTACATTTGCTTGTGCTTTAGCATCCTCAATCATCTTCTCTTTTAATCTGTTGGCTTCCTTCAACATCTCAAGTCTCTCGTTCTTCGCCTCTGCTGCAAGTCTCTCGTTTTCTGCCTTAATGCCAGCCAACGCAGCGTTTGCTTCATCTGCTTTCTTAAGAGATTCTTCAATGTAGTTACCTCTATCTTCTATCATTCCGACAATAGCAGGCCATCCCCACTTACCTAGAATGCAGGCTACGATGAGGAAACAAAGTAGCATCCAGAATAAAAGTCCGAAATCTGGTGTCAGTAATGACATAACGTAAAAGTTTTATTTGTTAATTACATTACATATGCCAAGAAGGCAACGATGATTGCGAAGAATGCAGCACCCTCGACCAAGGCAGCAGCAACGATCATATTACTACGAATGTCACCTGCAGCTTCTGGTTGACGACCGATAGCTTCCATTGCAGAACCACCAATCTTACCAATACCAATACCTGCACCGATTGCTGCGATACCTGCACCTACTGCTGCTCCTAATTTAGCTGTTGCTGCGTTTGCTGCAGCTTGTAATAAAATACTCAACATAGTCTTTAAATTTTAATTGTTATTTTTAATAATTTGTTATTTTTTGCTTTTATGAATTTTATTCATGTTCGTGCTCTTCGGCTTGTCCCATTCCAATGAAGATGGCAGACAACATGGTGAACACATACGCTTGGATGAAACATACCAAACATTCCAATAGAGACATGAAAGTAATCAACAGTACTGAAAGAACTGAAATTGCACCTCCTGCGATAGCACTCATTTCTCCAAAGATAAAGATCAATCCGATTAAGATTAGTACCATAGTGTGTCCTGCAAACATGTTTGCGAATAGACGGACACAAAGTGCAATCGGTTTGATGAATATTCCTAATACTTCGATGAATTGCATGATTGGAATAGGTGCCTTCAACCATAGTGGAACTTCTGGCCAGAAGATCTCTTTCCAATAAGCCTTGGTGCCTCTAACATTTGTCAATATGAAGGTAAGTGATGCAAGAACCAAAGTTACTGCAATGTTACCTGTCAAATTGGCACCTCCTGGGAAGATAGGGATAATACCAAGAATGTTATTCAAGAAGATAAAAAAGAATGCAGTCAATAGATAGGTTGAAAACTTCTTGTAGTTCTTACCGACACTTGGTTTGATGATGTCATCATGTAAAGATACGATAAGAGGTTCCAAGATAGCTTGCAATCCTGTTGGCTTACTACGAGGATTCTCTTTGTATTTCTTAGCAATAGAAAGGAAGATAAACAATAGAAGACCGCAACTGATAAACAGAGATGTTACATTCTTGGTGATTGAAAAATCCCAAGGACGCTCTCCTGTTGCTACTTCGATTATTTTACCCGCATGACTACCTTCTTCTGCTATTTTGTATCCCTTATATTCGGTGTAGTGACCTTCGTGTCCAAGTTTTGTTGAGCAGAAGACATCCAAACCATTTTGACCATAAACGATACAAAGCAAAGGAATAGAAATGTGTGTATCTCCAATCGTTGTAATATGCCAATCGTAAGCGTCTCCTGTGTGACCAAAAATCATCTCCTTCAAGTTGACACCCTCTTTTTCTGAGGCGTGGTGCTCTTCAGCAGTGACTTCTGTAGCAACTTCCTCTGTGGCTGTTTCGCTATCTTGCGCATTGGCCGATAGTCCCACCCAAAGGAAAAGCATTGTGAAGAATACTTTTGCGAAGTGGCTTATTGTTTTGTTTTTGGACTGACTCATTTTGTTAATCCTTTTATTGGTTTTTGCGAGGTTAAAACCTCAAATACTAGATAAATCACATAATAGACCAAAAATATGACTAAAAAGGGAACAGCCAACGCTCTGTTGAAAACAACGTATACTACACAAGCAGTAAGAGCTGCAAAAAGCTTAATTCCTTTTAGAACAATAAATGCTCGTAAGAATTTTTGACTGTCTTCTTTTAAACTGTCTAAAGACCTGATTGTAACCGTTCCGAAAAGGACAAAGAAGGCTGAAACGTAAGGTATGACCTTTAGTAGGGGAGTCTCCTCTCCATACAATTGGACTACACAAGCGTAGGTGGCAATTGTTGCTAAAGTCATTATAATTGTCAATGCCCAAATTATCTTTGTCGTGGGTTTCATGTCGAATCTTTATTCAATCACATTTTCGACGCATACGGATACCATATCATTTTTCACTTCAGCAAATCCTCCGTCAATTTTGATGGTAACGGAATTTTCGCCTTGTTGATATATGATTTCCCCAGCTTTTAAAGACGAAATTAGAGCTGTGTGGTGGGGTAGAACTGTGAATCGTCCAGCAGCACCTGGTAAATTTACCGATGCAACCTCTCCTTCGAACACTAATTTGTCTGGTGATATGATTTCTAATTTCATATAGTCTATTATTTAGTTGCTTGAGATAGCAATTTCTTACCTTTCTCAATTGCATCATCAATAGTTCCGACATTCAAGAATGCTTGCTCTGGAAGGTCGTCTACTTCACCATTGATAATCATATTGAATCCTCTGATTGTTTCTTCGATAGGAACCATCACGCCTGGAAGACCAGTAAACTGAGAAGCTACGTGGAATGGTTGCGACAAGAAACGTTGGATACGACGTGCACGAGCAACGACAAGTTTGTCAGCTTCTGACAACTCCTCCATACCCAAGATTGCGATGATGTCTTGCAACTCTTTGTATTTTTGAAGGATTTGTTTCACGTTTTGTGCACAATTGTAGTGAGCCTCACCGATAACGTTAGGGTCCAAGATGCGAGAAGTAGAATCCAATGGATCCACTGCAGGGTAGATACCTAACTCAGCGATCTTACGGCTCAACACTGTAGTTGCATCCAAGTGAGAGAATGTAGTTGCTGGAGCAGGGTCAGTCAAGTCATCAGCTGGCACATACACAGCCTCTACAGCGGTAATTGAACCATGTTTTGTTGAAGTAATACGCTCTTGCATTTGTCCCATCTCAGTGGCAAGTGTAGGTTGGTATCCTACGGCTGATGGCATACGTCCCAAAAGGGCTGATACTTCAGAACCTGCTTGTGTGAAACGGAAGATATTATCAACGAAGAACAAAATATCCTTACCTCCTTGTCCTGAATCACGGAATGTCTCCGCAACTGTCAAACCAGACAATGCAACAGAAGAACGTGCTCCTGGTGGCTCATTCATCTGTCCATACACTAGTGTAGCTTGTGATTTTGCTAATTCTTCATAGTCGATTTTGCTCAAGTCCCAATCTCCTTTCTCCATGGCCTCCTTAAAAGCGTCGCCATATCGAACGATGTTTGATTCAATCATCTCACGAAGAAGGTCGTTACCCTCACGAGTACGCTCTCCAACTCCTGCGAATACTGAATAACCATTGTAACCTTTTGCAATATTGTTGATCAACTCCATAATCAACACGGTCTTACCTACACCGGCACCACCGAACAATCCGATCTTACCTCCTTTTAGGTAAGGAACCAAAAGGTCGATGACTTTGATACCTGTGAACAAGATCTCTTTGGAAGTTGCCAACTCTTCAAATTTTGGAGCTTCACGGTGGATTGGTGCTACATCTGCTCTGTCGAATGTATTCATACCGTCGATAGGATCTCCAACGACATTCAACATTCTACCCTTGATTTGCTCGCCCTTAGGTACTGCAATTGCTCTACCTAATGCTTCCACTTTCATTCCTCTTCTCAAACCATCTGTTGAATCCATTGCAATCGTACGAATTGAGTTTTCGCCGATATGCTGCTGACATTCGATGATTAGTTTACTCATCCCTGGTCTTTCAATCTCCAACGCATCATGAATCTGCGGCAGTGACTCCTGAATGTCAGGGAAACTTACGTCAACGACAGGTCCGATAACCTGTATGACTTCACCAATTACTTTTGCCATGTTAGCTATTGTTTTATGGTATTAATTATTTTTATAATGTTTTTCAATCGTGTGCGACTCGTCGTGTTTCTCATCGGTAAAAGTACCTATTTTTCGGACAAGCCAAGTGCAAATATAACTTTTTTTTATTCTAATAAAGATTTTATAACTTTTTTTTTCGGGGAAGTGAAATTTTTTCTTGTGCTGTTTTAACACTTTTTATGCTAAAGTTTTTTGCGTTTGCTTTCGTAAATATGTGAAAATTACTCTCTTTGATTGATTTTTATGTTTATGTCTTGTGCAGAGATTGCTCTTTCGGTTTTTTTATGCTAAATAACACCTAAATTGGGGCTTTCGTGCATTTTTCGCAAAGTCCATAAATGACAAGAGAGAAGTGTGTCATGTTGAATTTCTTGTATCGTTTGGTTTGGATGTTACGTCGAATGTTCACGTCGGTGAATTCCCTAATCGTACCGCATTGGGTACATACCATATGGTGATGCACTTTGCAGTTGTAACATTTTTCGTATTCTGCAGTTTCTTTCCCAAAATGATGCTTCAGCACTAAGTTGCACTCTAAAAGGAGTTCTATCGTGTTGTAGAGTGTTGCACGACTTACATGGAAGTTATTGTCATTTAGTTGTTTGTAGAGAGAGTCAATGGTGAAGTGACCTTCGATTTTGTAAATTTCTTCTAGTATGGCAAATCGTTCGGGAGTTTTTCTTAACCCCTTTTTCTCAATCTGCTCTAACAAAATTTGTTGGATGGTCTCTTTGTTTTTTTGAATATTCTCCATTCTGTCCCTCTTTTGTGAGACAAAGTTAGGTTATTTTTTCGTTTGATGGTATATTTTTCCTAAATTTGCGTTTTGAAAAATTGGGAGGCTCCCGATCTTTTGAGGATAGAAAATAAATACATTGAACGATGAATATATCATACAATTGGTTGAAAAGGTACATTAACCTTGATATCGAACCAGAAGAAGTATCAAAGATTTTAACTTCCATAGGACTAGAGGTAGGTGGTGTGGAAGAAGTAGAGTCCATCAAAGGTGGCTTGGAAGGTTTAGTGGTAGGTGAAGTATTAGAGTGTGAAAACCATCCTGATTCAGACCACTTACATGTAACTAAGGTGAATGTGGGTGCTGATGAACCTCTTCAAATTGTTTGTGGCGCTGCTAACTGTCGTAAAGGTTTGAAAACAATTGTGGCTACTATCGGTACTAAATTGTATGATGGAGACCAATCATTTACAATAAAGCGTTCAAAACTTCGTGGTGTTGAATCTTTCGGTATGCTTTGCGCAGAAGACGAGATTGGTATTGGAACAAGTCACGATGGTATTATTGAGTTGCCTGCTGATTGTAAAGTAGGTACTTTGGCAAAAGAATATTATCACATTGATAAGGATTATGTTATCGAGGTAGATATTACACCAAACCGTATTGATGCTGCATCTCACTATGGTGTCGCAAGAGATTTGGCTGCTTACTTCGCTTTGCATAATAACAAATACAAGTTGACATTGCCTGATGTCTCTTCATTCAAGGTAGACAACAACAACTGTCCAGTTAAGGTGACAATCGAGAATACGAAGGCTTGCCCTCGTTACTCTGGAGTTGTTGTTTCTGGTGTTACAATAAAGGAGTCGCCTGAGTGGATGCAGAAATTGTTGAGAACAATTGGTTTACGCCCTATTAACAATGTGGTGGATGTTACCAACTTTATGCTTCACGCAATGGGACAGCCTTTGCATGCTTTCGATTTAGATAAGATGGAAGGTAAGCACATCATCGTTAAGAATTTGCCTGAGGGGACACCTTTCACAACATTGGATGGTGTGGAAAGAAAGTTGAGCGCCGATGATTTGATGATTTGTGATGAAAAGGGTGGTGCTTGCTTGGCTGGTGTCTTTGGTGGTTTGAATTCAGGTGTTACAGATCAAACTAAGAATGTGTTTATTGAAAGTGCTTATTTTAATCCAGTATCAGTCAGAAAAACTGCTCGTCGTCATGGTTTGAACACAGATGCTTCTTTCCGTTACGAGCGTGGTTGCGATCCTAATAAGACATTATATATTTTGAAGCAAACTGCCCTTTTGATTCAAGAGGTAGCTGGAGGAACTATTTCTTCTGAGGTGTTTGATAACTATCCTGAGCAAGTAGCTCCGTTCCCTGTTAATTTGTCTTATGAGAAGATCAATTCATTAATAGGAAAGGAAATTACTAAAGATGAAGTGAAAACCATCTTGAAGGGGTTGGAAATTGAGATTAAGAATGAATCGGATTCTGCATTGCAGTTGGAGGTGCCTACTTATAGAGTAGATGTTCAGCGTGATGTGGATGTGATTGAAGATATTTTGAGAATCTATGGTTATGATAATGTGGAGTGTAGTACGACTATCCATTCATCAATTACCTATTCTTCAAAACCAAATTCTTTGAAGTTGCAAAATATGATTTCCGACCAGTTGACAGGTTGTGGTTTCCGCGAGATTTTGAACAACTCGTTGACTAAGTTGTCGTATTATGCAGAGTGCCAGAAATATACTGCAGATACAACTATTAATGTGATGAATCCATTGAGTGCAGATTTGGGTTGTATGCGTCAAACTTTGTTGTTTGGTGGATTGGAGAATATCTCTTACAATGTAAATAGAAAGAATGGTGATGTGAAGTTCTATGAGTTTGGTAACTGTTACCATAAGGATCCTGCTAAGGTTTCTACTCAAGAGCAACCATTAAAACCATATACAGAAGATTTCCATTTGGGTATTTGGTTGTCTGGTAACAAGACGGTCTCTAGTTGGGTGATGAAACAAGAGAAGAGTTCATTCTATCAACTTTCTGCCTATGTGGATAACATCCTTGCTCGTTTGGGTATCGATAAGAAACACTTGGTGATTGGTGAGTATAGTGACGATCTTTTGTCTGAAGGCCTTTCTATGTTGACTCCTGCTGGTAAGTCTTTGGTTACATTAGGTGTTGTTTCGAAGAGTGTGACAAAGAAGATGGACATTGACACTGATGTGTTCTTCGCTGATTTGGAATGGAATAACATTCTTTCAGAATTGAAGAAGCATAAGGTTACTTATGAGGAGATTTCTAAATTCCCAGAGGTTAAGAGAGACTTGGCATTGTTGATCGATAAGAAGACATCATTCTCTGAAATCGTTAAGATTGCGAATGAGACAGAGAAGAAGTTGTTGAAGGATGTTTATTTGTTTGATGTATATGAAGGAAAGAACTTGCCTGCAGACAAGAAGTCATACGCAGTAAGTTTCATCCTACAAGATATGACAAAGACTCTTACAGATACTCAGATCGATTCAATAATGAATAAGTTGATCAAGAATTTTGAAGAGAAATTAGGTGCAAAGATTAGATAATTTATTACATTTGCATCATTCAAAATGGGGATTGCCGAAAACCATTAATAGAGTAGGCGTAATTTTACAGAATTAGAATAATGAAAAACATATTTTTTGTTTTAGGTACAATTGCTCTTACATTGGGCGCTTTCTCTTGTACAAAGAAGGATTGTCATTGTACATACTACGATGAAAAGGGAAATGAGGTTCCAAGTTACACATACGACTACGAGGATATGTCAGTTGCAGATTGTTCTGATTTGAATACAAAAACAGAAAGTGACACCTTGAGAGGTTTTATCTGTAAATAAGAAATAATCCTATATATAACAAAAAAGGTTGCCAATCGGCAACCTTTTTTGTTATATGTTTGTTATGTTGAAATAAGATAACTTTCTTATTTAGGCGCTCTTCTGTATAGTATTACAGCGATAATGCCAAATGTTATGTTTGGTAACCAAACTGATAGTGTTGGCGAGAGAGAACCATTGATGGCAAATGTAGAAGAGATGGAGAAGAACAGAATATAGATACAACTGAGAAGAAGACCTAATCCAAGGTTTATACCCATTCCTCCTTTTATCTTCTTAGATGATAATGAAACACCTATAATGGTTAGAATAAAGGATGCAAAAGGGAAGGATATTCGTTTTGCATACTCAATTTCAAAGTCTTTGATATTGCCGACGCCTCTGTTCTTTTGCCTTTCGATATATTTGGAAAGTTCTGGAGTGGTCATTTGTTCCTGCATTCCAGGGAATATGAAGAAATCCTCTGGTAATACATTGATCTTAATGTCCATTTCCTGTCCCTTTTGAATAGTTTCATATAATCCATCAAAATCGCGTTGAGTGTAGTTGCTCAACTTCCAATTGTCTTCTCCCAACCATTGGATGTCCTGACTAATGATTCTTGACTTTAGAGTCTTTCCTTCGAATTTGTCTAGAGAGGCACGGTGTCCTGTGTGGATTCGTTTGTCATAATAATCAATAAACAAAACCTCCTTTTCGCTAATCCATATTTGGGTTTTCAAGGCATGGTTTTTTTGCCTTTTTTTGACATAAAGCTCTTGGAAATCCAATCTTTCCTTGTTGGCAGGGGGGATAATGAAACTGCTTAGGAAGAAAGATAAAACGGCAATGATTCCTGCTGAAATCATATAAGGGCGAATAAGCCTGTGAAAACTCACGCCGGATGCAAAAGTTGCGATAATCTCAGAGTTGTCTGCCAGTTTTGATGTGAAAAATATAACGGCAATAAAAGTAAAAAGGGGACTAAACAAATTTGCGTAGTAGGGCATGAAATTCAGATAATAGTCGAAGATGATGGCTTTTAGTGGAGCTTGATTCTCCATGAAGTCATCCAGTTTCTCTGTAATATCAAATACCACAGCGATGCTGATAATCAAGGCGATTGATAGGAAAAAGGTTCCCAAAAACTTCTTGATTATGTATTTGTCGAGTTTCTTTAGAATATTTATTGTCATTGCAATCTTTTTTGTTGGACTACAAATTTACTTATTTTATTATAAACGAACACTCATTTTTCGCACCATTGAATCTTTCCAAGAGGAGAATGTGCCTGCAATGATTTGTCTTCTTGCCTCCTTTGCCAACCATAGATAGAATGCTAGGTTGTGGATGGAAGCAATTTGAAGTGCTAATATCTCATCGGCTACAAATAGGTGTCGTACATAAGCTTTCGTGTAGAATGAGTCTACGAATGAGGTTCCGCAAGGATCTAATGGGGAGAAATCGTCTGCCCATTTCTTGTTGCGCATATTCATTGTTCCGTTTTGAGTGAACAATAGTCCGTTGCGGCCATTTCTTGTTGGCATGACGCAATCGAACATGTCTATGCCTCGTTCTATTCCTTCAAGAATATTGATTGGCGTGCCAACGCCCATTAGGTAGCGTGGTTTGTCTTTGGGTAAGATTGTGTTGACCACCTCGATCATTTCGTACATAACCTCAGCAGGTTCACCTACGGCAAGACCTCCGATGGCGTTACCTTCTCTGTTCTTATTGGCAATCTCTTCTGCTGCTTTCAGTCGTAGATCCTTGTAAGTGCAACCTTGAACGATAGGAAAGAAGGTTTGGCTGTAGCCATATTTAGGTTCGGTCTCATCGAAATGCTTTAGTCCACGGTCCAACCACCTCATTGTTCTTTCCAACGAACGTTTCGCATATTGGTAATCGGCGGTTCCGGGTGTGCATTCGTCCAAAGCCATAATGATATCAGCACCAATGGTTCTTTGTGTGTCGACCACATTCTCTGGTGTAAAAATGTGTTTTGAGCCATCAATGTGGGATCGGAAGGTACATCCTTCTTCGGTTAGTTTTCTGTTGTCAGAAAGGGAGAATACTTGAAATCCACCACTATCTGTCAATATCGGCTTGTCCCATCCGTTGAACTTGTGCAATCCACCAGCTTTCTCGAGTATTTCCAATCCTGGGCGTAGGTATAAGTGATAGGTATTACCCAATATGATTTGTGCTTGGATGTCATCTTTGATCTCTCTCTGATGAACGGCCTTCACTGTACCGGCAGTGCCTACAGGCATGAATATAGGAGTCTCGATAACTCCATGGTCTGTGGTTATTAAACCTGCACGCGCATTACTTTTCGGGTCTGTGTATTGTAATTCGAATTTCATATCTATATTTATTTTCTATTCAAAACGAATGGATTTGATAGGGGATATTTTACTTATGATAAATGTTGACAACCTAAGGATGAGGGAGGATATGAGAAATACTCCAATGTTGATGAGGAGTATCTTTATCCACGACAGTTCGATAGGAACGGTATCCACATAGTAGATGTCCGGGTCTAACTTAATAATGTTGAATTGCTTCTGTAATAGGCATAGGATGCCACCAATAATGTTTCCTATGATCATTCCTTTGCCAACGATGAACAGTGAAATATAATGGAATAGTTTTTGAATGCTTAAATTGCTTGCACCAAGAGCTTTTAAAATTCCAATCATATTGGTTCTGTCTAATATTAGGATCAATAATCCCGATATCATAGTGAACCCAGCTACAAGCATCATTAGTATGAGAATGACGATCGCATTCATGTCCAAAAGGTCTAGCCAACTAAATATCTGTGGGTTGATGTCCTGAATGGATTTCATCATATAGAACATTCCTTTTGCATCATATTGGTTCCCTATGTATGGGTAGATAGACTCTGTAGCTTGTTCCATTTGATTGAAGTCGTTCAATTCAATTTCAACGCCACTGCATTCTCCCTCTTCCCATTGGTTCAGCTTTCGCACATGTCTGATGTCTCCAATGATGAAAATCTTATCGTAGTCGGAGAAGCCGGTAGAGTAGATGCCTGATACTTCCATAGGGCGGACTCTCACTTTCCCGTCGATGATAAAGTAGGCGTGGAATTTGTCTCCAACCGATAGTTGAAGCAATTCTGCCACTTTTTGAGAAATCAGCGCTTGGTTGGAGGTTGTTGAGTCTGATAGTGTAAATGTACTTCCGTCTGTTAAATTGTTTTTGAAGAATGTCCAGTCGTAATCATGGTCGATGCCTTTTAAAACGAAACCTTGAAAATCATCGTTCACTTTGATGATACCAGGTTGCGTTGCAAAACGCTGCACATGTTTTACGTAGGGAGATCCCTCTATGTTTTTGATTAGAGTCGAGTCGAATTGAATAGGGGTGGTTTCGTAGGTTTGGTTTGAGAAAGAGGCGGATACTTGGATGTGGGATCCGAAGCCAATGAGTTTGTTCCGAACCTCTTGTTTGAAGCCAACCACAATACCTACGGCTATAATCATTGCGGCTAAACAAATGGCGATGCCTGTGGTGGCCAATCGAACTATGGGACGAGAAATACGTTCTTGTCCGCTTTTGCTGAAAAATATCTTTTGGGCAATGAATAGTTCGAAATTCATAGGTGGTTAGAAAAAGAGGACGCGCTCTTAAAGAGTGCGTCCTGGATATACTTCAAGTGCCTTTTTCAAGACAAACAATGCTTTTGAAAGTTCTTCCTTTTCGAGTACGTAGGCGACACGAACTTCGTTCTTTCCTTCTTGACCTGTGTAGAAACCTGAGGCTGGTGCCATCATTACGGTTTGTCCTTCGTAGTTGAAGTCGTTTAGAAGCCAAGCGCAGAACTTGTCCGAATCATCGATCGGTAGTCGGGCTACTGTGTAGAAGGCACCCATTGGAATAGGAGAATAAACGCCTGGAATTCTATTCAATCCATCGATCAAGTATTTACGTCTCTCCACATATTCGTTGTACATTTCGAGCATATACTCTTCTGGAGTATCCATAGAAGCCTCTGCGATAAGTTGTCCGATTAATGGAGGACTCAATCTTGCTTGACAGAACTTCATTACGCTCTTTCTTACTTCTGCGTTTTTTGTTACAAGGGCTCCAACGCGAATACCACACTCGCTGTATCGTTTAGAAACGGAGTCGAATAGAATGACATTGTCTTCGATTCCTTTCAAGTGGAATGCAGAGATGTAAGGAGCTCCAGTGTAGCAGAATTCACGGTATACCTCGTCAGAGAATAAGTACAAATCGTATTTCTTTACCAAATCGCGAATTTTGTTCATCTCCTTTTGGTTGTATAGGTAACCAGTTGGGTTGTTAGGGTTGCAGATTAGGATACCCTTGGTGCGAGGTGTAATCATCTCCTCGAATTTCTCAATATGAGGAAGTGCGAATCCCTCTTCAATTGAAGATAGGATTGGTTTGATGGTTGCACCTGCTGCGATTGCAAATGCGGTATAGTTTGCGTAGGCTGGCTCTGGTACGATGATCTCGTCGCCTGGATCCAAGCACGCCATAAATGCGAAGTTTACAGCCTCAGAACCTCCGCAAGTGATGATAATATCATCCGCGGTAACGTCAATGTTGAACTTGTGATAGTATTCCGCAAGCTTTAGTCTTAAACTTTTGATTCCGTCACTTGGGCTATATTCAAGAATTTCCCTGTCGATTTTCTTAAGCGCCTCTAGTGCGATTTTGGGAGTCTTCAGATCGGGCTGTCCGATGTTTAGATGGTATACTTTTATTCCACGCTCCTTTGCCTTGTCTGCAAGGGGAACTAGCTTCCTAATAGGAGATTGTGGCATTATTTGTCCACGATTCGATGTCTGTGGCATAATTTCTGATTTCTAATTTTTATATTTCTGCAAAGATAATTCTATAAATGAAATTAATCAAAGGATTTGCGATGTTTTTCACCTATATTTAGTACGATTTCGGCATTTTTCGAACGAAAAAAATGAAAGATGTAAGTCAGTTGTGGATTTGTGTGAGATTCTTCTCTTTTTATGCCTTGAAAAGTTTTCCTTGCATTGCATTTAATTGTTCCATTCTTTTCTCCAATTTCGCGGTGAATTCGAAATTTTTTAGTCCCCAGTTCTTTACGAGTAGGAGCTCTTTGGGTGATTGTGAGATGAATCTTTCGATCACGAAGTTAGGGTTGAGGTGCTCTATGAACTCTATGACCAATTCGATGTATTCTTCTGCGGAAAAAAGTCTAAACCATTCAGGATGAGCGATGTATTGCTCTGCCATGACAGTACCTTTTATGAGCTGTAATTGATGTAGTTTTACGCAATTCAAGGGTAGTGACGATATCCTATGGGCATGTAGAAGAGTCTCTTCGTGAGACTCTTTCGGAAGTCCTAAAATAAGATGTGCACATGTTTCGATACCTCTCTCAGCCGTCTCTTTTATTGCTTTCTCTGCGGTTTCAAAAGAGTGTCCTCGGTTGATGAACTGAAGGGTCTCGTTGTTGGTCGACTCGATTCCGTATTCGACCATTACGTAATGTGTTTTCCTAATCTCTTTTAGGTAGTCGAGTAGCTCGTTGTTTACGCAGTCTGGTCTGGTCCCGATGATGATGCCGTCTACATCTGGGTGGCTAAGTGCCACTTCATATTTCTGTTTGAGGATGTCTAACGGTGCGTAGGTGTTGGTATAAGCTTGGAAATAAGCTAAGTAGCGCTGGTCTGGATACTTCTTTCGGAAAAAATCAATACCTTCGTTTATTTGTTGAATGATGCTTTTGTTGGGTGTGCAATATTCAGGGTTGAATGTTTGGTTATTGCAGTAGGTACAACCTCCGAATCCGACACTTCCGTCTCTGTTAGGACAGGAAAATCCGGCGTGAATGGCAATCTTCTGCATTCGATGAGAAAAATGTCCGCGCAGATAAGTCGAGTAGTCGTTGTACCGTTTTGTGCTCACTTCAATTTAAATTTTTGCAAAGTTAAGTGATTTTTGTTAAAAAACGGATTCTTTACGTTTTGTCAATTTTTTTGCTGAAAAAATTTAATATCAACATTATTTTTTCTTAACTTTGGAAAAATCAAACCAATTAAAATGGTGATGCAACAATTTGGAATTGTGTGATTTGTTTTTAAGTGCTTGATTTGTAGTATCTTATATTGTAGAATTAAAATTGAGAGACTATGTTGACGGATGAAGATAAAAAATGCTTAGAGCGTAAAGGAATTACAGAGGAAATGTTGAATGCTCAGTTAAAACAATTCGAAACTGGGTTCCCTTATGTAAAGGTTGAAAAGCCTGCTGTTGTGGGCAATGGCATAGTGAAGATGGATGATGGCAATAATAAGACAACTTATTTGAATGCTTGGAAGAATTATTTGTCTAAAGATCATTCTATTGTCAAGTTTGTCCCTGCTTCTGGTGCAGCAAGTCGAATGTTTAAGAGTTTGTTCGAGTTCCTTTCTGAAGGAAAGAACGAATTGGTGAAAAAAACAGATATAGAATTCTTTGATAGAATTGAAAAATTCGCTTTTTACGATGAGTTGAACTTTTATTGTAAACGCAATGAAGGTTGGGATATCCCTCATCTGATCGAAGACAAGAAATACCTTTCAATTGTAGATAACCTATTGAATTCAAAGGGCTTGAATTATGGATTCTTGCCTAAAGGATTGTTGATGTTCCATAAATATGAAGGAAAATCGAGAACTCCGTTTGAGGAACATTTGGTGGAAGGCGCTTTGTATGCAAAAAATAACAAAGGAAACATAAACCTTCACTTTACTGTATCTGACGAGCACATACCATATTTTGAGCGTTTGTTGAAGTCTCGTGTTGATGATTATGCTTATCAGTATGGATCGGAGTATAATGTGTCGTTCTCTGTACAGAAACCTTCGACAGATACTGTTGCGGTCGATATGGAGAACAATCCTTTTAGAGTGGATGGGAAGATTTTGTTCCGACCAGGAGGCCATGGTGCATTGATTGAAAATTTGAACAATATAGATGCGGATGTGATATTCATCAAAAACATTGATAATGTTATTCCTGATGCGTTTAAGCAACCTACAGTGGAATATAAGATGCTTTTGGCGGGATTGTTGGTTAGTATTCAGAAAACAGTCTTTGAGTATCAAGCATTGTTGGATAGCGATCAAAAGATTTCGGAAGATTCATTGAAGAAAATGCTCTCTTTCGCTGTAAACACATTGGGTGTTTCAAATAAATACAACCCTATGGATACGCAAAAGGATCAGATTGACTATTTGAAGAAAATTTACAATCGTCCTTTGCGTGTGTGTGGAATGGTGAAAAATGAAGGAGAACCTGGTGGTGGACCTTATTTGTGCCAAAATCCAAATGGAACTGTCTCTTCTCAGATTCTTGAGAGTTCTCAGTTCGACGTGAAGGATGAACATCAAGTGGAGATTATGAAAAACGCTACACACTTTAATCCGGTAGACCTTGTGTGTGCGGTTAAAAACTATAAGGGAGTTAAGTATAATTTACTTAACTTTGTAGATGAAAATACAGGCTTTATCTCTCAGAAATCTAAAAATGGAAGAGATTTAAAAGCCTTGGAGCTTCCGGGCTTATGGAATGGTGCAATGTCTGATTGGAACACCGTATTTGTTGAGGTGCCAATAGAAACCTTCACTCCAGTAAAAGTGGTAAATGATCTTTTACGTTCAGAGCATCAAGGTGCATGATTGTTCCTTGTACTGCGCCATAAGAGGGTGCTGAAAAGAAAATGTATTGAAGAAACAAAGTATGGAGAAGAGCGCATATTCTCTGAAAGGGAAAATAAGTAAGTTGATGTTGTGGTGCACGATGTTGTTTTTCTGCTCGTGTTCCACTCAAAATAAGATAGCCTACCTTCAACAACAAGAAGGTAAGGCTTCTTCCGTGTCTAAAGAGCTATATGACGCGAGGATAAAACCCAAAGATCTTTTGACGATAACCGTGAACACATTTGATAGAGAGGCTTCTTTGCCTTTCAATTTGATGTATCCTACTGGTACCGCTATTTCTACCAATAGCTCAAGTAGTGAAAATGCGATTCAAAAGTATTTGGTTGATAATGAAGGTTATATTGATTTCCCTGTTTTGGGTAGAATCAAAGTGGCTGATATGACAAAAAATGAGGTGGAGAGCTCCATCAAGGAACAGTTGAAACCCTATTTGAAAGAGGTACCTGTCGTTAATGTTAGAATGGTTAACTATAAAATCTCTGTTTTGGGAGAGGTCAACAAACCTAACACTTACACAATCACAAACGAGAAGGTTAATGTGTTGGAGGCTTTGGCGTTGGCGGGTGACTTAACCATATACGGTAAAAGAGAAAATGTGAAGTTGATGCGAGAACTTTCCGATGGAACAAGAGAAGTTGTCTTATTGGATTTGACGGATAAGAACTTAATTGAGTCTCCCTATTTTTATTTACAGCAGAATGATGTTTTGTATGTAGAACCAAACAAAACCAGAATGAGAAATAGTAGGTACAGTGCTCTGACGGGACAAGTCCTTTCGGGTGTCTCTGTTTTAGTTTCTGTGGCAAGTTTGGTAGCGACATTGACGAAAAAAAAATAAGAAGATGTTATGAAAAAAGATACAAGAGCAAGGGAATATGATGATGAAATAGATGTGAAAGAGTACCTTTTCTATTTTATGGCACATTGGAAAGTGTTTGCCATCTCTTTCTTCGTTTGTCTGTTGTTGTCTATTTGGTATCTGTTGCGCACTATGCCTATGTATCAGGTAACAGCCACCATTATGGTGCGAGATGAGAAGAGGGGTGGCGATTTCCTTACTGAGTTGTCTGTCTTCGATGGAATCAATGCAATGAATAATTCCAATACGGATAATGAGGTAGAGGTGTTGAGATCAAGAACATTGATCAAAGATGTGATTTATGCCAATCAATTGTATAAGGTTTATGAAGGTAAGAGGTTTTTGAAGTCAGATGATCTGTTTCGAAAATCTCCTATTCTTTTGAATGATTCCTTGTTTGACATTAAGGAACTGAAATATTCGTATCAGATAGAGGTTGACGTAGTTTCTGAAGATAAGTTTCATGTGACGCTCTCTTGTTTGGATGAAGAGATTTTCGATTCTACTTACACCTCTTGTCCGATGGTTGTTCCGACTTCTTATGGACCATTGGAGTTGGTCTGTGCTGATTATGATAGAATGATGGAATACGGAGATTTCAAAATTTCGGTTGTTCCACCAGCTGCCTTGGCAAGATCTTATTTGAAGGATATGAAGATTATGACTGCAAGTAAGAATTCTTCCATTGTAAATCTCAAATTCAACACAACCAATATTGAACGAGGCATATTGTTCTTAAATTCATTGATTTCAGAATATAATATGTCTGCTATAGAGGAGAAGAACGAGGTGGCAGCTAAAACCGCAGAGTTCATCAATGAGCGTGTCTCCATGTTGGCAGAAGACTTGGGCGCAACGGAAAAAGACTTGGAGAAATACAAGAAAAAAGAGGGATTGACAGACTTGGCATCCAATGCTCAAATGTTTGTGAAGCAAGGTGCGGAATATGAACAAAAGCATGTGGAGAATGAGACTCAGTTAAATTTGGTTCTTTCTCTGAAAGATTATCTGTCTAAGGAAGAGAATAAGGGGACTGTGATTCCTTCGAATGTTGGATTGTCGGATGTTGGGTTGGTAAATCAGATTACACAATACAACAACTTGTTGATGGAGAGAAATCGCCTGATGCGATCTACGTCAGAAAGTAACCCTGTGGTGCTTATGCAGACTTCCCAGATAGAGGGGTTGTATGATAATATCCGATTGCTAGTGATGAATGCGGAAAATGAGTTGAAAATCACTCAATCGGATTTGAAAAAGCAATATAACAAGTATAGGGGTTTGATCTATAATATACCAACACAAGAGAGATTGTCGGTAGAGATTGAGCGTCAGCGTCAGATTCAACAACAACTGTTTTTGATGTTGTTGCAAAAGAGGGAGGAGAATGCCTTGGCAATGGCAGCGACGGTAAATAAGGCTAAGGTCGTAGAGGAGTGTTTGGCGGAACCTAAACCTATTGCACCGAGGAAGAGTTTGGTGTTGCTGGTGGGTGTTGTTTTGAGTTTTATTATTGCCTCCATTTATGTCTTGTTGAAGAAGTATTTTAATGTAAAAATATCTAGTTCTGCTGATTTGGAGAGGGAAGCGCTTACGCAACTCCCTGTATTGTCCGATCTTCCTTATTTTGATAAGAATAAAGATGAATATACTATAAATGCGCAGAAGTTGGAGATTTTCCGCCATTTGCGTACAAATGCTCAGTTTATGTTGAGAGGGGACGGTAACAAGGTCATCTTGTTTACCAGTATTGTTCCGAATGAGGGGAAAACATTCATATCGGCAAATATGGCCATCTCTTTTGCTTCGTTAGGGAAAAAAGTGGTGGTGGTAGGTGCGGATATTCGTAACCCAGAGTTGACCAGTTTCTTTGGAGAGAGCAAAACGAAAGGATTATCCACTTATTTGTCATCTTCGGATATGAAGATTGATTCGTTGATTAGAACGACCCAATATGATAACTTGGATTTCATTTCTGCGGGACCAGTACCTCCTAACTCAACAGAGTTGCTTTCTTTGCCGAGATGGGATGATTTGATTGATGAATTGAAAAAGAGATATGATTATGTCTTGATTGATTCTGCTCCGGTTGCTGTGGTTTCAGATACATTAGTTCTAGGTAGGGTGGCAGACCTGACAGTTTTGGTGTTTAGGGCTAATTCTTCGAACAAGAATTGGTTTAAGACAATTAATGAGCTCTCTGAAACCGGCAAGTTGAAGAATATGGCCGTGGTCGTCAATTTCGTTGAGGAGAATGTTGGATCGTTGGCTTATGGAGAGCAACGCTATGGTTATGGTTACGGCTATGGTTATGGAGCAGGTTACGGCCATGGCAACAAAAAAAGTCAAAGTGAAAACTAAAATCAGAAAAAAATAGGTTGATGCACCTTCTTTTTGTAATTTTGCAGAAGGAAATGTGATAGTTTCAAATTAGATAATTTTATTCGAAAAAATATGAGCGATCAGCGTTATAATCTTCGTGGAGTATCCGCCAGCAAGGAGGATGTTCATAATGCAATTAAAAACATTGATAAAGGAATATATCCAAAGGCTTTTTGTAAGATCATTCCAGATATCTTAGGTGGCGATCCTGAATACTGCAATATTATGCATGCAGATGGAGCGGGTACGAAGTCTTCTTTGGCTTACTTGTATTGGAAGGAGACTGGAGATTTGTCGGTGTGGAAAGGTATTGCACAAGATGCGTTGATAATGAATATTGATGACCTGCTATGTGTAGGTGCCACTGATAACATTTTGGTTTCTTCTACGATTGGAAGAAATAAGCTATTGGTGCCAGGAGATGTTATTTCTGCTATCATCAATGGAACCGATGAGTTGTTGGCCGAACTTCGTGAAATGGGTGTTGGTGTTTATGCAACAGGTGGTGAGACTGCCGATGTAGGAGACTTGGTTCGTACTATTATTGTTGATAGCACGGTTACTTGTAGAATGAAGCGTTTTGATGTGATCGATAACGCAAACATTCAACCAGGTGATGTGATTGTAGGTTTGGCTTCTTATGGACAAGCAACCTATGAGAAGGAGTACAATGGTGGTATGGGAAGTAACGGACTTACTTCAGCTCGTCACGATGTCTTCGCTAAATATTTGGCAAAAAAATATCCTGAGAGTTTCGACGCTGCAGTTCCTGATGAGTTGGTATATTCAGGTGGCTTGAAGTTGACTGATGCAGTTGAGAACTGTCCGGTTAATGCTGGTAAGATGGTTTTGTCTCCAACTCGCACATACGCTCCTGTAATCAAGAAGGTGTTGGATGAGTTGCGTCCTTCTATTCATGGTATGATCCATTGCTCGGGTGGTGCACAAACAAAGGTGCTTCATTTCGTGGAGAATGTAAAGATTACAAAAGACAATATGTTCCCAGTTCCTCCATTGTTTAAGACAATCCAAGAGCAATCAGGAACAGATTGGCAAGAGATGTACAAGGTGTTTAATATGGGACATCGTTTCGAAATCTATTTGCCAAAGGAGAAGGCTGACGATGTGATTCGTATCTCTAAGTCATTCGGAATTGATGCGCAAATTGTTGGTAGAGTTGAAAAATCGGATAAGACTCAATTGGTAATCGAAAGCGAGTTTGGTAGATTTGAATACTAAAAAAGGAACTTTATAGAACAAAAAACTCTGCAAGTCATCTTGCAGAGTTTTTTTATGCGGTTGTGGAAGTAAATTATTTTCCTTGTTTCCAGTAGTTGCATTTCAAACCTTTGACACCTGGTTTTACTACGAATAGTTTACCTGCTTCTGGATATTTGTCTGCTTCACCTTCTGGCATATATAATGATGCCGTTGTGATGAACAACTGATCCATGTTTTCGCCACCAAAAGCAACAGCCGAAACATTCAATGCAGGGACATCTATCTTCTGTAGCATCTCACCTGTAGCTGGGTTCCAGCGAGTGACACAGGCACCTCCCCAATTGGCTACCCATAACATTCCTTCCTCGTCTATGGCATTGCCGTCCGGAGTCCCGAAGTTATCTGGTAATGATATGGTTTCCTTTCGGTTGGAGATAGATCCTTTTACAAGGTCGAAATCGAACGTTGAGACCTTTGCGGTAGGAGAGTCCTGGTAGTACATTTTGGTATTGTCCGGAGACCAGATGACACCATTCGAAATAGTTACAGAGTCTAAGATCTTGCGGCCTTCTCCATTGCAGTCAACACAAAAGAAAGCAGCTTTGTTGGGCGTACAATCTTTGTCCATTGTGCCAATCCATAATCTGCCCAAGGCATCGCATTTCCCGTCGTTATAACGGTTGCCTGCTTCCCTTCCTTCCGGGTCTGCAATGAATTTTAGAGCTTTGGTAGAGAGACACATTTCATAGATGCCATCTTGTAGACCTACCAAAACAGTATCCTCTTTGTAGGGAATGGCGGTTCCGATCATTCGATCTAGTTTTATTTCTCTGTTTTTGCCATCATTAGGTGTGTAAATCAATAAGCTTCCTTGCGTATCAATCCACAACAGACGATTGAACTTGTGGTCCCAAATAGGACCTTCTCCTACCTGCATAATGGAGTCTACTGCCACTTTGCATTCTACTTTTTCTGAAACATTCATACAATTTTCCTCTTTTGTTTGATTGGAAGCCCCATGGCATGAGCACATAGATGCTACTAATGTCATAAGGATGGTTCCTTTTAAAATACAATTCATAAAGATTTTGTAAAAACATTATACTTTTAGTTGACGACAAAGATAGAAGTTTATTGTAATTTAGAGAAACTTTATGATGATAATGATATGTAAAAATGTGCCAATGAATAAGTGTTTAAAACAGACAAAATCACAATATCATTTTCCTTTTTGCCTAATAAGTGTTAACTTTGAAACGAAATTGAAAAGTAAACAGAAAATACGATATGGCCGAAAATTCATTACTGGATCGATTAGACGGATTGGAGCATAAGTTTGAGGAAATTTCCACTCTTATCACAGACCCTGCTGTGATTGCAGATATGAAGCGTTATGTAAAGTTGAACAAAGAGTATCACGATCTTGAATTGATCATGAATGCTCGGAAAGAGTACATGACTGCTTTGTCTAACATCGCGCAAGCCAAAGAGATTTTGGATACGGAGTCTGATGCAGAGATGCGAGAGATGGCAAAGATGGAGTTGGATGATTTGGAACCTAAAATTCCAGAGATGGAAGAGAAGATAAAGATCTTGTTGATTCCATCAGATCCGGAGGATGCTAAGAATGCCATTGTCGAGATTCGTGGTGGTACAGGTGGTGATGAGGCTGCTCTTTTTGCGGGAGACTTGTTCAAGATGTATTCCAAATATTGTGAAACAAAGGGTTGGAGCATTGCAGTCTCTTCTTTCAACGAAGGTACAGTAGGAGGTTTCAAGGAGATCATATTTACCGTTTCGGGCGAGAATGTATATGGTACATTGAAGTATGAATCGGGTGTGCATCGTGTACAGCGTGTCCCTGCTACAGAAACCCAAGGTCGTGTGCATACATCTGCTGCAACCGTAGCGGTTTTGCCAGAGGCAGATGAATTTGATGTTCAGATCAATGAGGGTGAGATCAAGTGGGATACATTCCGTTCAGGAGGTGCAGGAGGTCAGAATGTAAATAAGGTGGAATCAGGTGTGCGTTTGCGCTATATTTGGAAAAATCCAGTAACTGGCGTTTCTGAGGAGATCTTGATTGAGTGTACAGAGACCCGTGATCAACCGAAAAACAAGGAGCGTGCGTTGTCTCGCTTGCGTACTATGATTTATGATAGAGAACATCAAAAGTATATGGATGATATTGCAGCACGTCGTAAGACAATGGTTTCGACAGGAGACCGTTCTGCTAAGATCCGTACATATAACTATCCACAAGGTCGTGTGACAGATCATAGAATCAATCTAACTCTGTACAATTTGCAAGCTGTAGTCGGTGGAGAGATTCAGGAAATCATTGATAAACTGATGGTGGCTGAGAATGCGGAGAGACTAAAGGAAAGTGAATTGTAATTTTTGAGGATATGATTTGCAACAATATATTAGAGGCTATAGGAAGAACCCCATTAGTACGTATTAATAGATTGAGTCCTAATCCTAATGTGAATATTTTTGCTAAGGTTGAAGGCTTTAATCCTACTGGCAGTATCAAGGATCGCATTGCAATCCAAATGCTTGAAGATGCAGAAAAGGCTGGCAAATTAACAAAAGGGAAGGTTATTATAGAACCTACATCAGGAAATACAGGTATAGGTCTTGCTATAGCAGGTATTGTTAAAGGATATAAGGTGGAGATTGTGATGAGTTCTGCGGTCTCTATCGAACGTCGAAAAATTATTCGTTCTTACGGGGGAACTGTAATACTGACTCCTGCAGACGAAGGTACTGACGGAGCCATCAGGATGGCGCACAAGTTGGTCGAGGAGAACCCTGATAAGTATTTCATGCCAGACCAATTCTCTAATGCTGCTAATTATCAGGCTCACTATGAAGGAACCGCCACTGAAATATGGAATCAAACAGAAGGAAATATAGATTACTTGGTTTGTGCATTGGGTACGTCTGGTACAATCATGGGTATCTCGAAGTTCCTTAAACAACATAAGCCAGACATTAAAGTGGTTTGCGCTCATCCTATAAAAGGACACTACATACAAGGTTTGAAGAATATGGAGGAGGCGATAGTTCCTGCTATTTATGATCCTTCGAGAATCGATATTCAGATTATGGTAGAGAGTGAGGAGGCGATAGATATGGCTCGTAAGATTATTTCAGAAGAGGGTATCTTTGCTGGTATGAGTAGTGGCGCTGCTATGCTCGCTGCTATAAAGACAGCAGAGAAGATAGATAAGGGAAATATAGTGGTTGTGTTCCCTGACCGTGCGGAAAAATATCTGAGTACAAAAATGTTCGATCAGTTTGCTGATTGAAGAGGGAAGAGAGCACGGTAATATTTCGGAAGTAATTCTTGAATAGATTTTTTGTTGATATGATAATTCATGTTGTTTGTAAAGGATATTATAGGTATAAATTATCAAAAATCAACATGGATTTAGCCTAAATAAATTCGTTGAATATCAATAAATCATCGATTATTTTTATGAAATGATCGAGGAAGGATATGAAAAAAACGGGTGCTTTGAGCATCCGTTTTTTTTATGGGTATTGAAAAGTGTTTTTAAATTGTCTTTTCTCTTTTCTTCAATTCGAAGTTTCTTCCTAAATATTTCTCTCTAACAATAGGGTTTTCTGCCAATTCTTCTGGTGTTCCTTGGAAAAGGATTCTACCTTCGAAAAGTAGATAGGCCCTGTCTGTGATAGTTAGCGTTTCGTCCACATTGTGGTCTGTGATTAGGATTCCGATGTTTTTTGCTTTTAGCTTCCAAACGATGTCTTGGATATCTTGAACCGCGATAGGATCCACTCCCGCAAATGGTTCGTCAAGCATGATGAACTTGGGCTCGATAGCAAGGCAACGGGCAATCTCTGTACGTCGGCGCTCACCTCCGGAAAGACGGTCTCCTAAGTTGTGGCGCACATGGTTCAAATTGAATTCAGAGATGAGGCTTTCCAACTTCTGTTCTTGGTAGTCTTTAGGAAAATTTGTCATTTCGAGGACAGCCATGATGTTGTCTTCTACCGACATCTTTCTGAAAACGGAAGCCTCTTGTGCCAAATATCCGATTCCTTTTTGCGCACGCATGTAAACAGGATTCTTTGTGATATCTTCTTCGTTTAAGAATATCCTACCGGCATTGGGTACAATCAAACCAGTAGTCATATAGAAGGTAGTGGTTTTCCCTGCTCCGTTAGGACCTAGCAACCCGACTATTTCACCTTGCTCCACTTGGATAGATACATTATTAGCTACAGTTCTTTGTCCATATCGTTTTACCAAACCTTCTGTTCTAAGAACCATATTGCCTTCCACCTTGTTCGAAATAGAAGAAAGTGTATTTGTATTTTCGTTCATCCTGTTCTTCTTTATTTTGCGCAAAGATATAAATAATTGACTGAAATCTTTTATCTTTGCTATGTAAATATGCATAATGTCGAAGTGCATAAAAAAGTTAATTTTAGATAAATGGCAAAGAAACTTTTTATTGAAACTTATGGCTGTCAGATGAATGTGGCAGATAGTGAGGTGGTCGCATCGGTAATGCAAACCATAGACTATGAGGTCACAGATAACATGGAGGAGGCAGACGCTATATTTGTGAATACTTGTTCTATTCGTGATAATGCAGAGCAAAAGATTCATTCCAGATTGCAGTTTTTTCAAACATTGAAGAAGAAGCGTAAACATTTGATTGTTGGTCTGTTAGGATGTATGGCAGAGAGGACAAAAGATGAATTGATCGCTTCTAAGATGGTTGATTTGGTGGTGGGTCCTGATGCCTATCTTGATTTGCCAAACTTGGTTTCTTTAACAGAAAGTGGATTGCCTGCTATCAATGTAGATCTTTCTACAACCGAAACGTATAAGTCGATCATACCTGCCAGAATAGGAGGTAATATGATTTCTGGTTTCGTTTCCATTATGCGTGGTTGTAACAATTTCTGCTCATACTGTATTGTGCCGTACACAAGAGGTAGAGAGAGAAGTAGGGAAGTAGATAGCATCTTGAAAGAGATTAAAGATCTTGAGGATAGAAAATATAAGGAGGTGGTTTTGATAGGACAGAATGTCAATTCCTACTCTTTTGAAAACCCAGATGGTTCTAAAGTAGGCTTTGCTGATCTATTGAAGATAGTAGCAGAAGCCTATCCTGATATCCGAATTCGTTTCACAACCTCTCACCCGAAAGATATGAGTGATGAGATATTGGAGACGATAGCCAAGTATCCTAATATATGTAACCACATTCACTTGCCAGTTCAATCGGGAAGTAATAAGATTCTTAAACTTATGAATCGTAAATATACGAGAGAGTGGTACTTGGATAGAATAGCAGCCATTCGTCGAATTATTCCAGATTGTGGTATTTCAACAGACATGTTCTGTGGTTTTCATGATGAAACGGAGGAGGATCATAGAGAGACACTTTCATTGATGAAAGAGGTTGTTTTCGATTCTGCATTTATGTTTAAGTACTCTGAGAGACCAGGTACGTTTGCTTCGAAGAACCTTCCTGATAATATTTCAGAAGAGGTGAAGATTGCTCGTTTGAACGAGATGATTGCACTTCAAAATGAGATGTCGGCTGTTTCCAATGAGAAAGATATCGATAAGGTGTTTGAGGTGTTGGTGGAAGGATTTTCGAAACGATCAAGAGAACAGTTGTGTGGCCGTACACAACAAAATAAGATGGTCGTTTTCCCTAAAGGAAATCATCATATAGGAGAGTTTGTAAAAGTGAAAATCGTTTCAACAACTTCTGCTACGTTGATAGGAGAGTTGGTGGATTGATATTATTTATTTTTTACATTTCGAATGATTTTTACAAAAAAATAGTTAATTTCGCCCACGGGTTAAAAACAAAAGAAAAAAGATATGAAGAAATTTTTTATTGCAGTTGTTCTTTTCTTTTCTGCTATGATGGCTAATGCACAGTTGAGTCCGTACAGAGAATTCAGTGTGTTCGATGGAAATCACTATTGGTTTGAGGCAGGTGCTGCTTATAGTAAGATAACTGCAAGACACGCAGATTATAAATTAGGATTTAAGGCTGGCTTTGGTGCTGATATTCCGTTTGCCTACTCTTGGGTTTCATTCTTGCCATCTGCGGTGTTTGAAAGCAAGGGTTTCAAGTCTAATATGATGAAGGATATGGCAATGATGGAGACGGATATGATGTCGATGTATGTAGAGTTGCCTTTGGATTTTTCATTGAATATTCCGTTGGGAAAGAGATTTGGACTTCAGATATGTGCGGGACCTTATGTCGCTTATGGAGTGGCAGGTAGTTACACGGAGTCTTCTGACAACTACATCGGTTTGTATGGCATGAGAACTTTGGAGCACAAAGCTTTCTTTAATAAAGGCGAAGATGCAGATAAAACAAACAGATTGAAGAATTTTGACTTGGGTGCAGACTTGAATCTTCGTTTCATCATTCTACGATATGGAGTGTTGAAAGTGGGAGCTGAGTTTGGCTTCTTGGATGCCAATGCAATTGAAACAGAGCCAGGATTCAGAACATTGTCTTTCTCGGCAGGCTTAGCGTTTAGATATTAAACGATAAAGATAAGCTAAAAACCATTTAATAGATTAATGGTGGAGTTAAAATATAGCGTCTGCAAGACGCTACTTGTGTAACCCCGTACATGGAACGAAGAGTCATGTGCGGGGTTATGCGCCATGAGTGGGACACACTCGTCTTCAAGACGATACAATACACACCGCAGAAGTAGTGTCTTTCAGACGCGCAATGACTTCATATATCACGTATAACCCTGCACATCCCCTTCACTTCGTATCAGGGCATGTACAGGTTCTTTCGAACAACCACGTTTGCATAATTATAAAATAAGTTAAAATGAAAATCCCATGAATCTCTAGTGTTTTTTTGTGATAAAATAGTGGCAAATCCGCCCCTTTTTATTATTTTTGCATATATAAAGTTCAAATTAGTAAAAAATGGTAGAAGATGATAGTTACGCCCAAGAAATTCTTAGGGCAACACTTCTTGAAAGATCTGAATATTGCCCAGAATATTGCTGAGAGCTTAGATGTTACCGGACCAATGAATGTATTAGAGATAGGTCCGGGTATGGGTGTATTGACACAATTTTTACTAAAGGAATCCCAAATTAACTTAAAAGTTGTAGAGCTGGACAGAGAGTCGGTTGACTATCTGAATGAGAACTTCCCTGCTCTTAAGGGTAGAATCCTAGCGGAGGATTTTTTGAAATTAGATTTAACTCATTTGTTTGAAGGAGAACCTTTCAATGTGATTGGCAATTATCCGTATAACATTTCGAGTCAGATATTTTTTAAGGTTTTAGAATACCGAGATAGGGTACCGATATGTTCGGGTATGATCCAAAAGGAAGTGGCCGAACGAATTGCCTCCAAGCCAAATTGTAAGGCATACGGTATTTTAAGTGTGTTGCTACAAGCATTTTATGATATAGAGTATCTGTTTACTGTGCACGAGCATGTGTTCGACCCACCTCCGAAAGTTAAGTCTGCGGTCATTAGAATGCGTCGTAATGGAGTAAAAAAATTGGATTGTGATGAGGCCTTATTCATTAGAGTGGTAAAGACTGCGTTCAACCAACGAAGGAAGATGTTGAGAAACTCCATCGCAGCATTGGTTCCTAAAGATTGCGAGTTGATGCACGATGACATTGTGACTAAAAGACCTGAGCAACTTAGCGTGCAAGATTTCATTCAACTTACCAATCGAGTTCAGGAGGAGATGACTGCTAAGTCGGAGTAGAGATTATTAAGGATGTAGGAGAGAGTCCTACGGATAAAGTAAAACTGGGCAATAGCCTGTAAACGATTAAGGTATGCAACAAAACAATAGTCAACAAGTTCGTTTGTTCTACTTTGATAATAATAGATTGAAAATAGCAAAGGATATCGAAATTTTAAAAGAAGTTCCTTTGTCTAATTTCGTGTGGATTGATTTGACGAATGTAGCACCAGAGACGGAGTCTGAATTGGAGCAGTTTTTGAAGATCTATATCCAAGAGGAAGAGGAGATCGAAGAGATCGAGATGTCTTCTCGTTATATAGAGACAGATGACACAATGGTGGCCAATTCGAACTTTTTGTTGGATACATTTGAAAAGGAACCGGTTTCTTTTATTTTGAAAAATGGAATCTTGGTCTCTGTAAGAGATAATTCAAATTTGAAATCGTTCAACGATACGGTAAAAAAGTTGTTTGCTAACCCTCGAAACTATCCTTCTGGTTATCATATTTTTGTGGCTTTGCTCGAAACCCGAGTTGAATACGATGCCGATATGATTGAGGATGCCACTGTAGAAATTACCAAGCTGAGTAAGAACCTTTCCGTGGCTGAAGATGTGGATGAGGATGTTTTGTTGGAGATTAAAAACATGCAGGAGCGTGTCATGCACCTTCGTGAGAACATTATTGACAAGCAGAGGGTGGTAACCAATATCCTAAAGAGCGATTTGATACCAGTGGATCTAAAACCAAGGTTGAACATGGTTATCAAGGATATCAACTCTTTGATTGAACACACGAAGTTCGGTTTCGATCGATTGGACTACTTGCAGGATACATTCCTTGGTTTGGTAAACATTGAACAGAATAAGATCATTAAGATATTTACCGTCGTGTCTATCATCTTTATGCCACCAACATTGATTGGTAGTTTGTATGGTATGAACTTCGATTTCATGCCAGAGTTGCATTGGAAATTTGGATATCCATTTGCAGTTCTTATGATGATTGCATCTGCAGCACTGACACTTTTAGTCTTTAAGGTGAAGAAGTGGTTGTAGTTTTATTGTTTTATAATTAGATAAATAGTTTGGAAAATGGCAGAGACTAATTTTGTTGATTATGTAAAAATATATTGTCGTTCAGGCAAAGGAGGAGCAGGCTCTGCACATCTCCATAGAGAAAAGTATACACCGAAAGGTGGTCCTGATGGTGGTGATGGAGGCCGTGGCGGTCATATCATTCTACGTGGAAACAAAGATTATTGGACACTTATCCACTTGAAGTATGAGAAGCATGTCCTTGCTGGAAATGGAGGCAATGGCGGTCATAGTAGAAGCTTTGGTGCAGATGGTGAAGACAAGATAATAGATGTCCCTTGTGGTACTGTTGTATACGATGCAGAGACCGGAGATTTCATCTGTGATGTTACGGATGATAAGCAGGAGGTGATTCTTTTGAAAGGTGGTCGTGGTGGTTTAGGAAACTGGCACTTTAAATCGGCTACTAATCAGACTCCTCGTTATGCACAACCAGGTGAGCCGGCTATTGAAAAGACGGTCATTATGGAGTTGAAGGTGTTGGCAGATGTTGGTTTGGTGGGATTCCCTAATGCAGGTAAATCGACATTGCTTTCAGTTGTTTCTGCAGCAAAACCAAAGATTGCCAACTATCCGTTTACGACCTTAGAGCCTAACTTGGGTATCGTGGCCTATCGTGATCAGAAGTCATTTGCAATGGCAGATATCCCCGGTATTATTGAGGGTGCTTCGGAGGGAAGAGGAATTGGACTTCGTTTCCTTCGCCATATTGAAAGAAATGCCATTCTATTGTTCCTAATCCCTGCTGATTCTGATGATATTGTAAAGGAGTATGAAATCCTTTTAAACGAGTTGGAGCAATACAACGAGGAACTACTTAAAAAGCAAAGGATTTTGGCAATTTCCAAGTCTGATATGTTGGATGAGGAATTGATTGAAGAGATCAGGAAAACGCTTCCGAACGATGTCCCAACTACATTCTTCTCTTCTGTAACAGGAGATGGTTTGATGGAGTTGAAAGATATGATATGGACAGAACTGTCTAAGGATGTAGATCGTCATATGACATTGACACACAGACCGATGGATGTGGATGTATATGATGAAGAGGAGGATGAGGAGATTGAATATGTTGATGACGAAGATTACGACATTGAGATCGACTGGGATGAGGAAGAAAAGTAAGCATAAAATTTAAATTGGATGAAAAATATTCGAAACTTTTGCATTATAGCACATATCGACCATGGTAAGAGTACTTTGGCAGATCGTTTGTTGGAATACACAAAGACGGTAACCGGAAAGGATTTGCAGGCGCAAGTCTTGGACGATATGGATTTGGAAAGAGAACGAGGAATAACCATTAAGAGTCACGCCATCCAAATGGACTATCTCTATAATGGGGAAAAATATACATTGAATTTGATTGATACTCCGGGACACGTAGATTTCTCTTACGAGGTGTCTCGTTCCATTGCGGCTTGCGAAGGAGCCCTTTTGATTGTCGATGCATCGCAGGGTATCCAGGCGCAAACCATCTCAAACTTGTATATGGCGTTGGAGCATGATTTGGAGATTATTCCTGTTATGAACAAGATCGATTTGCCAGGAGCAATGCCAGAAGAGGTGGAGGATCAGATTGTTGATTTGTTAGGATGCAAGAGGGAAGATATTATTCGTGCCAGTGGAAAAACAGGAGAGGGCGTTTATGATATATTGAATGCGATTGTTGAGAGGATTAAACCGCCTGTAGGTGATCCTGAAGCTCCGCTTCAATGTCTGATTTTTGACTCTGTATTCAACCCATTCCGTGGTATTATTGCATATTTCAAGATCGTCAATGGTACAATAAATAGTGGCGACTTGGTTAAGTTTGTTGCCACAGAGAAAGAGTACTTGGCAGATGAGATAGGTATTCTTCGATTGGATATGTCTCCGCAAAAGAAGTTGTCTGCAGGTAATGTAGGTTATATCATCTCAGGAATCAAGACTTCAAAAGAGGTGAAGGTAGGTGATACCATTACACATGTGAGCCGCCCTTGCGATAAAGCGATTGAAGGATTCGAAGAGGTGAAGCCGATGGTGTTCGCTGGTGTATATCCGATTGAAACGGAAGATTTTGAAGACCTTCGTGCATCCATAGAGAAACTACAGTTGAACGATGCCTCTCTAACCTTCCAAGCTGAGTCTTCTTTAGCATTGGGATTTGGTTTCCGTTGTGGATTCCTTGGAATGCTTCACATGGAGATTATCCAAGAACGATTGGATCGAGAGTTTAACATGGATGTTATAACAACTGTTCCAAATGTTCGTTATAAGGTCTATACCAAGAAGGGTGAGGAGATTGATGTGCACAACCCATCAGGACTTCCAGATCCAACATTGATAGAAAAGATCGAAGAACCCTATATTCGTGCTTCCGTGATTACCTCTGCGGAATATATTGGATCTATCATGACCCTATGCTTAGGTAAACGAGGAGAATTGATTCGACAAGATTATGTTTCGGGTAATCGTGTGGAGTTGATTTACGATATGCCATTAGGTGAGATCGTATTTGATTTCTATGATAAGTTGAAGAGTATCTCGAAAGGATATGCATCCTTCGATTATCATCCAAACGGAATGCGTGAATCTAAGTTGGTGAAGTTGGATGTACTTTTGAATGGAGAGCCAGTTGATGCACTTTCAACACTTACTCACTTCGACAATGCTTACACATTAGGTAAGCGTATGTGTGAGAAGTTGAAAGACTTGATTCCAAGACAACAGTTCGATGTGGCAATTCAAGCTGCTATTGGTTCTAAGATCATATCAAGAGAGACCGTTAAGGCTGTTCGTAAGGATGTGACCGCTAAGTGTTATGGTGGTGATATCTCTCGTAAGCGTAAATTGCTGGAGAAGCAGAAGCGAGGAAAGAAGAGAATGAAGCAGATTGGTACGGTTGAGGTTCCTCAAAAGGCATTCTTGGAAGTTTTGAAATTGGATTAGTCATTTGGTAAATGATAGGAAAACTGAAAAAAATATACGACTTGGTCCCTGTTCCTTCGAAGAAGAGTTCGAAGGAGGTTGCCGTGTGGATATTTAAACAGTTGAACATTGAGTTTACGAAAGAAGATGTTTCGGACGGTGTTATAACTTATAGTTTTTCCTTCCAGGATGCATTCTTCCATATGTCTTGCTTCGAAGGACAACCAGATGTAGTTGTGAATTTTTACTACGTCTTTGTTGAGAAATATGAGTTAAGACAGGGAATTGCATATCTTTGTAATCGATTGAATAGGGAGTATCATCATGCAACATTCTTTTATTCTTATGGAGAGGATGAAAATGATGTCTCTGTTCATTTGAAAAACACCTTTACTCTAACAGATACCAATTTGGAAAATAAGAAGGTGTTTACGGATAAGTTAGGGGAATTGTTCTCTTTGAGAAGATTGTTTGATGATGAGTTCCGCGGTTTAAGAAGCTCATTTGAGAAGAGTGATAGAGTGGATGTCTTGGATGAACTTCAAATGGAGAAACGAGCAAAGTATTTGCTGTTGGAGCAGGAGATTTCGAACCAGCATTACCCGGTCATCCGAACTCAGTTTCAACATTTAGTGTTGACTCCTAACGATATATTTACTTTCTCAGGAAAGTTCCTTCCTCAAGAGAATGTAGAGAAGATATCTTTTGTATATGTTCATCATTTTCAAGAGGAGATTGCGAAGGAGGATTTTGCTTCTTATAATGTTGCAGCAAAGATTAGAGAACTTCGTGAGAATCTAAGACAGGAGGGTACGGGCGAAAAGGATCGATACATTTTGTCCGTCTCTTGTAATGATGGCAGCTTCTATTCTGCCAATATGATTTGGCAGTCGGAATCTAAAACGTCCGATTATTATATGCTTACGATCAATAGCCCATTCGTACTTAAGAAATCGGAAGTGGTTACTGAGTCGGAACAACCACTGAATGTGGTTTATGTGTTGGATAAATCAAAATCCAACAACGAAGCAGAGGCAAAGTACATGATAGATGATGCTATTGATAAGGCTAAGTCGGGTAGGTACGATGAGTTGAATGACGATCAGAAGGTGTTGGTGAACTTTGCCAACTGGACGATAAAAGAGGATTTGTACTGGGGGTATAAGTATTTTAATGACAAGTGTTATTTCCAGGCAATCAAACACTTTGAGTGCGTATTAGGTGCCATTCATCCTGTATTCGACACGCTAACTAAAAAGCAGAAGACAGATATTTTGGGTGTCTATTTTAGAACAGGTTTCGCTTATACTGAATTGAATGTTTATTCAAAGGCACTTTATTATTTGGATATACCTTATTGCTTCGGAAATTTGGATGGATGCATGGCTTATATAACCTGTCTTCTAAAGGCAAAAGATTTCCGAGCATCTGACATAATAGAGAATCAACTTAGCATGATAACCGAGAGGTTGCGAGATTATGATGAGGAGGATGAGGTACCTGATAGTTATATGGAGTATCGAAACTTCTTACTTCGTAATAGGGTGATTATGTTGATTGATAAAAAGAAGTATGGACACGCAGAAGATATGTTGAACCGAATGTTAAAGGAAGATGACGAAGGTTTACGTATATTTGCAGAGTCTGAGTTGTCTTATTTGAAGACATTAAAGGAAAAAGAAGAAAAGGACGAAGAAAATAAGAAAGAATGAATAAGTATAAAGTATAAATGTTTTGCGTATGAGAAAGAATTTGGTTTTATTATGGATGGCTCTCTCTTTGTGTTTTGCGGTGCAAGCACAAAAGTTGGTTAGGGTTAATCAAGTAGGGTATTCGACAGGTTTGCCAAAGGTTGCTACTGTAGCCGAAATGGATGCGTCTGTTTATGAAATTAAAAGGGTAAAAACGGACGAGGTGGTATATCGTGGTAATTTGGATAAAGGTTTTTTATGGAACCAATCAAGAGAAACAATCCAGAAAATTGATTTTTCTGCCTTTTGTAAGGAGGGAACCTATTATATTCAGGTAGGTGATGAAAAGTCATATCCATTTGTGATTTCGGCAAACAACACTTTCAGAGAACTTACATCCAGTGTTATTCGTGCTTTCTATTACTGGCGTTCGTCAATCGCCATAGAGGCTCCATACTCTGTTTTTAGAGGCACGGATTATTCGCGTGCTTTGGGACACCCTGATACATTGGTGTATGTTCACAAGAGAGCCGCTACAGAGAAGAGACATGCAGAGTCTGTTATCTCATCACCAAAGGGATGGTATGATGCAGGTGATTATAACAAGTATGTGGTTAATGCGGGTATCTCTTTGCATCAGATGATAATGTCGTACGAATTATTCCCTGACTATTATAAGAATTTAGATTTGAATATTCCGGAAAGTTCAGATTCTCTTCCTGATTTTTACAATGAGTTGAAATGGGAGACAGACTGGTTACTTTCTATGCAAGACCCTGAAGATGGAGGTGTGTATCACAAGTTGACTACTTTGCGTTTCTCTGGTTTTGTTCAACCAGTAGCAGATGTGGCAGATCGTTATGTGGTTCAGAAGTCGACAACTGCAACATTGGATTTCGTTTCTGAAATGGCGATGTTCTCAAGGGTTTTCAAGGAGATAGATCCTGATTACTCGGCAAAGGCGTTGGCAGCGGCAAAGAAGGCATGGAACTGGGCTGAAAAGAATCCAAATGTGTTGTATGAGAATCCTGAAGATGTCTTTACAGGTACTTATTCAGATAATGATGTAAGTGATGAATTCTTTTGGGCAGCCTCAGAAATGTTATTGGCAACCGGAGAGAAGGCATACTACGACCGATTGGATTTTATTCAAAAGTTTGAATCACCACAATGGCGATATGTAAATACATTAGGTTTGCTTTCTTTGAGACTTCATTTGGATGAGTTGCCTTCTTATGTAGATAAGAAATTAATTGACAATAAGTTCAAGAGCCTTTCTCAAAGCGTTTATAATCTATTCAAATTCTCTTCAGGTCGTGTTGCTTTGAAGAAGTTTGAGTGGGGTAGCAATGGTGATATTGCTATTAATGGAAATATCTTAGGATTGGCTTATATCTTCTATAAGGATAAGAGGTATTTGGAGGCAATGGTTGCCAATTTCGATTATTTGATGGGTGCAAATCCGACAGACTATTGCTTTGTCTCTTGCTTCGGATCGAAGTACCCTAAGCGTCTACACGACAGAAGAAGTTCCAGTGATGGTATAGATGAGCCTATTCCTGGTTATGTGTGTGGAGGTGCTAACCCTAATCAGTTGTCTGATTGCGGTCGTTCTAATTATCCATCTCTTTCACCTGCAAGATGCTATTTGGATGAGCAATGCAGTTATTCAACGAATGAGATTGCTATCAATTGGAATGCTCCGTTGGTTTTGTTGGCCTCAATGATGGAAAATTTGGGTAGGTAATCCTATAATGCATAAAAAAGAGAAGCGCGTAAGGAAATCCTTATGCGCTTCTCTTTTCGGGCTTATTATTATCTTATTTCATTTTCGGAGATTAGATTGTTTAACAAGGCATAGATGGTTAAACCAGATATTGATTTGATATTTGTCTTGCTCGTGATGTTTTTTCTGTGAGCGATTACCGTATGGATGGAGATGTTTAATTGATCTGCAATTTCCTTGTTGGTAAGACCTTTGGCTACAAGCACGAGTACATCTTTCTCTCTTGTTGACAATTCACAGTTGTCAGAGCCGCTTTCTCTGCTCTCTTTGGCTGATGCTTTCCTCAGTTTAGAGAGTAGTGTGGCAACTTCATCGTCCAATTCTATTGTTCCATCGAAAAGATCTAACTCTTGTGTCGAAACAAAAGATGTTTGCAACGCAAAGATTATCATATCTTCATGACTATCTCTCCAATCTTGGAGGGTCTTAGACAATTGAAAGTCTCCTATAAGACGGGGATTCACAATTAGAATATCCGTGTTCGGAGAGATGGCTGTGGAACTTAAGGAACGTACAGTCTTTGTAATCTTAAATTCCGGACTGCTTTCGATAATGGATTGTAATCCCTCTGCAAGAATAACGGATGATTCGACTATGATGATGTTTTTCTTCTTCATTATTTTTCGCCCTCCATCCATTTAACATAAGGAATGAGGATCTTCTCCTCTATGACTTCATGTTTTGCCAAGTCTTTAGACAGTTGTGTTATGTCAAACCAAACGCCAATGCGTTCGTTTGGCATAATGTCTGCAGGAAGGTATTTTATGATGATATTGGTAAGGTCACTCAACTTATCTTCTATGTTGTCGTGACTCTCTAATATCTCTTTCAAATCATATTTGTTATTGATATTTTTGCATTCTTCGTTTAGAGAAGGGAAAAGCGACTCTTCCTCGTTCTTGAAATGATTGGCAACCTCATCGTTATATTCCTGATAGAATTTTAGTAGGACAGAACCAATGGGACCCGCTTCTTTCGCAATTTTCTCCACATGTTTGCCTATGTGTATCAATCTATGGTTTAGGTAGTAGTCGTGCGATGCAATTAGATAGTTTATTAGATGCTCTTTGTCGATGGATTGAATGTCTTCTTCTGTAGGTGTATACTGATCGAATGTGTATACATTGCACAATAGAAGAAAGAGGTTGATAGGAACATTCCCTTCTTTACAGACCTCTTCCACACGCTTTTCTCCAAAGCCTAACTTCATTTTAAAGCGTGGAAGCATTAGTATCAATTGAGGATTAGCCTCTAGTAGCTCTTCTAATTTTTGTTTCTTGGTGAATTTCATATCTACTTATTTAGAAACTTTTTTATTGCATTGTGAGGATAATAGGCATCCACTACATCCTTGTTGGTTGTTGCCTGCACAACTACCATCCTCACAGCCACATCCGCATTTCTTTGAGAAGAAAAGTCTGCGGATGCTCCATACGACTGCGGCAATGATAACGATACCGACAATTATGGTTTGTGTTTCTGTGCCCATAGGAGTGTGTTTAAATGATTAAACTGCCAATTTGATGGATAAGGAATGAGATGATCCAAGCCACGCAAGTTGTATAGACGATAGAAATTCCCGCCCATTTCCAACTTGATTCCTTGGCAATTGCCGTGATGGCTGCCACGCAAGGAAAGTAAAGTAAAACGAATACCATAAATCCAAAGGCAACCAATGGCGTGATAGGCATGTCGCTATTCGTTGCTTGTGCTTGAAGGGCTGTTTTTAAGTTTTCAGACTCTTCATTGGCACCTAGATCTGCGTGGTAGAGGATACCCATAGAGGTGACGATGATCTCTTTGGCTGCAGCTCCTGTCAAGATGCTCACACCCATCTTCCAATTGAATCCTAATGGTTTTACTGCAGGCTCTATAAACTTGCCAATTTTCCCAATGTAGGAGTTCTCGCTTTGTGCAGCGGCGCGCTCGATATTCAGATGCGTAAGAGTCTCTTCTTTTTCACTTTCGCAAATGGTTGTGTTATTTTCTACAACAGAGATCTGCTCATCAATTCGATCTGTCTCGGCATTGTGAGTAGGGAAGTAGGAAAGAGCCCAGATAAGTATGGATGCTACTAAAATGACTGACCCCATCTTTTTCAGGTACTGAACGGCCTTCTCCCACATATGAATTACCGTGTTTCTTGTAGAAGGAATACGGTATGGAGGAAGCTCCATAACGAATTGTTCAGAATTGTCTTTGAAGATGGTTTTCTTCAGTAACATGGCAGTTAGTACAGCCATTACGATACCGATAAGGTATATGGTTAGCAAAATCAAAGCTTGGTTGGTTTCGAAAAAGGCTGCCACAAAGAGTAGGTATACCGGAAGTCTTGCTGAACAAGACATAAACGGAATGGCCATCATTGTAATGATGCGATCTTTAGGATTCTCCAATGTGCGTGTTGCCATGATAGCAGGTACACCACAACCAAAACCTGTTAGTAATGGAATGAATGATTTTCCGTGCAGCCCCATTTTATGCATCACCTTATCCATAATGAATGCGGCTCTTGCCATATATCCAGTGTCTTCCAATAGAGATATAAAGAAGAAGAGGATAAGAATGTTTGGTAAGAATACAATCACTCCCCCCACGCCAGCAATGATACCGTCTACAATCAGATCGGCTAACATACCTTCTCCTAAAACGGAACGCATTAAATCTCCGAATTGGTTAACCAACCACTCAATACCTGCTTGCGGGTATGCACCTATTGTAAATGTAGCTTCAAACATCACCCAAAGGAATAGGATTAGAACCGGGAATCCCAACCATTTGTTGGTCAACACCTCATCGATTGCGTAGCCCAACTCCTTCTTGTTGTCGGTGGTTTTGGTCATTGTTTCTCTAAGTGCACCACGGATGAAACCATATTTTGCATTTGTGATGATGCTTACTGCATCTTCATCGTATTCGTTTTCAATCTCGGCGCGACACTTGTCTACGGTTTGTTGAATCTTCGTAATATCACCTATATGGTCTTTTAGGTGTTTGTAAGTTACAGAATCATTTTCTAGTAACTTGATGGCAACGTATCTGAAAGGAAAGTCGACCGCGATATCTGCGTGATCTGCAATCATTGGTTTAATCTTACTGATGGCATTCTCCAATTCTGGTCCGTAGTTGATGTGGATATGTTTGGTGATTTCATCCGTCTCTTCGTATACGGTAATGATGTGTTGTAATACGTGTTCGATACCTTCTCCCGTTTTTGAGATGGTAGCGGCACAAGGGAATCCCAACATCTTTTCAAGTTGAGACACATCCAATTTTATACCTTTGTTTTCTAACTCATCAAACATGTTGAGTGCCATTACCATGCGCACATTCATATCAATAAGCTGAGTGGTTAGGAAAAGGTTTCTTTCCAAGTTGGCTGAGTCTACAATGTTGAGGATCACATCGGGATGTTGCTCGGTGATGTATTCTCTTACATATAGTTCTTCTGGAGAGTATTCTGTGATTGAATAAGTTCCAGGAAGGTCAACTAAGTTGATTGTATAATCGTTTAGGTAAAAAGTTCCAACCTTCGATGCTACAGTTACGCCGCTGTAGTTTCCTACATGTTCGCGTAATCCAGTAGCGTGGTTGAAAAAGGATGTTTTTCCGCAATTAGGATTACCTACTAATGCAACCGTAATGGTCTTAGTTTTCTCTTTTATTCTGTTCTGTACATCTTCTGAGAAGGTGCGGTTATAGTCGGAACTTTCTGTTGCGGAACTCTCTTCTACACTAATTACTTCAATGTGACTTGCTTCGCTACGTCTTAAAGAGACGTGGCTTTGCATGATTTTGTATTCGATAGGGTCTTGTAGTGGAGCATTTTTCAAAACAGATACACGCTCTCCTTTTACGAACCCCATCTCCATAACGCGATGGCGGAAACCTCCGTGACCATTGACTTTGACAATCACACATTCCTCTCCCTCGGATATGTCTGCAAGCGTTTTCTTTATCTCTTCTGAGTTCATATGTCGTATTTTTTTATTCAGATGAATTATAGAACAAATCCCACTCTCAATATGATTGCAAGAGCATTTTTTAGATTTGCTTCCGAAGACGGGTTAAGTATATATTGAATGTCAGGCTGAATGTATAACATTCTCAATGCCTGATATTTGTATGTTAGCTCTATGATAGTCTCGTGCTTCTCCTCGTTGTCTTGAAGATTGGAAATACAGCCAATTCCTAACACATCTTCATATCTTTTTGCAAAGATACTGTGAAAATTAACACCAGTGCAGAGCATTGCGAAAATTTCGTTTCTCTTTTTGGGTGCAAAGGCAAATTTAGAGAAAAGGGTTACGGTCTCATTGAAAGGGTGGTCGCCCGACGCATAAAAACCAAATTGTTTAGTAGATGTTAGGAAGTGACTGCCCAGCTTTAGATTACCAGCTTTTTCGTTGGTTAAATGAACTTCTGTGGCAATTAGGTAACCATCTTTTCGGTTGAGTTTCCATTTTAGATTTCCTTTGTTTTCATCCAATGATTCAGCTAATCCGTCGTATATGCAAGTTTGCCAACGCCAATGATCTGATATGTTCCATCCAAATTCGAGTCCAAGTCCTGTTGTGGGATAGACAGGTAGCGGTAGGTTGTAGCTCAAGACGCTATTGATGCCAAACGATGAATGAATGAAATGAAGTGTTTCATCCGATGATGCAAAGTTGGTGTTGAAGTCTTGTAGACCTATAGAGATGTCGAATCGGTTTTTAATGTTTTGCTTGTACAAAACTTCATAAAGGAATGTGTAATTTCCTACTTCGTCATTGTTTGCGGAGAAAAGATCTCCAATGAGTTCAGAAGAAAAACCATCACCATGAGTGTTCATTCCACTGATTTGAAATTCGCCACCTTCCCATCCTCCAGCCCTCTCAATGTCGAAGGCAAAACCTAACCACGCAGCACCGATATATTTGACTCCGCTTTTGATTCCTCCCAACGTGTTGGAAGACACATCGCCGAAATATTCGAACGAACAGCTAAATGCGTGCTCAACTTTTTTCGTTTTGTTCTCTACAGAAAAGACGGTCGTACTGTCTTGTGCAGAGAGATGAGCATTGGAGTAGCAGAATGCAATGAGTCCTATCATTGTGTGACGTAAATTTTTTTCCATTATTCCTATTCTTTTGAAAGCAAAGCTCGGATTTTCATTTTTATTGAGGAATAGTTATTTGTGGCTATTATTGAAGATCTGAATAACCATATATGGGGAGGTGTGATTCAATTCTCCATAACTATGCCTCCAAAGAAATAGCATCCACAGCGTTATTTTATTTGTGTAAATGTGCAATAATAACAAGTAGTTATTCTCCAGGAGAAAATCACAAGAACTAGTTACAAGTACTATGTAAATAAAAAAGATATTATAGCAAAGCCATAATATCTTTTTCTGTCGATTTAGATAATCTGCAAGTCCTTTTCTTCAATCCAACCTACATTTCCGTCGGCAATTTGTATTTCAACCCACCCATTCAGGTTGCTTTTGATTTTCACCTTGGTTCCTTCGTGTAGTTGGAAAAGGTCAGTTCCTCCATTGTCAGGAGAGCCTTTCACTGTAACTGAAGGGGTAAATATGATTGCACTATCGTGTGCGATAAAGAGGTCTTTTTGTTCCTTTGCATAATAGATAGAGACGATGCAAAATAGCAGGGCAACTATGCTTGTGAAAAATGCTGTTTTGCGAAGCCACATCAGTTTTCCAAAGAAGTATAACGAAACACCCACTAATAGAAGAAGGAAGCAGAAAATAGACAATCTTGCCCATCCGTCAGATGAGAATAGACCTTGGACGGATCTATTCCAATCAGAAAGGAATAGGTTGTCGAGATGCTCGATCTTATCTATCGTTTGTTGGTTAGTCATCTCAAGATTGAAAATAATGTCATCATTGTTTGGATCCAATTTTAGGGCCTTCTCATAATTAAGAATGGCTGCTGCTATTTCTCCTTGTTTGTATTTCGCATTTCCTAAATTATAGTATAGTGTTGCAGAAATACCTTCTTCTTGAAGAACAAGTTGATATAAACTGTCGGCTGCGGCATATTTCTCTTCTTGGTATAGTTTGTTGGCCTCTGCCATTCTCTTGGATTCGGATGAGTAGCCCACCAAAGTTGAGAATACACATAAAATCAGTAATATAATATTTCGTTTCATATTGATATTCTTTTCTGTTATCTTATTTTTTTATCTGCTCTTCCAATTTTCCGATCAACTCAGCTGCCTTGTTATAAAGGTCATCCATTGCTCCTTGTCCACTTGTTGGTGCGAAACGAGCGAACTCACAAGTTTGAAGTATTTGCATAAAGTCGTTGATGACTGTAGGTTCAACCGTGCAATCTGCCAATTTGGATTCGATGTTGTCTTTGTCTAACTCAGATACAGGGATGTTTAGTTTGTCACTTGTATATCCCCATAATGCTTTTAGCACCTCTTCGTAGAACGGTTCTTTTTCATTCTTTTGAAGATGTTGTTGAGCCTTCTTCAAACGTTTTGTTGCTAATTTGTTAGCACGCTTGTTTTTCACCAATGTGATATTTGCATTCTCTTTCAATTGCTTTCTGTAAAGAATGAATAGAGTGGCGAAAGCGCACAACGGAATGATAAACCACAAGAAATAGGTTGTAGTTCCAAACAATGGAGATGGATTGGTTAGAACATCTGTGTCTTTGGTATTAATGAAGTGAATGTCTTTACCTAAGTATTTCACATTCTCCTTGTTGCCATAGTTTGAAACAATAGGGGCGTTGTCGCTACCATTATTTTCTCCCTTTGCTACATTGATTGTATAACTCTCTGTTTTGAGAGTGTAATATTTTTTTGTCTTAGGATCAAAGCATGATAGAGTAGCAGCAGGAATCTCGTACGTGCCTGCATAACGAGGAATAACTAAGTATTCTATCTCTTTTGTTCCGCTAACTACATTACCGCTTGTCGAAACCTTTTGACTGATTTTAGGATCGTAGATTTCGAAGTCGTTAGGGAATTTGAATTCAGGTTCTTTGACATACTTGATGTTTCCAGTACCAGATATCTTTACCTTAATGTTGATTGCGTCGTTTGCCTTTACGTCGGTTGAGTTGATGGAAGATTCCATCTTAAATGTACCAACTGTTTTATTGAAATCTGCAGGTTTCCCTTCTGAAGGAAGAGGCATAACTTCTATTTTTGTACCCTTGATTTCAAGCGGAACTTTTACGCGTTGTGTAGTATTGAAGAAGTCGTCCATATCGAAAATGGATCTCCTTCTGTTTTGTCTTTGCACTTGCACTTGTGCAACAGCCGTTAGTTTTCCACTCTCAATATCTATGGTTCCAGCTCTTTGAGGGAAGAGTATGGCTTTTTTCAGTTGGTATACATAGTAGCGAGAACCATTGTATGTTTCAGGCTCTAATGCACGTTCTTCATCTTTCAAGGTGATTTCTTGAGTAATAAATCCATTGTATTCAGGAAGTTTTACATCTTCAATACCTTCTATGTTTCCTTTGTGGTAAATCTTAATAGTAGCTACGATTTGCTCTCCTTCGTAAGCTTTCTTTTTGTTGTATTCTGCAACGCAGTGTACATCAGCGCTTGAAGTGGAGATGGCTCCATTGGCATTTGATTGCTGTTGAGGAGTGGCATTGGCGCCCTGAGCAACAACCTTTATGGTTATTGCGTTAGACATAAGGGTCTTTCCGTTATTTGAAAAGCGTGCAGGGGAGATGGTGAATGTACCTTCTTTCTTTGGAGTAAGAATATAGGTATAAGTAATGTTCTCCACAACATTCATACTTCCATTGATAATGGAAACTTGCTTTGATTTACTTGTTGAAGGACCCATCAAGATCTCAAAATCCTTTATTTCTGGGACTTGTAAATCTTCTGCTTTGGCGTTCTTAATATTAAACTCCAATCTGAATTGTTGTCCCATTGCCACCATATTGGGAGCTGTTGCCTTTATTGATACATCATCAGCTGCAAAAGCGTTTACGCAAACCAATAATAGCGTCAATAATATAAATCCTATTTTCCTCATTTTAGTTTATTCTTTTCAGTTGCAAAATTACACATAATCGTTGTACAAATAAAGTGTGACCTTGTGAAATCACCAATCTTTGTCTGTTTTGTATCGAGAATCTTTTTGTTCAACCTTGCGTTTCTTTTGCTGCTCTTTCTCTTCTTGTTCTAAGGCTTTCAAGATTTGTTCAGCATTCTCTTTCGACATTTGGTTTTGATCTTGTTGTTGATCTTGGTTTTGATCCTTTTGATCTTGCTTGTCTTCTTGTTGTTGCTGATCTTGTTGGTCTTTGTTATCGTCTTTCTTGTCGTTTTGGTCGTTATTAGAATTTTGGTTGCTTGGTGGTGTCATGTTTTGTAGTATTTCAGCCACTTTTGCTTGGTAATCCTGAGCTAAAGCCAAATTGAAACGAGTACTGTCATTTTCTGGTCTTTGTCGTAATGACTCTTTGTAGTTCTTGATGGAATTTTGAACTGCTTTTAAGTCCTCTTGTGCTTTTTGATAGAAGGCTTGTTTTATTTGGCTGGCATCTTGTCCTGCAGCTTCCGCCTTTTGAATCTCTTCGTTGGTCATTAAAACAGAGTCGAGTGGAGTCGTTTTTTTCATATAAGAGTTACCTCTGTTGTGATACATGCTTGATGCCAACTCTTTGGTCTCCTCTGTTGCATCACTTCTTAATGTGGAACGAATGGCTTTTTCGTACGACTTGTTTGCCGATTCGTATTGTCCATTGCGATAGGCCGCATTTGCATTGTTATACAATGCTCCGCTGTGAGTTGAGTCAATACCCAATGCGCCTACATACTTAACAGTTGCCTCATCATACTTTTCATCGTCGAAGAAATTATTACCCTTGTTAACATAGTCTCCGATTTGATAGAAAGAGAGTTTGTCTGTATTGGTTAAAAGCAATATCAATAAAACAATTACAAGAGTTGCTATTGAACTGATTATTATAATCTCCTTTTTATTCATATCATTCAATGGAAACACCTAAAAGTTTCCCTCTTTTTAGTTAAACAATTTGAAGTTTCTGAATAGACCGTTTTTCCTTTCCAATAGGATAAGTTCAATCACGAGAAGGATTAGGACAATCCACACAATAGGAGGAAATTGTTCGTTGTATTCTGAATAAACTTTTGATTCCACTTCGTCTTTTGATACCTTCTCCAACTCTGCTTGAATTACTTTCATCGCAGTGTTGGTGTTGTCGGCACGCACATAGGTACCATTTCCTGCTTGTGCAATCTCTTTACACATAGACTCGTTTAGTTTGGAGATTACAGTATTGCCATCTTTGTCTTTCTTGTAGTTGTTGGTTCCTGCAACTGGTATTGGGGAACCTTCAGGCTTTCCGATACCAATAACATTGATTTGAACACCTTTCTTTGCAATTTCTTTAGCCATGCCTACGGCATCATCCTCGTAGTTTTCACCATCTGTAATGACAATGATGGATTGCCCTTTGTTCTCTTCGTCAGAGAAGGATCTAGCAGCCATCTCCAATGCAGCGCCAATGGCTGTTCCTTGTTGTCGGATAATCTCTGGTTGTATGGTTGAAATAAAGATTTTTGCTGATTGATAATCTGTTGTGATCGGAAGTTGTGTGTATGGACGACCTGCAAATATGATGACACCAAACTTGTCATTGTTTAGACCATCCAATAATTTATACAACATCTGTTTTGATTTCTCTAATCGGTTGGGTTGCACATCTTCTGCCAACATCGAATTGGAGATGTCTAAGGCTACCATCACCTCTAAGCCTTTCTTTTTTACGCTTTCCAGTTTAGAACCAAATTGAGGTCTAGCCATTATAAAGATTATACCTACTAAACCTAATAGGGTAAGGTAAAACTTGATATGTTGTCTGAAATTAGAGACACCAGGCATCAGTTCTGAAAGAAGTCCTAAATCACCTAGTTTCTTCAATTGACTTTTCCTTCTAAAACGTGAATAGATAAACCATCCCAATAAAACTGGAATGATAAGTAGAAGGTATAAATATTGTGGATTAGCAAATCTGAATAGCATAGTCTGACTCCTTTCTTTTATGGAATGTGTCTTAGAATTGTATTTCTAAGCAAAATTTCTAAAAGCAATAATATGCATGCTGCAATTGCATAAGGAAGATACTCCTCTTGCTTCTTGCTATATTCTGTAACTTGAATCTTTGTTTTTTCCAACTGGTCAATCTCTTTGTAGATAGCTTTGAGCGTTTTGTTGTCAGTTGCTCTAAAGTACTGACCATTGGTTTTGTCTGCAATAGCTTGTAGCGTATTTTCATCAATATCAACGGGAACCATTTGGCGTTGAACACCAAATACTGTGCGAACAGGGTAGGGCGCTTGTCCTTTAGTTCCAACACCAATGGTGTAGACACGGATGTTGTATGCCTTAGCTAATTCAGCAGCAGTTAGTGGATCTATTTCTCCTCGGTTGTTAGAACCATCGGTCAAAAGAATGATAACCTTTGATTTAGCTTGACTCTCTTTGATACGATTCACTGCGTTGGCCAGACCCATTCCTATGGCTGTACCATCTTCACTAATCATGTCGTTAGAGATACTATTCATTAATCCAACTAAAGCTGTTTTGTCTGATGTCAGCGGGCTTTGAGTGAAGCTCTCTCCTGCAAAAACGACTAGTCCTATGTTGTCGTTCGGACGAGAGGCGATAAATTCAGCACCAACACTTTTTGCTGCCTCTAATCGGTTCGGTTTTAAGTCCTCTGCGATCATACTACCAGAAATATCCACAGCCATAACAATGTCAATACCTTCCACATCTTTGTTTGCCCATTTGTCTGCTGATTGAGGACGGGCAAGAACAACGATTAGCATTGCAATCACTCCAAGTCTTAGAATGAATGGAAGGTGAAGCAAGTAATATTTATAACTTTTACGAACACCTTTGAACGGTTCTGTAGAAGATATCTGCAGATTGGCAGTTGTTCGTTTCCTTCTATAAAAGTATGCCGCAGCCATTGGTATGAGCAATAGCAGAAGATACAGATACGATGGGTTTTGAAATGTTATGTTCATCTTTTATTCAGTCTTTTTATCGTTGCTTGCCGAATTTTCTTGAGGAGCCTCTTCGTTGGACGGAACGATGATAGTCTCATTGATGATGCGGTAAGCATTCAAAATACTCAATTCGTTTTCTTCCTGAGTTGGTTCTTGTTTTGCAAACTTAACCATGTCGGAAGTAGAGAATATTTGTCTTAGTTTATCCAAAATTGGAGCAGCTTCTGTATCGTATTTAAGACGATCGATAATCTCTGCTGAAGTCATTTCCATGGCAGAAATACCAAATCTCTTTGTGAAGTATTCACGAAGCGTATCAGTAATGTTTGTATAATACTGCTTTGTAAAACCTTGCTTCCAAACTTTCTGTTCTTGGATCTCGTTCAACTCTGCCAATGCAATCTCATGAGGTAATCGATTGTCTACCTCTTTCTCCTCTACTGCATTCTCCAACTTCTTTCTTTGGTAGAATTGGTATACCATGTATCCAATATAACCCAGACCTGCCAAAATAAGGAGGATGGACAGGTAGAGGAATAGTCTTACCCAGTTGATGCCTGGATCGTAATTTTCTTCAATATCTGTTATCTTGGAGTTGACAAAGTCAGCCTCGATAGTAGATACATTTAAGAATGTCTTTTCAGAATCAATCTGTTTTGTCTTAGTGACAAACTTGAAAGGAGGGATTGTATATCTTCCTGTGTCAAAAGATGTTACCAATATCTCCTGAGAAATCTTTATTCTTCCATCCGATTCGTTTGTGGTGTCTAATTTCGAAATGGCTAAAATTTCAACACCAGGCACCAATGTGTCCGATTGATTGATGAATGGAAACTTAACATTTGCACTTTGGGGTTGCTTGACAGTCAAGAAGATGTGTCGTTGCTCTCCAATGCGCATACTTGACGAATCGATTTCCACACTAGCTTCAATGGATTGCGCCCATGTAGAATAGGTGAAAATGGAACAAATAAAGAGAAGTATATAACTCTTAAATGATTTCATGCTGAAAATTCTTTTTATGCTCTTTGCCTAAATAGTTTCATCAAAGCCTTTACATAGTCTTCATCTGTTGCGATGGCAATAGTGTCAACTCCACTTTGATTGAAATATTGTTTCAAAGTCTCTTGTCTTTCGTGCCAATGCTTTTCATAAGCAAGACGAAGTTTTTTGTCGGAAGTGTCGATCCACATATCCTCGCCACTCTCTGCATCTTTCATTTTGATCAGGCCAACAGAGGGAAGGCTCATTTCTCTTCTGTCGTAGATTTGAAGAGCGACCATGTCGTGCTTCCTATTGGCAATCAAAAGGGATTTGGAGAAATCACTGCTAATGAAGTCGGAAATGATGAATGCAGTACATCTCTTTTTGATGGCATTCGTCATATATTGCAAGGCTCCTTGAATATCTGTTTTTTTGCTTTGTGGCTCAAAACCTAATAATTCACGAATGATGTAGAGTACATGCTTCTTACCTTTTTGAGGAGGAATGAATTTCTCTATTTGATCTGAGAAAAATATGACACCGATCTTATCGTTGTTTTGAATTGCAGAAAAGGCTATTGTTGCAGCAATCTCTGCCATCATGTCTCGCTTATTCTGATTGATGGTTCCAAACTCTCCACTGGCAGATACGTCGACCAACAACATCATTGTCATTTCGCGCTCCTCTTCAAATACCTTTATGAATGGTTTGTTGAAGCGGGCTGTTACATTCCAATCGATATTGCGGACATCATCTCCAAACTGGTATTCACGTACTTCAGAAAAGGTCATGCCACGCCCTTTAAAGGCTGTATGGTATTCTCCCGCAAATATGTTGCGAGAGAGACCTCTTGTCTTTATCTCAATCTTTCGTACCTTTTTTAATATCTCATTTGTATCTTTCATCGCTTAAAAATATTATGGTGTAGTCCTGAAAGAATCAATGATTAAGGTACCTCAACAGCATTCAAGATTTCGTTGACAATATCTTCAGAAGTCATATTGTTTGCTTCTGCCTCATAACTTAAACCGATACGGTGACGAAGTACATCCATTGCAATTGCGCGAACATCTTCTGGAATGACGTATCCTCTTCTCTTGATGAATGCATATGCTCTTGCTGCCAATGCAAGGTTGATAGATGCACGAGGAGAACCACCGAACGAGATCATCTCTTTCAAGTTTCCTAAGTTATATTGCTCAGGGAAACGGGTAGCATTAACGATATCTACGATGTACTTCTCTATCTTTTCATCCATATAAACCTCTTGAACAACGCTTCTTGCTTTGATGATATCTTCTGGTTTTAAGATAGGGTTGATTACAGTCTTTTCCTTTTTGATGTTTTGTCGGATAATCAACTTTTCCTCGTCTGGTTTTGGATAGGTGATGTGAACCTTCAACATAAAACGGTCTAATTGAGCCTCAGGAAGAGGGTATGTTCCTTCTTGCTCGATAGGGTTTTGGGTTGCCAATACTAAGAATGGTTTTGGAAGAATGAATGATTCTTCTCCAATTGTAACTTGACGCTCTTGCATTGCCTCAAGTAGGGCACTTTGTACTTTAGCAGGAGCACGGTTGATCTCATCTGCCAATACCAAGTTTGCAAATATTGGTCCTTTCTTAATGTTGAACTCCTCTGATTTTTGGCTATATATCATCGTACCAATTACATCGGCAGGCAATAAGTCTGGTGTAAACTGAATACGGCTATATTTTGCATCGATTAGTTCTCCTAATGTCTTAATGGCTAAAGTTTTCGCCAAGCCTGGAACTCCCTCTAATAATACGTGACCATCTGCCAATAGTCCTATTAACAGTGATTCAACCAAGTGCTTCTGTCCGACAATGGCTTTGTCCATTCCCATGACAAGCATATCAACGAAAGAACTCTGCTTCTCAATCTTCTCGTTTAATGATCTAATATCGATTTGGTCCATTTTATTTATGTTTTTATTATTTAATTTCTATGTCTTTCTTTGGTAGAACTTTGTTCTTGCCTCGTTATTGTGCAACTTGCCACTCTCTTAACAATATTTAATCGAGTGGCAAGCATTTTAACCTTATTTTAGAAGTTTGTTGTTTACTTCATCTGCAATCTTTTTGCATTTCTCTGATGAAGGATTTACAAACTTGTCTTCTAAATCAGGAATCTTCAGCTTCATTCCTGGTTTTATATCACTTGGACTTGACAATACATCTGTATTAAAGAAGTATAGGTAACCCCAGTAGTTGTATACGCCTTTGTATATGTTTCTTGATATTTGAGCCAAGCGACTTCCTTCTGGTACAGTGTACTCTTCCTTGATGCCAACGGTTTTAGGGAAGTTTAATTCTGGATGGTTCTCATTCATGTAATTTACCAATCTGTCATCGAAAGAGTGGGTGGCTGCATTATAGGTAGCATTGTCTTCCTCCTCTTCGGCCTCTTGTTTGCTTGCTTGTTCCAATTCATTCATTACGATGCATTGATCAGTGTTCTCAAAGCAATCAATAGCAGGTTGTGGTTCCTCAATGAAGTCATCGTCCTCGCTCTTGGCTGGGGTAGCAGGTGCTTCTTTTACAGGAACCTCTTCCTTGACGGTTGGTGCCTCCTGTTTGTCCATCAAATATTTAACGGCAAATAGAATGCCCAATACGAGAAGTAAACCTAGTAATAACCAAAGCAACCATTTCTTGCTCTTTGGTTCCTCTTTGGCTTTTGCAGGTTGCTTTTTCTTTGGCTGTGGTGTTGAAGGAGCAACCTCTGTTTGTTGTGGTTTCTCTTCAACTTCGCTTTTCTCTGTAGAAGTTGCGATCTCTTCTTTTACTCCTTCTGTTGTTTCAGTTTCGCTTGAAACTTCATTTTGTGTAGAAGGTTGCTCTTCTGCAATTGTTTCTTGAACTGTGCTTTCTGTATTGGTCACATTGTTTTCCAATGAGTTTTCTGCAGATTGCACTTGCTCGTTTTCAATCTTGTCATTCATAATAGTTTCGTTTGTTGTTTCTTTAATAGTCTCCTTTTGAATAGGAGTCTTATCTTCTTTTTGTATCTCTTCCTGATACAAGGAGTCCGTAGTTGTTGCAACTTCAGCCACTTCTTGTATTGGTGTTTTTTCAATGTTTTGTTGAACGGATGCAGTAGGAATGACCTCTTCCATAACCTCATCTTCGTCGAAGTTGTCATCAATATCTGGATCTACAGGTCCGTCATCTTTCAACACATAGGTCTCCAAATGTGCGTATGGTTTATTAATATCTTCCTTCAAATTCTTTTCTGGAGTGAAGGTGACTTTCTTATGAGCAGGAATAATCATCTCAGATCCGTCTTGAACATTGACGCTCTTTCTCTCTTCGATGGCAACAACCTTAAATGTACCTAGGTTTGGTATTTTGGCAATTCCATCTTTCATCAAAGCTTCTTCTGCAATCTCGAAAAGTGTACGCAAAAATGACTCTGTGAGTTTTTTAGTTGCTCCGGATTCATCTGCGATTTGACTTAAAATATCTTGTATACTTTTTTTCTCGTTCATAACACTTCACTGCTTTATTGGTTTAATTTGTCTTTGAGAATAGCACTTACTTTAAAAGCTAATGATTGCTTTGGAGGAGAAAGAAGTCTTTGCTTTGTTACTGGATTGATAGAGATTCTCTCTTTCTTTCTCCTTGCTTCAAGGATACCAAAACTTGGAATAGAAACTGAATTCCCATTCAACAACTCTTCTTTTAGACAATCTACGAAAGAAGAGAACAAAGCATCTGTCGTTTCTGCATCGAGTTGTAGACGCTTTCTGATTTCTGATGTTATTTCTTTTGTGTTCAAGCCGTACAATATTAAAAACCGCTACGAATTTAGCAAAAATTTCGTAAAAATACAAGATTTGAAAGAAACGGGAGATCCAATGATTCCTTCTTTATTCTTCATATTTGTTTTCTAATTCTCTTTTCTCTTCTCTGAAATTTTTAATTAAGCTCTCGTACTTCTCTTTGTAGTCGATTGCTTCATGTTTGACTTCTGAACCATCTGTAACATAAACATTACAAGTGGTTGTCATGTTACCCACAGTTGCTGTAACCACAACCTTTCCTTTTGATTTGCCTATGATCTTTCCTTCCTGTGTTACCTCAGCGATATTTGGATTGGTGGTGCTCCAAGAGACGGTTCTCTCTGTTGCATCCTCTGGGAATACGATGGCTGTTAGAAAATGACTGTCTCCAATTTTTAGGTACTCGTCTGTTTGGTCTAATGTTATTCTTTCAACCTTTACAATGAAATTGTCTACTACAAACTCGCTATTTCCTCTCCATGGTAATGGATGTTTGTATTCGCGGTAGTTGAGGTCCACTTGACGTCCGCCCATGTTCATAAGCTTTTGTGCAATCTCTTCATTCTCAATAGAGAAGATGAATTCGTTTGATTGGATGGAACCGCTTGCTTGGGTACTTTTAAATCCACTTTGGATCATCTTTCCTTCGTAGGTCTTGAAAATATATCCTTTCTTTACTACATAGTTTAGTTCTCCACTTTTTACACCTTCTCCGAAAACAAAATAATATCGGTAGTAACCAATGCCACCTAATACGAGAAATACTAGTAGTAGTGGAAGTAAAATAATCTTTATTATTTTCATTTTATTTTAAATTTAAATTTTTAATGCTTTATCAGTTTATAACATACAGTCCTGTCGTCTGCATGGATTTCATATGCATATGAGAAGATACTCATCGATGCAAGTAATAATGGTATTAGTTGTTTTTTCATATTCGTAATATTCTTTTCCTGCAAATTTAACGAATTTAATTAAGAGATTAGTATTCGAAATCGAGAAATAATATATTCCTTATTTTGAATTAGTTGACTGTTTTAGGTTCTGTTTGTTTTGAAAATTTCCGAAGTCAACATTCTCCTCTTCTTTAACTTTGGTTCTAATGCTGTCTATGGCGGTTGAGTCGCACACAATCAGGGCGCCTTTTACACTTTGAATCTTTTTGGGTTTTGGTTGAATGTTTGAATTTTCATTCACCTTTGTTTCTGTCAGGTTGGGTGCTGAGTGTAAGCTGGAAACAGCGATGATAGCTGCCCAAAGAAATATTATTTTTATCCAAATACTCTTCATGATTCTATTTTGTATAGAGATTGTCTTTATAATGATAAACCACTTCGTTTCCTCATGTTTTCTTTTATGTTCTCTGCATACAACCAGGTGTCTGCAAAATGCAAATTGCCCAGAGGAAAAGGCTCTTTGATCTTTTCGTCGTAGCAGATGGCTGGATTTACATCCTTACATACCAATATGTGATCTTGAATTTGTACACTGGTGTAGTTAGGAGTCGTTTTGTATCCTTGTGTTTTTTTGTCGTAACGAATGACTCCTTTGTGCATCTCTGCGGGTGCTAGTGATTCATCTGTTTTCCAGTTGAGTGGATTGATGCATACTACACTGTTGGAGAGAAGGGGCGATTTTGCTTCCACGGAGGTGGCTGAATTGTAGGATATGATGACCCCCTTGTCTGTTTCTCCTGTCGCTGGTTTCAGCCTGTTGGGGAATTTCTCCAAATCTTTCTCCGTAATTTCGAATCCCATAAGGTAGGCTGCTATCATTAGGTTAAATTGAGCATCTGTCATGCCGTGTTTTAATAGTTCCAACAACATTTGGGTGCCTTGACTATGGCCTAACAAAATAAACCTCCTTCCTTTGTTGAATTCTCTCATATAGTATTGAAAGGCTCTTCTTACATCAGAAGCGGATAGTTTTGCTCTTTCATCTCGTTCCACTTTACTCATGGCAAATACCTTTGTGGTCATTTGCCTGTAATAAGGTGCATAGAAATTGAAATCTCCTGCGGCATAAACGAGTTTGTTGTAGGATTGCGTTTTCTTCGCTGCGTTGCGGACTTCAGGACGCTTAATGTCAGTGTAGGATGGCACATTCCCTTTGTTGCTTAATGGTTCAGAGTTGATGGTAGGATATATGTAAAATATATCTATATCCTTGCCTTGGTTTTGTGTCGAAAATTCGAACCAATATTTTTCGTCTGAATATTTAGGTGTCATTGAATTCTTGTATAAAATTCGAAACTCTGCATGTTGAAAACTGCATTTTAATTTTCACTATCTCCCTTTTGTCTTAGATCGAAATTTGCAATAACAGGGTAGTGGTCAGACAGTTCTGTTTTTATTACTTTTATTTTTTTGAGATCGAAATGGTTGTTGTAAAGTATATGGTCAATTCGTAGTCTCATCCATCCCTCTTTGAAAGTGAAGCCCAATCCTAAACCTCCTTCCCACCAAGCATCTTTTAGACCTTCGCTTTGTAATATGTTTAACGGACGGGTTCCTCCCATGTCGTTCAAATCTCCCATGACGATGGTTGGCATCTCTGTTTCCCTTATATACTCAGTGATAAGAATTGCTTCGTTTTGTCTCTTCAAATTACCCTTCTTGTATAATTTGAAATAGGCTGGGAGTGTCTTTAAATCGCTTTTCTGTTTTAATGTATATCGGTGCTTTGTGTCTTGGTTATTGGTGCTTGTCATGTGACTTCCTATGATACGAATATTTTGATCTTGTATTTGTAAGATAAACTCATAGGACTGAGGAGTTAAAGTGTCACATCTTAGTTTTCTGTAACTTTTGATAGGGTATTGACTGTAAAGCACATCGCCAGATAACACGTTAGTCCATGTGTCTACTACATAAGGATAGTTTTCCCTTAGTACGGAATCTAAAGTGCGTGATTTTTTCAGGTAGAATTCGTTCATTAGGACAATGTTGGGCTTTTGCTCGACAATTAGTTTTGCAATGTCGGGTTGCCTCTCTTCGTAATCTTCCCCGGAGTCGTGAATGTTCCATGTGAGAACTCGCAACTCTCCATCTTCATAAAAAGGAGGATTAAGTGCTATAACCTGGTATCTGTGGTTGAGAAGGAAGAACACATATACTAGTACAAAGAGGGGGAGTGCTACAAGCCATTTCCACAGGAGATGGCTCTTTTTTTGTTCTTTGCTTATGTTCTTTGCGTTAAAATCCATTGGTTCTGCTACGTTACATACGTCCACAAATTTACAAAAAATCTTTGGAATCAATGTGCCTTGTTGGTACTATTTACGCAATGGTGTTGTTTGTATGTTTTTCTACTTTTATGTATTTTTGCGTGATTTTTTAATCAATGTTAATTTGTTCCGTTAAGGAACTCAAACCTGAATGATATGGATAATAAATTAAAGGATTGGATAGGCCATTTTGCCCCTCGTTTTTACGCAATCTCTTTGGCGATTGGAGCTATAATCAGATTTACATTGTTGTTGTTGCCAATTACTGTCGTCGATTTTACATTCACTCAATATTTGCGAATATTCTTTTTAGGTGCTTTGAACGATTTGGCTTTTGCAAGTATTGGTTTGGTTCCCGCCTTCTTGTTTTATTGTACATTGACAGATAAGAAATATGAGAAGCCTTTGGGTTATATTATAGAAGGTTTGCTCGCACTACTTACTTTTTATGTTGTTTTCTTCAACGACATTACTGATGAGTATGCAGGTGTGGTTCCTGCTATAGCCAATTCTTTATTGATTATAATTCTTCTCTGTTTTAGTCTTAAACTTTTTTTGCCGAAAGTTCGGGAGAAGTGGCGGTTGGGTGCAGTCTATACGGTTGTTTTCTTGTATGGAGTGTTTAATGTGTTGTTTGTGTTGATTGGAGAACCTGTCTTTTGGTTCGAGTTCGGTGTTCGATATAACTTCATAGCTGTAGATTATTTGATTTATACCAATGAGATTATAGGTAATATTGTAGAATCTTACCCTATGGTACCTCTTGTGATTGGTGTGTTGGTATTGTCTTCATTGTATACATGGGTGATTATGCGAGGATACCCAACCCGAAAGGCTTGTGTATTGGGGTGGAAGCGATTTGTGACTACTTTGGCTATCTTCTCTGTTGTTTTATTTGGTAGTTTGAAATGGCTTCATTGGGGATATCAAAATCTTACGACCTCTAATGTCTTTTTGACGGAATTGCCGAAGAATGGATGTTGGAATTTCTTGGAGGCTTTTGTGAATAATGAACTTAATTTTTCGCAATTCTATACGATGATAGAAGAAGAGGAAGCTGAAGGCATGAAAAACAAACTATGTCACCAAGATTCAACCGGCGTTAATCACATTGTTTCGCAAGGAACTCCTGTGCGTAAAAATATTGTATTGATTACGGTAGAAAGTTTGAGCGCGAACTTTATGGAGGCATATGGGGATAATGGTAAAATCACTCCAAATTTGGATGCTTTGGTAAATGAAAGCTTGGTGTTTGATAATCTTTTTGCAACAGGAAATAGGACAGTACGAGGATTGGAAGCTGTTACATTGTCTTTGCCACCAAGTTCAGGAGAGAGTCTTGTGAAGCGAAATACGGAAAAGGATTTTTTCTCGACAGGTGGTGTTTTGCGTGAAATGGGTTATCATACATTCTATGTGTATGGAGGAGATGGCTATTTTGATAATATGGAGGCATTCTTTAGCAAGAATGGTTATGAGGTTCATGATAAGAAGACTTATAAGCAAGATGAGATTGTTTTTGCAAATATCTGGGGCACTAGCGATGAAGATAGTTATAGGGAGGCTATTTCTCTATTTGATGCAGATTATTCAAAAGGGGTGCCATTCTTTGCTCATGTGATGACGATCAGTAATCACAGGCCTTTTACTTATCCAGAGGGTAGAATAGAGGTGGAAGGAGATCCTATGAGCCGAAGAGCTGCGGTTAAGTATTCGGATTATGCTATTGGCCAGTTTATTGAACAGGCAAAACAGAAGCCTTGGTTTAAAGAGACTGTTTTTGTGATCGTAGCAGATCATTGTGCTTCGAGCGCTGGAAAAACAAGCCTTCCTTTGGAATGTTATCATATTCCGGCTATGATCTATGCTCCTGGTTTCGTTGAGCCACAAAGAGTAGGGAAAGTTTGTTCTCAAATTGATTTGATGCCTACATTATTTGATATGTTGCATTTCTCTTACGATTCGAAGTTTTATGGACAAAATATCTTGTCTGATTCATTTAGAGAAAGAGCTTTCATGGCTACTTACCAAGATTTGGGATACTATGCGGATGGAATACTTACGATCTTGTCTCCAGTAAAGGTGTTTAAGCAATATAAGGTAACACAACATGACGGCTGGAACTACCAAGAAGATTTGATGGAAGACGTCTCTGCACAACAATTATCAGAGGCACAAGCATTGTATCAAGTAGCAAATGTGACTTATGCAGGGAAATAAAAATACCCCTGCACATTGAATTCAATAGGACAATGTGTAGGGGTATTCTATTTCGTTGCTTTATCTAAACAACAGGATTTGATGTTATGTCTGCTAGGACACTAACGGGCAGAAAATTCGAATATACATACTTCAAATGAGATGGGTTTGGGGTTGGCAAGTTGCCAAAAAAAAAGAGGGTATATCAAAATATGATAGAACCCTCTTTCCGTATTTATAGGTTTTTATTATCCTAAGAATGAAATCAAGATACCTGCAGCAACGGCAGAACCGATAACTCCTGCAACGTTTGATGACATACAGTAGTTAAGCACGTGGTTTCTTGGGTCGTATTTTAAGGCGATGTCGTTAGCTACACGAGAAGCCATTGGCACAGCACTCAAACCAGTTGCACCGATAAGTGGATTGATTTTTTTCTTCGAGAAAATGTTCATAATCTTAACCAATAGGATACCACCAAAAATTGAGAATCCAAATGCGAAGAAACCTCCTGTTACGATACCAATGGTCTTTAGGTTCAAGAATGCCTCTGCTGTCATTGTAGCACCAACTGACAAGCCTAAGAAGATAGTAGCAGCGTTCATGACACCATTAGATGCAACGTTGAACAAGCGAGATGTGCTATTTCCAACCTCCTTGATTAAGTTACCGAACATCAACATACCTACCAATGATACTGCATCAGGAACGATGATTGCAACGATTGTCGTAACAGCGATAGGGAAGATGATCTTCAAAACGCCCATGTTCTTAAACTCTCTTTTTGAAGGGTACAACTTGTCTTGCTCCTTCATGTTGATTTTCAACTCTTTCTCTGAACATGTCAATTTAACAACCAATGGTACGATAACTGGTACCAATGCCATGTACGAATAAGCTGCAATAGCGATAGGTCCTAACATGTGAGGAGCCAATTTCAATGTGGTAAAGATGGCTGTTGGTCCGTCGGCACCACCGATGATAGCCAAAGAACCGGCCTCTTGCATTGTGAAGAATTGACTTGCAACCAAAAGAACTGCAAAGATACCAAATTGAGCACCTGCACCAAAGATAGCCAACTTCAAGTTACGCAACATTGGTCCGAAGTCTGTCAATGCACCTACGCCCATAAAGATGATAGGAGGAAGAAGACCTGACTTAATCAATGCATAGTAGATGAAGTTCATGATGCCCAAGTCGTGAGCAATTTGAGGAAGACCTACTTCGTAGATGTTGTAAGGAATTCCTTCTGCATTGCTCCATACGGTGCCGTCAGCAAAGGTAACTGCATTGTGATACAAGATGCCGTTCACTGTTGTGTCAACAGCAGCATATACACCCATACCACCACCAGGGAAGTTTGCAATTAGAACACCAAATGCGATAGGAATAAGCAAGAGGGGTTCAAAGCCTTTCTTGATACCAAGGTATAACAAGAAGAAGGCTAATGCAATCATGATAAGGTAAGACGGGTTGGCGAAAATATCGCCAAGCGCTGTCATACCATATATTTTACTTAATATTTCGCCCATAATTCGAATTATTTAATTTTCATTAGAACATCGTCTTCAGAAACAGAAGAACCACTTGTTAAACAGATTTCTGTGATAACACCATCCCACTCAGCAGAGATTGCGTTGAAAGTCTTCATTGCTTCTACATAACATACAACTTGACCTTTCTTTACGGTGTCACCTACCTTAACGGCTGCGTCTCCAGAGTTCTTTACAAGGTAGAATTTACCTTCCAATGGAGAAGTCAATTCGTTGCCCTCGCCAGGAGCTGCAGATGCTGCGGCAGCAGAAGGTGCAGCAGCAGATGTTCCATCATTAGCACCAATTGTCACATTGTATTTTACTCCGTTTACATCAACAACAACTGTTTGAGGAAGAGCAGCACCACCGTTTCCGCTGTTCTTCTTTGCTTTTCTGTCGGCCAAATCTGCTTCAAAGTCTGCTTTTGCCTTGCCAGACTTGTATGCTCTATATTGTTGTGGGTGCATAGCCAACTCGAACAATTCCTCGTCGTCTTGTCCAAGATCCCAGCCCTCCTTCTTCATCTCCTCGCGGAATGAGTCAAGAGCATCAGGGTAGTTGCTTTGTGGATCCTCTGTGTGGAATTCACGTCCTTGCTCTTTAGCTTTAGCAACCAATTCAGGAGCCAAAGGACCAGGCAAGTTTCCTGATTTTCCTAACATCATATCCCAAATGTCGTCTGCAATCATTGACCAACGCTCTTTGCCCTTCTCCATTTGCATAACATTCATCAATGCCATGTTCTTTACGTATTGAGAGAATGGAGTTACCAAGCATGGGTATCCCATCATAGGCCATACATATTTAACTTCGTCGAACAACTTGATCAACAATTCGTCTTGACTCATCTTAGGCTTTCCGTTCTTCTCCTTCCACTTGTTTATAGACTCAAGGTTGGTCTCCAAATCTGTCATCAAAGAACCCATCATACCACCAGGCAAACCAGGACCGATAAGCAAAGAGTTCATTTGACGGTTACGAGAAGGAATATAATAACCCAAGAAATCATCCATCATCTCTTGGATCAATGTGCGAGCCTCCATATATGCCTCCATGTTGATCTCTTTAACTTGGAAACCTGCATCTTTCAACATTGCTTGAACTGCAATGATGTCTGCGTGTCCTGTTCCCCAAGAAAGAGGTTCCATACCAACATCAACATAGTCGCAACCAGCCTTACATACTTCAAGGATAGAAGCCATGTTGAAACCAGGTCCTGCGTGACTGTGGTATTGAATTGTGATATCCTTAATAGCTTTGATCTTCTTTGTCAATTCGCCAAGAAATACAGGACGACCAATGCCGGCCATATCCTTCAAACAGATTTCGTCGCATCCTGCATCGATAAACTTCTTTGCTAGGTCAACATAATAATCTACAGTGTGGATAGGGGAACTTGTGATACAAAGAGATGCTTGAGCAATCATGCCAGCCTCTTTTGCATATTTGATAGAAGGAATTACGTTGCGTGCGTCGTTCAAACCACAAAAGATACGTGTGATATCAGTACCTTGTGCATGCTTTACTTTGTAGAAAAGTTTACGAACATCGGCAGGAACAGGACTCATTCTTAAACCGTTAAGTGCACGGTCCAACATATGTGTTTGAATTCCTGCTTCGTGAAAAGGCTTTGTCCATTGACGAACCGCCTTGTTTGGATTTTCTCCGAATAGAAGGTTTACTTGCTCAAAACCACCACCGTTAGTTTCTACACGATCAAAACATCCCATCTTGATGATGGCTGGTGCTACTTTTACTAATTGGTCAACGCGAGGTACATACTTACCTGCTGCTTGCCACATGTCTCTGAAAACGAGACTGAATTTTACTTCTTTAGCCATTTTTGTATTTTGTTTTTATATTTTTTCAATTTTATCTGCTTTCGACTTTCCCCCTGTCAATTTGCTAATTGCCATGTTGATGGCCATTGCTACATTGGCATCTACTGCTTGAACTGCATTTGAAACAGCAACCTTTGGCTTTTCTTCCTCGGGAGCATACTTGTTAATCAAAAGGATAAGTAAATTTCCTAATAAGATAATGAGAAGCAACACAGAGAAAACGGTTGCTAATCCAACACCCATGAGTTGTAGGGAATCAGTTAATTGCTTAAATCTGTCAATCTCTTCCATATTATATCAATGTTATTTATTTCAAATTCCCAAATTTAATTCTTTTTTTTGAAAAGTGTGCTTGTTTTGAATAAAAAAATACATTGTAAATTTAATTTTTATAGAATTTCATCTTTTGTTTATTCTATATTTATACATTTTTATTTTTGCTTCTTGTTTCTTTGAAATGTGAAATTATAAGCCTTGCTTACGTGTACTTTGCAGTTTCTTTTGATTTTATATATGCATAAATATGCAAAATCTTACTTGGGCTATCTGAATGGTTTTATTAAACTTTTTCTTATTTTTGCATACCCTTATTTGTGGTATGATAATTGCCCTTTCTTCTTCTTCGCCAGATGTTAAAAGACTCTTGCTAGAAGCAAAAATAAGGTTTGAATTAATAATTGTAGATATTGTATTTGATATGAAAAATGCTCTTTTTATTGATAGAGATGGTACATTGATTGTAGAACCTCCTGTAACATATCAGGTGGATAGATTGGATCAAATGGAGTTTTTGCCAGGTGTGTTGCGTAATCTCTATTTTATTCGCAAGAATCTTTCGTTTGAATTGGTTATGGTTACCAATCAGGATGGTTTGGGAACTCCCGTTTATCCACAAGAAAACTTCGATACCGTTCAAGGAAAGATGTTGGAGGTGATGAAAGGAGAAGGAATAGAGTTCGATAACATATTCATCGATAAGTCTTTCCCAGAAGACAAGCTACCTACTCGCAAACCTGGTACTGCAATGCTAACATCTTATATGGATGGTTCGTATGATATGAATGCGTCGTATGTAATAGGTGATCGTCTTACGGATGTGATGTTGGCAAAAAATCTCGGATGTAAAGCTATCTTAATCGCATCTGATATTGATGAAGCTAAGAAGGCATTGGCAGAAGAGGGCTTGACCGACTCTTGTGCAAAGGTTGCCATTTCGTGGGATCAGATTTCTGAATTCTTGTTTGCAGGAGAACGTGTTGCTACAGTGCAAAGAACAACCAAGGAGACGGATATCTTCGTGCAAATCAATTTAGATGGGACTGGTAAGTGTGATATTTCCTCTGGTTTAGGCTTCTTTGATCATATGTTGGAGCAAATAGGGAAACATTCTGGTTGTGATTTGACGATTCATGTGAAAGGAGACTTGAATGTCGATGAACATCATACGATAGAGGATACTGCTATTGCATTGGGAGAAGCTTTGCTTCAAGCTCTGGGTAACAAACGTGGTATTGAGCGTTATGGATATTGCTTGCCTATGGATGAGTGTCTTTGCTCTGTGGCATTGGATTTCGGAGGAAGACCATGGTTGGTTTGGAATGCTGAGTTCAATCGCGAATATGTGGGTGATATGCCTACTGAGATGTTCCTCCATTTCTTTAAATCGTTGAGCGATTCTGCAAAGATGAATTTGAATATCAAGGCCGAAGGAACTAATGAACACCATAAGATAGAGGGTATCTTCAAAGCTTTGGCTCGTTCAATCAAGATGGCTATCAAGAGAGATATTTACAAGTATGAGTTGCCTTCTACTAAGGGAACTTTATAGGAAAGCTTAGGCGTAGTAATCGAAATATCGGCTACGACAATCAATTACTTGGAAGCAGATTGTCCCTAATGTTTCATTTTGTTTTAAGGTGAATTGGGGATGTTTTTGTGGGATGAAAACAGCAAGAGGGTGCATCAAAACTCTTCATTTTGATACACCCTCTTTTTTGTTGATGGGATTTATATATGAATAGCTGTTAATTCATATCCACAGCATAGTGAACAACCTTGCCATTTGGTAAAAGACCAGAAAGGAAAATAACCTGTTCTTCTGGCTCACTCTTTAGACTTTTGATAATCTCATTCACATCGTCTACACTGTATACTTTCTGATTGTTGACGCGAAGTATGATGTAACCTTTAGGGACACCTGCTTGTTGGAATCGGCCTCCTTTGGTTATGTCAGTCACTTGTAAACCATAGTTGATGCCAAGACTGTTTTTTATTTTATCGGATATAGGTGACAGAGTTGCTCCTATCTCTTTACTATCGATGTTTTTCACAATGCTTGTGTCTCCCTTCATGTTTTTTAGGGTTACTGTAAAGGTCTCTTGCTTGTTGTTTCTGGTTAGAGTGATTTGTACCTTATCACCAGGTCTGAACCTGCTAATCTTCTCTTGTAGTTCTGATACGGTTTTAACCTTGTGTCCAGACACATGGGTGATGATATCGCCCTCTTTTATGCCAGCCTCTTTTGCTGCACTTTGTTCTCCTACCATAGCAACATAGGCTCCTTCCATTGTCTCTAAATTCTTCTCTTTTGCGAATTCTGCGTCAATGTCACGAATTTGAACGCCCAATAGTGCTCTTTGTACTGTTCCGAACTCTTTTAAGTCGGCTACGACCTTGCTCATGATAGATGTAGGAATGGCAAAAGCATAGCCAGAGTAAGATCCTGTTTGTGAGGCAATGGCTGCATTGATACCTACCAATTCACCTCTTGTGTTGACAAGGGCACCTCCACTGTTGCCTGGGTTAACGGCTGCATCTGTTTGTATGAAGGATTCAATCTTCATGTCTCCCGATAGTATGTTGATGTTACGTGCCTTTGCACTTACGATTCCTGCAGTCACTGTTGATGTTAGGTTGAAAGGATTTCCAACGGCTAGCACCCATTCTCCAACTTTTAGGTCGTCTGAGTTTCCAACAGGTAAGGATGGCAGATCTTCTGCCTCTACTTTTAGCAGTGCAAGGTCGGTTGTCGGATCTGTACCTACGATTTTAGCTTTAAACTGTCTTTTGTCGTTTAGTACTACACTAACTTGAGATGCACCTTCTACAACATGGTTGTTGGTTACGATATACCCGTCTTTGGAAAGAATGACGCCCGAGCCTGATGCTTGTCTCTTTTGTGGGGCTTGTTGGTAGTTTCTTTCTCCGAAGAAATACTCCAAGAAGGGGTCGTTCATCCTCGATTGCTGCATCTCATAGGTGGTCATTACATGAACTACCGCATTGACGGTTCTGTCTGCTGCATAGGTGAAGTCGATTGGCTCTCCTTCATGCGTGTATGCAGAGTATTGAATAGGGGTTTGCTGAGTCTCTTGGATGATTATCTCCTTTTCGTTTCCGTAGTGTTTCACATAAAAGCAGGAAACACCAGCACTAACTGCTGCCACAGCCAATAATACACCTAAATCTTTCAAATGTTTCATGTCTTTTAAATTTAAAGTTAATAATGAAAAAATGAACTCTCGTTTCTATTACATTACACGCAAATATTATACATAAATTGTATAGATAAAAGTTCCTTTAATGATGATTAACTACTCAAAGATTGTTTTAACAAAGATTAATGAAAAGAACGGCTTTTTTTAGAATGATTAATGCCATTTTGTCATAAAAAAAAGAGACACGATTCGTCGTGCCTCTACAATATAGCATATCCTATTTTGATATCGGATTATTCTATTCGGATTATTCTATTCTTACGTTAATTTTGCCGGAAAGAGTTATGCCCACTTTTAATCCAGTAGGGGTTAGGAATATATCTTCAACTTGCAGATGGTTTAGCATGCCATTCATATACACATTCTCCATGATCTCTTTGTTGAAAAGTTCGTTACGGCTACTTTCCTTCACAAGTGCTATTTCGTCTTTTATGGAGATGACCAATTGCTCCTCGATCATTTTCTTCAAACCTTTTTTGTAAAATAGATTTACAATTTTTGCCAATACGTTTTTCGTCTGTATCCTGTAGTCTACGTCCTTTATTCTTATAGATGATGTTGATGGATCGTAGTAGGGTATGCCTTCCAAATAGATAGTGCCTTTGATAAATCCTTGCACATACACTCCAATCATTAGTTTTTCGTTTTGTCCATAGATGTTTAGGCTATCGACAATGATTGAGTGACGCCCCTCTCCGAATCTCTCACCCTTCATTATATCGTTTGCTATGGAGTCGATTGAGGAATAAGGTATGTCTGCCAATAGATTTACTTTTATCTGCTCATCTGTGGTAGTGTACATTTGGAAACGAGGCATCTTAACCTCTTTGGCTTTTGCCTTAGGAGGATTGTCCATGTAGATCTCTGCAAGACATTTGATGCCGATAGTGGTGTTGATCTGACCTTGACTACCAGTGATTGGCGTAGAATATAAGTTCTTAGGAGTGATTTTTACCCAAGCCTTGTATCCGCTTTCGGATATGTCGATTGGGTCTTGCACAGCCTCCCAAATCTCTTGAGTGTAACTTTGGAGTGGAATGTATTTCTTTACTGTTTCGTCAACTGTCTTGCTGAGTAGCACTTTGTTATTGTTCAGAATTTTATCGACGAGAGTAGTTATCGGAATCTCTATCACGCCAAATTTTAACACCGGTTTTTTTATCCATTTATATTCCAAAATCTCCGTCTTTGTGAGTAGATCCCAGTCTTTTGAAAAATTGATAGAGGTTTGCATGTCGATGTCGATAGTCGCCTCTAACTCTTGGTCTGTGTGGGTAAATCCCAGTCCAAACCTCTTCTTGATCCAGATCTTAACTGGCACTTTGTATTTCAATATGTTCTCATCATACGATATTTTAAAATCGTGCTCCTTCCAAGCTCGGATCATTAAACTATCATCTTTGATATTGTTGTCTTCGTACAACAAACCACTGAAGTTTTCGTTAAGCTTCTTTTCTAGTAGGGAGACATTGATGCTGATAGGTATGTGTAGCGTAGATTCTTTTGGAGTGTAGACAACCTCTTCGTACGATTCTTCTGGTTTCTCCTCATAGATTATGGAGTCTGCTGACAAAGAGTCGGTCAATTGGGCAACCAATTCTGCATCTTCAATTATAATCTCCTCAACCTTTCTTTTCGCATTGGCGGTTTGTATGAGAAGCAGTGCGATGAATATAAGCCTTAATGTTTTCATATTGTCTACTTTAAATCAACTGCGAAATTATTGAAAGTTTTTATAAAACGACAAAATTTAACTAATTTTGCGACACTTAAAATTTGTGAAGTTATGATGATTCAAATAGACGATACGATAATATCGACCGACATGTTTGATAAACAGTTCTGCTGTGATCTGACATGTTGCAAAGGAGAGTGTTGCATAGAGGGAGATTCAGGAGCGCCATTGGAAGAAAAGGAGGTGGCTATTTTGGAAGAGATACTCCCTGCCGTATGGAATGATTTGTCGCCTGTTTCGCAAGATGTAATTAACAAACAAGGTGTTTCTTATGTGGACATTGAGGGTGATAGGGTAACCTCTATTGTGAATGGCGGGGAGTGCGTATTTTCGTATGTGGATGAAGATGGAGTATGTAAATGTTCCATAGAAAAAGCCTATAGGGAAGGTAAGATTGATTTCTATAAACCTATATCATGCCACTTGTATCCTGTTCGTTTAGAGAATTTGAGTAATGGAACAGTAGCTATCAATATACACAGATGGAAAGTGTGTCAGGCTGCCTTCGAGTTGGGAAAGAAGTTAGGTATGCCAGTGTACCGTTTTCTTAAAGAACCATTGATACGCAGGTTTGGTGCGGAGTGGTATGAGAAGGTCTGTGTTGCTGCAGAAGAAATTGAAAAGATAAAGCGTTGAGGCTATGGATTTGGCGTCGGATATTTCTTTTTGGGAAATGCCTAATGGGGTGAGGGTGGTTCATCTGTACGATGACTCTCCTGTTGCCTATTGCGGGTTTGCTATCAATGTTGGAACTCGTGATGAATTAGAACACGAGTCTGGTATGGCGCATTTTATAGAACATACATTGTTTAAGGGGACTGAAAAGAGAAAATCGTGGCATATATTAAATCGACTGGAGTCTGTAGGTGGCGAGCTGAATGCTTACACTACCAAAGAGGAAACATTTGTTTATGCCAATTTCTTGTGCGAGGATTATGAAAGAGCAGTCGATCTATGCTCTGATATTGTCTTTCATGCCACTTTCCCGCAGAAGGAATTAGACAAGGAAGTGGATGTGATTATTGATGAAATTCATTCATACAAAGACACGCCTACGGAATTGATCTATGATGATTTCGAAGAACTAATATTCGAAGGGGTTCCTTTGGGAAGGAATATATTAGGGGATGCGAAGAGACTAAAGAAATATAAGACGCAGAATGCGGTTGATTTCGTTCAGCGAACTTATTGTACTGATAAGATCCTTTTCTTTTCTTTGGGTAAGGTGCCTTTTGATAAAGTAAAAAGATTGGCTCAAAAATATTGGGGAGATGTGCCTGAGAAACGGAGTGAGGAAAAACAACCAGTAAATTCATTGTATAAGTCGTTTGAAAAGAATATAAAAAAGCACATTTCTCAGTCGCATGTGATGATTGGGTGTAGAGGATATAATTTGTCGGATGACAAACGCCTCTCTTTGTGTTTGTTGAATAATATATTGGGAGGGCCTTCGATGAATAGCAGACTCAATATTCTTTTACGAGAAAAAAATGGAATGGCGTATAATGTGGAATCTACATTCACATCCTATTCGGATTCGGGTTTAGTGGCCATCTATTTTGGTACGGATGAAAAGAATAGAGAGAAATGTGCGCAATTGGTGCTGTCGGAGTTGAAAAGGTTTCGAACCCAGCCATTTACTAAAACCCAGTTGGATAAATACAAGAAACAGTTGATGGGGCAGATGGCTATTATGCAAGAAAATAGGGAGAACCTTGTGTTGTCGTTGGCAAAAAGCTTTTTATACTTCAACAAATTTGAAACCTTGGAGGATGTTTTATCTCAATTGGATGATATAACGCCAATATTGTTAACTGATATCTCGAATGAGATTTTCGACGATTCTTTATTGTCCACATTGACTTATACGAATAAGGTTCTGTGATTTTTTTTGGAAACGTACATATATTGCATTTATTGTGGTTTTCGTTGTGGAAAGAGTGTAATTATTTGATTGATAAGATAAAATAATTTATCTTGGCACGATTTTTGTTGTTCTATATGTGGGGATTCTCTCCTTCCTGGAGAGAGTTGGTGAATATAGTATAAAAAATTGGGCCAGTCCTTTTACTGAAGGGAACTGTTATTTATCATGAAAAAGACAATAGATTTTAGATGGTTGCTAGCCATCTTGATGCTTCCATTCTTATCATTGGAAGCGCAAATACAAAACAAAGGCCTTTCTGTAGGTGGTACATTGGATGGCTGGGAATTGTATACGGGAACTTATACTCCCAATGCTGTTGGAAAAGATGAAGATGGAACCATATATGAGTATACTCTTACTTGGAAAGAGACAGACGAGGCAGCAGCAAGAAAAGCAGGACGAATATTGTTGTCAAGTAACTTGGGTGCTACAGACCCGATTATTGCTTGTAGTGATTTCTATGTGAACCCCGATAATGAAACGGTAATCCAGATAGGTAAGAATTCAGGTAAGGCAGAAGGTTTGAATACGGGGGCTGCCTATGCGGAACGTATGAAGTATAGTTTCGTTGTTACGGACGAAAGCACTTTGTTTACTTATAAATATTCGTGTGTGCTACATGTGCCTACCTCTGATTCTCACACATCTTATCAGATGCCCGCTTTTAATATATCTGTTTTGCTAACATCTCCTGAAGGAAAGAAAATCACTCTTCCTTGTGAAGAGTTCTCTGGTAATGCTAGTTTCAACAACTCCCTTATTCGAAATTTGGAATCTTGTAGAGAGTCGAAGGTGGAGAGTGGGCAAAATCCGGAAGACTATGTATACCAGCCTTGGACAACCGTAAGTTATGACCTTACGGAGTATCTTGGTTACACTGTAACTATAGAGATTAACAACCACGACTGTTTGGTGACCAATGTGAGAGGCGTTCAGCAAGCAGGAAGTCACAAGTCATATGGTTATTTTTGGGGTAAAACGGAACCGTTGAGGCTTATACCAAGAAACTGTGGTAACGATGATGCTGTTATTACTGCTCCCAAAGGATTTGTGAAATATAATTGGTACCGATGTGACGATTATATGCCATTAAGTTCATCGAACAATGTGGCAACAATTCCCGCAGATGAAATCGTTGATGGAGCTCACTATTGTTGTGAGATGATAGGTTCCAACGAGGCGTGTACTAGAATTTTGACAGATACCGTTCTCTCTACCATTGATTTGATTGCGGATTTTGGTTATGAGAATGATTGTAATATGACAATCAACTTTATGGATAAGAGCGTAGTCAATCGAGATGAAATAAAAAAGTATAGATGGGACTTTGGAGATGGATATTCATCTGCCGAGGCTTCTCCTTCTCATGAATATGCCGAGGCAAAAAATTATACGGTTTCATTAACGATCGTATCTGGAAAGGGTTGCTCTACAACCATAACAAAGCCAGTAACAGTAAGGCCTTTGCCTCAGTTGAATATTGATGGTGATCAAAATGTTTGTCAAGGAGATCCTATTGCTCTCTCTTGCCTTTCTTCTCAGATTGGAAATAAGTTCTTTTGGCTAAATCAGGCAGGCGATACCGTTTCTAATGATATTTCATTGCAAGAAAAAGCTCAGATCAGTCAGACTTATAGAGTCTATATTGTTGACCAGTATAGTTGTGAATACTTTAAAGATGTCTATGTGGGAGTCTCTACTTCACCTTCTTTGTTCATCAAAGGTGATTCTTCGGTATGTTACAACACACCAGCCAAATTATGGGTATGGGGTGATGCTGATAAATATGTGTGGAGTACTACTTATGTTGGAGATACGCTACACTTCACGCCACAACAATCGTCCGACTATTGTGTGACGGGTACTTATACTCAAACTGGATGTAAGACAACAAAGTGTGTTACCTTGAAGGTCAATCCATTGCCTGATGTTGTAGTGGATGGTCCTGGTCATATCTGTTCTGGTGACATGGCTACCTTAAAGGCTGATGGAGCAGACGAGTATTTGTGGCAGGATGTTTATTATGGAGATTCATTGATGATTACGCCAGAAAAGACGGCTACTTATACTGTGATTGGTACAGATACGAATGGATGTTCTAACACTACAGATTATAAGCTGATTGTATACACTTCTCCGGAGGTTGTCGTGCATGGAAATAAGGATGTCTGTGAAGGAGAATCTTTGAATTTGTGGTTGGAGGGTGCTCAAGAGTATCTGTGGGATGATGGTACAACCTCTTCTGTGGTAACAAGAAAACCAATACTTAGCACCACTTCTTATTGGGTGGAAGGATCCACTAACGGTTGTGTTACCAAGGTGAATATCCCTATTGTGGTAAATCAAGTTCCTACAGTGGTGATTCATGGTAAAGATGAAATATGTGCCGGGGAAGAGGTGACCCTCTATGCTCAGGGTGCAAATCAATATGAATGGAGTACGGGAGAAACCGAAAATCATATAGATAAGAAATTAACATCCGGTCAAACCTTTAATGTGAAGGGACTTTCTGAAAAGGGATGTGTGTCTTCTGCAACTTATAAGATAAACGTTCATCCATTGCCGATATTCGATATTGAGGGACCTTCGTTTGTTTGTGATAGTACGGTGGTTACATTGACTGCTAAATGCGAAAATGAAGATTGTACCTATCAGTGGGATAATGGATTTTTAGGCTCTTCGTATGAAGCGTTTGTTGTAGATACTACCAAGTTTGAAGTGGTTGCAACGGATACTGCATTTGGGTGTTATGCCAAGAAAGAGTATGCCATTTATGCATTTCCATATCCAAAATTGAGAATATCGGGTAAAACCACGTTGTGTAGCGGTACTGCTCTTAATCTGTCCGTTTCTGGAGCTGTGTCGTATGAGTGGAGTGAAGGTACTAAGTCTAATAATTTGGTGGCTCTTACCAATACCAGTACAACATTCTGGGTGAAAGGTACAACCAATGGCTGTACATCGCAGTTAAATGTGCCAGTAACCATATTGCCTTCTCCATATATGTGGGTAGATGGAAAAACAAACCTATGCTATGGAGATTCTCTGTATTTGACCGCAAGGGGCGCCGATTCATACATTTGGAATGCGTCAGTAAGAGGAGAGGATTACAAGTCTCAACCCAATATGTCTTCTAGTGTAACTGTGGTTGGAACAAACGAAGAGGGATGCTCTTCGAAGTTAGTTATTCCTTATACAGTACTTCCGAAACCGATGGTTACTATTACAGGATTTGAGACCGTTTGTAAGAACTCAAATCTTACATTAACAGCATCCGGAAAGAACCTAGTTCAATTCGTTTGGAACACAGGAGAGTCTAACCAGAACATTACAGTACCAGTGCCGGAAGATACTACTTTTGAAGTGACAGCCTGGGATATGAATGGTTGTTATAACTCAGCTACTCATAAGGTTCGTACCTTAACGCCTCCGCCAGTGTCTTTTACGGGAGAAACAACCGTATGTGAAGGTGAGATGATATCGTTGTTGGCTCAAGGAGCATCCAACTATACTTGGTCGGAAAATCAGTCTGTTTTCCAACAAGGTGATCGGTTGGTATATACGCCGAAGGGTAGCTCAGTGATTACATTGGTTGGTTCGATGAGTAATTGTTCTTCTGCGTTAGATATTTATGTTACGGTAAATGCCAAACCCAATGTGGGTATTGTAGGTACCGCAGGAGTGTGTAGGGGAGAGGACTATATATTGACTGCTACAGGTGCAGACAAGTATGTGTGGGGAACCGGAGATACGACCGCAACTATCTCATACCCAATTAGTACCTCGTCGACATTTTTTGTCAATGGAATATCAAATAATGGATGTAATGCAAAAAAAAGTATTTTTGTTGAAGTATATCCAGATTTAAATGTATCTTTGGAGGAAGTTAGGAAAAGTGGCTGTCCTGATGCACCAACCACTGTTGAATTGCATGCGGAGGGCGCTTTGGTTTACACTTGGAGTAGTGAACCAAATAACTTAACTATCTCTGGTACATCGTCTTATAATTTAGAGGCGATGATTACGGAACCAACAGATGTGTATGTTATTGGAACCGATTCGAAGGGATGTCATGGTTATGACACTTTAAGAATTGAACCGAAAACTCACGACGAGGTGTCGTATAAAATTCTACCAGCCATTATTGAAAAAGGAGATCCGACGGTTCATTTTAATGGATACCAGCCAAAAAATGCGACTTGGACCTGGAATCCGGGAGATGGTTCTGATCCGTTAGAAGGAAAGAATGTCTCTTATACATATCAGGACCAAGATGTTGTGACGGAAGACTCTTTCAAGGTGGTTGTAAAAGCAAGAGATGAGGAAGGTTGTATTTATAAGCAGTCTTCTTATGTTTATGTGTGGAAAGATATTTGGGCACCAACAGCTTTCTCTCCTAATGGAGATGGGTTGAATGATGTGTTCAGATTCAAAGGTGGTGATTTTATTGAAAAGTTCCATTATATCATTTTCAATAGATTGGGAACTATCATGTTCGAAGGAAACAGTATTGAAGATGTTTGGGATGGAAACTTCCCTGATGGTTCTCCTTGCCCTCAAGAGGTTTATGGATGGGTAGTTGATTTCTATAGCAACTACAAGGGTATTGGAAAACAGGGCGAAAGAAGAGGATTTGTATCAATTATAAAATAAATTGAGATGAAGAAATATTTTGTTGGCATATTATTGGTGATGTGTGCTATTGCTAGCACTTTCGCGCAAGATTATTCGTTGACAAGCCATAATACAATGCCGTTTGCTCTTAACCCAGCGTTGGCGGGAGGTGCAAACTCAATTCGTTTTGGATTGAACTATAGGCAACATTGGCCTGCGTTAGGAAATAAATACCATACGGTTCGTGCGTCTTACGACCAGAACTTTTACAAACAGATGTGTTCTGTCGGTGTTGCATATATGTACGATAACATGGCCGCAGGAACCTATCAAGTGAACGAGTTTGATTTGGTTTATTCTCACACTATCCGTTTAAAAGATCACTATTTTATCCGTTTGGGTGTTCAAGCTGCCTTGTTTGCTAATTTCTTAGGAGGTAACTTGGTGTTTGAAGACCAGTACGATACTTACTATAGAGAGGTGACAACAGAAACCTTGGAGAATCTAGAGAGTGACCATCGTGTTTTCCCGGATTTCTCTGCCGGTGGTGCTTTCGTTATTGAGAATATGTTGACCTTCGGTGTAGGTGTCTATCATATTGGAGAACCCAAAAATGGATTCTTGAATAAGCCTGATAATGTATTGAAACGTAAATTTACAATCCACGCAAGTTATTTCCATGATTTGCAATCTCAAAATGGATTGTTTGGACGAAAAGATTTGTCAAGTAACTATTTGTTCGCAAATGCATACTATCAACTACAAGGTGAATTCCAAAACTTCTATGCAGGTGTAGGTATCCTTTATAGTCCGTTGATTGTGGGTGTTGCATTTAAGTCGGATTTCGACGACGTCTATACTCCTTCATTTATGGCAGGTTTGCAGTTTGGTAGTTTCCAATTCACTTATGTGTATGACCTCTTTACTGCAAGACAGAAGAAGAATGGATCTTGGTCTCATGAGATAAATTTAATTTATATCATTCGTAAACACGAGAAATATCCTTGTCCTGTTGTTTACTGGTAATCCTATTTGCAAAATTTCTGTATCTTTGCTACCATTATGGATTTTAAGGATGATAGTTTAGAAAAATATATTCTGGCTCACATAGATAGTGAGCCAGATTATTTAAAAAAGTTAGTGCGAGATACCAACTTATATACGTTGAAGCCTCGTATGCTTTCTGGACATCTTCAGGGCAGAATGCTGAAGATGTTTTGTTCTATGATGTCTGCCCGTAGAATCTTGGAGATAGGTACTTTTACTGGATATTCTGCTTTGTGTATGGCAGAGGCTTTGCCAAAGGGTGGAGAACTTCATACCATCGAGATTAATGATGAGATGGAGGATTTCTTGACAACACGCTTTGAAGAGAATGATCCAGACTCGAAAATCAAGTTGCATATAGGTGACGCAAGTCAGATCATACCTACACTGGAGGGCGAGTTTGATGTTGTCTTTATGGATGGTAATAAACGTCACTATTTGGAGTATTACAAGGTTGTTTTACCAAAACTTAGGGTGGGAGGTTTGATTATTGCCGATAATACATTGTGGGATGGACATGTCTTGGAGGAGTCGAAAGATGCACAAACATTGGGAATACAAAAATTTAATGATTACATTATGACTGACGATTGTGTGGAGAAGGTAATCGTCCCAGTGCGCGATGGTATGACATTAATAAAGAAATTAAAATAAAAATTTAAGATAAGTGGTTATGAGTTGTTTGAAGAAGGTTTTGTGTTTGTTGTTCGCTTTTGCTTTAGTTCTATCTTCTTGTAAGAAAGAGGAGGAAGTAGAGGATAAGATAGCAACTATTCAGGCAAATAAAGAGAGATGTGAGTCTTATCTAATTGAAAAGAAAGAAGATGTAAATGTAAAGGAAGATCCTTCGGGTTTGTTGTATGAGGTTATAACTTCATCAAAGGGTGATAAACCCGGAGCTAAAGATACGGTTCAGATCACCTATAAAGGTTTCTTGATAGACAATAGACAGTTTGTTGAGAAATCGGAAAAGGTGGCAATGGAGGATTTGGCAGAAGGATTGTATATCGGATTGCGTCATATGACAGAGGGCTCTACCTATAAGTTGTATGTGCCTTACTATTTGATGTATGGAGCAACGCCGATGAATTTTTACTTTGGAAAAGACGACAAGGGTAAGGATATTGTCATTAATATTCTTGAATATTCTGCTCTAGTGTATGAAATGACATTAGAATCTATTATCTTTGTGGAAAAATAAAGAAACGCAAAAAATAACAATATAAATCGTTAGAGGTATGTTAACGCTAAAGGTTATCTCAGAAAATCCGGACGAAGTTGTCCGCAAATTGGCAAGAAAGCATTTTGATGCAAAAGAGCCTATCGAAAAAGTGTTGGAGTTGGATAAAGTACGTAGGGCTTCCCAATCGTCTTTGGATACTATTTTGGCTGAAATCAATTCGTTGTCGAAGAGTGTTGGACAATTGATGAAAGAGGGTAAGAAAGACGAGGCTCAAAGCGCAAAAGATAAGGTTGCATCTTTGAAAGATCAAACAAAGAATTTGCAAGATGATATGGATCGTTCTCAAGAGGAGATTAATAAGATCTTGTGCACAATTCCTAATATGCCATACGATGATGTTCCTGATGGAGCAACAGCTGAAGATAATCAAGTTGTTAAGATTGTAGAAGAGATTCCTACATTGTCTTCTGATGCTCTTCCTCACTGGGATTTGGCTAAGAAGTACGATTTGATCGATTTCGAGTTGGGAGTGAAGATTACTGGTGCAGGTTTCCCCGTATACAAAGGTTTAGGTGCTCGTTTGCAACGTGCATTGATTAATTTCTTCTTGGATGAGGCTCGTGCCGCTGGTTATCTTGAAATTATGCCTCCAACAGTTGTAAACCAAGCTTCTGGTTATGGAACGGGTCAATTGCCTGATAAGGAAGGCCAAATGTATCATTGTGAAATCGATGATTTGTATTTGATTCCAACTGCAGAGGTTCCAGTTACTAATATTTATCGCGATGTGATTTTGGAGGAGAAGGATCTTCCAATTAAGAATTGCGCATATACACAATGTTTCCGTCGTGAGGCAGGTTCTTACGGTAAGGACGTTCGTGGTTTGAACCGTTTGCACGAGTTCTCAAAAATTGAGATTGTTCGTATAGATACTCCAGAACATTCAAAAGAATCTCATAAAGAGATGTTGGATCATGTTGAAGGACTTTTGAAGAAGTTGGAACTTCCATACAGAATACTTCACTTGTGTGGTGGTGATATGAGTTTCACAGCAGCTACTTGCTACGATTTTGAAGTTTACTCTGCTGCGCAAAAGCGTTGGTTGGAGGTTTCTTCAGTGTCTAATTTTGACACTTACCAAGCAAATCGTTTGAAGTGTAGATTTAAGGGTGCTGATAAGAAGGCTCAATTGTGTCACACATTGAATGGTAGTGCATTGGCTTTGCCTCGTATCGTTGCTTCATTGTTGGAGAACAATCAAACACCTGAAGGAATTAAAGTTCCCAAAGTTTTGGTTCCTTATATGGGCTGCGATATTATTAAGTAATTTAGTATATATCAAAATAGACAAGGGCATCTGCGTATTTCGCGGGTGCCTTTTTGTTTGGGGATGTGCAGTTGCTATTTGTTTGCGTATGACCTCTTTTTGATAAACTTTCATTACCTTTGCAAAAATACTAATATAAAACAGAGTTAGATGTCAATACAATTACCTCCTGAATGGATTCAGCAGAGTTGCGTGATGCTTACTTGGCCTCACGAAGATACGGATTGGAATTATATCTTGGATGATGTGACGGAATGTTTCATCAACATTGCGCGTGAAATAGCAAAGCGAGAAAAGTTGCTTATCGTATGTCGCGATGTGGAGAAAGTGCAAAGCCTATTACCTGATATCTCTGATAAGATATTGTTCCGTCAGATTATGACGAATGATACATGGGCACGAGATCATGGTCCCATCACTGTCTTTGTGGAGGGAGAACCTTGCTTGTATGATTTCCAATTCAATGGTTGGGGTTTGAAATTTGCATCTAATTTAGATAATCAGATTACTCGTAAACTATTTGATCAGGAGACATTCTCCTCGGAGACTGGATATTTCAATTTCCTACACTACGTTTTAGAAGGAGGTAGTATAGAGTCGGATGGTCGAGGAACAATGCTTACTACTGCAGAGTGTTTGCTTTCTAAAAATCGAAATGAGCATTTGCGGAAAGAAGAAGTGGATGCGTTCTTGAAGGATATTTTTGGATTGAAAAGAATTCTTTGGTTGAACCATGGATATCTTGCGGGAGATGATACTGACAGCCATGTGGATACATTGGCTCGCTTTTGCAGTGAAGATACGATTGCTTATGTTCAGTGTGAAGATAGGGAAGATGAGCACTATGAAGAATTGAAGGCTATGGAGGATGAATTGAAGGAGTTTAGGATGGAGAATGGAGAACCATACCAGTTGGTTCCTCTTCCTATGCCCGATGCTTGTTATGAGGAGGATTTTCGTCTTCCTGCCACATATGCTAATTTTTTGATTATAAATGGGGCTGTTTTGATACCAACCTATAATTGCCCGAACGATGAAGTAGCAAAGTCTCGTTTACAGAAGGCATTTCCTAATCACGAAATAGTGGGTATTGATTGTAGAACATTGATTCGTCAGCATGGTTCGTTGCATTGCGTTACAATGCAGATTCCAACTGGCGTTATAAAATAAAGATTATGAAAGTAGGATTAATTCAACAACATAATACAGCAAATATTCAAGACAATATTTGTAGATTGCAATCCAAGGTGAGAGAATGTGCCTCCAAGGGTGCTGAACTGATTGTTATGCAGGAGTTGCATAACGGATTGTATTTTTGTCAGGAAGAGGATGTAAATCAATTTGATTTGGCAGAGACTATCCCCGGACCGTCGACAGAGAGTTTTGGTGCATTGGCCAAAGAGTTGGGTGTGGTAATTGTTCTTTCTCTATTTGAAAAGAGGGCTGTAGGCTTGTATCACAATACAGCTGTTGTTATAGAAAAGGATGGTTCGATAGCAGGAAAATATCGTAAGATGCATATTCCTGATGATCCAGCCTATTATGAGAAATTCTATTTTACACCAGGAGATTTAGGGTTCCAACCAATTCAGACCTCGGTAGGAAAGTTGGGTGTCTTGGTTTGTTGGGATCAGTGGTATCCAGAGGCAGCGCGAATGATGGCGTTGGCAGGTGCCGATATGTTAATCTATCCAACTGCAATTGGTTGGGAGAGCACTGATACGCAAGATGAGAAGAACAGACAACTGGATGCATGGATTATATCACAAAGAGGTCATGCGGTTGCTAATGGCTTGCCTGTTATATCTGTAAATAGAGTAGGATATGAGGAAGACCCATCTGGTGTGACTGGAGGTATTCAGTTTTGGGGTGATAGTTTCGTTGCAGGTCCTCAAGGAGAGTTCTTGACCCGCTTTTCTAACACGGAGGAGCAAATGGAAGTGTTAGAAGTATCGTTGAAGAGATCGGAAGATGTGCGTCGCATATGGCCATTCCTGAGGGATAGAAGAATTGATGCATATGGAGATATTGTAAAGAGATATAGAGATTGAGAGTCTCCCTCTCTTATCAACAATATCAACTGAGTTATTAACAAAAAATGGTTAATAAGTATCGCTGAGTGTGAAAATCAGTGGTTTAAATCTCGGGGATAAATAACAGAGCGAGGAACATTCTTTTCATTAGTCAAAAAAAAGCATATCTTTGTGAGTGCAATTAACAAGTTCGTTATGGGAAAAATAATTTCATTAGCAAATCAAAAAGGTGGAGTAGGAAAAACGACTACTACAGTAAACTTGGCTGCATCATTGGCAGTATTAGAAAAGAAGGTTCTAATAGTGGATGCTGATCCTCAGGCAAATGCTTCTTCTACATTTGGATATGATGTTCGTCGTTTGGAACATCCAGATAAGACTGTGTATGAATGTTTGTTGGGTTCGATAGATCCTCACGAGGCAGTATTGGATACTGAGTTGGAGAATTTAAAAATCATTCCTTCTCATATTAATTTGGTAGGTGCAGAAGTGGAATTGGTTTCGATGGAGAATCGAGAGATGTATATGAAGAATGCTCTTTCTAAGTTGAAGGATGAGTATGATTATATCTTTATAGATTGTTCTCCTTCTTTGGGCTTGATTACATTGAATGCATTGACAGTGACAGATTCTGTTATTATTCCAGTTCAATGTGAGTATTTTGCATTGGAAGGTATTTCCAAGTTGTTAAATACAATCAAATTGGTAAAGAGCAAATTGAATCCTGATCTTGAAATCGAGGGATTTGTATTGACAATGTATGATCCTCGTACTAAATTGAACAATCAGGTTGTAGAGGATGTACGTCAACACTTCCAAGATATGGTGTTTAACACTATTATTCAGAGGAATATTAAGTTGAGTGAGGCTCCAAGTGCGCATAAGCCAGTCATCACATACGATGCAGAGTCGAAAGGTGCTATCTGTTATATGCAAATGGCACAAGAATTATTGGAGCGTAATAAAGAGAATAAATAATTGGAGGCAGACAAATGGCAAAGAAATTTGGAGGTTTAAGTAGTGGCCTTGATGATATGGACACTGACACAACGTTTTTAAAGAAGAAGGGAAATGGAGTCGACGCCCTTTTCGGAAGTAAAACTGATGATGTGAAAGTGGATGGGGCCTCTTCTATCAATGAAATTGACATTGCTGATATTGAGGCTAACCCTGATCAACCTCGTAGAGAGTTTGATGAGGAGGCATTGGCTGAATTGTCTGAATCTATTAAGCAAATAGGTGTTATTCAACCGATAACACTTCGAAAATTAGCAGAGCATAAGTATCAGATTATTGCAGGAGAGCGTCGTTTCCGTGCTTCTCAGATGGCAGGGTTGACAAAGGTTCCTGCTTATGTGCGTGAGGTTACGGATGAGCAAGTGATGGAGATGGCATTGGTTGAGAATATTCAACGCGAAGATTTGAATGCTATTGAAATCGCCCTTTCTTATCAAAATTTGATGGATAAGTGTGATTATACGCAAGATCAGTTGAGTGACCGTGTAGGTAAGAAGCGTGCAACTGTTTCGAACTATATTCGTTTGCTCCGTTTGCCTGCTGAAATCCAAATGGGATTAAGAGATAAGAAGATTGATATGGGACATGCCAGAGCATTGCTTGGTGCAGAGAACTCGGTGGACCAACTATCGATCTATAACGAAATATTAAAGAACGGCCTCTCTGTTCGTAAAGTAGAAGAGATGGTTCGAAACATAGGTGTGGCTCCTCAAAGTAAGGGTAAGTCTGACGCTTCATTGCGAGATGACTATGCTATGTTGAAGGATCGTTTGTCTTCTTTATTCTCTTCTCCGGTAGATTTGTCTTGTAATGATAAAGGAAAGGGAAAGATTACCATCTCTTTCAAAAATGAAGATGAATTTGCCAAAATATTAGAAATCTTCGATACAATAAATTAATTGATAAGACTAATTCGCATATTGCTTGTTTTTCTTTTCGCGCTTTGTAGTTCATCTATATGGGCGTTGGAAGGTGTGTCTGCTGCTCAAGCGGACTCCTTGTTGACTGATACGATACCATCAGAAACACCTGAGTTTTTCGTGTTAGAATCTTCAAATGATTCAACCATTACGTTAGAACAGCCACGAAAGGAGAAAAAGGAAAGGAAAATAAAGGAAGTAGAGAAGGAGAAGAAAGATACTCTTCATAAAGAGTTCTTCAAGCCAGATCCAAAGAAGGCAACTTGGTATGCGGTTGTGTGTCCTGGTTTGGGACAAATATACAATAGAAGTTATTGGAAGTTACCGATTTTGTATGGAGGTGTTTTGTCGTTTACATACTTAATTGGATGGAACGGAAGAATGTATAATGATTATCACAATGCATACCGTGATATGGTTGATAACGATCCCAATACCAATAGTTATATTGCACTTTCTCCTGGGTATAATGATACACAGACTTGGTTGCAATCTACGTTAAAGACAAAAATGAACCGATATCGTCGTGCTCGTGATATGAGTACCTTCGGTTTGGTGGCATTATATGCTATTAGTGTGATTGATGCATTTGTGGATGCACACCTATATGATTTTTCGGTAACGGATGATTTGTCTATGCGAGTAGAGCCCGTTATCAACACCTATGGTTTTCAAAATACAGAGGAAGCAAGACGCACCTCAATAGTGGGGGTCAATTGCAGTTTCCGCTTTAAATGATGAATATGAAACGAATTTTGTTATTTATTTTCTTAAGTAATTTTATTTCTCTTTTTGCAGTTGGATCAAATGATTCGTTAACGAAAGCGTTTACAGAGGATGCTTTACTTGCAGATTCTTTTTTGTCTGCCTCTCCTGATTCTGTATTGCTTAAAAAACACGAATATCCTATTGCTTTTGAAAATAATCTAAATGCACTTTTAACCACCTACCATAATGCAATATTGGTGTCAGATTGCAAATCGGATAGTGTTGGCCCTGAAATTGATGACGAACTTACAATGAAAAGATTGCAGAAGATACCTGCTCTTTTTGAATTGGTTTATAATCCTATTGTAAAGAAATATATTGAGTTGTATACCCAACGTCGCAGAAAGCAGATGGAGTATATGCTTGGTGTTGGCGATTATTACTTTCCAATCTTTGAACAAGCATTGGATGCAGCCAATATGCCAATGGAATTGAAATATTTGCCAGTTATCGAGTCTGCTCTTAATCCTCGTGCATTTTCAGTGGCAGGAGCCTCTGGTTTGTGGCAATTTATGTATGGAACAGGTAAAATCTATGGTCTTCAAGGAAATAGTTTGATTGATGAGAGACGTGATCCAATCAAGGCTACATCTGCAGCTGTCCGTTACTTGAAGGATTTGTATCGCATCTATGGAGATTGGGCATTGGTGATTGCGGCTTATAATTGTGGACCAGGAAATGTAAACAAGGCAATAAAGCGTTCGAATGGAAAGAAAGACTATTGGGCTATCTATCCATATTTACCACAAGAGACAAGAGGATATGTACCAGCATTCATTGCGGCAACATATGCTATGACCTATCATAAGGAGCATGGGTTGTGTCCTGCACGCGTTGAATTGCCTGTTTTCTGTGATACAATCCGATTGAATGATCGGTTGCATTTGGCTCAGATTGCAGAGGTCTTGAATGTCGATATAGAGGTGTTGAGAAGTTTAAATCCTCAATATCGAAAGGATATTATTCCGGGTAATGGACAAACTTATACCTTGTGTTTGCCACAGGTCCAAATTGAGAAGTTTATTGATATGAAGGATTCCATCCTTGCATACAAAGCGGATTCATTTAATGTGTTGACTCGTGTTCAGGTATTGCCAGCAGCTGCCGACCCGTATTACAAAGGGAAAGGAACTGGAGGCTCAAAGGGAGTATATGTTGTCAAAAAAGGTGACACACTATCTTCTATAGCCCGCAACAAGAAGGTTTCTGTTGCTCAAATTAAGAAATGGAATAATCTTCGTTCTGATAATATCTACATAGGACAGAAATTGAAAATTTATTAATTGATTCTTTTTGATATAAAGGCAGGTTAATGTTAACCTGCTTTTCTGTTATTGCTATTCTGCAACTTTAATTTAGGAAAATATGTTTTATAAAAACTCTTTTTCCCCCATAAAAAAACGTCGCTCTTTACAGAACGACGTTTGCTTTTTTTCTCTATAAAAACACCTTAATTAACAGCTTGAATCTCTTCCTTGGTAAGTTTTAGAACAAGGGCTCCATCTTCGATTTCAATGTTGCTTGCTCTTAATCTTACTAATTCCATCTCCCAAGTACCTTTACTCCATCTGTTTTTGTCGAATGTGTCAAATTCATCCGTCCATTTCTCTGTAAATGATTTGCTTTCGGCATCATAGTCGTATACCTTCACATAGTCGATGTATTGTGCAATAGGAATGTTCTTTTGATCCAATTGTCCTACCCAAGCCACACTTTTGCTTGCCCATAAATTGAATCTTAAACTTTGCTCCTCAACCAAAGCTTCCACCTGTTTCTTCGGATCATTACTTGTTTCGGTCTTTCTAACCTCTACGCCATCTACAGTCCATAGAACATAGTCTGGTGTCCAATCGATAGCGTAAACATGATATTCACTATCAACAGAAGAAGGAAGATTAAGGAACTTCTCTGTGGTAATTTGACCTTCAGCCCATCCTGTAATGATATTAGACTGGAATCCATTTGGATTCTTTCCTATGACTTCAATGTCAATTTCGTTCCAGACCTTACCTCCACCTTGGTAGGAATCGTTATAGTAGAGGAACATGGAACTGATGCAACCTGGTGCATAGGCCATTTTCATTTTGGCTTCAAAACGACCATATTTAAATGTCTCTTTAGAATATAATTCTGCACCATAGTATATGTATGTTACAGGAGGTTGATTTGAATCGTTTCCAACTTCTTGTCCTTGTTCGTTGGAAGGTGGAGTTGGTACTTCTTCCTCTTCCTCCTTAGAGCAGGAAATGAAGGCTGATAATAAACCTAAACATAATAAGTAGTGTAAATGTTTCATGATTCTAAATTTTTGATAATAATACAAATGTAATGAATTCTTTTCTTCTTTCCAATATGTTTTGAGTCTGGATTTTTATCATAAAAAACAAAAAGCAGCAATGTCATCGACATTGCCGCTCTCGTTTTATATTTCAATTGGTTATTATTACATTCCAAAACTTACGCCATGGATGTACTCGTATATAGGGCTGATTAAACCTAATACAAGAATTGCAATTGTACAGATGATTAGACCAACGCGAGACATTGTGTCGCTATTGAAGTATGCAATAGGAGCGTCAGACTTGTTGATGAACATCGCCTTAACCACCAATAGATAGTAATAAAGTGAGATGACAGTGTTTAACAATGCAATGAATACCAAAAGGGTTTCACCTTGCTTCATAGCTGCTGCGAAGATGAAGAACTTACTGAAGAATCCTGCGAATACAGGGATACCTCCTAACGAGAACATCGCCAACATCATTACAAGGGCAAGTTTTGGATTTGTGTCATACAAACCATTGTAATCTGTCATTGTAAGTTTGCCTGTCTTGTTTTCAATTGAAGAGATAACTCCGAAGGCTGCCAAGTTGGTAAACATATAGATGAACAAATAGAATACCATTGAAGCCATACCTTGTTGTGAGCCTGTATAGATACCCAACATTACATATCCAGCTTGAGAGATAGATGAGAATGCCAAGAATCTCTTCAAGTTCTTTTGTCGGATGGCGAACAAGTTACCTACTGTGATTGTGATAACAATGATCCACCACATGAATGATTGCCATACCTCTGGATAGTTAGAGAATGCCTTGATCAAAATACACATTAAAGCGAATGCTGCAGATCCCTTCGAGATAACTGATAGGTAAGCGGTAACTGCAGTAGGAGCACCTTGGTATGTGTCTGCTGTCCACAAATGGAATGGTACCAAAGAAAGCTTGAAACCAAGACCAGCAATAAAGAAGATACTTGCCATGATGTGGAGTGGGGAAGGTGTGAAATATGCCAATACTTCGTCGAAGTATAGAGAACCACAAGTTCCGTAGATCAATGAGATACCAAACAACATAACACCTGATGAGAATGCTGCTGTAAGAACATACTTGGCTGCAGCCTCTGGAGATTCAGATTCTTTCTTGTTGAAAGCAACCAATGTAGCCATTGGAATTGAAGCAGTCTCCAAACCAATGTAGAACAAAAGGAAGTCTCCTGCCGACACCATTAGGTACATACCAAACAATGTAGCAAACATCAAGAAATAGAACTCACCGCAGTGCTTTAGGTTCTTTGTGTTATTCCACTCGAAAGCGAATAAAAGAACCAACAATGTTCCTATGTTTAAGAAGTTCTTTACAAAGCAATGAATGTCGGAAGTGATATACATTCCTTCGAATGACTCTGCTGTTCCTACAGCTCCCCATTGGAATATGCCCAACAATGTGTGGATGGCAAACATACCAATAGCAAGATATTGGAATCCTTTCTTGTTATTACCTAAGAATAGGTCACCTAACAAAGCCAAGATCAAAACCACTACTAATGATATTTCGTGGTTCATTATTAGAAAATTACTATAATCCATATCCTATAAGTTTATTTCGATTAGAATATTTTGACGATGTTTTCGATACCACCACCGATCATATCTGACAACCACAATGGACACAATCCAATAGCTGCGATAGCGAAGATCAAGCTGAATACAGCCAACTTCTCATACCATACAGCATCTGTCAATGTCTCGTGGTGAGGATCTTGCATTGGACCAAACAAGATCTTTCCAACAACACGAAGAATGTAAACGGCTGTGATTACGATTGAACTACAACCGAAGATTACAAATACTCTGTGGAATAGGTCTTGGTGTTGGAATGCACCAACGAAGATTGTCATCTCAGCAACGAATCCACTCAAACCAGGCAAACCAAGAGATGCCAAACCTGCGATTACATAGCATACACACAATACTGGCATAACCTTCATCAAACCACCCATCTCTCGAATATCTCTCGTGTGAGTACGTCCATAAATCATACCGATTAGAGCAAAGAACAAAGCTGTCATCAAACCGTGAGAAACCATTTGAAGGATAGCTCCTGTCATTGCTGCTTTGTTCATCATCAAAAGTGCAAATAGCACCAAACCACAGTGACTTACTGATGAGTATGCGTTGATGTACTTTAAGTCTGTTTGGATACATGCACTGAATGCACCGTATACAACACTGATACCAGTTAGGATGATAAAGATCCAAGCCAATTCATTTGCTGCGTGAGGCATCAAATACATTGCTACGCGGAAACATCCATAACCTCCTAGTTTCATTAAAACACCTGCGTGAAGCATTGATACTGCAGTAGGGGCTGATGCGTGACCATCAGGAGACCATGTGTGGAATGGGAACATTGCACCCAACACACCAAATCCGATAAATGTTAGAGGGAAGAAAATATACTCCCAGCTCATATCTGCTCCATTATCACCAAGCATCAATACTCTTTGAGAGATCTCTTGAATATTGAATGTAGCATCATATCCTTCTGGAATTGAATTGTAATAGATACCAAGGATACCTACCATCAAGAAGGCAGAACCACCCATCAACATTAGTGTCAACTTCATTGCTGAGTACTCTTTCTTTCCACTTCCCCAAAGACCAATCAACAAGTACATTGGAATCAATGCAACCTCGTAGAATAGGAACATGGTGAACAAATCCAAAGAGATAAAGAAACCATACACACCGATAGAAAGCATCAAGAACCACAAGAAGTACTCTTTGACCTTGTCTTCAATTGCGTATGATACAAATACACCTGTTATTACAATGATAGAAGACAATAGCAACATTGCTACAGAAACACCATCAACTCCGACAGAGTAGTGGATGTTCAATGTCTCATACCACATAACCGAATTTGTGAATAGAAACTCATCGTCTATTCCAGCACCTCTCATCTGCAAGTAGGTAATCGTTAGATAGGCTGATACACCAAGAAGTGCCAAGCCTCCTACTGACATAACAGTTCGGATCAAACTCTTCTTCTCTCCATTGATGCAAAATAATATTGCCATCATTACGAGAGGTATAATTACAAATAATGATAATATATTCATTGTCGTACTATTTTACTGTTATAGATATAGAGATAAAACTGTTATGACGATAACTCCCATGATGAAAATCCAACCATAACTTTGAACATTTCCATCTTGAACTTCTTTTGTGTCATCAGATACCTCATTGGTAATCCATGCTAATGAATCCATAAATCCATCTATGACATGACGATCGAACCATGCGATTGGTTGACAAATTCTCTTGAAGATAATGTTATTTGTGATAAACAAATAGATCTCATCAATGTAGAATCTGTTGTAAGCCCAAATGTAAGGTTTCTTGATGTATGAAACAGCCTTGTTTGGTCTTCCTGTCTTCTCCAAGAACAAGAATGTAGCAATAAGGATACCCATAACACCAGCACCAATACTTGGCAAAGCAATGCTCCAGTGAGTGTGGATCAAATAACCCATGTAATCGGAAGAGATCAACTTTGTGAATGGAAGGATGCCCAACATCCAGCAAATACCTGAGATAACAGTGATAGCAGCCAATACAATCAACGGAATTGTCATTGTTGATGGAGCTTCATGCGGTTCATGCTCGTATCCGTTATCAGGTTCTCCAAACCAGAAGATTCTATAGTATAGACGGAACATATAGAATGCAGTCAAACCTGCAACGAAGTATTCAACAGCGAACACCCATTTGTTTGCCTCGAATGCAGCTACCAAGATTTCATCCTTAGAGAAGAAACCTGAGAATGGAGGAATACCTGCGATAGCCAAACATGCGATCAAGAATGTGATGTGAGTGATAGGCAATTTCTTTCTTAGGTTACCCATGGCATCCATTTCGTTGCTGTGAACTGCGTGGATAATAGCACCAGCACCCATGAACAACAATGCTTTGAACATAGCGTGTGTGAACAAGTGCCAGATTGAAGCGGTATAACCAAGACCCTCTTCTGCTCCGTAACCCGAAACACCTAGCGCAACCATCATATATGCGATTTGAGAGATGGTTGAGAATGCAAGCACTCTCTTGATATCTGTTTGAGCACAAGCGATGATTGCTGCAAAGATACTTGTGAATGCACCGATGTATGCGATGATCTCAAGTACTTGAGGAGCCTCGAAAGAGTAGATTGGGAACAATCTTGCCACCAAGTAAACTCCAGCGACAACCATAGTTGCTGCGTGGATAAGTGCAGATGCAGGAGTAGGACCTTCCATAGCGTCTGGCAACCAGATGTGGAATGGGAACATGGCAGACTTACCAGCACCACCCAAGAAGATCAAAAATACTGCAATTGAAATAACTGAGAAACCTCCTAATGTAAGACCTCCCATTGTGCTATTCACAATTTCAACGTGGCCGTTTGTAACCTGTGTCAACGGACCAAAATCGAATGTTTGTGTATAGAAAGAAAGGATCAAAATACCAATTAGGAAGAACATATCAGCAAATCTGGTAACAATGAATGCCTTCTTTGCAGCGCGAACTGCAGAAGGTTTCTTGAAGTAAAAGCTGATAAGCAAGAATGAAGATACTCCCACCAACTCCCAGAAGATATACATTTGGAAGATGTTAGTTGCAACTACCAAACCTAACATTGCGAAAGAGAATAGGGAAAGAACTGCGTAATAGCGTTGGTAACCCTCTTCTCCATGCATATATCCCATACTGTAGATGTGAACCATCAAAGAGACAGTTGAGATAACGATTAGCATGATTGCTGAAATAGGATCAAGTAAGAAACCTATACAGATGGTAAGAGATTCTGTTATATGCAACCAATCAAGATTGAAGAGAACTTCTTTTGGATAGGCTGCACTATCATAATTCGTTCCAAAATAGGTAAGAGCGATTCCGTAACAAACGATGGTTGTAACAGAGAATGCTGCTGTACCAAGGATACCCGCGAATTTCGGACTCATCTTATATCCGAATAAACCTATGATAAGGAACATCGCGAATGGCAGAGCCAATACTAGGGGTGCTAAATTCAAAAATTCCATATCATTAATGCTTTAATTCGTTAATACTCTTAACATCGATGTTCTTCTTTGCACGATAAACATTGATGATGATTGAAAGCGCAACTGCAGTTTCTGCAGCAGCAATTACAATAACAAAGAGGCTATACATGAAGCCTTCCAATTGATCCGGATATAAGAATCGGTTGAATGTAACGAAGTTGATGTTCACTGCGTTCAAAATCAACTCAACAGACATTAATATGCTGATAAGATTCTTGCGGACAATGAAGCCAAACACACCCGTGAAGAATAGGAGAGTGCTGACTACTAAATAACATTCTAATGGCATACTCATTTCTTGTCCTCCTTATTAATTTGTGCGACTACCAAAGCTCCTACGATACATGCCAATAAAAGTATACTGGCAGCCTCGAAAGGCAATAGATATTGATATCTACCTGTACCCATCAATGTCTCACCAATCTGTTGCATATTCAATTGGTCAACTATCTCATCGGCACGAGTTAGATCCGCTGTTACAAATTTGAATTTGAAGATGGTCATAAGGCTGAGTGCTAAACCACTGAATGCCGCTATGCCTCCCATAATGGATTTGTATCTTGAAAGTTTCTCTTTCTCTTCACCAAGACTCTTAACGAGTAGGATGGCAAAAATGAAGAGAACAACGATACCTCCTGCGTAAACTGATAACTGTACGGCAGCCAAAAACTCGTAGTTCATTTGCAAGTACAAACCTGCGATACCGAACAATACGAAGAATAAATAAGTAGCTGCTCGTAAAATCTTTGTCGTTGTCACTGACAATGCTCCAAAGAAAAGGATTGTAGCAGACAATATGACAAAAATGATATTACTTGCTGTTAAAAATTCCATACGACTTATTGTTGAGGGTTAACAACTTTCTTTTCTTCTTGCTTAGATCCCTCTTTGTTCAATTGGTTAACCAACGTCTCTCTTCTAAACACTGAGTGCTCGAAGTTGTTGGTCCATACAATTGCTTTTTGAGGACATCCCAAAGTACACAATCCGCAGAATGTGCAGCTACCAAGATCGTATAGATATTGGTCAAGCACCTTCTTGGTCTTTCCATCTTCAGTAGTGATTTGTCTTGTCTTTACTGTGATGGTACCGTTTGGACAGTTCATTTGACAAATACCACAACCTGAACATTTGTGCTCGTTGTTCTCGTTGTGTGGCATTGTAAGTTCTCCTCTAAATCGTTGAGAGTACTCTTTTACTCCACGATTTTCTGGATAACATTCCGTAATAGGCTTTCTTGCGAAGTTAATCGCAGTGATTTTCATTCCTTGCAAGAGATTCCATATTCCGGAAAATAGATTTTTAATATACTGTATCATCTCTTCCTATTTAGAAAATTAAAACACAAATTGCCATTACAAGCATGTTTACCAAACTAATTGGCATTAAGATCTTCCACTCAAGGTGAAGTAGTTGGTCAATTCTCAAACGAGGGAATGTCCATCTTACCCACAAGCTTAATAATACCAATGAGAATGCCTTGCCTAGGAACCATACGTAACTTGGTATGTAATCCATGATTTGGTTGAAAGGAGCAGCCCAGTCTGCATTGATGTGGAATGGTTGCCAACCTCCTAAGAAGACGGTTGTTGCAACTCCTGCAATGATAAACATGTTCAAATATTCTGCTAAGTAGAAGAATCCATATTGAATACCAGAGTACTCTGTGTGGTATCCTGCTGTCAACTCGGATTCTGCTTCAGGAAGGTCGAAAGGACCACGGTTGGTCTCTGCATGTCCTGCGATCAAGTAGATGATGAATGCTACGATTGCTGGAATGTGACCTTGGAAGATGAACCAAGAACTCTCTTGTCCGTTGATGATGTCTGAGATGTTCATTGATCCTGCCAAGATAACCATGGTTAGGATTGAGATACCGGCAGACAACTCGTAACTTACCAACTGAGCACCACTACGCATTGCACCAATTAATGTATACTTGTTGTTACTTGCCCATCCTGCCAATAGAATTCCTACAACACCCAATGATGAGATTGCTAAAATGTAGAAGATGCCTACATTAAAATCAATACATGCAAGGTCTTTACCGAATTGTAGGGCACCGAAAGTACAGAATGAACCGATAATAGCCATAAAGATTGCAACATAGTATAACAACTTATCTGCTCGGCTAATCTTTACAATCTCTTTCAATAAGATCTTCACCATATCCGCAATCAACTGTAACGAACCCCAAGGTCCAACTCGGTTAGGACCGAGACGACATTGGAAACGTGCACAGATCTTACGTTCCAAAAAGATGAGAATCAATGCTAACACGCAATAAAGTGCTAACAGTAACACTCCGATTAGGATATACTCAATAGTCAACGCAGCCCAGCTAGGAAGCGCAGATGTGAGTCCTTCGTGTATAAGTGTTACTAAATTTCCTAATTCTAACATATTGAATTTCCTTTGAATTTACTTTTTAAAGAATTATCTGTCCGCACACGGAATTACATAGTCCAAAGATGCTCCGATCATGATCAAATCGGCGATCTTCTCATTTTGACACAATGGATCCAATGCAGAAATCAATGTCATACATGGAGAACGGAACTTCACACGGTAAGGGTTCTTATCACCTGTACTGTTGATGTATACTCCGAAATCACCTCTTGCGTTCTCAACACGTTGGTAATATTCTCCTGCAGGCAACTTGATGATAGCAGGTGTCTTTGCTTTAAATCCGTCATCAGGCAAATTGTCGATCAATTGCTCGATGATGCGAAGTGATTGCTCGATTTCATCCAAACGGATAAGATATCTGTCGTATGTGCCTCCTTCGCTGCGAAGAACCTCCTCGAAATTCAATTGGTCATAACCTGCGTATGGCTCGATCTTACGAACATCACAAGACCATCCTGATGCTCTACCTGTAGGTCCTGTGACACCCAATGCGGCAGCCTTCTCTTTGGTTAGGAATCCGATGTTCTCCATACGACCCTTTGCTATAGGGTTGTGTGTGAATAGAACATGGTATTCTTTCAACATCTTTCTCATGTATGGAATGAATTCCTTAACTTGAGATACGAACTTAGGACTGATGTCGTCTGCTAAACCTCCGATTACATTGTAACCAACCATTAAACGTCCACCACCTGTCTCTTCAAAGATATCCATGATCTTTTCACGATCACGCATACCATATATAAAGGCGGTGATAGATCCCATATCCATACACATACATCCCCAACCTAACAAGTGGGAAGCGATACGAGTCAACTCATCAAAGATGACACGAACTGCTTGCGCTCTCTTTGGAACTTCCAAGCCTAATCCCTTCTCTACACAAAGGCAGAAGGCGTGACGGTTCATTGTTCCCGAAAGGTAATCAAGACGCTCTGTTAATTGTAGTATTTGAGGATATGTCTTAGATTCACACATCTTCTCAATACCACGGTGAATATATCCGAAGTTAGGATCCACTTTCTTTACAATCTCACCATCCAAAGAAACACGAAGGTGAAGTACTCCGTGAGTTGCAGGGTGCTGAGGACCGATGTTAACTACATATTCACCCTTGTCGAATAGTTGATTGTGCTTAGTAACCAATTTGCCATCCTTGTCGAATGATAGGGTAGGCATATCCTCCATATCGTCTACAGTTTGGTTGACGAATGGAACTGGATTCAACTCTGGATTTGGATCGTAGTCTTTACGGAATGGGAAACCTTTCCAATCTGCACGCAAGAAGATGCGGCGCAAGTCTGGGTGTCCGATGAAACGGATACCGTAGAAATCGTAAGCCTCACGTTCGTAAAGATTAGCCGATTCCCAAATATCACAGACTGTTGGAATTTCAATCTTTTCGCGGTCTGGAGTTTGTACCTTCAAAACCATTGTGGCAGTTTTGTCGGAAGAGGAGGTCAACTGATAGATTACACCGAAGTTCTCTTTGTAATCCATACCAGTGAGATTCAACAAGACGTCAAAACCCTCCGATTTCAATTTCTGAGCAACTTGCTTTAATTGTTCAGGCGAAACACAGACCGTAGGGTATTGTTGCTCTTCTATGGTTAGACCTGGAGCAGCAGCAGAAATAATATCTTTTATCTTTTTCATTTCCTACTTGGTTTCTGATGGGTTATTATCTTGAGAAACTTCTTCCTCTTTCTTTCTGCAAGGGAGTTTGAAGAATTTCTCCACTTTGATCTTTCTTTCCAATTGCATCATGCCATAAAGCATTGCATCTGGTCTTGGAGGACATCCAGGAACGTACACATCAACAGGGATGATTTTGTCAACACCTTGTACGACGTGGTAAGAGTTCTTGAACGGACCACCACTGATTGCGCAACCTCCGACTGCAATAACATATTTTGGCTCTGCCATCTGATCATATAATCGTTTCAATACAGGAGCCATCTTGTGAACGATTGTTCCTGCTACGAAGATAACATCAGCTTGGCGTGGAGAGTTTCGTGTTACCTCCCAACCAAAACGAGCAAAGTCGGTTCTTGCAGCACCGACACACATGAATTCGATACCGCAACAAGCAGTAGCGAATGTTAATGGCCAAACAGAATGAGAACGGCTCCAGTTTATGAAGTCGTCCAAAACACCTATTTCGATACCAACACCGTTGGAACGAAGTTCTTCAACATACTGTTCCAAATACTCTGTGTCCTTGAAGTCTTCCGACTTCATGCTCTTGACTTTCAAATTTTTTACTTCCATTCCAACGCTCCTTTCTTCCATGCATAAGCTAATCCAAGAACGAGAATGAATAGGAAGAACAGCACACTAATCAATCCTACCGATCCTAATGACTTCGTGATTGTTGCCCATGGAAACAAAAGAACTGTTTCCACATCGAACATCAAGAACAGGATGGCGAATAGGTAGTAGCCGACTTTGAACTGCATCCATGAGGTTCCTTTTGTAGGGATACCACACTCGTACGGTTCTCCTTTTTGTGCATTAGTGGATGATGGCGCTAATAGCTTACCAATCAACACCGCTGCAACTACCATAATCATGGCAGTGACTAATGCAACGATAAAAATCTCACCTGAACTCATTTGTTATTAATTTATATTGTTTAATTTTTTTTGGCATAAAAAAACTGCATCTCGCAGAGATACAGTTACTTATTGTTTATATTTCGGTCAATCCTATAATGCCCACGATTAGAAGGACTTTGACGCTCTTCAATCGCTTGCATATAACTTGGCTTGACATCATTTTGATTCTTTTTTTAAGTCTTAAAAAATGTTTAATTTTTGTTACGCAAATTTGAAAAATCTATTTCACTCTGCCAAATAAATTCGACTAAAATTTTTGGATTTTTTTTGACAATATGAAAGTGATGTTTATGAAAAATAACTAAAAGAAAGTTGATCGCTTTCATTTTGTTTTGGAAATATGGCTAAAATGTGTCATTTGGTAAGTTGTAGGCTTGAAAACCTAATCAAAGTGAATGTTATGGATGTAACAAAGTCACTTTTTCAGCCTTGTTCTTCTATTTTATATAGTAGGTAGTCTCGAAGGAAAGAATGGTTCGATTCCTCCAGTCCGTTTTTCACAAGACTATCTTTGTCTTCTAAAAAGAGTTGACAGAACTTCTTTTTGTCTGAGTCCATTTTGAGATAAGCTTGCTTGTAGAAATAGATCGATTCCTCTTTCTTGTTCTGGCATAAAAGAATATGTCCGATGTTCATCCAATCGATCGAGTCTCTCCCTGTTTCCGCTGTCTTTTTGTAGTATTTCTCTGCTTGCTCCAACTTTCCTGTTTCAAAAGAGCACCAACCGATTGCTTTGGCTGCTTTCTTGTTCTCTGGCTCAAGATAGTCAATTTTGAAGAAGATCTTTAATGCTTCTTGGTATTGTTTCAAATTGATAAGGCAATATCCTATGTTGGCTTGGATGTTTAGATTGTCTGGTTCCAATGAGGCACATCTTTGGTAGTTCCCCAAACTTCCTTGGTAGTCGCCTGCTTGCTTTTGACAGTAGGCAAGTCGCTGCAAGTTCCAGCTGGTTTCTGGCTTGATAGTTTCTGCCATATTGTAGTAGGCGATTGCCTTTTTGTAATCTTTGGTTTGTTGATAGCAGTAAGCCAGCTTTTGTACAATGTCCAAATCAGCAGGTTTGGCTGCCTCTAAAACTTTTAGCAGTTGTATGGCTTGCGGATAATACTCCTTCTTAATATAGAAGTCGATGATTGTTTTCTCGATTGACTCCGATTTCGAATTACCTCTGATCAATAGATTCTGGTGCAGATCCTTGATCGACAGGAATGGATTGCTGAAATCGTTTTTGTATGAGAATAGGTTGTAGAAACGGAAGAGGTCTTGGATGTACATTCTGGCAAATGCTTTCTCCTCGAAGTGCGCGTCGGTAATTCTTTCGTCTCTCTTTGCCTCTTCCAACTGCTCTTTCTCCATTTTGAATGTTCCTTTGATCATATCGAGATAGTGAGATGGCATCTCGTTGACCGAAAACAGCATCGAGTATTTGTCGGAGTTGCAAAGGAATACACTTCCGTCCAGCATCGAAGCAAGTTGTGAGGTTGCTTCTGCGTCTGTCGCATATTTTTGTGCAATCTCTGCGTGATAGAAGGGTAGGAACCAGTTCTCTATGTTGTTGAAGAAAGCGTAGTTCTTTAGCGGAGCAAAGGTGCTCATGAAGATGTCTCCACCCTCCATTTGTAGTTGAGACAACTCCATCATTTTGTCCGATACGCCTGCGTTTTCCAAAAGGGATTGCCATTTAGGGTTGATGCCAGACATCTCGCTCTCTTCGTTGAGCAAATCCTCCAGCTTGACTTTCTCTCTTTTGAGGTCTCTCAAAGAGGTGTCTTTCATGATGTCTGGAATGGCCTCTTTCATTTTCTTGGTGATTTTGTCGGTCTCCTTGCTGATTAAAAGTTGAATGATGGCGCTTTGCAGGCTCTCTGCAATCTCTTCGTCTTGAAAGGTTAGTCCTATTCTGCTTTGCAATTGTTTGTAGAGTGGAATGCGAGCAGAGTGTATGTTGGAACAGAAGATGAGTGCGATAAGAGCTCGTTGCCCGATTGCTTTGTTGGGGTCGGACAGAAAGTCTAAGAGCAAATGGAATTTGTCTTCGTCGAACGAGCGGATAAGTCCTAGCATGATAGCAGATACGAACGTGCTTTTGTCGTTTGCAGAAATCTCGCTTTTCGCGAAAAGGGTGCGGATTTTTGCAGTCAGTTCCGAGTCGTATTTCTCGGTCAGCCAAAGTTTGTAGAACACTTTCGCCAAATCATCTGAAGAGTAAGTCTCTTCATTCAAATTGCTTTGAGGTAGGGAGGAAGTTCTCTTGTATTGGTAGATAATGTTGTTGGAGGTCTTTGTAAAATAGAGATCTCTTGTCACATCGGCTAAATCCAATGCTTTTTTCTGTATCTTATTATAGATGGAATCTTGTTCCGGGTCGTGGATATTGCTCACGGCATAGTTGAGCATATTGAGGTAGGTCTTTTCTATGTCGCTTCGTTGGTCTTCGAGATAGAGATTCCCCGATTCTATTATCATCTCCTTCAGGTGAAGTAGGGCACTGTTCATCTCTTTGTTGGCTACTTCGTATCCAATCTTCTTGTAAAGAATTTCAAAATCTCGATTAGTCATAATGTTACGATGCATTATAAGGTTATATCTTTTGCAAAGATAACTGATTTCAACTGAAATATAGTTCTTTTCCCTTCTTTTTCGTGTATTGCTTTTTTCTATAGCTAAATGATATTTGAAAATATAATTCGTTGATTTATAAAATAATAAAAATATAGGATGAAAAAATAGAAAAAAATATGCTTTGAAAATTTGTGGGTTCGGAAAATAGTAGTAATTTTGCAACGCATTAGAGAAAAACAAATGGGAACGGCCCCGTAGCTCAACTGTATAGAGCATTTGACTACGGATCAAAAGGTTACAGGTTAGAATCCTGTCGGGGTCACTGCTTAATTCCTAATTTACTGAATGGTAGATTGGGAATTTTTTTTGTCGGTAAATGAACTGTTTTTGTTTAGAATATTGTTTTATCAGCCTTGATTTATTTAATTAGAAAGTTTTTGCTTATCTTTGAAGAAAATGTGAATTTGATAAGAGACAACTTCATGACACCAGAAGAGAAGGCGAGGGTAAAGATAGACAAGATGTTTGAAGCATCTGGTTGGCAGGTGGTGGATCGTAATTTCTACAATCCAGATGTTAATGCTGTGGCTGTCCGTGAAGGTTTGCTCAAACATGGTTTGGAAGCTGACTATTTCCTTTTTATCAGGGGAAAGGCCGTGGGCGTGCTGGAAGCAAAGCGTGAGGAGGTGGATGTCTCCTCGGAAGTGGTGCGGGAGCAGGCTGAAAACTATACTAAATCAGTTCCCAATACATATCGGACTTTTTCTAACCCTTTACCATTTTACTATACTTCTAATGGTAAGGATATTTATTTTTCGGACAAACGGAAGGATGACTTCAGTTTCGCTCCCGTGAATCATATCCACACCC
>JAZRXL010000080.1:0-28916 GCA_045600225.1 Paludibacteraceae bacterium
ATTGTAAATTATTTTAATGATTACAAATGTATATTTAAGTAATTTTAGATTTATAAATGTAATATTTTACACTTGTATCGTTTTCTAGTATAATTTGTAAGATTAAAAAAACTTTCTCTAAGATCCTCTCTTTTTATGATTTTTAATATTTGCGTTCTACTCCTAAAAAAATTTCAAATAAGCCAAGGATTTGAAGGTATTTTAAGATTTGATTATATTACACTACTTTTATTGATTATTATTAGGGTGACTATATACTTTTATCCCCTAAAAAGTCACGATATTCAACAAATTTCTAAAAGCAATTGAATAGTGGCAGTTAACATCGTTAAGACGCTACACCCCGTAACCCTGTATATGGAATACATGTGCTAGGTAGGGGCACTGTGAGAGGGACACTCGTCTGTAAGACGGTACTATACACATGCATCCGAGGTAGCGTCTTTTAGACGCACAGTGACTTCACGTATCCACCCTGCATATCCTCTTCACTTCGTGTCAGAGTATGTACAGGGTTGCCCGTGTAACGTCTGTCAGACGTTGCTTACATAGGCAGGTGTCATTCATATAAATTGGTATTGTTTTTTCTTACGTTTTTATCCTTCGTTTAATCCCCATTAGGAGTGTCTTCAGGATGAAAAAAAGGTAGGCTACGAACCTACCTTTTAATGTTTATATTTTATTAATGTTATTTTTTGCTTCTAATAAGGTTTACAGAGCCTTTCTCCTTATATTCGACACCATCTATACCCTTAGCCTTAACAACGTAGTAATAAGTGCCTATTGAGCCTAATCTGTCGTTTATTTTTCCATCCCATCCTTGGGTAATGTCTTCCGATTCGTATACTCGGCGTCCCCAGGAGTCGTATATACTTATATAGAAGGTCTCGATAGAACGGTAAGCAACCTTGAATTCGTCATTTATACCGTCGTCGTTTGGCGTAAACGCATTAGGTATTTGTAGCATAGATTCTGCTATTTTTAAGCAGTTGTAAGACTTATGTTTGCAAATACTGTCGTTTTTGATATTGCTTACGGTTAACTCTATGCAATAGATATCAGGATCGCTCAACACATACGCATTGATATCCTTCTCAAACAGCACGAATGCGTTTCTGAAATCACTCTGGTTTGCTTCAACGCCTCTCACTATTGCCCATTCATAATGGTTAGCCATTTCGTTTGAATTGCAGAAGAAGTTTAGGGTTAGAGCACCTGAATTTCTGAAATTGCTTGCATTGTTAAGCGCCTCCTTGGGGTTGGAATAGAAAACGCTCATTGTATCTTTTCCCTCATCTCCTTCGTGTTTTTGTTTTGCAGAGGTGATCATATAAGGATAGGCAACTACAGCTTGTGTGTAGAAAGTATCCGTTGTTATCTCTTGGGTGGAAGTTCCCAATGTCAAATCCTTAATGTTGAAAACTGTATTAACATAAGGTATATCATCTAACATGACATCAGCGATTCCCGAGTACTCTTTAGTGACTTCCCCTATGGTTGTTCCTCCATTTCCATCAGCCAAAAAAGATTGGAAACTAACGGATAGTGTTCGGTTGATTTTTCGTTCTCCTCCGAACTCATTTTTGTACGACATCAATGGAGAAAAATAGAGAACTGGGTTGGAACAAATCACTGTATCTTTGTCCCAAAAGACAGAATCGATAGGTGTAAACGGTGTTACCCATGTAAATGCGTGACAAGGTCTGTCAATATCGCACGAATCACCACCGTATTCAAATAGATAGCCTATATTCGCATCTTTAATTTTTAATGTAACACTTTGACTATCAGTTGCAACTGTATAATCTTTATTGGAAATTACAAATGTATCGATAATTAGTTCTTCTCCCTCTGTTTTGAACTCTATTTTGTAGCATTTACAATCGTAAATCGATGCTGATTTAGATGTAAAAACGATGGAGGCATCCGTGCTGTCTGTTAGTAAAAGGCAATCCCCTTTTGGTGTGTAAGCGAACCCGTTTTTAGGGTTAGAAAAAGAGAATGTTTGAGCCATACAAAGTGCAGACCAAACGATGTATAAACTTATGATGAGTGTACGTTTAAACATTTCACTATTAATTTAATCTATGCAAATTTAGTAAGAAAACGCGACAAATACAATTTTATGATTCCATTATGAAAAATACCCTATCAAATCGTTGATATAAGAGAAAATTAAATAGGTAATAGTTAGGAGAAAAGGTTGAGTTTTTGTAAATTTGCGTGGCTTTTGTGCGTTTTATTGAGCAAAAGTTGTTTTTTTAGAGGTAATTAATACACGAAATAGATAAAATGAGGAAATTCTGGTGTAGTATTTTATTTTTTTCAGCACTTCTTTCTCAAGCTTGGGCCGGTAATGATTTGAACTATCCAAAGAAAGAGGTTGGAGGAAAGATCTTTTATGAGTATCCTGTTCAAAAAAGTGAGGGATTCTACTCCATTTGTAAGAAGTTTGGAGTATCAGAAGAGGAAATAAAGGCAGTTAATCCTGGTACAGAAAAGGGGTTGACATACGATAGCGTCATTTTGATTCCTTACAAAGAACAACCCTATTATGTTCACAAGGTAGATAGAAAGGAGACTCTCTATTCCATTTCAAAGAAATATGATGTCCAAATTGAGGATATCTACGATATGAACCCTACTTTGAAACAGACTGGTTTGAAATCGGGTACTGAAATCAAGATTCCTGAGAAGAAGAAGATTACGGTTCAGACATTGACTGTCAGTGACACGCTTCCTAAGATCCAAAAAGAAAACAAGCCATCCTTTACTGTTCATGAGGTGGTAAAGGGAGAGACTCTTTATAGCATCAGTCGTCAGTATGGAATCTCAACAGACGAGATCATAAGATTAAACCCTGACGTAAAGGAGGGGGTTAAGATTGGAAAGAAGTTGATCATTCCTCCTGTTCATTCTAACACTTCTGTGAAGACCAATGAGGGAAAGAACACGAAGTTTATCACTCATCAGGTGAAGAAAAAGGAGACATTATACTCTATTTCAAAGCTATATGGTGTTACTCACGAGGAAATCATAAAGTTAAATCCTAATGTGAACGACGGATTGAAAGAGGGTGCTATTTTGGTTATTCCTCCATCTCACTCAAATACAGAAACTTCTAATACTTTGGTAGCAGACAGTGTTGCTCCTTCTTTGTTGGATTCTGTATCTGATGTAGAAAAACTATTCACGCGTTCTACAACTCCTAAGAAAGAGATCAATGTAGCCATTGCCCTTCCATTCCAATTGGCTAAGGTGATGGAAAAAAAGATTGATGGCAACACCAAGAAGTTTTTGGAGTTTTATCAAGGATTCTTGTTGGCTGTTGATAGTTTGAGAAATACTGGAATATCAGTCAATCTACACACATTCGATTCAGGTAAGAGTGAGCAAGAAATCCGTAAGATCTTAGAGAAACCAGAACTTGCCAAGATGGATTTGATGTTTGGTCCTGCTTATGGTGCTCAATTCAAACCTATGTCAGATTTTGCTTTGGAGCATAATATAAAGCTAATCATCCCATTCTCGTCTAAGTCGGAAGAAACGATGGGTAACCCTAATATTTTCCAAATCAATCCTCCGCAAGACAAACTCAACTATATGATGGCTGATTTGTTTATCAAGCAATTCAAAGGAAAGAACATCGTATTGTGGAGATTCAAGAATGCTGCGTATGATGACAAGCAACAGTTTGCTGATACTCTATCGGCTATGTTGACTCAAAAAGGGGTTGCTTTCAAGACTGTAATTTTCGATAATGCAGCAACTATTCGAGCTGCTTTGGTGGCAGACAAGGAAAACATTGTAGTACCATTGACTACTAACCAGGTGGCATTGAGCCAAGCACTTCCAATGATCAATACAATGCAGACGGATAAGAAAGCGATTACCTTGTTTGGATTTACAGAGTGGCAGAACTATCAAAGCATTAGTAAGGATATGTATGTGCTAAATACTTATTTCTCAACTCCTTATCATGTTGATTTTACAGATCCTCAGGTTCGTCGTTATTTGACAAAGTTCCGTCATTTCTACAATTCGGAACCGTTTAACTCGCAACCTCAATATGGTATGTTGGGATATGATTTGGTGATGTACTTCTTTACTGCAGTTTCAACTCATGGTCATGATTTTGAGTTCTCAAACGAGCCTATCGCTCCAAACTTGTTGCAAAGCAAATTCAACTTTGTGCGTTTAGGTGAAAAGAGCGGATTCTACACAAATGGTATCTATCTAACCAACCATAATGAAAGAACAGGTTTGACCGCATACGATGGACTGACAATGCAGATGTGCCCTATCTGCAGCGAGGTTGTAAAGTCTATTGAGGAACAACAAAAGAGAAAGAAAAAATGAATTTGCGTAGATTTCTGATCTTGTCGTTGACTCTTCTTCTCTCTTTGCCTTTCTATTCACAACAATTGCGCAGAAATTTTGAGAGAGAACTTTCTGTGGGCGTTTCTGGGGGACTTGAACTGTCTCGCGTGAGTTTCCTTCACAATGATGTATCAAGAATGAGTGAATTGGGAAACCAGGGCTTTCATAAAGGATATCGCTTTGGTGTAGTATCTCGATTTATTTCACAAAAACATTTTGGTGTTCAAGTTGAGGTGAACTTTATGCGTACAGGTTGGTCTGAGCTATTCCACGAAGATGGCGGTATATCTATGGTTCACGGATATAATCTGCAAGATGTGAGACTTACGAGGAATATGAGCTATATCGAGGTTCCTGCCCTTGCCCATATCTATTTCGGAGATAGAAGAGTTCGATTTTTTATAGAATTAGGACCTCAGTTTGCTTTCCAAATCCATTATGGCGATTTAAAATTGAGCATACCTGAAAATGATAATCGTATGAATGCCTTTCGTTCGGATGATCCACGATGGGGCGATGATCGTAAGAAGTTGGATTATGGTATTGCTGGAGGAATTGGTTTTGATATAAAAACAGGTCGTTTCCATACTATTGTAGGGGGTAGGTTTACCTATGGATTCTCAGATCTTTACAGCAATAGTAAGGCAGATGTATTCCAGCGTTCCAATTCGCAGTTATTGAATGTATCGGCGGCATTTTTGGTGCCAGTCTTGACATATAAAGAAAAGAAGAGATAAAAATGAATTTCGTAAAGATTATATTAAAACCTAAAAAGGAGGAATCTTTATTGCGTTTCCATCCTTGGGTTTTTTCTGGAGCTATTCAGAAAATATTAGGATCACCGAAAGAGGGTGATTGTGTTGAGGTATACAACAGCAATAACGAGTTTTGTGCTATTGGACATTATCAAATAGGTTCTATTGCTGTTCGTGTCTTTTCTTTTGAGAGGCAATCTCCTACCTACAATTTCTGGAAAGAAAGAATCTCAGTAGCCTATCAGATGCGTATTGCATTGGGATTGGCCAATAATGAGAATAACAACACTTATCGTTTAGTTCACGGTGAGGGTGACTCATTACCAGGATTGATTATAGATATCTACGGGGATACAGCCGTGTTGCAGGCTCACTCTGTGGGTATGCACTATATTCGAGAAGACTTAGCTAAGGCTATTGTTGAGGTTATGGGTGGTGCAGTGAAGAATGTTTTCTATAAATCAGAGGCTACCCTTCCATTCAAGGCGAATATCGATGCTCAGGATGGTTATATCATTGGCGAGTGCGACAATGAGTGTATCGCTAAGGAGAATGGCCTTCTTTTCCATGTAGATTGGTTGAGAGGACAAAAAACAGGTTTCTTTGTGGATCAAAGGGAAAATCGCTCTTTGTTGGAGCATTATGCAAAGGGGCGATCGGTATTGAACATGTTCTGCTATACAGGAGGCTTCTCTTTCTATGCAATGAGAGGTGGTGCCAAGTTGGTTCACTCGGTGGATAGCTCGGCTAAGGCTATCGAACTTACCAATCAGAATGTAGACCTAAACTTCCCTGGTGATAACCGTCACGAAGCCTTTGCAACAGATGCATTTAAGTACTTGGAGAACATAAAACAAGACGAATATGACTTGATTATATTGGATCCGCCTGCATTCGCAAAGCATAGGGATGTTTTGAGAAATGCATTGCAAGGATATAAGAAGCTGAATGCCAAGGCTTTCGAGAAAATTAAGCCTGGTGGTATCTTGTTTACCTTCTCTTGTTCGCAAGCAGTGAACAAAGAGCAGTTCAGATTGGCGGTATTTAGTGCTGCTGCAATGGCGGGACGCAATGTACGCATCCTTCATCAGTTAACACAACCAGCCGACCACCCTATTAATATCTATCATCCAGAGGGTGAATATTTGAAGGGTTTGGTATTGTATGTTGAATAAATCGTATTAGTATGTACACGACATTATTTTGGATTATTATAGTAATTCTTGTTGCTGATTTTGCTTTCAGTTTGGTATTGGACTACCTAAACGATAAGCAGGTTAGTTGTGAGTTGCCCGAAGAGGTAAAAGATATCTATGATGCAGATAAGTATAAGAAGCAACAGGAGTATTTCAAAACGAACCAAAAGTTTGGGTTTGTGTCTGATGTTTTCTCTTTCGTGGTTATGATGTTGATGTTCTTCCTTTTCGGATTTGCATTTGTTGACAATATAGCGCGAGGTATGACGGAGAATTCAATGCTGATCTCCCTACTCTTTTTTGGCCTTCTATTTATTGCTAATGAGCTGATCTCCTTGCCGTTTGGTGTTTATAAAACCTTTGTTATAGAAGAGAAGTTTGGATTCAACAAGATGAAGCCAGGACTTTTTGCCATGGATTTTGTTAAGAATCTATTGTTAAGCATTGTATTGGGTGGAGGTCTGCTCTCTCTTCTTATGTTGTTCTACGAGTCTGTAGGACAGTCATTTTGGATCATTGCATGGGGTGTGATGGCATTTATCAATATTTTCATGTTGATGTTCTACTCCAACCTGATTGTTCCTTTGTTTAATAAGCAGACCCCTTTGGAGGAAGGCGAATTACGCACGGAAATTGAGAAATTCTGCGCTAAGGTGGGTTATCAGTTAGAGAACTTGTATGTGATAGACGGATCTAAGAGAACAACTAAGGCGAATGCTTATTTTACAGGTTTGGGTGCAAAGAAGCGCATTGTGTTGTATGATACATTGATGGATACTTTGTCGACAGAAGAGATTGTAGCAGTGCTTGCTCATGAGATTGGTCACTACAAGCATAAGCACACTCGTGCGATGTTGTTTATCTCATTGTTGAATATAGGAGTGATGTTCTACTTGCTATCGTTGGCATTAGGAGCTCCTGAGCAGGGAAACATGTATATTGCTGAGGCATTGGGTAGCACTCACCCATCTTTCCACTTCGGAGTGATTGTATTTGGCATTTTATACGCTCCTATTTCGTTCCTATTGGGCATTAGTGTAAATGTATTATCTCGTCGCAACGAGTATCAGGCAGACAATTTTGCTAAGCAAAATGGTTTAGGCAGTCAGTTGGGTGAGGCATTGAAGAAATTGTCGGTCTCTTCCCTTTCGAACCTAAATCCACATCCTACATACGTATTCTTCCACTATTCTCATCCTACTTTATTGCAGCGATTGAGAAATTTAGCAAAGTAGTAAAGAAGCGAATTTCTTTCCAATTTGGCAAAAGAAGCGTTCCGGATAGAGTCGTAGTTTATCTTGGCAAAGCGGTTATAACCACCTCATAGCCTCTTGTAGCGTATGTATCTCATAATTTACAGGTTCTGTCGCTTTGAAACTCTCTGGGTGTCGGTTGAAGAACATCGTGTCGATACCGGCTGCTTTGGCTCCTAATATATCGGTAGAGAAATTATCTCCAATCATCAGGGTCTCTGACGGTTGCGCTCCAGTGACGCGAAATGCATAATCAAAGTAGATTTGACTAGGTTTGTTGGCTCCCGCATCTTCCGATAGGATGATCTTGTCGAAAGCGTCAAATAGTCCACACGACTTCAACTTTCGGTATTGAACCTCGTGAAAGCCATTGCTACACATAAACAGGTTGTAGCCTTTCCCCTTTAGATACTGCATCAATTCGTGGGCGCCTTCCACTACACCAGACTTGCCAGCGCAGAAATCAAGGAAGATATCGCTCACTTGAAGGCAATACTCCTTTGTGGGATTGAACTCCCTTCCCTCCTTGTCTTTACCTTCTGCTAAAGGACGACGAAAGCGCTCTATAATCAAATAGTCTCGTTCAATCTCCCCTTTCGCATACTGATCCCATAGTTCTACATTCGTTTTCCAATATGAACGGTAAAATTCGTCAGGATCGGGAAAATACTCTCCCAAATGAAAGTGTTCAAACACCTCTTTTAGGGAGAGTACGGCATTTCCTCTGGTATCGTACAAGGTATCGTCGAAATCTATGAAGAGATTCTTGTACATACGATTATTTTGTGTAGATATTCTCTATTTCAACTGCATAGATCGTGTGGAATGAGCCTCCAGGTTGATCTCCATACCATTTTAGAAGATCCTTATCGATAAATTGAGCCTCCGACATCTCAGATCTGAATAGTTTTTTACATTCCAATGTCATACGAGCCTCTGCGAATGTAGGTTGTCCATTCTCAGTTGTTACTGGTGTCAGACCTGCCTCTTTTACCTTATCAGTGTCTCTACCCGACTTTGAACCACAGATTTGCAATGCCTTACGATACTCTTCTGTATAGAATGAAAGAGTTAGGTGGTCTGTGTTCTCAATAAATTGATATGTATATCTTTCAGGACGAATGAAGATGAATGCAACGGGTTTGTTCCACAACCATCCCATACCTCCCCAAGAGGCTGTCATCGTGTTAAATTTACTGCTGTCGCCTGCTGTTACAAGCATCCATTCCTTGCCAATTAGGCTGAATACATCCTCTTTACCGAGAACTTCAAGTTCTACTTTCTTCATATTTTCACTTGTTTGGTTATTTTCTACACTGTTTTTGTTGCATGATATGGCCATAAATAGCATCAATATCAAACTGTTGACGAATAAAATCTTTTTCATTTGTCTCTATCTTGTATTATTCAATAATTCCAGGGTTAGGCAAATGCATACCGGCCATAACCAAGCCCTCTTTCTTTACTAAATCGAGAATTCGCATACGTGTTTGGGTTGCCATTTCGGGATCCATGTCGTAGACTGGAGAGTACTCTGGGTGTGCTAATTGAAGTTGTGCGCCATGCATCACATCACCAATCACAAGGATACTGTCTTTTTGATACACAGTGTGTCCTGGTGTATGTCCGTATGCAGCCATTGAAACTACATGCGCAGGAAGTGTGTCGCCTGCCTGAAACAATTGAAGCATCTCTTTATATGCATCCAACACAATGCGTTGCATCTTGTTCTGTGCAGTATCCATTGCCATCCAGGCATCGTATTCTACCTTGTTTAGGTATACGGTTGCATTGGGAAATGCAACAGCTCCATTCTTCAACAGACCTCCAATATGGTCGAAATGAAGGTGTGTTAGATAAATCAATTCAATATCTTCAGGTGCATAACCTAGGTTCTTTAAGCCTTCGGTAAGCAAAGACTCCTCCATTCCTAACCCGCTATCGAACAAGATGGCTTTACCCTCTGCTTTCATCAAAAAAGCGCTGATTGATGAAGGAATACCCTCTACGATGTTCAATGCGCTTCTCAATGAGTCAGGAACGTTAGGAAACACATCATTGCCCATAACGTGATTGCCCGGCTTGTCTTGTATCCAGTTTATCTCTACACTATTGTCTGTTTGGTTGGGAGCCTTTGTTTCTGTTGTTTGACAACTTTGAAGAAACATTGCGCTTAAACCTAAACCGATGATGGTTCCTAATTTCTTATTCATATGCTTATTATTCTTAAATGATTATATTGGCAAAGGTACAAATTAGATTACTCTTTTGGCGACTTGAAATGTAAAAAGTGAGTGCATTTTTATCACAAATCCATGTACATCTTTTGGTAGGCTTGTCCAAAAAGTTGCATCATTTTTAGGGGGCTAAATCCTTCTTTTTCGTAGAGTCTTTTCACACCTGTATGATCTGGATCTACCACAAGAGTGACGCGAGGTATTCCCCAATTTTTAGCCTGTTGTATTGCATTCTGAATTAGTAAGGATGCGATGCCTTTCCCCCTAAATTTAGGCCATACGGCTAATGAATCGAGGTAATATTCACCCTCTTCTGTCTCATTTTCCATATCCATAAAGTCACAACCCAACTTATCTCTCATAATTGGGAATGAAACGCTTCTTAAATATTTGTAATCTATTCCTTTATAGGAAGTTAGAGAACCTGCGTATGCTCCGTTAATCTCTGCGACGAATGTGTTTCTCCAACTATACAATGTGTCTTCGCGCTCGCATAGCAAGTGAGACACATTCAAAACCATCTCTTGGGTGATGTTTTCCACTCCAACAGCGATCAATACAGCCCAAGCGATGTTTGGAGCGTCGTCAATGATAGCGGGACGAATGATTATAGATGGGTTTGTCATTTGAAAAAGAGATAAAAACAAAGTATGATTTGAAGGATTAGAATGCAAGGGACACCATACTTGAACTTCTTGTGAAGAGTCTTATGATGCCACACTTTCATCCCTACCCAAGCACCAATAGACCCCCCTACCGCTGCCAATAATAGCAACGTGCTTTCTGGTATTCTCCACTGCTCTTTCTTTGCCTTTCGTTTGTCGATTCCATAAACGAAGAAGGTAACCACGTTTAGCAATAACAATACGAGTATGATAGAGTTTGTAAGTGTCATATAGTGAAATTAAAAAGGCTGGGTTACGAAGAATCCAGCCTTAGGTATGAAGCATTGTTGAATTATTTCATGTTAGAGATGCAAACCACTTTAAAGATGATAGGATTGATCGTCTCTTCAGGGGTGTAGCTATCCAAGTCTTCGATAACGAATGTCACAGTATTGTCTTCGAATTCGAAGCGGATGTTCTCGCCCACAGCATAAGTCTCTCCATCCTCACCTTGGTAAAGGTAAGGATAAACAAATGGCAATGGATTCCAACTGCCTGCACCAGTCTTTTGATCGTAGGTATTCCATACATAAGCCATTACAGCACCGTAGTCCATCACCTTAGGAGTGATATCCGGATTTTCGAAAGATGCATAAAGGTAAGGACGACCATCAGGGTAATCTCCTACTCTCCAATCTTTAGGTTGCACGGTATATTCTCTTGTAAATACTTGAGAACCATCGTAATTATACACCTCTTCAGTAATATACTCTTTGTGACAACCAGTCAATGCCATTACAGCCATCAACATAGAAATCAATATTCTTTTCATGATCATTCTCGGTTTAATGTTAGACAAATATAGGACAAAGGTAAGAAATATTTGGGGAATTTTAGAAAAATATACCATCCTTGTAAAACAATTCAATTTTGCATGGTTGATTAGTTGGATGGGTGTTGTTTTTTAGCACATAGATATACGCTATATTCGACAGACTCTCCCCGGTTATGGCATCCTCTGTAATTCCGTGTTCTTCAGGACGGTAAAGAGCTAATACATAATCCGCAACAATAGAGAGTGTAGCGTCTTTAAAAGTAAAACCCAGATCGCACAGTCTAGGTTCTGGGTAATAAGACTCATAATTTGGCTTGCTTAAGGGACATCTTACCAACAATAATATGTTCAATTCTAGAGCCAATCTTTTTAGAGTATGGCATACATGAGCAGACCAATCTTCTGTGTTGTAAGTCCACGTATGAGGTGGCTCGAAGTCTGTGATTCCATCCAGAGAAACTACTTCTACTCCCTCTTCCTTATGTAGTTTACTAACCATTTCGCAGAAATCATCTAGTGAATACATTTTCCCTCCATCTAGAAACAGATTTCCTTTCTCTAACTTTTCCATATACTCTTTGTCTCTATATCTGCTGTATACTATTTTAGAGATTAGAAAGAATATTTTTTGGAGTTTTTCATGCATGGAACAATAGACAACCTTATTGTTTTCATTAAAGATGTTAAGGGTTATTGTACGTAGCAATGAGCAAACATCAGGGTCTCCTGCAATTACGACCAGGTCACCTTTGGAAAATCCCTTAATGGTTTTATCAATATTACGAACACCAGTGTGGTAATTAGCATCCATTTCACCCTTTTGGATTAGGGAAAGCTCCTTTTCAGAAAAGGTTTGTATGATATCTTTTATATTTGTTGCCATTGGATATAGATTAAAAACAAGTTCCTACACATTCTAATTTCATCTCCTTTTCGTCGCATCTTGGGCAAGGCATAGGAGAGATTTTTTTTTGAATTGTAATGTCTTCACTGCCGCATTCTGTACATTTGTTGATGACAACGCCATCCTTCGATTTTCTATGGAACAGATCGTGGCAATGGTTGCATGTGCAGATATACAGATCTGGCATATCCAAAGGGTCAATCAGAACACTACCATATTTATTCTCTCTTGTCTTATATCCACATTTGGGACATTGGTACTGAATCATAAAACTCATAATTGTAAATTTTAAAATTGTGTTTTTTTTACAAAAATATGTGTTTTGTAAGTAATCCAAAAGAGGATTAAGTGACTTGTTGAAAAGTTTATCAGGATAAAATGCTTATCCTTTTTGTATAGTCTTTTGTTATATTATATCTTTATACCGATTTTTGAAACAACAATGTTAGGTAAACGTAACAACATGAACACAATACTTTCACTTTCAGCTAGCAAGGCGCTCGATTTCTTTATGAAGTCGGAGCAGTTTCATGGTTTTGAACTTCCTGAGTATTTCGACTTTGATGCGCTATTAGTCAACCCCAATATGATGCGTAACTAGATGTATAGCTTGATGAATAGTTCTATAAAAACACATTCGTTCATTCTTTTGGATGGTACTTTCGCTTTCTCACTTGCACATCCAAAAACTTTTCTATAAATTGCCAAAGATTGTCAGTGAGATTTATAGAATAACTGTTCATTTCATTGTTTTAATACTCTTAGAATCATGAATTTTATCCACTTATTAAACATATAATCAATATTTAAGTGTACTTTTTAGGTATCTTAATTTAGTTTTGAATCAAATTTCAACAATTCCTATATTATGTCATTTATTCAAGAATTATATAAGAAACGGAGCAATTATAGCGACCCAGACCAAGCTACTATGCAGGAAAATAGTTTGGAAAAATTGTCTTCAGGTATTTACACAGAAGGGGAACGATTTATTTTTGAACTTCTTCAGAATGCTGTTGATGCGCATAGTGCAACAGATTGCTTGAATGTTTCCATTTGTATACAAGATGGATACCTTGTTTTCATGCACAATGGTGATGCCTTTACAAATGAGGACATTGAAGGAATTTGCTTTGTTGGACGCAAAGGCGAAAAAGTTAGGAATGCCAAGAAAATCGGATATAAAGGAATTGGATTTAAGTCGGTTTTCGGCATTTCATCAAAAGTATATGTCCATACAGGAAATCAATGTTTCAGATTCGACAAAGACTATTGGCGGTCATATTGGTATGAGAACTGGAATCCTTCATCTGGTCCAAAGCCTACAGATTTATCAGAGTACACAATGCCATGGCAAGTTATTCCTATCGAGTCGAAAGTACCATTTTATCTTGATGAGAAAAACGCAAATGTTGCAACCTATATTGCCATCGATTCTGAAGACGAACAAAAATTAGCTAATAGCATACAAGGACTTATGCAATCTTGCCGCTTTTTAATTTTTCTGAAAGACAACAACATAAAGATGTCTTTTGTTTATCATGGAAATACTTGGTGCACCATAGAAAAACTTTATTTGAATGGCGAAGTAGTTTTGTATATAAATGGTAATGAAGATAGTCGATGGATGGTTTACCAAAATCCAGAGGTACCATTGAACCTCACAGAAGAACAAAAAAGAAGAATTGAGAAACATAAAAGCACTCCTGACAAACTAAAAAATGCCACATCGTTTGATCTTTCTTTTGCTATTGCTGTGAAAGATGGAAAACTTAAGAAAGCTGATGATGCTGTGCTTTATACTTATTTGCCGACATCTTATAGTTTTGGTGAAGGCTTTCCATTCCTTGTTAATGCAAACTTTATTACAGACGAAGGCCGACAACATCTTGATGTAGATGCAGAATGGAATAAAGTGCTTATTTCTAAGATTCCAGAAGAATATCTTAAGTGGATTGCATCATTTTCCAAGAAACATAATAACTATTATGAAGTTCTACCGAAAAAATCCTATGGTTCAGGGAATGACCTTCTAAAGATGTATGAGGACGCTATGAAAGATGCTATTAAGAAAGTAGCTTTTATCCCATCTGCTAATTGTAATGATTTGCTTCGGGCAAATGATGCTTTAATTGATAGTCTTGGATTATCTGCACAGTTAGACTCAACAATTCTATTAGACCATTTAAATAGAATTCATGGAACCTTATTCAATATTAATAGTTTAATTATTAATAAAGGTGTTACAGTGTTAAAATCTTACGGTGTAACTGTATTTGACAAGAATAACCTTAAAGATTTATTTGAAGACAACAATGCCTTCAGCAATATTACGATAGAAGAAGATACGAAATTAGTAAAATTTCTTCACGAGTACTACATATCAAACAGAGCTGAACAGGATTCTCTTCTTGAAATATTGTCTTCTACAAAATTTCTACTTGATTCAAATGAGGTACTAACTTGTCCTTCAGCTCTTCAGTTCCCTTCTGATTTTCAGAATGAGTTTTCTGATGATGCTATATTGCTTAATGAAACTCTCTTTAAAAAACTTGGTGGAAGTGAGGCTCAAGTTTCTTCGTGGCTCAATAGTCTAGGTATTAAAGAAGCTTCAGATTTAAGTGTAATTGAACAAGTAATTTGTCGTTCAGGATATATCACAAAGGATAATGCCATAGAGGTTGGAAGATTTTTATTCCGAGTCTATCAGCAACAAAACTTTTTTGATGAAATAGAATCTGGTTATCTCAATAATATTCTACTCCTCACAAAAAAAGGCAATTTAATTGACCCTACTGAAGCATACTTAGGAAGTAAGTATAGACCAGATATAGATTTAGAGCCTGTATATGATGAAGATATTTTTGTTAGTGATGATTATATAGAGAGCAAGAATGAAAGGGATATGTACAAGGTTTTTTTCGGCAAACTAGGTGTATCCTATTCATTAGAATTAAAAAGGCGCAAATTTAACAAAACCGAATGTCAGTCTATTAATTGTTTAACTACTGTTATTGGAAAAGCACAAAAAAAATATTGGACATCATATTACGGTGAAAATGATTATTATTTTAATTTTAATTATTTCAACGTGTATTTTCCACCATTATTAAACTTAGACTCTACAGATTACAATCTTTGCAAAATAATATGGTCAGCAATATTAAAAACTCCCAAAATAGAGAAAAACGATGTAATAGTTGGAAGTTCTGGGGCTTGGGATCGTCAATTAACATTTAAAGACTATAGCGAAAAAGAGCATTTCATAGATTTAATGATTAAGGAAAATCTAAAATTCCCGGCTTCTAATGGTACTATGCAATTAGCTCAGCATCTTTATTATAATTCAGAAATCAATTATACTTTGGCAGGTAAGTATCTCCCTATAATTAATGTTGATTGTTGTATTGATGAGTCTTGGGAAGAAACTCTTATGATGAAGAAGGATTTGAAACTCACAGATTTGTTAGAGATTCTTGATTCTGTTTCACAAGATTTATTAAATCTAGAAGAAAATAAAACTAGAATATGCCAGATTTATGAAAGAATCATTGAATTGGGATTGAATTCAAGCACAATTCAAAATACAATAAAAACATGGTCTCAAAATGCTCTTATTTTATCAAAAGACGACAAGTTTGTAGCTCCATCTGAGTTAAGTTTTATAACTTTAGATGGGTTTAGAAGTCAGGGACAAGCATATATAGGCAAACCAAGTAATAAGGAATACGTATTGAAATTATTATCATTAATGGGTGTAAGGATTATCACTGAAGATAATGTATCACCTTCATTTGAAGGTAAGGTACCTAATAACGATATCCCGACTCGTTTACTATCGACTCTCCCTGCATTGGCTGTTCTATCTTGTGATTGCAATAAGAGAAAATCATATCAAGAATGCATAGAAATTCTTCAAGAGAAGATAGAGAACACGAAGTTCTATCAATGTAAAAAAATCGATCTTGCCTACGATGATTCTGGAGACATAATCTCAAAGATAACCTTTGCCCAAGAAGGTAAATTCTATTTTACAGGAGAACTACGTCCTGCTAAGATTGAACCGTTACTTCACCCTTTGTGTTCATACCTTGGTATAAGAGGTAAGGAACGTGAACTGTTTGTCATTATGACAGAACCTGAATTCTCTGGTATTATAGAATACCTTGAGGATAAGGAGTACGATGTGTCGGATATTAAGTCAGAAATACTCCCTATACCAGCTTGTAGTGGTCCTAATGCCTCTGTGGGAGGAGAAATTGCGGGAGGTATTGACAAAACAAAGCAAATAGCCGAAAGTAAAGAGGCTAAAGATCTTGTTTTGGACAAACTTAAAAAAGAAGGCTTTGATGTAAGTAATGTTAATTATTCTCATTGGTCTGTAATTAAAGGCGTCACAAAAGATGGTATTGCATATCCACTTGTGGTGAAGAGTTGTAAAAATTGGGATCATAAACTATACCTCAATCCAGATGAGTGGAAACAATTATTTATGCCTAATTCTATGTTATGGTTGCATTTGGGAAATAGTGTTGTTACTCCAATCAAGGCTTATGAGTTGTTTACTTACCAAGACAAACTCTCACTTACATTTGACACTGTTAATCTTATGATGGATGACCGAATCAATAAGATAATGGAAGTGATGCGTTATTTCAATAATGTACATCTTGATGTGGCAACACTCAATCCAGACCAACATAGAGCTGAACGCTTGGAAGAATATCTATTTGATGCTAATAATGCAAACAACAGCGATTTGTCCGTATCTCCTATTGATTGATTATGATATATTCAAGAAAAGAACATTACCTTTTCCTCGAGGAGGAATTAAAGGCACAAACAGACCAATTCAAGCAGAAACTTGATACATCTGCTTCTTACTTGCTGAATGCACGTGAAGAATTATTCATCTCCCAATTTATTAAAATAGAAAACGGAGAGATGATTCTAAAATTCAGCACCAATAGAGGATTGCCTAGAAAAGGTGAATATCTATATTGCTTCACAACTCCTAATCATCTTCACCAATTTAAAGAGTGGGGACAGATTACTTATGGAGATTTATTAAAATCAAAAGGATTTGCCACGGAATTGGTCTGTATTTGGCAAGCATCACTAAAAGATGATCCAAAACATTGTTTGGTCGGTTTCCGTGGAGTAGATTTAGAGTTTGCAGAACATGTAGATGGGCATCCTGGGGCGTTTCTTATCCTTGGTCCCAATGTTCCGCCTACTCAATACATTAGTAATCTCCAATATGTCATTAAGAATAACACTCAAGAGCGGATTGAGAAACTGATTGAAGGTAATATTGAACTTGAGGAAATGATACCAACCTCACTTAATAGTAGTACAAATATATCCGACTTCATTATAACTCAATTGAATTTAACCGATGAAGTTATTCTGCAAGGCCCTCCTGGAACTGGAAAAACTTATCAAATCGCCACTATTTGCAAGAAACTTTGCGAAAGAGGGGCATCTGTGCTGGTCACGGCATTGACAAATAGAGCTTTGATGGAGGTAGCAAGCAAAGATGAACTAAAGAGCCTTCTTGACAACGGAAAAATCCACAAGACAAAAGTATCAGTGGATGAAGCTAAAGAATTACCTGAATTGGATTGCGTTAAGACTCTAAGTGCTGAGCCTGGACAGATTATGCTTTCAACGTTCTACGTTACTAGTGGAGAAGCCAAGGCTGTTTCTAGTACCCCACCATTTGACTATGTTATTATGGATGAGGCTAGTCAAGCTTTGCTTGGAATGTGCGCTGTAACAAAATTACTTGGCAAGAAGTGTCTTTTTGTTGGTGATACAAATCAACTGGCTCCTGTCATTGCTATCAACGAAGATAGAATAGTTCGAAGAAATTATCATTTTTATGCAAATGGTTTAAGTTCTTTAAATAATCTTACAACAATACCATCTTATAGACTATCAGATACCTATCGTCTTACTCCCAGAGCAACGACCTTCACTGGATTATTCTATAACGAGACTCTGTCCTCTCGATCTGAAGCAAAGACTCCTTTCCGTTATGAGGATTTAGTTGATCATGTTGCAAGATTCTTTCACCCACAAGGTGGACCGACCTTATTAAAGACAGACCTACCACTGGGTGACAAGAAACCAGCTGCAGCACTACTTTTGACAACTCTACTCGTGTCTGCTTTGTTAGGACGTAAAGAAAAATTGCATATCTCAGTCTTGACCTTTTATGTAGAAACGACAAAGACACTCCAGCGTGCAATCTACCAGACAATCGGCAGTCATAATAATTTGCTGATTGACACCGTGTCGCGTATACAAGGTCTTACAACCGATGTGGCCATATATGTTGTGCCTAATACATCATACTATAGGCTATTAGACAGACGATTGTTTAATGTAGCAACCAGTCGAGCTCGAAGGCATACTATTATTGTGGCTGATACTGATATTGTAAACCATCTTGATATGATTGATATTGACGTATGTAGATTTATGAAGAAAATAGAAACAGAATCTTTCTATATACCTATTAAATCTCCATATGTAAATGTTCTTGGTGGCAAGAAAATAGTTGCATCTGAATCTTCAAATTTAGGTCCAAAGGAATTTGTATGTTTTGAAGGGTTCTCATTACCACAGTAACTTCCTGTATATAAAAAGTCTGAGGAGATAGATGTGGTTAATGATGATGTTGACGAATCCCAGAATACAATCAATGATTCAACATACATAACAACAGAGGTTCCAAAAATAAAATTGAAGATTATTGGTAAAATAGATTTAAGCAAATTTGATACTAAAAAGAAAAAAGAATCTATAGTAAGGAACACTTCACCATCAACGTATATCATTGACACTAACACTTTTGTTGATTGTCCTCAGATTATTAGCAAAATTAACAGAGATGCTACTATTGTTCTTTCCGCAAAAGTCATAGATGAACTAGACAAACTAAAGATAACTTTAGATGGTAGAGGAAAGAATTCTGTGCAGAAGGCATTAAAAAACATCAATAAGGAGACGGAAGAGCGGAATATACAATTTGAAGTGGCTAATACACGTCTTTTGCCTAAGGATTTCGACTATCGTTCTCCAGACAATATGATATTATCTGTAGCATTAAAATATAAGGATGAGAATCCCATTATGCTTACATCGGATAATGGATTGCAAGTCAAATGTAAGATTGTGGGTATTCCTGCTATCTCTACAAAAAACTTCTTGAACTCATGACTCAACTCGAACTTCAACAATATCTGCTCCGCGAGTATCCACAAATGAATATTCGGTGTGAGTGGAAAAAATTAAGAATCTAAAGAACTCGATATAATGATATGATCAAAGATGATATAAAACAGTTGCTTCTTCGAGGAGAACGCATCACATTAGAATGCAAGGATGCCCAGAAATCGATTCCCAAGTCTATTTGGGAGTCGTATTCTGCGTTCGCAAATACTATTGGAGGGACGATACTGCTTGGTGTAAAGGAAGATCTGAAGGAGATTGATCCGGCAAGGAGATTTGCCATTACGGGTGTTGAGGACTCACGGAAGATGAAAAAGGAACTCTGGGATACCATCAATAGTAATAAGGTGAATGCTAATATCCTGATGGATTCAGATGTGGACGTGATACAAGTTGATGACAAAGAAATCATCCGCATTAACGTGCCTCAGGCAGATTGGCGTGTGAAACCTGTATTCCTCAATGAGAATGTGTATAAAGGGACGTATAAGCGTAACCACGAAGGCGATTACCATTGCACAGAATCAGAGATCAAGGCAATGATACGAGATGCAAACGAGGACGGTAATGATGGTGCCTTGCTGGAAGGGTACACTATGGATGACGTGGATTTGAATACGCTTCATGGATATCGTGTGCAGTTCCGGACGCTCAATGCTGACCACATCTGGAATGATGTAGATGACAAGACGTTCCTAAAAAATTTGGCAGGATATACTGTTGATAGAAACACAGGTATAGAAGGCTTGACTGTTGCAGGTTTGTTGATGTTCGGCAAAGGACTCTCCGTTAGTGAGCGATTCGCGAACTTCCGCATGGACTACTTGGACATGACTCATCTCGTGGGCGAGGAACGTTATAGCGATCGTCTTTCCTACGATGGGCGATGGGAGAACAATTTGTATCAGTTCTTCCGTATTGTCATGCCAAAATTGACTTTTGACCTTCCTCGACCTTTCAAAATGGAGGGCATACAAAGACAGGATGATACATCGCAGCATAAGGCTGTTCGAGAAGCGTTCACGAATGCAATCATTCACTCTGATATATTCGTGTCTGGTGGTATTCTTCGCATAGAGAAGCATGATGATTGCCTTGTCTTGCGTAATCCAGGAACATTGAAGTTACCTATCGCCAAAATAATAGAAGGAGGAAATTCCAAGGCTCGTAATCCTCGTATGCAGAATATGCTTCGCATGGTGGGCTATGGCGAAAACATTGGATCTGGATTCCCGAAAATCCTCAGCGCTTGGCAAAAGGCCGGATGGAATGCACCATTGTTGGAGAATAAACTGGATGTTCAGGAGGTACAACTGACTATGTTTGTTCCAAAGGTGAATGAACAAGAAAATGAACAAGAAAATGAACAAGAAAAGAAGTATACTGATTTGACTGAACGCCAGTTAAATATACTCAATTTGATAAAGAATAATCCTTCAATTTCGCTTGAACAAATGACCAAGAAAACTAAGGTCTCAATGAGTACCATTAGACGTGACATAAAAGCTATGTGTCATATCGTTAAACGTGTTGGAAGTGACAAGGGAGGACACTGGGAGATAATAAAATGATAGAAAATATGCTTGAATTCTATCCGCAACAATTCCTGCTCCGCAAGTACCCACATGAGATTGCTCGGTGTGAGAGGAAGGAATTGTCTCTTCGTTCCATGTACTGGGTTGCGAGCGTAGCGTCTTAACAGACGCTTGGTGTTAACTGCCACTATTCGGTTGTTTTTAGAAATTTAGTGAATAACGTGACCTTACTTTGTCTGGTCAAATAGTATGTAATTCTCGTGATTTTCGGATCATAACATCCAGCAGAATAGACGAGTTTATTCCCAAACCGCCAAATTCGGTATAATTTTGGCGGTTATAACCGAAGAAATCGGTATAAATTTAGTGAGCGTAACCGCTAAATTCAGTATATTTTTGGCGGTTGTAACCGAAAAAATCGGTATAAATTTGGCGGTTTGTTAATTCATTACTATTTTTGTGGAATAAAGAAAATTAGGATAGATATGATACAACGTGCTTTGCAAGAGACTATTACGTCTAAGAGTGAGAGAAATAAGGTAATCGTCTTGTTAGGGGCTAGACAAGTTGGGAAAACGACTATGATAAAACAACTGCTCCCTACTGACAGCCGAGTCGTCTCGCTGAATTGTGATGATATGGATGATCTGCTAATTGTTGAGGATAAAAGCTCTACCGAACTAAAAAGTATGTTTGAGAATTATGATTACGTGTTTATCGATGAGGCACAAAGAATCCATAATGTCGGACTGATATTGAAGAAGTTGGGTGACCTGAAACTTGCAACCAAAATAATCGTGACAGGATCCATTTCTTTTGATCTGGCTAATGATATCAACGAACCTGCAACTGGAAGAACGATTGATTATCATCTATACCCGCTTTCTTCAAGCGAGTTGGCTTCTCACACTTCGGAGAAAGAGGAGTTCCGTATGCTCCATCATCGACTGATTTATGGTTACTATCCGGAGGTCGTCTCCTATCCTGCCGAGTCTAAAGAAATATTACTAACACTAACGAACAATTACCTTTATAAGGACTTGTTGTCTTATAAGGGAATCAAAAAGCCTGCTATGCTCCAAAAGTTGGCTAAGGCATTGGCATTGCAAGTGGGCAGCGAAGTATCTTATAATGAGCTAAGTAATCTTATTGGAATAGACAAGGAGACAGTCGAGAACTATATTGATCTGTTGGAGAAATGTTTTATCGTTTTCCGTATCGATTCTTACAGTAATAACAAGCGTAATGAGATTAAGAAAGGTAAAAAGGTCTATTTCTATGATAATGGAATACGAAATGCAATCATAGCTAATTTCTCTCCAATTGATCTGCGAACAGACGCTGGGGCTCTATGGGAAAACTTCATCATTAGTGAGCGAATCAAAAGGAACGCCTACTACGGCAGCTACGCACAACTCTATTTTTGGCGTACAACGGATCAGAGCGAGGTCGATTTGATTGAAGAGTATGATGGACAATTGCATGCCTACGAGTTTAAATTTAATTCTAAACGAAAAGCAAAGGTACCTTCTGCGTTTATCAATAACTACCCCAATGCCACTTTCGAGGTGATTACACCTGAGAATTTCTGGTCGTTTGTTCGATAATTGATATTGTTTATTCACAAAACCGCTAAATTCGGTATGATTTTAGCGGTTGTAACCGAAAAAATCGGTATAAATTTAGTGAGTGTAACCGTCAAATTCGATATGATTTTGGCGGTTTGCTATCGTCTTACAGACGATTGCCCCACTCTCAGTGTCCCTACCCAGCACATGTCTCTTCGTTCCATGTACGGGGTTACGGGCGTAGCGTCTTAACAGACGCTTGATGTTTACTGCCACTATTCGGTTGTTTTTAGAAATTTGGTAAATATTGTGAATAGTATATAGTTACCATAAAATAGGCCAGACTCCCATTGGAATCTGGCCTATCCTTTATCTCAAACCTTGCTTATAGGTTGGCTTGCAACTTCTCAACGATTTCGTTCTTAGGTACTCCACCTACCGCTTTATCAACGATCTCTCCGTTTCTAATAAACAAGATGGTTGGAATGTTGCGGATGGAGAACTTCTCCACGATATCTGGATTGTCATCAACATCTACCTTTGCAATGATTGCTTTTCCTTCATACTCTTTTGCCAAATCTTCTACTACTGGAGCCAAAGAACGGCAAGGGCCACACCATTGTGCCCAAAAATCAATCATGATCAACTTGTCTGTTGCTGCGATCTCTTCGAAATTCGCATCTGTAATCTCTAATGCCATAGTTTATTCTAATTTTAATTAATATTCGTTTTATTTAATCTATAGGTTTGTTGACTTCATACTCAATACCTATTCCTTCTAATGTTGTCAACAGCTCTCGTGTTACATTTACGCTCGTATTGCGCGACCGAAGCATCATTGGTGTGCCCGACATCTCTTCTCTGATGCAGAAGAACAAGGTGGCTCCATTTTGTCCCTCGGCGATGTTCTCCTCTATCGCTGTTGTTATATCCTCTACAAAGGTAGTAGTAAATTTATCTTCATCCGCATATATGACCAAATTTTTTACTGCGGTTTGAACTGCATCGGTCATCCATTGCACCTTATTGAAGATGATTCTCCTGTCTTTATCATAGGTCTTCCTCTTTCCATACTTACCATTGAATAGTAATGTATATCCCTCTTGCAAATAGTTTCCAAAACTTGCCAAATCGTCGCTGAAGAAAGAGAATTCGTGGATTCCTGAATAGTCTTGGATGGCTACAATCTTGAAGTCTGCCCCATTTTTTGTTTTCAGATTCTTCACTCCCATCACCATACCTCCAAAGCATACATCTGCATCGGCCATCATTCTCTCCTTCTCCGGATTCACAAATTGTGGTCCCGACCAGTCTGTAGACAAATCTGCCATCTCCACATTGCAGACGTGTTTTAAAACCACATAGAAATCATCCAATGGGTGTGCCGACAGGAAGATTCCCACCAATTCTCGTTCCCTATTCAACATCTCAATGCGAGGCATTGATTCTGTTTTGGGAATCTTTGGCTTTGCTATGGCTGTTGCCTCTTCGTTGTCTCCAAACAGGCTCAACTGCAACTGCACTTTTCCTGATTCTTCTTGCACCTTGTTTCCGTAAGCATGAAGAGAATCTACAAATCCCGGTACTAGGAAGTTCTCCCTCTTTACCTCTGGGAAGCAATCGAAAGCACCTGCCATTGCCAATGTCTCCATTGTTTTCTTACCACAAGAGGTTAGGTTCACACGCTCAACGAAATCGAAGATGGATGAGAACTTTCCGTTCTTGTTTCTCTCTTTTAGGATTCCATCTACAGCTCCCTCTCCGACACCTTTGATACCAGCCAATCCAAAGCGGATGTTTCCATCCTTGTTGGATGTGAAGTTGATGTCACTTTCGTTAACATCAGGAATCAATACATTGATACCCATTCGTTTGCATTCATCCATAAACTTAGTGATATCGGTGATGTTATCTCTACTTCGAGTCATGTTGGCCGCCATATAATCGGCTGGATAGTGGGCCTTCAGATAGGCTGTCTGATAGGCAACCCATGAGTAGCATGTGGCATGTGATTTGTTGAACGCATAGGATGCAAACTTTACCCAGTCTGCCCATATCTTCTCCAAGGCTGTCTCGTCGTAACCATTTTTCTTTCCTCCGTCGATGAACTTGCCATGCAGTTTGTTCATGGTTTCGATCTGCTTCTTACCCATTGCCTTACGAAGGGTATCAGACTCACCACGGGTGAAGTTGGCCAACAGACGACTCAAAAGCATCACCTGCTCTTGGTATACGGTTACACCATAGGTATCTTTCAAGTACTTCTCCATTACAGGAATATCGTACTGGATCTCTTGTTTACCTGTCTTACGGTCGATGAAGGTTGGAATGTAGTCCATTGGACCTGGACGATACAACGCGTTCATGGCAATAAGATCCTCGAAAACGGACGGGTGAAGTTCTCGAAGGTGTTTCTGCATTCCCGGCGACTCGAACTGGAACGTACCAATAGTGGCACCTTCACTGTATAGTTTGTAGGTTAACTCGTCGTCGATAGGAATCTTATTGATATCCAAGTCGATGCCGTGGGACTGTTTTATGTTCTTTACAGCTTCCTTCATGATACTTAATGTTTTAAGTCCAAGGAAGTCCATCTTGATTAGTCCTACGGATTCGATCACATGGCCGTCGTATTGCGTCACCATCACATCGCTCTTGGATTCTTTATCTTCAACAGTGGAAACGGGTGCGAAATTGGTAAGATCGTCAGCTCCGATGATTACACCACAGGCATGGATACCGATCTGGCGTATCGTATCTTCCAATTCTGTTGCATAGCGGATCATGGAGGAAACATTCTCGTCTACTCCCTCGTATGCATTCTTCAACTCGTCAACATATTTAAGACAGTTTCGAAGATTCACTTTCGGGGTCTTTCCTTTCTCGTCCTTTATGCTATCGCTAAACTTATCTGGAATGAAGCCTTTTATTGTATTTACAGTTGATAATGGCACATCCTGCACGCGACCTACGTCGGCAATGGATGATTTGGTAGCCATGGTACCATAAGTGATAATGTGGGCCACTTTCTCTTTACCATACTTTTCTGTCACCCAATCGAGCACCTTTCCTCGACCATCATCATCGAAGTCCACATCGATATCGGGCAAGGAGATACGGTCTGGATTCAAGAAACGCTCAAACAGCAAATCGTATTTCAATGGGTCTACATCCGTGATTTTCAAACAGTAGGCAACTACCGATCCTGCAGCGGATCCACGACCGGGTCCTACCCATACGCCCAATTCCTCTCGGGCGGCGCGGATATAATCCATCACAATAAGGAAGTAACCAGGGAATCCCATGGTTTTCATGATGTGCAACTCGAATATGATACGTTCGTTCTGCTCATCTGTCAGTGTTTCTCCGTAGCGTTCGTGGGCACCACGCCAAGCCAATTCGGCAAGGTAGTCGGCTTCCAACTTGATACGGTATAGTTTTTCGTATCCTCCAAGTTTTTTAATCTTTTTCTCTGCATCTTCTTGAGATAGAACCACATTGCCTTTTTCATCTTGCGTAAACTCATCGAAGAGTTCTTTCTCGGATATGCGTTGTCGGTATTCCTCTTCCGTACCGAATGATTCTGGAATCTCGAATTTAGGCATGATAGGACCTGATTCGATGGAATAGGTCTCTACCTTATCTGCAATCTCCAATGTGTTTGTAAGCGCCTCTGGTATGTCGGAGAAGAGTTCTGCCATCTCTTCAGGGGTCTTTAACCACTCTTGTTTAGTGTAGTGCATGCGGGGTTCCTCGTGAAGTTTCTTTCCCGTACTTAAACAGATAAGGCGGTCGTGCGCTTCACCATGCTCCTCTTCTACAAAGTGCACATCATTGGTTGCAATTAGTTTTACTCCAGTCTCTTTAGCCAATCGAATGATATCCGGATTGATAGACTCCTGTCGTTCGTATACCTTTGTGTCGGCACCTGGTTTGTCTGTTTTGTGACGCATGATTTCGAGATAGTAGTCATCTCCAAAGATGCCTTTAAACCACTCTACCGATTTCTTTGCCTCTTCGTATTTTCCACCCATAAGCAACTGATCGATCTCACCTCCAAGGCAAGCCGACGAAACGATGAGTCCTTCGTGGTATTTCTCCAATATGTTTTTATCAATACGAGGACGGCCGTAGTTTCCATCCACCCAGGCTATAGATGCCAGTTTACATAAACTTTGGTAGCCTTTTTTGTTTTTTGCGAGGATGATAAGGTGCCAACCGCTACGATCGACGATGAATTCTTTTCCTGTTTCAGGGTTGATAGCTTTCACATCCTTGTTCTGGTCGTAGAGGGTTCTTCGTGCACAATAAGCCTCTATACCGATGATTGGTTTGAAGAATTGCTTGTTCAACTCCTCTATTTTTTGTTGAGCCTCACTCTTTTGTTCTTCTGTAGAATCCTCTGCGTCTAAAATTGCCTGTTGTTCTTTGATTTTATCTTTGACCTTGCCATTTTCCTTGTTTGAAACATCTGTAAATTCTTTTATTCCAAACATATTACCATGGTCGGTAAGAGCCATAGCATACATTCCATTCTTTTTTGCCTTTGCGATAAGATCAGGCACCTTGGACATGCCGTCCAGAATGGAGTAATGAGAATGGACATGAAGGTGGACAAAATTTCCCATAAAAGAGTAAAAATAGTTGAATTTTAAATGTTTATATTGTTTGTTGTTGTTTGCATAAATTCTACAACTACCGCATTGCGAATTTAAACAATTAAAATGAAAAGTTTGGCCTAAAAAAGTGGTAAAGAATTTTGTTGAATAGAAATTAAAGTGTATCTTTGCACTGCTTTTGAAAAGAAAGTGATGCTTCTTTAGCTCAGTCGGTTAGAGCATCTGACTGTTAATCAGGGGGTCCATGGTTCAAGTCCATGAAGGAGCGCAAGAGGTTGCAGAAATGCAACCTCTTTTTTTTGTTTAACGAATTGGGTAACAAACAAAAAAATAGGGACGTATCATCGATACGCCCCTATTTGTGATTATAGGACTGAGCTAAATTATTTAGCGTCCATTGCTTCTTGCATACCTGCAGGAACTTCGCATCTCTTATACTTAAGATCTGTCATAGCGTCGAAGATTCCGAAATCGAAAGGAATGTCAAGAGACAAAGTCAAGATGTCACCATCAAGATCAACTTCGTATTGATCACCGTTAGCTAGAGTAAGGTCTTTCTTCTTGAAAGTGTAACCTTGCTTGCTTACTGACCAGCTACCACCCCATGAATCGCACTCATAGAAGTTACCGTTCTCACTGATGTAGATGTACTCATCCTCATCGTAAGTGTTTTGCCAGCATCCGTAAAGATCAGCTTCCTTAGTACAGCTTGACAAAGACATACCCAAAACCAACACTGTAAGTGTTGCAATCAAAGAAAATACTTTTTTCATTTTGATTAAATTTTTAGAATTAATAATTGAATAAAATAATATTGTTTTATCTGTTTGTTTTTTTATTTCACACTTAATCTGTAACCTGTCAAAAAACTCTCTCAAAAACGATGCAAATTTATCTAATTTTTCTTTAATGGATATTTACCCCCCCCTACCTAAATTTTTAAATAAATCAATTTATTGTGTTGATATAATCAATATTTTTATGTAAATATTTAGGTTTGTTAATTTAATATATATTTATCCGATAAAAAAAAATTGGACACCCATAAGGATGTCCAATCTATAATATAAATTGACTATGCTAAATTATTTAGCAGCGTTGATAGCCTCTTGCAATCCTGCAGGCATTTCACACTTCTTGTAAGTAGAAGAAGAAAGTGCCTCTACAAAACCGAACAAATCACCCTTAACATCAAGGCTCAAAGTCATATAGTCGCCATCAAGTTCAACTTCGTAGTTGTCGCCATTGCTAAGCTTAATATCACCCTTCTTGAAAGTGTAAGTTTGCTTTGACTTGATAGTCCAAGAACCAGACCAGATGCTGCACTCGTAGTAGTTACCGTCTTCAGAGATTACGATGTACTCATCTTCCCAACCTGCAGTTTGATCTTGCCAGCATCCGTAGATATCCTCTTCCTTAGTACAGCTTGACAAAGACAAACCTAAAACCAACACTGTAAGTGTTGCAACCATTGAAAATAATTTCTTCATTTTGATAAATTTTTAAGAATTAATATAATAATAATGTATTGTTTTTTTATCTGTTGTTTTGGATTTACATTAGAAACTTAATGCATAACTTATTCCCTCTCTGTAATCTGTCAAAACTTCCCTTAAAAAACGTTGCAAAGGTATTGTTTTCTTTTGTTAAAATTTTATTGCTGTCACCACAAGAAACAATTTCCCCACCAGATAAAAGTATTGTCTTTGTGCCATATAATTTTGCAATACTTAAATCATGCACTACCGAAAGCACAGATACACCTTTGTTTTTAATTCATTTATTAATTA